>JAKVAY010000099.1 GCA_022447185.1 Fuerstiella sp. | reverse complement strand
AGATGATGTGGCGTCAGCATTTTTGGCATGGTTCAGGCATCGTGCGATCGACCGCAATTTCCGGGATCGACCTTGCCCTTTGGGATATCGTTGGAAAAGTCCACGGCGTGCCGTGCCATCAGTTATGGGGTGGTCCGGTTCGCGATGAGATTCGACTCTATTGTCACCTTGGCGGCGGAAATCTGGAGAAGTTCTACGAGACTTCGGTCGACAATGCCCAACAATTTTCGGATTTGGCCCAGGAAGCGGTATCCGAGGGATTTTCCGCATTTAAGTCAATGGCTGTGCCCCCAACCATGCCGATCGAAGGGCTGAAACCGGTTGATATGGCCACAGCCTGTGTCTCTGCAATGCGAGAGGCCGTTGGTGATGAAATTGATATTATGGTGGACTGTCATGCGCGTCCCTCGCCAGCGATGGGGATGCGATTTGCCACCGCACTTGAGCCCTACGGACTTTATTTTTTTGAAGAGCCCTGCTGGCCGGAAAACCCAGCGAGCCTTGCCGCAATTAATGCTGCTGTCTCGACACCGATCGCGACTGGTGAGCGTCTCACAGATCTGGCAGCTTTTCGCGATTTGTTCTCCGTCAGGGGATGCGAGATCTGTCAACTCGATTTGACGCACTGTGGGGGCTTTAGTGAAGCACGTCGAATAGCCGCTCTGGCGGATGCTCATCGAATCGCTTTGGCACCACACAATCCGCAGGGGCCAGTGAGCACAGCGGCATCACTCGAGTTCGGATTTTCACAACCCGGCTATATCATTTGTGAATCTGTGCATAACGATGTTCCATGGCGTCAGGACGTGGTCGAGGAGGGTTTTGCGGTGGACGAATCCACTCGTACGGTCAAAGCGACTTCGAAACCGGGGCTGGGAATTTCTATTAATGAAGCGGAAGTTCTCAAACATCCGTTTGAACAGGAAATTCCTCAGCGAGTGTTTTACCGCGACGGTGCTGTGGGAGACTGGTAGTCCATGCAGTTGAACGTACCACGTCATTTCCGCCACGCATCTTTTCGGGGACAGATTGGAATTGCCCGAACGGACATCACACCTGTCATCGGGATTTACTCTCGTAACTGGGGTGCTGCTCAACACGACGTCGCTGATGCTGTTCATCAATCACTGACTCTTTCTGTGCTCACTCTGGCCTCAGAGACTGACGAATCGCCCCTGATATTCATCGATGCAGACCTGGGGTGGTGGAAAACGCCGCAGGTGTTTGCCGATTTTCACAATCGGCTGCTTCGTGAACTGGGTGTCGAATCTTCTGACTTGATTTTTGCGCTCAGCCATACGCATGCGGGTCCGCCGCTGATGCAGCCGGATGATTTTCTTCCGGGTAGTGGTCTGCTGCAGGAATGGATGGAAACACTGTACAACCGCACCGTCCAGGCAGTGGGTCAGGCAATGTCAGATCAGACCGACGGCATTCTCGAGTGGAACACAGGTCGATGCGGACTGGCTACTGTGAGAGACCTGCCCGATCCGGATACCAGCCGTGATCGCCTGTTGTGCGGCTTTAATCCCGACTGTGAAGCCGACGACACACTGCTGGTGGGCCGGATTACCGATTCCAGTGGAAACATTCGTGCGACCCTGGTGAACTATGCCTGTCATCCCACCACACTGGCATGGGAAAATACCACAATATCTGCCGACTACCCGGGAGCGATGCGGGAAACGATACAGAACCACACAGGCGCACCGACGTTCTTCATGCTGGGTGCCTGTGGAGAGCTCGCACCTCGATACCAGTATGTGGGTGACCCCAGTGTCGCCGATCGGCATGGCCGGCAGCTGGCATTTGCCGCATTATCGGTCCTGGAGGATATGGAACCTCCTGAGACGCAGCTTGTTTATCGGGAAGCTGTGGAATCCGGATCGCCGCTGGCAGCATGGCGTCATCAGCCGTCGGGATCATCTCCGACCCTGGGAGCCTTTCAGACCACCGTTTCGTTGCCGCTGAAAGACTGGCCCACTGCGGAGGAACTGGAACAGCAGCGTCTCGCCTGCAACGGGCGGGCAGAGGAAGAGCGACTCCGACGGAAACGAGATATACGTCGATCCATCGGTAACGGTCCCGCCTGGGAACTGGCGGTGCATGCCTGGCGGATTGGCGACGCCGTTCTGGTTGGGTGCTGCTGTGAACCGTATTCTGTTCTTCAGCAGGAATTACGCCGACAGTTTCCCGACCGCGTGATCCTGTGTATGAATCTGATCAACGGATCGATCGGATATTTACCACCCGCTGACCTGTACGACATCGACGTTTATCCTGTCTGGCAGACTCCATTTGACCGCGGCAGTCTGGAACTCACAATTGACTGTATGACCAAAGCGATCCGTCATGTCCTCGACGAATAAACAACAACTGAACGGCATTCTTACGGTTCTGCAAACTCCGTTCACCGAACAACTCAATCTGGACCATGGCACTCTGCACGCCGGGATTGACTGGGTTTTTAAGACCGGTGCCCACGGTGTGGTGGTTGCCATGGTCAGTGAGATCCTGCGACTGGGTTATCATCAAAGAAGGGAACTTGCCGCCGAAGTCTGCGAAGCGGTCGATGGGAGAGGGTTCACCGTGATCAGTGCAGGTGCAGAAAGCACGCCTGAGGCGGTTGAGTTTGCCCGTCATGCTGAAGAACTGGGAGCCTCAGCGGTCATGGCGATTCCACCGGTGGCAACCCGACTGGACAGTGCGCAGACTCTGTCCTATTTCCAATCGATTGCCCACAGCGTGTCAATTCCTCTGGTCGTACAGGATGCATCCAGCTACGTGGGTGGAAGTATCGACTTGCGGGTTTACCAAAGCCTGTTGGATCAGTTCGGGTTTGAACGCATTTTGTTTAAGCCCGAAGCGAGTCCTCTGGGGCCTAATCTTTCCAAACTGCGGGATGCGACAGACGGAGCGGCAAGGATTTTTGAAGGGTCCGGCGGCATCAGTCTGGTGGACTGTCACCGCCGTGGGATTGTCGGAACCATGCCGGGCATGGAATTACTGGATGGGATTGTCGAGTTATGGAACGCATTAGAGTCGGGAGATGAAGACCGTATTTACGAATTGTCATTGCCGATTTGTGCGATTGTGACTCTGCAGATCCAGGCCGGCCTGGACGGATTCCTTGCGGTCGAAAAATATCTCCTGCACAAACGCGGACTGTACCCCAACACAATTCGTGTTCAGCCAAACGCCTGGGAACTTGATGACGAAACCCGCCAGGAAGTAGACCGGCTGTTTGCGAGATTTCTGTCAGTTGTCTGACCTGACGTTTTCCACGATCGACATCACCACATCCGGTAAAACCGAAGACACCGGAGTCTCACCGGAACTACGTGCCGGGTCACGTGACCGCCCCTGCGACGGTGGTTGAAATTTGGCACGGGAAACCACATCGTTGACATCCGCTTGACGAAATCTTTGGGACTCGCCACGCTAGTAAGGTTGACCGTAACGGTTTTTCGAGACAGATGGCGATGCTGACCCAGAAATCCGTCCTGTGTCAGATGAACCCAATGTTATAAAAACGGACTGAACGAGGCGTATGGCGACGACCGTCATAGAATCTGTTCACCAATGCACGTGAAAATGCGTCAATGATCAGTCACGAAACCGACAACGCACGATGTGTTCTCCTCCTGGTGTTTCTGACCGTCATCGGAACGGCCCGGGCGTCGAGCCAGCCTGCAGATACCGTGGAATTCTTCGAGAATCATGTACGTCCGATTCTGGCTGATCACTGTTATGACTGTCACGGCGAAGTCGAAGCATCCGGAAAACTGCGGCTGGACCTGAAATCCGGATGGGAACGAGGAGGAGAAGCCGGTCCGGCCATTGTCCCCGGTGATCCATCGTCCAGTCTGCTGGTTCGAGCCGTGTCCTGGCGGGATCAGGACCTGAAAATGCCTCCGGAGGAAGCAGGCGGTAAGTTGTCCGATAAGGACATCGCGGTGCTGACGGAATGGATTCGGAACGGGGCTGTCGATCCCCGAACGGGCGAAGACATTCTGACGGACATTGATGCGAATTCACAAACTCACTGGGCGTTTCAGCCCTTGAATCCTCCTCAGATCCCGGACGATGTCCATCCGGTTGATTTTCTGATCCGACAAAAACTCAGTGATGCCGGTTTCGTGTCCACTGAACGTGCAGATCCATACACACTGCTGCGCCGTGCAACATTCGACCTGTTGGGCCTGCCGCCAACTTCTGAACAGAAGACGGCGTTACGTGAAGGTTTCTCTGAACTGATTCGCCAGTTGCTGGCCTCGCCGCGGTACGGGGAACGCTGGGGGCGTCACTGGCTGGATGTTGCTCGGTATTCCGATGCCAAGGATGGCGTCCTGATGTATGGCGACGAACGCATTCGACCATTTGCATACACGTATCGCGACTACGTTGTCCGATCATTTAACCACGACAAACCCTTTGACGAGTTCATCCGGGAGCAACTTGCCGCCGATCAGTTGTCGCTTCCGGAAAATTCACCGGATCTGGCCGCAATGGGTTTTCTCACACTTGGCCCCATGTTTGACAAAAATCGTCATGACGTCATTGACGACCAGATCGATGTCGTGACGCGAGGATTTCTGGGACTGACAGTTAGTTGTGCACGCTGTCACGACCATAAATTTGATCCGGTTCCCACGGCTGACTACTACTCACTGTACGGGGTGTTTGCCAGCAGTATCGAGCCATACCATCGTCCGCGGATTGCTGATGTATTGGATGACGGCAGGGGATTTGAACAGGAGTACTCTGCAAAGCTCAGAGAAGTTCGGGCGAATCAGGAACGGTACATCAAATCGACACTCAACACTGCACGAGATCGCACTCCCGATTATCTGGTCCGGGTCGCCACGACCGAACCTGACATTGATGAGACGTCAATATTTTTTCTTTCCTTGGTACCGGAACAGTTGCGACCTGGAATTACCTGGCGCTGGCGGCAGTTGGTCGCACGACGTGCGTTTCCTGACGATCCAGTGTTCGGACCATGGCACGACCTGATGCAGAGTCCTGTGTTGAGGGCAGAGGAATGGCGGGAACGTGGTGTGGATTCTCGTATCATTGACGGTCTGATTGATGCCGATCCCAAAACTCCTGAACAGATTGCTCGAACGTACGGACAGATTCTCCGCAGTGTTTGGGACAGAGAAAGACAACTGACGGAAAAGATCGACGAAATTGATGCTCGTCTTGCAACGTTGAATGGTGATGCGATCAGCATCGCGGATCTCGTTGGCGGGGGCAATGGAGTTGGAAGCGGCAAACGAGGTCGCGGTATCCAGCCAGCCACGGGAGAATTCACAGACGATCAGGCTGAGTTTGTGAGCATTGAGCGCTTCGACCAGCTGATCGAAGTGCCGGACAGTGAGTTCATTGATGGTGTGTTTGTACCGAAAACAGGTACGGCAACGATCAGTTCGAGTGGTCATCTGATCACTGGAACTGCTGCGTCCAGCGGTCAGACCTGGGATTATTTCCGTTTTGGTCCGATCAAAGGGGCCACAAGCAACTCAATCGATGGAATCGACTATTCCGTGACTCCGAACCGGATGCTGGGAATGCATGCGAACAAGGGGATCACATTCGACATTCAGGCGATGCGGGCCGCATGTGTTTTCGGGTTATCACGATTCGAAACCGTATTTGGTCATGCCGGCGCAGCTGGCGAAAGCCAGCTGAATTTGGGTGTTTATCTCGACGGTCGAAAGGTCCTGGGACATGACAATGTTCGCGCTCAGCAGGTGGGTGTTGCAATAGACGTAGAGATTCCTGAAGACGTTCGTTTTCTCACCCTGGTTGTCACAGAGGGATCACTGGGGATATCACACGATCAAGCCATTTTCGGAAATCCGCAGATCGTTCCCCAGGCTTCAGCGGAATCCGATCAACGTCGACGTGCTGTGATTGCGGATCTCAAGCAACGCAGGCTGGAGTTTCAGACGAAGCGTCATGAGCTTGCGCTGAAAGATGATTCTTTGGGATCGTTACTGGTGTCACGTAAGAGTCCGGTATGGTTTCCGAGAGAGGATCTCCGCCTCTACCTTTCCAGATTCGACAAGATTGATTTTGAAGACCTGGTAAGTGACCTCGATGCGATTGCCGTGAAGCATCAGAATGCACCGTCGCGTGCCATGGTTTTGGTGGACAGTGAAGTTCTGTATGAGCCTGTGATTTTTCAGAGAGGTGACCCAGGTCAACGGGGAACACCTGTCGACCGTCGATTTCTGAAGGTTCTTTCGGTACAGCCTCGAAAGAAATTTCCTGACGGGAGTGGCCGGCGAAATCTGGCCGATGCCATCGTTTCAGCAGATAACCCGTTAACGGCGCGCGTCTGGGTGAATCGAGTCTGGATGCATCATTTTGGTGAGCCGCTGGTTGAGAATCCTGGTGATTTCGGCCTCAGAACAGAGCAACCGATGCATCATGAATTGCTCGATTATCTGGCCGATTCTTTTATTAAGAATGGCTGGAGGACAAAACCACTTCATGAGCTGATCATGTCTTCTCAGGCCTACCAACGTGCGTCACGAATTCCCGAGACCATTCAAATGGCGCGCCAACTGGAAGCGGACCCCAGGAATGAATTTCTGTGGCATGCGAACCGCAGGCGGCTCGATTTTGAACAGATGCGCGACACTCTGCTGGTCGTATCCGGTCAACTGGACGCAACAATGTATGGCCGTCCATTGCTCATTACGGATCCGGAGAATACCCGACGAACGATTTACGCGTTTGTGGAGCGTCAGAACATTCCGGCGATGGTACAGACGTTTGATTTTGCGAACGCTGATACATCGACGTCTCGTCGCGTGAACACGACCGTTCCACAGCAGGCTCTATTTGCCATGAATTCGGCGTTCATGGCCAGAGCTGCTGCGGCGCTTGGGAAAGCGGCCGATGGCTTTGTTGCCCCGCAAAAAGTCAATCACCTTTATTCTGCATCGCTGGGACGGTCGCCGTCGAATGCGGAATTTCAGCTGGCAATGGAGTTTCTCACAGCTGGTTCGACAGAACAGCTTGCTCAGGTATTGTTGATGAGCAATGAGCTGATGTTTGTGGATTGATGCTCGGTAGTGTTCCTTGACGAGCGGTGCGACTGGCTGAAATTGAGCTGCAGTGATTTGAATCGTTGGCGCTGTTCGCTCTTGCTTTGTTGTCGGGAAATAGTGTTCCCGTGGTCGGGAACGCATGAATTGATCTGCTGGTGCCTTCCGGCTGAACTGTATCGGGCTTCCAATCCAGGGGGGCCTGACTAAGATACGCGCGAGCATATAAGGTTGGTTGGCGTGTCCATGATCACCGACCCGGTTCGACCAGCGTTTTTCTGTAGATAGTTGTGCTTGGTCCTTCGTGGCAGCGATTGCGGGAACTGTGTCCTGCTACCCAATCGCACGAAGTGAATCTGCTCGTTTGTACTGTCATTTTGCCACGAACAATCTGTATCGAACCAATGCATCGCATTACAAAAGGCTTGGATTTGCCCATCACCGGGCAACCTCCACAGACGATCAGTGCCGGGCCCTCGGTCACCAGGGTGGCGCTGCTCGGTCCTGACTATATCGGTATGAAGCCGACGATGCTGGTGCAGCCTGGAGACACAGTCAAACGGGGGCAGCCTCTTTTTACGGACAAAAAAACGGAGGGTGTGGTCTTTACCAGTCCGGCAGCCGGGCAGATCTCCGAAGTCAATCGAGGAAATCGTCGAGTTTTTCAGTCGATTGTTATCGATGTCAACGGCGACGAAGCCATCGAGTTTCCAACGCTCGCAAAAAAAGAGTTTCCGGCTGTTGACCGAAATGAATTGGTCGATGTCCTGGTCAGCAGCGGGCTCTGGACCTCATTCCGTACGAGACCATACAGCCGGGTTCCGGGTCCGGCGACTCAGCCACGTTCAATCTTTGTACAGGCCATCGACACCAACCCGCTGGCAGCGGACCCGCAACTGGTCATTCGTGAACGGGAACACGATTTCCGCATCGGTCTGCTGGCGCTGTCACGTTTGACGGAGGGGCCGGTCTACGTGTGTCGTCCACCGGCTCAGACTTTGCCGGGTGAGGATGCTGCTCGCATTCAGCCGGAAGAGTTTGACGGAAAGCATCCTGCCGGCCTGCCCGGAACACACATTCACCTGCTGGATCCGGTCGGACCGTCAAAAACGGTATGGACTATCAACTATCAGGACGTTATTGCGATTGGTCATTTGATGACAACTGGACAACTGTTGGTTGACCGAGTCATCTCAGTCGCAGGGCCTTCGGTTGAAAATCCGCAACTGGTTCGTTCAAGGATTGGTGCCTCTCTTGACGAACTCTTCGAGGGCCGACTTGCGGCTGGCAATCACCGATGTATTTCAGGCAGCGTGCTTGGCGGCAGGGCGTCGTCGGGAGTCTTCGGCTATCTGGGGCGTTACCATCTGCAGGTGACGGCTATTGCTGAAGGTGACCAGCGTGAATTTCTGGGCTGGCTGACACCGGGGACGAATCGATTTTCGGTCAGACGCATTTTTGCATCAGCGCTGGACCGGACGAGACGATTTGCGTTCTCGACATCTCAGGAAGGCAACGAGCGGGCGATGGTGCCGATTGGTATGTACGAACAGGTGATGCCGCTCGATATTCTTCCGACGTTTTTGTTGAGGTCACTGATTGTTGGGAACACGGAAGAAGCTCAGGCACTCGGTTGTCTGGAACTGGACGAAGAAGATCTGGCCCTGTGCACCTTTGTGTGCCCCGGTAAGTATGAATATGGCCCGATGCTTCGTGAAAGCCTGACGACAATCGAGCGGGAAGGCTGAACATGTCACACATCACACGAGTCCGATTAATAAGGCCTCACTGTCTCGGGTGAGAATTCCGGCTGCGATGAAATTCCTGCGTAACAAACTGGATCAGATGGAGCCACTTTTCCACAAGGGGGGGAAGCTGGAAAAGCTCTATCCGGTTTACGAAGCGATCGATACGTTCCTGTATACACCAGGAATCGTAACAAAAGGTGCTGCCCACGTCCGTGATGGCATGGATGTCAAGCGGATGATGATTTTTGTCGTCATTGCTTTGAGCCCCTGCATTTATATGGCGTGCTGGAACACTGGTTACCAGGCGAATCTTGCAGCACGCACCGTTATTGAAAACGGGATGTCTGCGGACGATCTGATCACCGATCTTGGGTGGCGAGCCAACCTGCTTCAGAGTATAGGCTGGGCACCTGCATCGGGTGGGAACTGGATGTGGCATGTGGTTCACGGTGCCCTGTACTTCTTCCCTGTATTTTTGGTAACGAATATCGTTGGTGGTATCTGGGAATTGATCTTTAGCTGTGCACGAGGCCATGAAATCAATGAAGGCTTTATGGTTACGGGAATGCTGTTTCCGTTGACACTGCCTGCGACAACTCCTCTGTGGCAGGTTGCACTGGGGATCAGCTTTGGGGTTGTGATTGGTAAAGAGGTTTTCGGTGGCACCGGACGGAATATCCTGAATCCGGCGCTGACTGGTCGGGCATTCCTCTACTTCGCCTATCCAGGACAGATCATAGGAGACAAGGTCTGGGTCGCAGCCGTCGACAGTTTCACCGGGCCGACACTGTTGACAACGATGGGATCGGTTCGAGAGGTGTCCGCGAACTCGTACAAAGACGTTATCCGCATGCTGGACTTGGATTGGTATGATGCGTTCATGGGCTGGATTCCCGGTTCAATGGGTGAAACGTCTACTCTGGCGTGTTTGTTGGGAGCAGGTTTTCTGGTAATTACCGGAGTCGGTTCCTGGCGAATCATGGCAGGTGTGCTGACGGGAGCCATCGGACTATCCATGGTTCTCAACGGTTTCACGAGTACCACCAACGCGGTACTTCAGGTACCGCCGCATATGCACATTGTGACCGGAGGTCTGGCCTTTGGCCTGGTCTTTATGGCCACCGATCCTGTGTCCGCTGCAATGACGGACAGGGGCCGCTGGATTTATGGAGTTCTGATTGGTGTGATGACAATCATTATACGAGTCCTTAATCCGGCGTTTCCGGAAGGCATTATGCTGGCAATCCTTTTTGGCAACGTGTTTGCTCCAACGATTGACTATTTCGTGAAAGACCAGAATGTGAAGCGGAGGGCCGCCCGCGATGCAGCGTGAATCCACACTTTACACATTCAAAGTTGCAGTGGTGTTGTGTTTGGTTTGTTCTGTGGTTGTGTCTTCACTGGCCGTGGGTCTGCGAGGGATCCAGAAAGAACAGAAGGAAGCATTTCGCCAGCAAAACATCCTGACGGCGGCAGGATTATGGAACAAAATTGACAACACTAAACAGGAAGCGGAGGAGTTCTACAAACAGTACATTACGCCTGTCTTCATTGATCTGGAGCGGAGTCGGTCTACGGATCGGGTTCACGAAGGATCCGGTGAACTTGATCCAAAAGCAGCGGCCCGTAATTCTCAATGGCATACTCTGGTGACGGAACTCGACAGGGATGTGGAAGTACGTGACGATGCCGGCATCCGCAAACGAGAAAAATACACAACAATCTATGAAGTTCGGGAAGACGCCCGGTTGAAGACGCTCGTACTTCCGATTCGAGGTTACGGGCTGTGGTCGACACTTTGGGGTTTCATTGCCCTGGATCTGACACAGGCAGCACAGGGGCCGGAGTCCATTACGATCAAAGGATTGTCATACTACGAGCACGGTGAAACGCCTGGGCTCGGTGGCGAGGTTGAGAACCCTCTTTGGACTGCCAAATGGCCTGGGAAACTGGTTTATGATGCGGACTGGAATGTTCGGGTCGAAGTTTCCAAGACTGCGACCACCGGTTATCAGGTGGACGCACTGTCCGGAGCCACGATCACATCCAACGGGGTGACGGGAATGCTGAAGTTTTGGCTTGGTGAATACGGTTTTGGCCGCTATTTAAAATTCATCTCCGACTCGGCTGCGACTTCTGACTCAGATTCCGGCAATCCCGGTACAGATTCTGATCCTGACACGACGCCAACGCAGTAAGGTTTCACGAGAAGATTCATGGCCGACAAGACAGCCAAACAGGTCCTTTTTGACCCGTTGATCAATGATAATCCGATCGCACTGCAGGTCCTCGGACTTTGCAGCGCTCTGGCTGTGACTGTGAAGCTGGAGACGTCCCTGGTGATGGCACTCGCAGTCACGCTGGTCACCGGATGTTCCGGGGCTGCGATCGGCCTGATCAATCAGGCCATCCCTCATAAAATCCGGATCATTGTGCAGATGACAGTCATTGCGTCGCTGGTGATCGCTGTGGATCAGTTGCTGCAGGCCTTCGCGTTCTCGGTCAGCCAAAAGTTGTCGGTATTCGTGGGATTGATCATTACGAACTGTATCGTCATGGGCAGAGCTGAAGCATTCGCAATGAAGAACGGACCGTGGATGAGTTTCCTTGACGGGATTGGGAATGGGCTGGGTTACAGTATGATCCTGATTCTTGTCGGATTTATTCGCGAACTTTTCGGCTCAGGTAAGCTGCTGGGATACACGATTCTTCATCCGGTTACCGATGGGGGCTGGTACGTGTCGAACGGACTTTTGCTGATTTCTCCCAGTGCGTTCGTGCTGATCGGACTTATTATCTGGGTGATCCGAACGATGAAACCCGAACAAGTTGGCAGGTGAGACAGAGCTTGTGGAACACTATCTCAGCATAATTGTCAAAGCGATTTTCATCGAGAATCTCGCACTTGCCTTTTTTCTGGGCATGTGCACGTTTCTTGCGGTGTCAAAGAACGTAAAGACCGCGCTCGGTCTCGGAATCGCGGTGATCGTGATTCAGGGAATCACAGTGCCGATCAACAACCTGATTTACCAGTATTTGTTGTCTCCGGGAGCGCTCAGCTGGACCGGAGACGACAGGCTTTCTGAGCAGGATTTGATGTTCGTAGGTCTGATCAGTTATATCGGAGTGATTGCGGCAATGGTGCAGATCCTCGAAATGACGCTCGATCGGTTCTTTCCGCGACTCTACAACAGTCTCGGAATTTTTCTTCCGTTGATTACTGTCAACTGTGCGATTCTTGGCGGGACATTGATCATGGTTGAACGAGGGATGGCTTTCGATGACAGCGTTGCTTTTGGAGTTGGCTCAGGGTTTGGCTGGGCTATGGCAATTGTGGCGTTGGCCGGAATTCGAGAGAAAATGAGTTACAGCAACGTTCCTGACGGCCTGAAAGGGCTGGGGATTACATTCATTGTGGTGGGACTGATGTCTCTGGCGTTTCAGGCGTTTTCCGGCATCAAATTGTAGCTGCAGTCACAGACGGTCCGGCCGTTTGCTGCGGAAGCATCGTTCATGTCGACGTATGGCGGCACCATCTCCGGCAACCGCTGACTTCATTATTGGCATATCGTCATGTTAACCATTCTGCTCGGCGTTTTGATGTTTACGGGGGTAGTTGTTGTTCTCGTCGGACTGATTGTTGAGGCGCATAAATTTCTTGTACCGGATGGTGACGTCAAGATCCTGATCAACGATCAGAAGGAAATCTCTGTTCCCGCCGGTGGTAAACTGCTGAATGCTTTGGCGTCCAACGGAATCTTCGTTTCATCAGCCTGTGGCGGTGGCGGCACCTGTGCTCAGTGTAAAGTTCACATCCACGCGGGTGGCGGTGAAATTCTGGATACAGAAAAAAGCCACATCAACAGGAAGGAAGAACGTGATGGTTGTCGGCTGTCGTGTCAGGTCGGTGTAAAACAGGACATGCAGATCGAAGTTCCTCCGGAAGTGTTCGAGACTAAAAAATGGAAGTGTAAAGTTCGGTCCAATCGAAATGTGGCCACATTCATCAAGGAACTGGTGCTCGAACTGCCGGAAGGTGAAGACGTCGGGTTCAAAGCCGGCGGATATATCCAGATTGAATGCCCACCGCACAGCCTCAGATACCGCGACTTTGACATCGAAGAAGAGTATCGCGAGGACTGGGACAGATTCGACGTCTGGAAATATGAATCGGTTGTTACGGAAGAAGTCGTCCGAGCGTACTCGATGGCGAATTATCCTGGCGAAAAAGGCATCATTATGCTCAACGTTCGCGTCGCCAGTCCCGGGCCGAAGGATCCACCTGAGACGCCACCTGGGAAGATGTCATCCTACATCTTCAATCTGAAGCCAGGTGACGAGGTGACGATTTCGGGACCCTACGGGGAATTCTATATCAAGGATACACCCGCCGAAAAGGTTTACATTGGTGGTGGTGCAGGAATGGCGCCGTTAAGGTCGCATATCTTTGAGCTTTTCCGAAGCATGGATACCGGCTGCAAAGTGACGTACTGGTACGGAGGACGCAGTGTCCGGGAACTGTTTTATCTTGATGAATTTGAGCAGCTTGAAAAAAACACGGACAACTTCAAGCTCAATATCGCACTGTCGGACCCCATGGAAGAAGATAACTGGACCGGGCTGACTGGATTCATTCACCAGGTTCTGCACGACGAATACCTGGCATCTCATCCGGCGCCCGAAGACTGTGAATACTACATCTGTGGTCCACCCATCATGCTCAAATGCTGCCAGGATATGCTGGCCAGTCTGGGTGTTGAGCCGGAAAACATTGCTTACGACGATTTTGGTGGCTGACGTTGAACATTTGTCAGGTATCCGGCAACGCTTGCGGCGCGATTGTTCATGACCTGCATGCACCGAATTGGTGTCTGGCCTTGAGAATAACAACAAATCCGTTAGTTCAACCTTGCCTGAACGGAATGGCAATCCGAACATGATGCCGGGTGAAAAAAAAAGACGAGACAGATAAGGAGTGGAACTGGACACCTCATTCGCGTAATCCGTGCCAGCGAGTAAATGCTCTTCTGCTTCGCGTTCGGTCGCACACGTGTTATTTGCCCTGTCAGTTCCCGTTTCGTCCGTTGCTATGCGTCTTATACGACTTAATGCGATGCATTCTAAAATGATCATATTCGTTTTGGTCATGACATGGGGACGGTTGTCTGCGGACCGTCTCCATGTGGATGGCGAAACGATGGGGACAAGATTCTCTGTCACAATCGATGCGCCACGCGTTAGTGATACCAGGTCAGGAATACTGGCTGAGATAACGGCAAAGCTCAGCGAGATCAACGCACAAATGTCGACGTGGGATACGGAGTCAGAGATCTCGGGATTTAACCGTTCAGATTCAACGGACTGGTTTCCAGTTTCACCTGAATTTGCATCGGTCGTTTACGAGGCTAAGCGGATTCACGAACTTTCCGGAGGTGCATTTGATCCCACTGTGTCACCATTGATTGACTTATGGGGTTTCGGCAGGCCGGAGGGGACAGGTGTGCCGGATCAGGTTGAGATCGATGAGGCGTTGCGTGCTGTCGGTATGCAGCATGTCGAGGTGCGAATCAAGCCGGCTGCGCTGCGAAAATGCAATACAGAAGTGCAGTTAAATCTTTCAGCGATTGCGAAGGGGTATGCTGTTGATGCAATCGCCGAAATGCTGTCCCAATCGGGCCGACCTTCTTTCATTGTGGATATCGGAGGAGAAACCCGGGCGGGAATTGCCAAAGCGTCAGGAGACCCGTGGCGGATTGGTGTTGAGTCTCCAAACTCGGGACTCAGCAGAAATGATCACCTGACGCGAATTGTTCCGGTTACACAGTCTTCGATTGCGACATCGGGGGATTATCGAAATTTTTTCGAAGCAGACGGGACCAGATATTCGCACACAATTAATCCAGTTACGGGTCGCCCTGTAGTGAACCCTCCGGCTTCGGTTACCGTGATTCACGACTCCTGTATGACGGCTGACGCATTGGCGACCGCAATGATGGTTCTTGGACTTGAGCGAGGAATCACGCTGGCCGAAAAAGAGGACTGTTCGGTGTTGTTCCAAACAGCAGGGGCCGACGGCAGTGTCATTCAGAATGGAATCGGTACCTTTGCCACAGCTACAACAGACTCAGACACAGTAGTGGACTCAAAGGATGTATCGGAATCGTGGGTTGTGTTCGTAGCGGCCGGTGCATTGTTTTTTGTTGCTGTTGGTGGCATGGGTGTTGGCGTTTTGATCAGCAATCGTCAGATTCGCGGCAGCTGTGGAGGACTGGCGTCAATGTCCGGCAGCGATGATGTGTCAAACTGTGAACTCTGTTCAATTCCTCGTGATCATTGCGTCAGCGAACAACTTCGTCAGCATCCACAGACATCCGGTCATACTGACAGCCAGCCCTCTGAGTCATCGGTGGAATCGTGAAGGCAGAGTGGATGGCTCGATCCATCCAGAATCTCATACCTGTATGAAGCATTCGCTTTTCGATACCAAGTGCCACGCTTGATGGTTATAAACTGCAGGCACTCTAAGGTTCGGGCTCTGTATCCAGTTTGAGATCTCACATGAAACGGCTCATTGTACTCTTCGTCGTCCTGTTTTCTCCGTTATCGGCTATTGCCCTTGCCGGAGACAACAATCGTGTAATTCTTGATCCGGAAAAGGTGACTCCTGACTATCACATCCAGGGTGAGTATTCCGGCGAACTTGACGGGGTGAAGCACGGGATGCAAGTGATCGCGCAGGGCGACAATCAATTCAAATCCGTCGTTTATCCTGGTGGCCTGCCAGGAGATGGATACATCGGCTCCGGGCGGATTTTCGCCCATGGTGCTGCTGAAAATGGCGTCACGAAAATTTCATCTGACGCCGGATATGCTCTGATCAGTGACGACGTCGCGAAAATCTTCTCGGACGACCGTCCGCTCGGTGAACTGAAACGCGTCGAGCGTATGGGCAAGTCGCTGGGACAGGAGGCGCCGCAAGGGGCCATCGTGTTATTCGATGGATCCTCCGCGGACAATTTTATTAATGGCACGATCAGGATGAAGGACCTGCTGCTGGCTGAGTGCGAATCAAAACAAAAATTTGGTGACCACCGTCTGCATCTGGAATTTCGCATTCCGTACCAGCCATACGATCGCGGTCAGGCGCGCGGGAACAGTGGTGTTTATATACAGGGACGCTACGAACTGCAGGTACTGGACTCGTTTGGGCTGGAAGGCGAGAATAACGAATGTGGTGGCATCTATTCGATCGCAAAACCCAAAGTAAACGCCTGTTTTCCTCCGCTCACTTGGCAGACTTACGACATCGATTTTAAGTCCGCATGCTGGAAGAATGGTGAGAAGGTCAAAAACGCGCGAGTCACAATTCGTCACAATGGCATCGTGATTCACGAGAATCTTGAGCTGAAGACCGGGACACCAGGGAAATATCCGGAAGAGGAGGGCCCTGGCAGCCTGTACCTGCAGGGTCACGGAAACCAGGTGATGTATCGCAACATATGGGTGGTCGAAAAATAACTCGTGTCGAAAGCTTTGCCTGTGATTGACCTGTCATTAGGTTAAAGCACTGCTTTCGATCCTTTCGTGCAGGCTCAGGGTTTAGTGATTCCAGTCCCGCATTTCCCTGCACGGACAATGGCGGGGTTCAGGGTGACGAATTGCATCACGGTCAGAAATCAGTCATCAGGGACCGTGGGGTTCTTGCGGAGATTGTATCCATTTAATGGCGTTCGCACGTGTCTCCGTCCGTTTCCATAAAAAATCCGTCTTTGGGTTTTCAAGCAGCATCAGCTGTTTGAGGATGTGGCCAACGTTGTCACTCAAATGACACAGAACTGTCGATCCCTCGTTGTCACAGGATTTTTTTGCGAGTCGGAGCATCATGCCGACGAAGGTGGATCCGAAGTGATCCAGATGAGACAGATCAAAGATGAGGTGGCGCAGGGAGTCGTTCATGAGTTGCCGGTAAGCTTCATTGTAGGCATTGCGAAGTTCTTGGTCACGAAATGACGTTAGGTCGCGAACTGGAGTAACAATGAGGATGTCTCCGATGGTTTCGTAGTCAAAAACTGTCGCGTTGCCTGCCATATTGGCTCTTTCGGTTTGATTCGGCCCGTGAATTTGAACCATTCAAACTACAGTTCTGCTGCGACGGCGACAAGCAAGTATGTGTATAACCGGGATCGATTGATCTCGAAACACAGTTGTCCGCTTCGGACTCATTGACAGGCACAACAGGCGGTGTGAGCTTCCTGGTCGATGACGGAGTAGTTCACTACTATCCGTGGTTCAGTTTTTTGCGGTGATTTCTGGGTAATCAAGTCATGAATGCGACATCCGTTGAGCGGATTCCCAGCGAGATATTTTCCAATGCGTCTTTGATTTCGACTTACGTTGCGGGAGTGATCAGAGAGCTGATCTGCGAACGTGCTGCCGAGGGTCGGACGTGTGTTCTCGGGCTGGCCACTGGTTCCACTCCCACAGGTGTGTACGCTGAACTTATTCGCATGCACCGCGAAGATGGGCTGTCTTTTGCCAACGTGGTTACGTTCAACCTGGACGAATATTATTCCATGCAGCCTGAGGAACTGCAGAGCTACGTTCGCTTCATGAATGAACATCTGTTTGACCACATCGATATACCGGATGCGAACGTGCATATTCCGGACGGGACAGTTCCTGTTGAGGATATGGCTGAGTACTGTCGCGACTACGAGCGACAAATTCTGGATGTCGGTGGGATCGATCTGCAGCTTCTGGGAATTGGACGGACCGGTCACATTGGTTTCAACGAGCCGGGGTCGGATCACCACTCACGGACCCGTCTGATCACACTGGACAGTGTGACGCGCACAGACGCCGCCAGTGATTTTTTCGGTGCAGAGAATGTGCCGCGACGAGCAATTACAATGGGCGTGGGAACGATTCTGGCTGCGCGCCGGATCTTCATCCTGGCATTTGGAGAAAACAAAGCGGAGATCGTGCAGCGGACGGTCGAAGGCGAACCCAGTCCAGCGGTTCCCGCCACATATCTGCAGCAGCACAATAACGTTGAGTTCCTGCTTGATCAGGCAGCGGCCGCCGGGCTGACTCGAATCCGTCATCCCTGGAGGATTGGGGTCGTTGACTGGGACGAACCGACGATTCGTCGAGCTGTGATCTGGCTGGCCCACCGAACGGGGAAAGCGATCCTTAAGCTGACACATTCTGACTATAACGAAGAAGGTCTGCAGGATCTGCTGGCAATCTATGGCTCAGCTTACGAAATCAATCTGAATGTCTTCCGGCATCTTCAGGGAACGCTCATAGGATGGCCTGGCGGAAAACCGGATTATGCCAAACTGCCTGGCGATCGGCCCGGCAACTGGGACCATATCTTTCCCAAACGAATCGTCTGTTTTTCACCTCATCCGGATGATGATGTAATCTCAATGGGAGGAACGCTTAGTCGTCTGACGGATCAGGGACACGAGGTTCATATTGCCTATCAGACCTCAGGTAACATCGCTGTATTCGACGAAGACGCCATTCGATTTGCCGAATTTGCTGCGGAACTCTGTTCAGAATTCCACATCAGCACGACTGAGGTGACAGATCTGGAATCACAGGTCGAACAGTTTCTTCGTCAAAAACAACCCAGTCAGGTAGACATTCCCGAGATTCAAAAGCTCAAGACGATCATTCGTCGTGGCGAAGCACGCGCGGCGGCACGTATGTGCGGGGTGCCAAATGGTCGGCTGCACTTTCTGGATCTTCCGTTCTACGAAACAGGCCGGGTACGCAAAAAACCGCTGACGCCGGAGGACGTCAGAATCATCGTGGAGCTTCTTCGCAGTATTCGACCACACCAGATCTATGCTGCCGGTGATCTGTCTGATCCTCATGGCACTCACCGTACCTGTCTGAAAGCCATCATTCAGGCCTGTGACAAATGTCGTGATGATGACTGGTACTCAATGAGTGAGGTGTGGTTGTATCGCGGCGCATGGCAGGAATGGGCAATACATCAGATCGAAATGGCCGTTCCGCTGAGCCCCACGGAAGTCGAGCGCAAACGGCAGGCGATTTTTAAGCACGAATCGCAGAAAGACCGTGCACTGTTTCCCGGATTTGACATGCGGGAATTCTGGCAGCGAGCTGAATCACGGAATGCCAAGACCGCCGCGGACTACGACGCACTGGGGCTGGCAGAGTACGAAGCGATCGAGGGTTTTGTACGCTGGGACGGGGAATGGGGCCTGGATAACTGATTGGCTGCCAATTGGGAGATCTCGGCTGCTTTCCCTGGTGCAGTATTTACGATGAAACTTGCCGAGGTGATCCTCCCGGACACCACTTATGACGCCCCGTGTGTTATTTGTTTTACGAACAGTGTTCCAACCCGGGGCTGGATCACTTTTTCAAGAAGCGACCGAGAGTTGAGAATTTGCCCGGCGAGAATCGCTCACAAGTCTTCGGTTCATCCCTCAGCCATCAAACCGGCAGAGGATGATTCTGAATCTCCGGTAGCTTCTCACACACTGTTTATCAAAAGAGCTGGCTTTGCAGTTTCCAGTGATTCTATAAAATTGGATTGTTTCCTGACAACGATCTCACTGTAGGTGATGGTATATCTCGTGATCTGATAAGGAGCGAAACTTGGCTCGCAGGAAGTCATCGAGCAAACAGAACGGCAGACCTGGATTGTTCGACAACGATTTGTCGGATGTGGGCGACGTGCAGTTTGTGCCCATCAGTGGAGAGACCCGTCGGCGGTATCTCAACTATGCACTGTCCGTGATCACATCGCGCGCGCTGCCGGATGTTCGAGACGGTTTGAAACCCGTTCAGCGGCGCATTTTGTACGTGATGTATGATGGGTTGCGTCTGCTTGCCAACGGAAAAACTCGTAAGTGCGCAAAGATCTGCGGCGATACAACCGGTTCCTATCATCCTCACAGTGGTGAAGCTGTTTACGATGCACTGGTGAGAATGGGGCAGGACTTCACATTGCGGTACCCGCTTGTGATTGGCCAGGGGAATTTTGGTTCCGTTGTTGGGCTGAGGCAGGCTGCTGATCGGTATACGGAAGCGAAGTTATCTGCTCTGTCTGAACAGCTGATGAACGAGTTGCGTTTTGACACAGTCGATATGCGTCCCACGTATGACGCAGGTACAGAAGAACCGTATGTGCTGCCGGCTCGGTTTCCGGCCCTGCTGGTCAACGGAACACAGGGTATTGCGGTTGGGATGGCCACCAGCATGCCGCCCCATAATCTGCACGAAGTCACGAAGGCCTGTGTACATCTGATCAATCATCCGACGGCTACTGTTGCACAGTTAATGAAGTATGTGAGGGGCCCTGATTTCCCGCTTGGTGGACGCATTATCACAGAACGCGCCGATCTGAGGAACGCCTATGAAACCGGCCGCGGTTCAATCAGGCTGCGAGGCGAATGGCGATTCGACAAACAAGGCCGCCGCGAGTTGCCGAGTCGAATTGTGATTTATTCCATGCCGTACGGTGTGACCAGTGGTGGATTGCTGGGGGAAATCGGCGAGCTCATTGCGTCACGCAAGGTCCCTCAAC
>JAKVAY010000098.1:2112-20457 GCA_022447185.1 Fuerstiella sp. | reverse complement strand
CATCTCGCAGCGACCGGCTGGCAGGACACGACGCGTATTGCCAGTGGTGACGCCGAGCTGTGGCGACAGATTTTGCAGCAGAACCGTACGAGTATCCTGAACCATTTGAGTGACTTTGAGAATGTGCTCGCCTCGTTCCGAGAAGGCTTGGAACGCGAAGACGACAGCGCGATATTGAAACTTCTAATCGAAGGAAAGCAACGACGCGATGCTCTGGCAGATTGAAATCTATCCGGCCGAAGGCCTTCCCGATCAAGATGCTCAGCAGGTAGCGGCGGAAGCCGCTGACTTGGGGATTCATTCAGAATTGAGGGTCCGGACCGCGCGGGGATACTTGCTTGAAGGATCTCTTGAACAAAGTCAGGCACAACTCCTGGCCGACCAACTTTTGGCGGACCGCGTCGTTGAGCGAACGATCGTGGCGCCCGTGGGAGACCCTACGCTCGCCGAATCCCAGAACGGCACGAAGCAATTGGTCTATGTGCTCCCCAAACCCGGCGTGATGGATCCCGTGGCACAAAGCGCCGAACAGGCGATTGCCGATTATGATATCCCGGTAACTGCCGTGCGCACCTTTCAGAAGTATTGGATTGGTGATTCGTCGACCACGGAACTCGACCAGCTATGCAACAAAGTCTTGGCGAATGACTCCATCGAGCAAGTCGTTCATGGACCTTTAGAGCTGGATCGTCTGAGCATTGGTTCTCAATATGAATACCAACGCGTCACCATTCCTCTTCTCTCTTTGAACGACGACGAGCTTATGACGCTCAGTCGCGACGGGCAACTCTATCTCACCCTGGTCGAAATGCAGACGATTCAGCAGCATTTCCGCGAACAGGACCGCGATCCATCAGATGCCGAGTTAGAAACGATCGCGCAAACGTGGAGCGAGCATTGTAGCCACAAGACGCTTGCCGGCCGCATTGCCTACGAGGATGAAAACGGAAGTCGCCAATTCGAGAACATGCTCAAAGAAACAATCTTTGCAGCGACCCAGACGATTCGACGCCAGCTTGGCGATCAGGATTGGTGTGTAAGTGTTTTCGAAGACAACGCGGGAATCGTGCGATTCGACGAAGAGCACAATGTTGTTTTCAAAGTAGAAACGCACAACCATCCATCGGCCTTAGAGCCCTACGGCGGTGCGAACACGGGGATTGGCGGAGTGATCCGAGATCCATTGGGGACCGGCCTCGGTGCCAAGCCTGTCTGCAACACCGATGTTTTTTGCTTCGCGCCCCCCGAAACCCCCGTCGAGTCGCTGCATCCAGGCGTGCAACACCCACGGCGCGTGATGAAGGGCGTTGTTTCCGGAGTTCGCGATTACGGCAATCGCATGGGAATCCCTACGGTCAATGGAGCGGTCTATTTCGACGATCGTTATCTTGGCAATCCACTGGTTTACTGTGGCAACGTGGCGATGATTCCCAAAGGTAAATGTGAAGGACATATGCAACCCGGCGATCTGATTGTGGCTGTGGGTGGTCGGACGGGCAGGGACGGAATCCATGGAGCGACTTTTTCATCAGCTGAACTCACTGAAGACAGTGAGTCGATCAGCGGCGGTTCAGTCCAGATTGGAAACCCGGTGGTCGAAAAAATGGTACTTGACGTGCTGTTGCAGGCGCGTGACCGCGATCTCTACACGGCAATCACTGACTGCGGAGCGGGTGGTTTCAGCAGCGCTGTTGGCGAGATGGGAGAAGCGACTGGTGCCGAAGTATGGCTTGATCGCTGCCCACTCAAATACTCCGGCCTGTCGTACACGGAAATCTGGATTTCCGAAGCACAGGAACGGATGGTATTGGCGGTTCCGGAATGTCATCGGGATGAATTCCAGCGGTTGTGCAAATCAGAAGGAGTGGAATCTACGGTCATTGGTCGATTTACAGACACTCGAGAGCTGGTGCTAAAATTCGGTCAACAGGAAGTGGGGCGTCTTGGAATGCCATTCCTTCACGATGGTCGCCCGCCAGTCATTCGCGATGCCGAGTTCGAGATTCCGACCGAGACCCCCTGCCCATTGCCCCGGCGAATGCGCTGGGATGACGATCTCAAATCCATTCTGAGGTCAATGAATGTGGCCAGCAAGGAATGGATCATTCGGCAATACGATCATGAAGTTCAGGCTGGCAGCGTAGTCAAACCACTGGTCGGAGTGGCAAACGACGGTCCATCGGATGCCGCTGTTGTGCGTCCCGATCTGTCATCATCTCGCGGACTCGTCATTTCCTGCGGGATGAACCCTCATTTTGGTGATCTTGACCCGTGGTGGATGGCGGCTGCTGCGATTGACGAAGCTGTTCGAAACTGCGTAGCTGTTGGTGCAGACCCGGACCGTATCGCGATTCTGGACAATTTCTGCTGGGGCAGCACGGAACGTGCAGAGACACTGGGAACGCTGGTTCGGGCTGCTATGGCCTGTCATGAGGTGTCGGTCGTTTTAGGGACACCGTTCATCAGCGGAAAAGACAGTCTGAATAATGAATTCTCATGGGATGACGAAAGCGGAGATCGTCAGACAGTCGCAATACCCTCCACGTTGCTGATCAGCGCACTTGGTCAGATTGAAGATGTCCAACAGTGCGTAACAATGGATCTGAAAGAAGCCGGAAATCAATTGTATCTCGTCGGTGAAACTCACGACGAGCTTGGTGGTAGTCACCTTTCTCTGGTGAATGGCTTGTCCGGAGGATTTGTTCCGCGAATGGATCCTGAACAGGCTCTTTTGATATTTCGAGCAGTCCATCAGGCAATTTGTTCAGGAATCGTTCGCAGCTGTCACGATCTCTCCGAAGGAGGACTGGCGGTCTCAGCAGCGGAAATGGCGTTCGCGGGGGGGCTGGGAGCCAGTCTGTCTCTTTCCGGGGTTGGTAATCATCTGGAAGATGCTGTCACTCTGTTCTCGGAAAGCAATTCACGATTTCTTATGGAAATTCCGTCACGGTATGCTTCAGAATTTGAGTCTCAACTGGCCGGGCTTCCTGCCATCTGTATTGGTACTGTCACGAACAGTGATCGCTTGGTTATCGAAAACGATTCCGGAGCTCGGCTCATCGACAGCACACTGACGTCTTTGAAACAGGCGTGGCAAACCCCCTTTTGTGAAATGTAGTTGCAGATGGTTTACGACCTTAGCCGCCCTGCGAAACCGCGTGTCAGCTGACTTCCTGTTACAATACCAAATTCAATAGGAGACTCGCTGCCGAAATCTGATGTGACCTGATGAGTTGATGTCCCGATTTGAGGGAGTTCAGTGCGTTGTTTCGTTCTTCAGTCAGCGCGCCGACGGTGCCGACGTGAGATCACCACCCTGTTCCTGGAATCAGTGTCATCTCAGCTGTTCAAATTTCTCGCCATTCAGCTTTCGGCGAGTTGTGTTCTTCCGTGAAGTCAAAAAGAATCAGAGGAATCCAGACATTCGGCAACCCGGACAGGAAAACTGTCCGCCTGCTGTCAGACTAATTGAATATTTGAATGAGCGAATCATCGAAATTCCTTGATGCCTGTCTAAAAACTGCGTGTGACGCAGCCCTGCTGGGAGGGGAAATTCTGCAGGATTGGCGTGGTCGATTTTCTGTGCGCGAGAAAAGTCGAGCGAATCTGGTTACTGAGGCCGACGAGGCGTCGCAGCAGTCAATCTACAATTACATCCGTGACAGGTTTCCTGAACATGGATTTCTTGGAGAAGAAGGGCTTGAGGAGAACCCGCGAAATTCTGAATTCAAGTGGATCATCGATCCGCTTGATGGAACATCGAATTACGTTCATGGCTTCCCTTACTACGCGGTGTCGATCGCGCTGCAGCGAAGTGGCAACTTGCTGGTTGGCGTGATCTACGATCCAAATCGACAGGAGATGTTTACAGCTGTCACGGAAGGTGGAGCATTTCTGAATGGTGAACCAATTCGCACGAGTGGCGAGTCCGATTTGGGTCAGGCCATGGGTATGGCCAGCCTGCCCGTTGCACCCCGTCCGGACGATCCGGCAATCCTGCGATTTCTGATGGGACTGCAGCACCTGCAAACAGTGCAGCGAAGTGGGTCTGCTGCACTCAATCTGGCAGGCGTGGCAGCCGGCCGGGTGGATGTGTTCTGGTCGACCAGTCTGAATCCTTGGGATGTGGCAGCCGGAGTTTTACTGGTCAGAGAAGCAGGGGGAACCGTTACAAATATGGCAGGTGAGAGCATCGATATTATGGTTTCATCGCTTGTTGCCGCCAGCACCGTCAAAATCCAGCAGGATCTCTCAGACGTTCTAAATTGAGCGTCATAACGTCGGTAAGTCTTCTCTGTGGTCTGTGCGCTGGATAAAATCGAGAGTCACCTGCAGTGGAACTGCTCGGTGGTGCCTGTCTTCTTTTCTATCGTGCATCAACGGACTCATGAAGCCTCCATATATTGTTCGGCGATCTGTTGCCAGCTACAGGATGTTTCTCTCCTGGCTACCCGTTGTTCTGACGTTCAGTATTGTCGCAGCGCTTCATGGTCAGGAACCATCGACGATACCGGACGAACTCCCGCCGGGCCAGATCCTGATACGTCGGGACGATGGCAGAACTGTCCCGCTTGAAGATTTGATTCCGGCAGACAAAGTCGACCGCATCCTTGAATCTGTAACTGCGCAGCTAAGTGTCCGTAGATTTGAGTTTGCCGATCTTGATGCGTCTGGGATAATTCAGGACGGACTTGCGAAGATTCATGTGGACCTAAAAATCAAGGTTCACGCTGACGACGAGTGGGTTCGCGTGAATGTGGGATTAGGGTCCTGGGTTCCCACCAGCGCTGTACATGGCCCCTCAGATTTACATTTTGAGTCCCGGTTTCTCGGCAGTGCATCCAGTGCATCCGACAGCCACCAATGGCTCCTGAAGGGACGAGGCCATCACGAACTGTCGCTGGATCTGATCGGAGAAATTAGAGATCAGGACAAGGATCGACACCGAATCAAGCTGTCACTGCCAGATGCCATGACGTCAGAACTGGCACTTACATTCGATCAATCTGTCGAACGCATTCAGGATAATGCTGCCCATTCTCGACGATCCACGTCGTCCGTTCAGCCGGTGACTGCGAAATTCTGGGGCCTTAAGTCCGAAACAGAAATCAGCTGGCAACCACCGGATCTGGGTGGAGACAATGTGACGGCCATGAGCGCGCCGACTCCGACATCGATGGTGCTGGATCTTTCCAGCAGTACACCGGTGCTTGTCTGCGATCAGACAATTGATATCACAGAAGGTGCAACCGACCGACTCATGGTCCGGTTGGCACCTGGGTATGGCGAAATCGACATTACAGCGCGCGATGAGGGTGGTAGTCTGGCTGTCCGGTCGGACAACATTTCGATGACTGATTCCGGATCGACAGCAGATATTGTTTTTGCCAGACCGGTACGCGGACGCATTGATCTGCATTTTGAGCTGACACTCAAAGACACGACACAGGGGATTTCAGTTTCTGTCCCCGATTTCGACGGGATCACCCAACAATCGGCGAAGGTTGAGATCCGGATTCCGCGTGGTCTGGAAGTGGACATCGTACCAACTGGATATACACGTCGGACACGTGTTGAGACAAACTCGGACCAGCGTAACGAAGCCATTGCTTTTGACCTGCTGTCGACAGAAGCTCGACTGCGGCTGGACGTTAAGGCTGTTGAAGCGCGTTTTGCAGTTGCGCCCCGGCTGGAATTTTCAACCGATGCCCGGACTTTGCGGCTGTTGGCGAGATTTCCTGTCAACGTCAGCCTGGGATCGCTCGACGAACTGCGAATCAGCTGGAATCACTACATTAAAAATGGATGGCAAATTGAAACTGGATCGATATTCCTGACGGAAGATGACGGTGAACGCAGCAAGATCCAGCATGAGCAGACAGATAAAGGAATCCTGCTCCAGCTGGGAAACGTGCAGTCAGGTCAGTTTCATGTGGAATTTAAAGCGTTTCGCAGTCTGGACGAGCGCCCTGCCGAAACTGGCATAACGTTTTCGCTTCCTGACATAACTGCGACCGACGCTCACCCAACGACTGTGTCTCTGGTTGAATCCGATACCTATTCACTGTCTCTGACAGACGCCACCAGCGACACAGCATTTTCAATCGTGCCGCCTCGGCAGTTCACGGGACAGGAAAACCTGCAACGTATCACCATGTGGCGAGTCAACGAATCAGGCAGCTCTGTTCGAATCCGTCAATCACGTCAGACTCAGGAAGTCAGTTCTCAGGCCGTCATCGCACTGGAGGCAAATCAGGACAGTATTTATGTCCGGACAGAAATCACGATCAATGTCCGTCACCGCGATCTTCAAGAACTAACGTTTACCGCACCCGATGGTGTCGATCCGGTATTGCAACTCAGCGGTCGTGATGTCCCGGAACCACCAGGGGATGTGGATGGTGATGAAATAACCTGGCAGCTTCCGGAGGCAATCCGGGGCGAACACAAAGCGACCATTAAATATTTCTGGACACCAGACCTCGAGTCCGATGACCATCAGCTCCCGCTGGTGCTGCCTGCCAGCGGAGTAGATTCGATAGCGATTGGTACAAATGCACCAAAAATCCTGAGTGTTGTGGAGGACGAGTCATTTCATCGGCAGTTCTCTCCCGAATTTCGGACAGCGTGGTCCACGAACGAAATCCGCAGATATGTAAGATTACGGATTCCGCAGCCTCTCCTCCATCGGCAAATCCATGAGCCTTCAATTTGCCTGGTCCAGACGTATATTGGTTCCGCAAATGTGACAACAACAACAACCGTCATCTACGAAAATCCACCAGAAACGGTACTCTTTCGAGTTCCGGTGAATGTGGGAGTCAAAGCCCGGGTTGATGGAACGGAAGTTGAGGTCCCGCGTATTAGCCAGGCCCAGACCGATTCGGCGGAATTGCGACTGGTCTCTGTAGCTCCGGAATTCTCTGATGGTCCCGTGCGAATCAGTTTGATCTGCAGGATCCCCAGAGATCCACACCACCATCTTCTGTCGAGAGAAGATGCAACGTACGCCCGGCTTCATGATGCGCCTGACTGGTTAACGACTGTCTGGCTGGTGGGTGCACGCGGTGACAACAATCTGATTTCACTGGATACTCAACAACAGTCTGTATTGCGCCACGGGATGACGGAAATTCTTATGTCGTCTGTCACCAATCGCACATCGGATCCGGTGGAGTCGCTGTTTGTTGGTTTTCCCGACGGGGTGCGCATGCAGGTTCGCAGACAGTTGAATGATTCTTATTTCAGACAGCAGGCCTCACTGGCATTTATCGGTGGACCGAGCTTCCGGACGCTCCGGGTTATGCTCTACTCTCAGGCAGTGGCGTGGGTTGTGGTGGCCGGGCTGGGGGTCCTGTTTTACGCAGTGCTCGTGATTCTTGGCCGACATCTGCGGATGTTGTCTGTAATCCTGATTCCGGCATGTGTTGTTGTTTGGGCAACTCTGCCGCAGCAAACGCTGGCATTGTTTCCGCCGGTACTGTTGGCCGTACTCATTGCTTCAGCCGCCTGGACATTCCGCGAGGTGCTGATGCCGGCGGGGATACAGCGACGCTCACGGCGTCGTGGCAAGTCCATATTCTCTTCAGCGCAGCGCAGCCCTTCAATGCCGAATACATCCAGTGCATTGATTCCTGCGGTTTCATCATCAGAGGCCGAACCAGCCGTTCTGTAGAAATGTGATGACCGATTGAAACGGTCAAAACACTTGTAAGCGTAATGCATAATGAAACTGACTCCTGGAATCACATCAATCTGTCTGATTTGTATTACTCTGTCATGGGGTGCTCCGTCGACAGCTCAGGAAAACGTTTCCAACGTGAGTGATACGATCGAGGCTGTCAGTCCGGAGTCTGCAAACTCAGTAGTTGATTCCTCTGAAGTTCAGACTGGCGGTGTTCAGAGTGGGCCGTCCAGGATTCGGCCGGACGTCAAAGAATCCCGTACCACGAATCCGGAAACGTTGCAGGTCGTTCCCGTAACAGGAGACACCATTCAGCGGGCTGTCGAATCAGGAGACTACGTCCTGTTTTATCGAGCCAACCTGCATCGATTATTGCTGGACGGATATAAGCACGTTGACATCGGCCTGCCACCTGTGGCAACACTCGCAACCGCCCGATATCGCGCAGAACTTACTGAAGATATGCTGAGCAATGGCACGCTTATCGTGCAACTCAATGCCACGGCGGATGTTGATTCGTGCGTCCTGGGCCAAACGAACCTAAGAGAACTTGAATTCCGATTTGACGGACATCCGGTCGCTTCCGCGGCGTTGTCCGATGGTCGTTTGTCATTGTTGACAGGCGCCGAGGCCACGCAGCTGGAAGCAACATGGACCGCCAGCGGCATTCGTACTTCAGACGGAACTCTGTTTGAACTGCAGCTGCCACCGGCGATTGTGACTGAGTTGCAGATTCAAACAGCCAGTGACATTCGTATCACCAGCCCCAATGCGATCGTGCGGTCAGAATCTGTTGCAGACAGACGGGTCTGGTCTCTTTCTCCGCGCGCCAGTCATGCGGTAACCTTTCTTTGTCAACCTGTAGAAAACAGCACAGATTCACACGAGATGTCAACGGTTGCGGTTGATACAACATTTAATGTGTCCAGCAAAACTGTGTTTGCGGAATGGACATTCGTCGTTCCTCCGGAACTGGATGATTCTTCAGTAAGAGTAACGGTCAGTGACAATTGCCACATTACAGATGTTGTCAGTCAATCGGGTCGCCGCTGCACCTGGAGTTTGGCTGGTGAATCGAGTCGCCGGTTGATTGTTTCCGGACTCCAGACCGGCGGAACGATTGTTATTTACGGTACCTCGGATGCGGATCGGCACGGATCCCTGGTTCTTCCACTTCTGGCAGCCGCACAGCAATTGTCAAATGAAGAGACAGGTCCTGCAGTGTCGCTGAGATCAACTGGACTTCGCTTAGTCGTCACGCGGGGACTTGCTGTACACCATCTCGATCTTGTCGGCCTGTATCAGGAGGAGGTAAGTTTCAATTCCGCTGGTGAGCAGGTCATAGAGTTGCGACAGTTTGATGTTGATGCCGCTGCCACAATCCACGTGGTAGCGTCAACCGCGGCCGTCCGTCAAAAATTGCTGATTCATCGGCGTCCCGACACACCTGAGCGTGTGACCGTATATGCTGAACTGGAGCCATGCAGCGATAACGATGATGTCTACAAAACAGAGTGGAATATCTCGGGACCATGGCGTCCAGTCAGTGTGTACGACATGCGGACAGATTTGCCGGTCTACTCGCGCGTCCGTCCGTCGGATGACGGAACGAGTGATCAACTGCAGGTCGAATTTCGGTCTGCGGCCACTTCCAGCCAGCCAGCGTGGTTAAGAATTGAGTTCCGTTCCACGCAGGCCGTCACGCCACTGATGTCGTCTCTTCCGATTTTGATCAATGAGCGATATCGAACCACAGGTAACTGGATACTGGCATCTGAAGCAGCTCCGTTTTTGACAAACGCTCCGACGGAGGCCGTCACAGATATCGTGACAAAGCTGCAGAATGAGTTTGGCTGGACAATGGTCGACATCTCGGAACCGGAACTGCTGCAAATGACAAAGACAGCCGACTTGCTGCCGGCGACAGCGGGTCCATCCGTTCCAGAGACTGCAATTTACAATGCGATCCTGACCTACGAGTTGCAATTAACGAAAACGCAGCTGATCGAAAACCTGCAGATCCAGGTTGATTCCTCTGAGCAATTGCCCGAATCAATCATTCTACTGTTTCCCGAAGGGATCGATCTCCAGCTCGATTCTCCGGCATCGGCCAGCGTTTTGTCCGCAACCGGAAGACTGACAAATGATTACTGGCAGGAATGGTTACTGGCTTTGCCTGCAGCAAGAACATCCGGTGAGACGCAAACGTTCAACCTGCGCGCCACCCGTCCACTTGCCAATGTTGAATTCGCCGCCATTCCCCGACTGCCTAATGCCTCCGGGATCTCACTGACTGCTCGAAACATTACAGCCATGGCAGCGGAATTCTCGAATGTCGCACTTGTTGCCGAGTCGTCAGACGATGGAGACCTTGAAAACCTTCCTCTTCAACCAGGTAACCAGGTCATGGTCGGGAAGGTTGCAAATCAATTTAGAATCCAGTTCACCCCGACAAGTGAAAGGAAGCCGTTTCTTGGTATTCGTGGAACCGCCTGGTTTGCGGTGTCACCTGAAGATGGCGGTGGCACATGCCAGTGCTTTGCGGATCTGGTTGTCAGCCGAACCGGGGCGGTTGAAGATGTGGCTGTTCAGTGGCCGGAAGCCACCAACATCAGAATTTATATGGATGACCAGCCAGTCGAGGTTCCTGTTACGGATTCGACAATACGGATCTTACTGCCGAAGAATCAAACAACAACGGGTATCCGCATCCTTTGGACGAGTCCTGTTTCAGAGACCGGGTTGATCACTCCTGCGGGGGTCATCACGCCGCCTCAATTCGATGCGGATGTCAAAGTCGATTTGTCACATATCGTCCAGTTGCCACCAGGCTGTTATGCCGTACCGTCGTCAAAACCGGGGCTGTCAGACAGGTCAAATATGGACCTTCGCGGCTCATTGCAGTTGGCGACAGTGAACACACCTGTCAAAGATTTTCTGATGCGCTGGCGACTCGCTGAACAGTTGGGAGCAGGCAGAAGCCTCATTTCGACAGAAAATGGGCAGATCCATGTGAGTATGGTGTCACGCCGATTGATGTATTGCGGAGCGATTCTGGTTTTCTGGGGGGTCATCATCGGAAGCCGAGTTTTCGCACGTCTTCGGCTGCGAACGGTCGCCGTTCTGATGCTGACCGGGTTCGTGCTGTCAGTATTCGCAGGTCCGCTGATCTCCTCGTTGTTGTTTGGATTCAATTCCGGCCTGGGAGTGTATCTCGTATTTCTCACAGGCCGGCAACTTCTGAAGAATTCTGGCGACCAAGTGCTGCTGACACGGGACCACCAGCCTGCGGTGGGATCGATCCCGTCAGCGGCATCCGCTGCGCTCGCGCTGCTGCTGACGGGCCAGGCACCGTTGCCTTCGGATTTACCATCAATTCTCATCAATGAAGAAGCACGCACTACCCTGCCTTTCGTCTATATTCGCAGGAATCTTCTGCCGGCTGCAGATGGGGCCGCGGAGTCAGAGGTCCGTGTTCTGAACGTAGCAGCTCATGTGCGTGTGGAACAGGGAGGTGGTTCTGAAATCACGGTCCGTGCTACAGTTGCGAATCGCCTGACTGGTCATGCATCAGAATTCAATCTGCCCACAGGATCAGCAACATTAACGGATTGTTCACTTGATCATGGAGCGGTCTCCCCGTCTCGTGGTCCCCTGGGAAATCCGCAGTTGAGAATCCCGGTGCAGACTGATGCGCTCGCGTCTACCAACAATGACAATGGCTGGGAGCGTCATGACGTCAACTATACTCTTCGTACGAATGTCAGACAGGCCCTGGGACACTACAACATTCGTGTGCCCTTGCCGTTCTCGGCCCGCTGTCAACTGACTCTGGAAACAGTCGATGATCAGGTGCTGACAGCGCGTCTTGCAGAGTCGTCCGGGACGCGGGCTGTTTCTTCGGACGTGCCGGGAGTGATGGCGTTCCCGATGCAGTACAATCGCGGTCCACTCGACATCAGTGTCGAAACGCGAAATTCGCTGGCTGCAGCTTCGGAAACCGTATGTGTGGCAGCAGTGACTTGCCGAGCGGAACTTTCAGACTCAGGAACGAAGCTGATTTGCCGCTATCAAATGACGTCCCAGCAGCGGTTGCCAACAGAACTGATTCTTTTACCCGTACCCAGGTATCAGATTGGCGATGTTCTGAGCAAAGATGGTCTTGAGTTGCAATTAATCCAGACTGACGGACGTCAGATCGTCCGAGGCAGTCCGGAACAGCTCGCAGATTTTTACGTGTCCTGGGAAGCAACGAAAGAAGAGATGACAGTTGACAGACTGATTCCGGCAGCCGCGCTACGTGCTCCTGAAAGATGTCTTGCTCGGCGAATTCTTATTGCAGTACAAGCCTCGGATCCCCTTGAGGTTGATTCAGTCGTCATTGCAGGGGGTAAACTGAGCGAATCCCATCCGGGAGAAGAAGTACGGGAATCACTCGAATTGACACAGACAGACCAGGTGTTTGAAATCGGGTCGATTCCGGATGACATCCATCTGAAGCTGAGAAAACGTACGACACGTCAAACGGCTCAGGTGACGAGCAGGATCATCGCGGATGTGGACCAACTCAGTTGGTCCATCCACTGTGATATTGAAACTACAGGCTCCGAAATATTTCGACAGCGTATTCAGGTTCAACCGGAACTTCTCGTTGACCGGGTGGAAGTATCAGCTGGCGATGTCAACCGTCTGCGTTCATGGTCATACCGCGACGGGCTACTGCTGATTTGCTTGCGAGAAGGCACACGAGGCAGCTTTGAATTGATGTTTGAAGGTACGTTGAGCATTCCGGACAGTGGAAACCTCCACCTGATTCCGGCTCGCCTGGATTCAACTGAAGTGATCAAATCCACGGTGTCTCTGTTGTCAACAAGCGATGCAACGGTGGTGTTGGAAACCGAGGATGGGTCAGATCAGAACATCGATCCGGAGCGACCAACGGTCGTCGATAATGATGGCATTCTGAAACTCAATATTCGCAGGCAGCAAGTAACAACAGTTCGGATGCTGATGCTTGCTCAGGATCGCGCATTGAATCAGCATGCTGATGCTGCTGTCCGGATCGAGGCGGGCGACCAGGGCTGGAATGGACGAATTCGACTGCCCGATTCACTCAGGTATACATCCGCTGAGTGGACGGTTGATGAAGCAGTCACGCCGTTGACACTTGAAGGCCTCGAATTGCTTCCGGTTCGTCTGACCCCGGGGCAACGGGCTACTCTGATGCTCACCGGGATTCAGGTCGTTACCACCGGCACAGCACGACGAATTCCCCTGCCAATTCCGGAACCGAAGATTCCGATTGACCGTGTGCAGGTCTACGAACGGCTGGTGAATTCAAAAACATCGGACCAGTCTCACGTGCCTTGGATGATGGAATCACTGGAGAGTGAAAGTCTGATCCCACCTCTTTCGGGATGGGTTCAGCTTGGTGAGCGGGATCATTATGACGCTCAGGCTAACTCAGTGCGCGTTGATACGGTCCCGCTGGTTAATTCGTCCCCTGCTGTCAGCATCGTGCGGCAGCCAGCGCGGTGTGTAACGGTCACTACGTTGTATCCGGTACCAGACATGATTTCAGGGACAACAGATATTCTGGTGGAATTTGGAGAAGCTGATGAGTCCCAATGTGTGATTCCTGCGAACATGAAGATTGTCAGCTGTCGACTGGACGACGTCGAATTGCCTCCCGCTGCGAATCCGAACATCATTGCCGTAAATCGTCAGTCAGCAGTACAACGACTCACGATCGACTGGTTGATTCGGCGTCCGGAAATCGGTTTTTTTCCGCACGAATACCGCCTGCTGGTTCCATCACTGGCAGCGACCAAACAGACGGTGTTTCTCACAATTCATTCACCCATCGATCAGGTATGGTCGGTCGATCACACTCTGATCCCGATCACATCGGCACAACTGGCGGCGCACATCGTGGCGGCTTTTCCTGTTTCATATTCGCCCGACGACGCAATCACTCAGACCAGTGATACCGGGTCAGTTGAAACAGTTGCGAGATTTCTTGACGACCGGGAATTAACATTTTCAGACGATGATCAGCTGTTCCAAGTGACAGGTCCAACCGCGACAACGTTCCACAGCCGGCGTCGACTTCCCTGGCTTCATGTGCTGCCTGTGATTGCTCTTTGCATTGCCACAGTCGTCAGTGGAGGCCAGCGGATCTTCCGGCAGCGGGCACCGGAAGCTGCACACGTTCGCGGCCGTGACTCTTCTCATCAATCTCGAGGGCACGCAGACGCAGAGTCTGTGTCCGAGAGCGAGTCCTCCGTATCAGCGGAACAAGGACGTCCGGTCTGATTGCCTAAGGGTGTTCAAATCCGTTTGTGTAACGTGGTCGCTGACGGCATGGATCTCCCGCACCCCAGGTTCAGAAGCACGTGATGACGTGAGGGACATTTGCCACAGGATCGTGGTGATCCCCGCCAGCATACAGTAACCGGCGAACCAGTGTAGACGATCAGCTGTCACAATTGTCAGCAGCCAGGACAGTGCAGCTATTCCGACCAGAAATGCGACCAAGGTTCCCAAAGCCACAGGAAGCAGATTTGAATCGATGGGGGTATTTCCGGTAACCAGGTCTTTGGCTCTTACGAGGGCAGCTCCAGCGATAGCAGGAATTGCGATCAGGAAAGAAAATCTTGCTGCCTGCTCTCGATTCAGTCCACAGGCCAGTCCGGCTGCGATCGTACTGCCAGACCGTGAAATGCCTGGGATGATGGCGATTGCCTGAAACATCCCAATGACACCTGCCGTCGAAACTTTGAGCTGTGAAGTTTCCTGCTTCCGGCGCTGAAGCCTGCGCCCGACTAAAAGCACAACCGCCGTTACAATCAATGCTGCACCCGCCAGCATTGGAGTGTCAAAAACCGACTCAATCTGATCGTGAAGGAGGAGGCCAGCCACCCCGACCGGAATCGTCGCCAGCACAATAAGACTCAGCAGTCTTCTGTTTTTTGCGATTTCCGACAACTCGCCGCGATAAACAACCAAAATCGAAAGCAGTGTGCCAAAGTGCAGCGCTATGGACATCGTCACTGATTCTGGTGGAATCACTGTGCCACCATAGTGCTTGAGTAGTCCATCAACGATCACAAGATGCCCGGATGAGCTGACTGGAAGGAACTCAGCTATACCCTGCACGATCCCCAGAATCGCAGCGTAAACGTAATCCATCATGGTGAGGTCTCTATCGGATTTTCTGCAACAGCATCCAGCGTGCAATCTCACCGGCCAGCTCAGCACCTCGAACGTCAACTGACAAAGGACTCACTACAACGGTGGCTCCGGCGTTCTGAAGAGCTGCAACAGCAGCTGTCGACAGTGCCTGACTCTGTTTGTTGTCACCGCCAGGGAAGAAAAGCAACGATGAATTCTTTTCGTAGACGTTTTCAAGAGACACCCCAACGATCAACGGCCGGCATCCAACGAATACAGCCTGCCGCAGATGGGGAATTTGGGGATCCAGAAATACCTGCGAGACAAACTCTGCGTGAGATTCCCGTGTGACGAGAGTGATTCGATCCGGATCGATTGTCCCGAAATTCATGACAACAGTCATAATGTTTTCCAGTGTGTGGAAAGGATCCAGCGGGATTGCATCGTCGTGATACACGACCGCCAGAACCAATTGATGCTGCTGACATACGCTGCGCCACTCCTGCATGAGCGTTTCTGTCGCCGGCGCTCCGTCGTGAAGCATGATTATCACACCCAGTTCCATTCCGAGTGGGTGTTCCTGCGGTCCCAGAACCCAAGCATGCGTCCCTTCGTTGAGACTGACAACGGATTGTGTCCAGACAGGCACAGACGTGTTAGTCGGTGCATTTGTCTGAACGTCAGCAACTTCCAGTGCGAGACGCGGAATGTCCTGCTTCTTCCAACTGTCGGCAACTACCGACACGGTCCGAAGATCGGTCGGACGATCCGGCAGAGAAAACGTAAGCTGATGCGTCGTTCCTGCGGTGACTTCGGTTAACACTTCACGGAATCGATTAAGACGATCGATTGCCATTCCATCCACCTGCCTGAGAATGCAGCGGGCCGGCAGTCCGGCTGCCGAAGCGGCTGAGCTCCCGGGAATTCCCACCATAATGCCCTGCCCCCGCTCGTCATCACTTGCTGCAGTTGCCACTGGCAGGATTCCCAGCCACCCGCGTTCCGGGACAGTGATTTCGTCTGTCAGCGCCACCTCAATGTGTTTTTCTTCGCTGCCACGACGCACGATGAAGAATGCTGTGTCTCCTGCCCAGCGACTCCTGAGAATACTCTGGAAAGTCCCCGCACGCTGAAGTTTGCGACCGTTCACGGACAGAATCTTATCGCCAACCTCCATGCCTCCGACATCGGCCGGTGAACCTGGATGTATGGATTTAACTTCGATCTTTGCAGACAGTGGATTGGCTGTGGTAAGACTGATCCCGAGGACTCCATGCTTGCGGTCCTCACCTGAACGCAGTCGTTGAACGCTGTCCAAAACATCACTGGCCGGAATAGCAAATCCAATTCCCGAATCGTACCACTGCACACCGGCGGCAACGCCGGTCGACTTATTTCCAGGAGCCAGTGGAACCAGAATTCCGGATACCTGACCATCCATGATGAGTAAGGGCCCACCATAGTTGATCGGCGAGACCTTGGCGTCCGTCTGGATCGCCAGGCCGTGAACTCTGTTGACAGCGCTGATTACACCCAGCGACGCCGACGGCTTCGAAGAGTTGTAGAATCTTCCGACGGCAACGGCCCATGCACCGACTGATGGACGTTTTCTAGCCCAGGCAGGTGGTGAGAGTTGTCTGGTACTCGTGCGAAGCAGTGTCAACTTGCGTACATGGTCCGTAGCCACGATCTCGGCACTGTGGCGTTTTCCATCGGCAGTGGTGACGAAAATGGCAGCTATCTCACTGAGAAAACCAAAGCTGCTGGAGATGATTTCACCATGGGCGGACACCACAACTCCCGTAGTGATCCGAGACCCAATTTTTCCGGAACGATCTGGAGATCCAATGATCTGAATGCGTACGACGGATGGACTAACCTTCGTGACTGCCGACCGCACCGCAGCACCCAGTTGAGCGGCCGCAGAATTCGGCAGACAAAGCGCCGCAACTCCCAGAATTATCAGATTTTGCCAGCTCAAGGCTGTTTTTTCACCTGTTGGCAGGTTCGGTAGAGGTGAAGTGGGTGACACGGCGCCACCTGGATTGTTGAGAATGTAGGGATGCGAACTCTGACTGACAGTGTATCGGGGAAGGCGGTCGGGGGTAAGTCTGCCAAATCGAGGAAACCTGAGCATCGGCCAGTCTGGCACGGACCGTGTAGTTTTTTATCTCAGGATTCATCGTTTGTGGCATGAACCAACTAAGCTGGTACATTACGCGAGGCCGGAGCCGCCAGAGGTGAACCCCGGAGCAATTCTGATGTGACCGACCGCCCGGACGATTCAGTTAAGACACGATTCAATGACTCAACTCCAATTTGACGATATTGATGCGATCAACGAGTTTGCAGCAAACACCCATGATTTCGGTGAATTTGGTCCGTCGATGAATATCACACAGGAAATGATCAATACCTTTGCCGACCTGACAGATGATCATCAATGGATCCATGTTGACGGTGATCGCGCAAGTGGAGGTCCGTTTGGTGGTACGATTGCACACGGATTCCTGACACTCAGTCTGGTACCTAAACTGATTTTGGGGCAGCTTCCCATCGTTGGTTGGCGGAATATAGTTAACTACGGAGCGGATACACTGCGCTTCGTGGCGCCGGTCCCGAGTGGATCGAGTGTTCACGCCAGGGGGCGACTGTTGAAAGCCCTGGAAAAAGACACCGGAACACTCGTAAAAACATCTGTCGCGATTCATGTCGTGGGCGAAGAGACACCATCAGTGCTGTATCGCATGTTGACACTCTATATGAGTTGAGTCGGGCTGACATCCAGTTCAATTTTCTGACTCAGGACGACAGCCATTTTGAACGCGAGTCCGGAGTCGGGTTTCGTTATTCCGAACCAACATTCCTTGGTGTGTCAGCAGCAAACCGATTAAAACAGCCGGCATGTTGACGAATGAGCAGCTGCGTCTGCGACGCAGTTGCTATGTGACCATTTTGCTGCCGGTCTGCGTGTATATCAATGTGTCGATGGAGTATCTCTGCCAACTGGCACGCTCCGTTCCGCTCAAGCCATCATATCCGGTTCGTCGATGACTGACACAGACGAACTGCAACCGCAGAACAGGTGGAACAACACCGGCAGAATCCGCCGGTCATACCTCGCAGCGAAAGACGTTGAATGTCGGCCATTCGTACGGCAGAGAAGTTTCGCCTTGGTTTCATGGCAGCACTTGAAGTGGACGGTCGAGGCCACGTGGGAGGACTGCTTGTCACCAGTCATAACGGTCGGCCGCTTGAATTTCAGTGTACTACTCCTGTTAAACCTGACCGTACTCAGGAGATTCTCTACGGACGGGCACTCAAACCCTGGCTACTTGGGGAATTGATAGGCAGTACACTTTTGAAGCGAGTAGGAATTAAGCCTGATCTGGTCGTCGTTCGTAACGAAGAAATGCTTGAACTGCGGAACCATACTGAAACGCCCGTCGCGTTTCTTGCCGACACTGCAGCAGTCAACTCCGCAACAA
>JAKVAY010000098.1:0-2102 GCA_022447185.1 Fuerstiella sp. | reverse complement strand
ACTCAGACGATTGGTGGGTGGCGGCTGCATTTCCACAGTGACCACTCCACTGACTCGGATCTTCTGCAGAGCCGAGTACATTTGGTACCCGATCAGGCTGATCTGGAAGAGCCAATGGAACGTGTCCATGCAGCCTTGACTGAAACCGTAAAATCGGTCCTAGTGCGATGAACAACGATGCAGGCTCCCAAAGGTTGGCAGCACCACGTGTCACCTGTGCCGAAGCTGACCTGTCGCTGGACATCGACACGATTGTGTCTGGTTTCAATCCGGCCCTGCAGCGCGTTCCTCGGCTGGACGTGCAATCAGTCGAACTGGATATGGAACCGGCTTTCGTACCCTCGTGGAAACCACGTAAAATTCCTATGAAATGCATAGGATTGACGCTTCCGGAGGGAACAGAATTCCTGCCCACGGGAGATGTGACTGAAATTGCCGGTGACGAAACAAACCTGCGCAAAATTCAATCCACGACGGATTCAGCCAAGAGTCGCCGGCATAAAGGCACGCGAGTAAAACCACCCCCGGGAGCTGTTTCGCTGCAGGATCGACTGTTTTATCTGCTGCAGCCGCCCCTGGAAACATGGCTGGCGGGGCAGGAACTGATCATGCCGTTCGAACCGTTTCCTTACCAGTACGAAGGGATCGCATGGCTGTTTGCACGACATTCTGCTCTGCTGGCAGATGAGATGGGTCTTGGAAAAACAATGCAAACTATTACGGGCATACGCCTGCTGCTGCGAGCCGGTCAGATCCGGAGGATCCTGCTGATTTGCCCGAAACCGCTGATCCCAAACTGGCAGCGTGAGTTTCGTATGTGGGCGGAGGAACTACCCGTCGTCACCATAGAAGGAAATTCCACTCGACGTCGTATGTTGTGGACAATGCCTGGAGTCCCGATTCTCATCGCAAACTACGAACTCATGACACGCGATCTGCCGGAAATACCTGAAGAAGAGCGGCCGAAGTTCGATCTCCTCGTATTGGACGAAGCCCAAAGGATCAAGAACCGTAACTCGCGGACAGCTCAGGTTGCCCGAAACATCGAACGCCGTCGAAACTGGGCACTCACAGGGACACCGATTGAGAATCGTCCGGAGGAACTGGTTTCCCTCTTTGAGTTTCTGGAAGTCGTTCCGACCCAGGCTGTTCCGGATCTGCGTCAACTGTCCAAACTGGCCGACGAACACATCCTGCGCCGAACCAAAGACCTCGTGATGACCGACATGCCGCCTCGCATTGACCGCGATGCGGAACTTCAGCTCTCGGACGCTCAGGCCTCGGCATACCGGACAGCGGAAAAAGAAGGAATCGTACAGCTAAATGATCTCGGGGACGCCATCACCGTACAGCATGTATTTGAACTCGTGCTGCGTTTGAAACAGATCACCAACTTTGATCCACTGACTGGCGAAAGTACCAAGTTGGAACGACTGATGGCTGACATGGAGGAAATTGCGGCCAGCGGGGCAAAAGCAATTCTGTTTAGTCAGTGGACAAAGTCCCTTGACTGGCTGGAAACACGATTACAGCCATTCAATCCGTTGATCTATCACGGTGGTGTTCCATCGAAAAAACGTGAGCCCATCCTGGATCAGTTCCAGCATGATCCGGATGCTCATCTGCTGTTAATGAGTTACGGTACAGGAGCCGTCGGACTGAATCTGCAATTCGCTGCTTACGTATTCTTGTTCGATCGATGGTGGAATCCCGCGGTTGAAGATCAGGCAATCAACCGAGCCCATCGCATTGGCCAGCAGAATCCTGTGATTGTTACTCGATTCATCTGCGCGAACACAATCGAAGAACGCATCGACCGAGTACTGCGGGAAAAACGCGAACTGTTTGATTCGATTCTGGGGGACGGAGACAACGATGACGTGTCGCTGAGTCTGAATGCGGATGAGATCTTTGGGTTGTTTGATCTCAGGGCCCGCAGCGATGATGGTGCCCGTTCCATCGGTCCGACGCAATCCAACGCCGCCTGACGGATGATGTCGTTAAGGAATCTGAAGAGCAACAAAGAGAAAAACAACGCAGGAAACTACGCCGTTTTTATGCCTGTTAAGTGACAGTCTGCCGTGTTTCGTTCCAATGGCAAC
>JAKVAY010000097.1 GCA_022447185.1 Fuerstiella sp. | reverse complement strand
ACCAGCCAGTCCGGATTCTGTCGTTTAAATGTCGCCAGCTCTGGATTCGGCAGCGTGCCGGGTCCGTGCTTCCCGTCGTGGCAGTCATTCATTCGCAGAGAAACAAAGGCTGCCATACCTCGCTGATGACATTCATCAACCACCACTTCAGGTGGATTATGTCCCGCGTCGGCCAACGCTCTGGGATTTCGGTACTGATCAGACGCATCAACTTCAGTACCCCCATGCCAGGTTTTTGATTTCGGAAAATTGAAACGATCTGCCTGACCGGGCCATTCCAGAACGTTGCTCTGGTATTCGGCAACATTGCCACTGCCGAAACTGAACATCACAGTATCGACGGCCCGTTCATCCAGCGATGAAAACGCCAGCGAACGAAACTGATCCAGGCTCAAATGCTCCGCGTCCACACCCAGTGCCGCCTGCCCGAAGCAATGGATCATCGAACCATCCCAGTTGAACAGCAGCTTTCGGCGATCGCGCGTCGCCGCTGCCTGTGCCGAACTCCACGGCACGAAAGCGCCAGCTGTACTCGCACTGGCGTATTGAAGTACTTGACGTCGGGAGAGTTTTTTCATCAGTTCCTCAGAAAATCAACTGAATTGGTTTATCACGTGTGACTGGGGAACATCGTCCGCCAGGATGAACCATGCAGTCGAACCGTGTCGGCATAAATGTGCGACGACAAACAGGCAGCACCGTTCAGGTTAACCAGGCAGACACCAACAGACAATTCTCAATCCATAACGGCTTGAGTGACTGGGGGTTTGAATCTGTAAAACCGTTATTTCCCGGGCAACAGCAGCCCTGAACCGGACGGACGTATTGTTCAGGTTCCTGCTGGCGTCTGTCCGAAACACTGAACACGCACTCTGCAGGGTCTTATTGATCTGTGTTGAGCATTTCCCTGATGGTCGTCAGCAATCGCATGTTGTGACCTGCAAGATGTTCCATGCCATCCACGTAGAGCGTTGTTCCGCTGATATATGATGACAATGGGCTGGAATAGAACATCGCAGCATTGGCAACGTCCTCGGGGGTCCCAAATCTCTTCATCAGATTAGCTCCCCGACTCTCTTCAAATGAGGCTCTGATCGGTTCGGGATACGTGTCCAGGCCCGAGGACTCGATGATGCCCGGAGCAATCGCATTGATCCGAATGTTGTATTCCGCCCATTCCTGCGCCAGCGTCCTGGTCAGATTCTCGACACCGGCGCGGGCAGCTCCGGTGTGTGCCATCCCGGGAAACCCACGAAACATATTAGCAATGATGTTGACGATAACCCCTGCTTTCTGAGGTATGAAGAACGTCTTTGCCATCTGCCGCGAGACGTAGAAGGTGCCGTTCAGATTATTATTAATGACAGCACTCCACCCGTTACTGCTGATTGACTCTGCTGGTGAAGCAAACTGACCACCCGCGTTGTTCACCAGAATATCCAATCGGCCATATTCATCTTGGATGCGCTGGGCAAGACTGGTGACATGATCCACATCGCGAATGTCACAACAGTGCCAGCAACACGATCCAAATTCGGACAACTCCTTCGCAGCCGCTTCGAGTTCGGTTTGTTTACGGGACGCGACAATGACCTGACCACCCAGCTGCAGGTACATTTTTGCGATGCTGTAACCAATTCCGCTGCGACCTCCTGTCACCAGAGCGATCTTTTCATCAAACAGCGTATCCTGGTACATAAGGACCCAAATTTTTTTCAAAGAACCCGACGCGAATTACTGTCTCCGCGGCACCGACGCACTCTGGCGTCAATCGACTTGGTTTCCCGTGTGCCGACGAATCACATTGGTAATCAGGGGCATAACGACGCTTGCGTCATTGCGTTCCAGAACCTTTTCTCTGACCCGATCACCCAGCTGAACCCGCAGACTCGACGTGTCAAACAGCTCCACAATCCGGTCAGCCATTGCGGCAGTATCGAGATAAGGAACTACAAACCCCGCATCACCTTCCAACAGTTCCTGAGTTCCTCCTGCCTGATCGAAGCACACGATCGGTACAGCTTCCGCAGCCGCTTCGATAGTGACGATGGGATAAGGATCTTCGCGAGACACCATGGCAAACACACTCAGTCCCTGGAACAACGGAATTGGATCCGGCTGCGTATCGATGAAACGGATCCGCTCTGTTACGCCAAGACAGTCGCAATCGTGAAGAAGGTGTTCCGATTCAGTTTTAGTCAGAGGCCCTCCAATCCAGGCGAAATAGATCGGTGCGTCAGGGCGAGTCCTCACAACGTGACCGGCCACCTGAACGAACAGATCGGATCCTTTGCGCCAGCCAGGCGTCCCGGAAGCACCAACGATGAATGCGTCATTCGGCAGGCCGAATCGTTTAATAAAGTTGAGTCTTGCGTTTTCACAATCCGTCCGGGAATGCTCACCAACGGGCAAAAACTCGGGAACCATGTCGATGTCATCATCACTAATGTTGTGATTCAGAATGAGATTTTGACGGACGGCCTGCGATACTGCCAGAAATTGATTCGTATGTCGGATAATTCTGGAAAACTGAGGGAGACCCACCAAAGTGCGCAGCGCCACCTCAAGTTCGTGCACATGTGTCACCGTCGGTACCTGTGGCAAATCGAAAAATGCGAGCATATCTCCCGTTGCTGCGGTATTCGCGTAAATCATTCGTGGCTTCCGAAACCACAGGAACATCTTCAACAGTCTTCTGTGCGAATAACCGATGATTCGGCGGAGTCCGGGGACCCTCAGCAAAGCACTCAGCAGATGGGGCTCAGTTCGAGTTGCCGCATAATACACTTTCGTGTCGGCGACCTTGCGATAATCCGACTCCAGCGGACCTCCGCGACCCAAAACGACAGAAAACGACAGGTCAGTATTTTCCCGCAGCCATCGAAGCATCCGCAGCAGGACGATGGGTGCACCAGTCTGGGACGCGTCATGTCCAAGAAATAAGACGTCAACACCCCGCCGCTTCATTAGATTCCTCATCACCGTCCCATGTGTCTGACCAGATACTCTGGTTGACATCATAAAGTTGCTGAAGCGAAGTGTGACAGAGACCTCGTCAGCAATTCGGCTAACATCTGGATTTATGAATTTTGGACCGAATTGTCGGAGGGAACTCTATCCGGCGAATACAACTTCCGTAAAACAGAAATAGAGAAATCCTGCTCACCGCTGAACGATATCCCGTGTGACAACTAAAACCACGACTCAACGGATTCCGCATTTACCGAAGTCTACTTCAAATACATTTCGCCGATGTCTCGGCGATCAGGGAATCTTTTACTGCGGAACACCTGATTTTGTCACTGGAAATATGGTCTGACTGAACGGAGTGAACGATTGCCAGAGGTACTTCCAACAGACGAATACAGACCAACGTAGCATTCCAGGACAAAGATCCGTGCTGCCATTCGGTCGATTCTGCCAACGGACCCTGAAAATTTCCGGAATTGATCGTCTTTGACCGATTGTTCACATTCGCAATTGCGGCCCGCTGACTGAGGCCGTTTTGACAGTTTAGAACTCCGGCACATCAGGATCGGAACGCCATATACTTTCGAGTGACTCATTCCGTCTCAGGCTACCAGGTGATCTTAACCCGAACGCGGTCAAATCGGGACTCGACCATGTGTCACCCACCGGGACGAAGTCCGCACTCTCAACGTGTACCGGTCAGTCGTCCCAAAAGCATGTACGGATCTAACATGGATTCTGTTCACACGAGATCTCAAAGTACATACCGTCACAAAATTGACCGATATTCGCATGACCGTCTGTTCCGATCATATCCACCGCAATTATCTGGTGGTTCTTAAACGGAACTCGATTGATTCAAATCACTGAGACAACGATTCCCTACCCGCCGTAGGTTCTGATCGGTACATTGATGTGGAGAGTTTTTGTGGCGGAGGCGAATGCCCCCCTGCTAACTTCAATACCGGTCGTCAGGTCTTCGTCAAAATCAAACGTACCGTCGTACCGATTCTTTCCCAATGGCACCAAATCGTTGTCTCGCGTGATACTCTTTTAATATGCGTATCTGAAATTATCTAATGACTTCACCGCAGTCTCTTTCCAATGCGTTCAACCGACCTCCGGATCTTTCCTGTTGTTGCGATCAAGGAAACTAAACCATCGGAACCAAACACGACGTCTTAACGGAAACAGAATTGAACCAGTATTCTGTCTCACAGAATGTCCTGGCAGAGCTCAGAACGTTTCAGACAGACCACAACTGGAAGACGAATGAGATCAATGTACTCGACTGGGGCTGCGGACGCGGACGTACCGTGGCAAAGCTCCGGGAACTGGGGTTCAACGCGTTCGGTATTGAGATTGACAAAACAACGATGCAGAACGGTTTCCAGCTGTTTCAGAATCGAGACATGAATCCGACTGAGGTCCTGCGCCACGTGGATGATGTCGGTTCTTTTCCGGAAGGGTTTTTCCATTTTGTTTGCTCAGAACAGGTTTTTGAGCACGTTGCGGATCTGAACACAGTCGTGGCTGAGCTTGCTCGCGTGACGGCTGTTGACGGTGTTGGCGTGCACAATTTTCCCAGTGCCCGCTGCGTCATGGAAGAACATTTATTCATGCCGTTCGTGCACTGGTTACCAAAAAATCTCCTGCGAAAGGTGGCAATTCGCCTGATGCTTTCACTCGGACAGGGACCAAAACCGGACTGGCCCGAAGCAAGTGGCAAAACCGCCACTGAACGAGCTCAGGTTTATTTTGATTACACCGTTCAACGAACGTTCTATCGCGATATTCGTGATATCGTTGAGACGTTCATGTCCGCCGGATTCGAAGCAAACGCAACTGTTGGTGACAACACAACGACCTGGAAACGGCTGTTGTTCCCGGGATATCTCAATCGGAATGGATTTCCCAATCTCAGAACAACGCTGATCACGCAACGAATCCATAGAGAGGAATGTGAAAATGCAGATCCACCTCATTTGCAATGATCTGCTGCCATTCCTGTCTTCCTGAAACCCAGGTAAGAGAGCAAGTGTCGTCTCAACTCGAACCCAAAGGCGGGAAGAGGATGCAAATTGTTGACAGAGGGATCATCAACACCGGGGAACGGGGTACCAGCCGAGCAGTCGGTACATTTCCCACGACGACCGCGCTGCCAGACGGCTCCATCCTCGCCACCTACCGCATCGGCACCACCAAGGATTCGGCCGACGCCACCGTAGAGCTGCGGCGATCCACCGACGGCGGCCGCAGCTGGAATAGTCCGGAGCATCCGTTCAGCACCGACTTCGGTGGTATGAAGGGATCTCTGCGCTGCGGCTACGTCACCGTCCTGAGAGGAGAGCATCTCATCGCCGTCGGAATGTGGGTCGATCGCACGACCTACCCGAACAAGCCGATTTTCAACGAGGAGACCGAAGGTTGCCTGCCAATCAAGCTGCTGATCTCAGAGTCACAGGACAGTGGCCGCAGCTGGTGCCCCTGGCGGCACGTACCGACCGCCCAGGACATCGGGCCCCCAAGCCTGACCAACCCGATCCTCGTGTTGTCCGGTGGACGGCTGGCGCTAAGCATCGAAACCAACAAACAGTACCACGACGTCTCGCCCTGGCTGCAACGTGTCGTCTACATGTACTCGGAAGATGGCGGCCGCAGCTGGGGGAAACCGGTAACGGTCTGCCAGGACCCGAGCGGACGGATCTTCAACTGGGACCAGCGTGCCGGCGTCAGCGTGGACGGCCGCCTGGTCACCTTCACCTGGACCTACGACAGCAAGACGACTCGCTATCTGAACATCCACCGACGTATCAGCGCGACCGAAGGCAAAATCTGGACAACGGCGCAAGACCTGGGCTTTGCCGATCAGGCGTCGGTCCCGGCCATGCTGCTCGATGGCCGCGTCGTCCTCGCCTGGGTCGATCGCTTCGGCAGCCGATCAATTCGCGCCCGAGTAGCGCCGACCATCGACGCCCCGTTCGAACCGGAAACCGAGGTAGAGCTCTACAGGCTCGATGCGGGCGCAGTAAGGGTACCCGGCAAACAGGACACGGGCGAACTACTGGCCGAAATGGGAGCGTGGAACTACGGCCTGCCCCATGCAGAGGTACTGCCGGACGGGGACGTACTCGTCGTCTACTACGCCGGCGAGGACGACCGCATGGACGTCTGCTGGGTGCGACTGACGCCGTAGATGTCGATATCGGCGGACGAAATGTCTATACTGTTGGAAATCAACAGTCGTGTTCTCCTGTAAAGACACGGATTGCCAGTTGTATTGAGTCGGTGCTCAGCACCACTGGTTTGAGAGCGCAACATCAGTGTTCGGTGCAACTGAGTCTTTTCGACAGCACAAGTCGAATTCAGGATCAGCACAGACGACTGATCCTGGTCGAACAGGAAGAAAGTAAAGTCACGAGGCGTCTCGTGAATATACGAATGAAACATCTCTGTACTGTGCTCACAGGAATTCTGCTCACATCGGAAACTGCCGGCGGTGCCCCGCAGATCACAAAATTGAATTCGAATGTAACGAGTCTCTCACTGTCTGCGAAAAATGATCGCACATAGCGGTGCGGAATTGACAAAACTCCCTGTACTTATCGTTATTTCCCCAATCGTTTCCGGAGTCGTCTCATGGGCACTGCGTGTGAGAGAAGCATTCGCCCGGAACGAAGTGTATGACGTGAGGCTGGTCTCGACGCGTGGTCCCGGCGACGGCACAATCCGGTTCGATCACACGTATGAACAACCTCAACAGATCATTCCATTACTGGAGACTCTGGGCAGTGGTGTGATTGTGCCCAATTACATGTGGGAACTGTTCGACCCCATCAGTGAAGCTATCGGCTCAGGCAAGGAATGGCGGATCCTGGGTTATTGTCGCGCCGATAGTAAAAAGGAATACTACGATCCACTCCAAAAACGGGCTGATTTGATTTCACATTTCGTAGCAGTGAGTCCCGCGTGTGCATCAAAACTGGAGTCGTTGATCCCAACGCGCACCGACGACATCACAATGCTTCCGACCGGTGTCTATGTGTCATCAGACCCGATCGGCCCCGCATCGTCGGGGCCGTTGCGCATTGTCTATGCCGGGCGTGTCATCCAGCACCAAAAAAGGATTCTGGATACTGCTCTGATCGCACATCGTCTCGACGAACGAAATGTTGATTACGAACTGAAAATCATTGGAGATGGCGAAGAAGAAGAACTTTTGCGAATCTGCCTTGGAACACAAGTCGATCACGGCAAAGTACAGTTCTGTGGCCGTATTCATCCCGAACAGATGAGTGAAGTATGGAAAACTACTGATGTCGTGTTGCTGTGCTCTGAGTTTGAAGGGACAAGTAACAGCATCCTTGAAGCAATGGGATTTGGCTGCATACCAGTCGTGACACGTACCGACAGTGGTGTGGAAGGAATCATCAATCACGGCGTCAACGGACTGCTTTTCGAAATTGGTGATGTACACGCAGCAACCAATCATCTCCAGCATCTCGCGTGCAACACTGAATTCGTCCGGAAGGTTCGCGCCGCCGCCCAGAAAACCGTCGTTCCGTTTTCAATTGATCGTCATGCTGATGTACTGTCACAGATCTTTGACAAGCTGATGCACCATCCGCCGCGCCGCCAGCAGATCGCAAAACATCTCACGGATCGCGTCCAATTCAGAAGACCACAACAACGGTCATCGGTCGTCAGCCGCTGTCGTTCGTTTCTCAGAAGAATTCGGACGGCATGTTTGGGGCGGGAGTGATTCTGTTCACTGATTTCACGATCTGTGTTACGTTGTGCGAGTTCACTTGATCGCTGAGAGCATGGCAACTGCTGATAAGTCTATAGATTCAACGGAGCTGAACATTTCTGTGACGATTCGAGATAACATGGTTGTCACTATTGTGACGGCCTCGTTTCTTCACTACGCCAGGGCCCTGAGGTCAGCATTTGAAGAGTTAAATGCCGGGACCGGATTTCTGGCGATCGTCATTGATCCCACACCGGGTACGTCACTTCCCGAATGGGCGATCGGTCCGCAAACACTGTGTGAAGAACAGCCTCGCGCACAACAGCTGATCGAACACTACCGTGAAACGGACCGAGGGGACGCCTTTCGCTGGTCATTGAAGTCTCAACTGTTGCTGTACTGCATCCGACACGGTGCAAAGAAAGTCCTTTGGTGTGATCCCGATTTGATGTTCTTTGAGGATCCCAAACCCCTGTTTGACATGATCGAACCAGACACAGTTCTGCTATCACCTCACTTTCGCGCATTCCGACCATCCACCAATGAAGTGGAGTTTCAAAAAAACTTCACTGAAGGGATTTTTCAGGCGGGCTTTCTGGGAGTGGGGCAGGACACCAATGAATTCCTTGACTGGTGGGCAGAGGCATGTCTGTGGGACATGAGCAAAAATCCAGTGCTCGGCACCTATGTTGATCAGAAATTTCTGGACCTTCTGCCCGTGTACTGGAGCGGAACAAAAATTCTAAAAAACCGTGGGTGTAATATCGGCGAATGGAACTGGCACGAAAACAAACGAGTCGTCAGTAATGCAAACACTCTGATCAATGGAGAGGATTCGGTCATGTTTGTGCATTTTACAGACTGGACAATTGCCGAAATCCTTCACGGTCGTGACACTAGTCTGAGGCCCTATCTGGAACGATACGTCAGGCTCATTCGACGTTATGACTCAAGCTTCCAGCCTCGCGTGCCGGCCAGATTTACTCCCGGCAGACCGTAACAGAACCGACGATACTGTCGTTGACAGCTCACAAAATCCAGATGGCTTGAGAATCTCATGGGCCGTCCTGGATTGTGAGGGACCCTAAGACCATAAATGTCGATGTCTGCAGTCAAACTGTGTATAGTTTCCTGATGCACGGTTGCATGCTCATGGCTGCTTCGCGCGTTTATGCGGCATAAGCTCTTGTTGTTTCTGCTGGAGAATGATTCATTCTTCCTTGTTTTCAACGTTACTTCGCGGTTGGTGCGCAAAACATCACAAATGTCAGGCCGCTGCCCGGAGTCACTGAAACAGATTTGAGGTACCAGGTGAATGTGCGACTGAATATTTTCAGGATCTGCATCGCTTTGTCCCTGTCGGCAGCAATATGTCGGTCCACCGTCGCTGAACTGAAAACAACGACCGTTCCCAGATACGACGCCGCTCTCGCCAAAGCTGTCTCCTTTCTTCAATCCATGCCAGAGCCTGAGGATCGGGAGACATCGCTTGTGGCTTATGCCCTGTTGAAGGCAGGACTTGATCTTTCGGAACCTCGCCTGGCACAGGGGATTCACCTGGCGCAACAGCGGGCCAACGCCGCCACGTATGACCAGTATGCCGGTTCGTACCTTGCGGCAGTTGACGCAATGTTACTGGCCGACGCCGGAGGAAAAAAATACCGGAAGGTGATTCAGAAAATCGCGAGAATGATTGAGTCTTTTCAGAGGTCAGATGGTTCCTGGCCGCATGATTTTCCCCAGTTTGGCTCGTCGGGACCAGCCGACGTCAGCTTGACACAATATTGTGTGCTGGGCCTTTGGGCGGCAAAACGTGCTGGCTGCAAAGTTAACCCGCGTGCATTTGACAAAGCTGCTTCCTACCTGATCGAACATGAAAATCCAGGCGGCGGCTGGCCATACCGCATCCCAATTACAGGTGCTGCTTCTCCCAGTCGGATTAGTATGTCAGTTGCTGGACTGGGGACTATTGGGATCTGTCGAATGCTGTTGTTTTCCGGGGGACAAAACCGCCCCAACTCGGAGCGAATTAATCAATTAGAACGTTTAGGTGTTCTGGATCAGGTCGAAGACAATGATGTGGTGTCCGCGTACGATGATTACACAGCTGATGTCAGCTTAAGGTCAATTGATGAAACGATCGACCGGGTGGTGGCATGGAATGCTGTGCGCTTTGCACCTGTACCGATACCCGGACACAAACTCTATTTCTATTACAGTCTTGAACGCGCTGCTGCATTAGTGAACGTCCGAGATGATTGGTATACGGCCTACGGTGACGGGTTGTTAACCCTCCAGCATGCAGATGGACATTTCGAAGGAAAGAGCATTGGATATGGATCTGCTGTCGAGACCAGTTTTGCAATTCTGTATTACACGAAGGCTACGGATCAGATTTTGAACTATGGAAAAGGTGTTCTGAAGGGTGGGCGAGACCTTGTGAATCTGCTCAACCCTGAACAGCAACGGAAAGATGTTTTACCGATCGCAGAGTTGCTGACTCAGATGGAACGAGTGGATTTCGGTAATCTTCCGGATGATGTGGAGATCGGCGATGTCGTGAAAACGGTTAAATTCACTGACAGGAAGGAATTGATCGGACAAGCGGAAAAATTGAAGGCACTGGTCAAGAGTCCTGACCCGGCGAATCGCCAGATCGGGTACTGGGCACTTTCACGCACCCGTGATTTTGATCTGGTCCCTCTGATGCTGAACGGGATTCAAGATCCAAATTTCCTTGTCAGTGTCGAAGCAGTGTCCAGCCTTCGGTACATCGCCCGCAGACCAAACGGGTTAGGTCTCTCGCTTGATCCTTTAAGTCGGCTACCCACAGATGCTGATGAGAGGACAAAACTGAATGCAGCGCAAGTCTGGAAAGACAAAGCGTCCCGTGTATGGCGTCAATGGTACTCAGGTGTGCGACCGTACGCTCAACGGGACGGCCTGGATGAAATCGGTTTGCCTGTCGTCAACGAATAATGCCGGTCGTGTTTGAGTTGACCCGTCAAAGGAACTGAGTTGTTCCCGATAACGGTTCCGAAGACCTTGGGGCCATCGTATTCGTTCAGTCGTCGGATTTCGCTATCTGCTTCATGTACAGGCGCTGAACTTCACGTGTGCAGCATTGACCGTCCGCTGCGCTGATATGGCACCGGGCATCCGAAGTTTCGGACTTCGCGAGCAACTCTCTGATCCGCGTTGGCGTTCCTGACTGTACGTCGGAGTCGATGTCTTCGATCGTAAATCCAAAGCACGCACAGATCGGTGCATCGATATCCTTCGGGTAAACGGGAGCCTGAAGTTCGCCGACTGCTACAGAACGTTCGAACAGATCAAAATAGGCGACGTCGCAACTTGCATAGGCGCAAAACCACGCGGTATCGTCGATTTTCCGTCGCAAGTGTGTCTGTACATGATGATCGAGTGTGATTTTGTTGACGGAAGCACCGAGTGATCCACATCGTGGACAGCACGGTCGGCTGTCGAGCTCCGGTTCACGAACGAATGCTTTATTCATGATGTTTCTGCAATCATCAGCAAACAGTGATTTACACTCGGACTGTTTTTCCCGTAACCCTGATCATCTTGTTTAAAAATGTGACTCTTTAGTATCCAGTCGACCAGTCTTTTGTCTCTTGTTCCGGCCAATTGTTTTCGTCGAGCACCGAGAGACGAAAAATGAAGAATATTGTCGTTTCCTCTTTGCGATCAGTAAAACCTTGACCTGCCTTGGGTAAGCGGCAGCTCCTATGGTCTGAGGCACTGCATCGCTAGAATCTGAAACCGCGTGAGCAGCGTTCAGAAACGTCCCGTGGACTCACAAAACATGTTACAGAAAATCACTGACAGTCTCGCCTGGATCAAAGATACCTGCAGTGTATATGTCATCACTCAAGGTGATGCGGCGCTGCTGATCGACTGTGGAACACACGTATCGCCGGGACTGCTGCAGGACGCCGGAATCCCTCCGGTCGAACGTGTCCTGCTGACCCATTTTCATCGCGATCAATGTGCCGCCGCAGCAGCTTGGCAGGACCAGGGCGCTGAAATCGTTGTTCCATTCACAGAGCGGAGGTTCTACGAGGAGAGTGATCTACTCAAGGCATCCTACGACACCTGGCACAACTATGACTGTTACTATCCGAATTTTGGGATGCTCAATGATGTCGTTACGGAACAGTATGCGTTCGATTACGAATCAGTGAGGTGGCGGGATCTGGAGTTTGAAGTGGTTCCACTGCCGGGACATACATTTGGTTCGGTCGGATACCTCTTCACATGTGACAATCAACGTGTACTTGCATGTGGTGATTTAATGTCGGCTCCAGGCAAGCTTCATGAATACTTTTCGAGCCAGTGGAAGTACATGGATTTCAAAGGGCATACGCATCATCTGGAAAGTCTGAAAACTGCGGTATCGCTTCAGCCTGACCTGATCCTGCCGGGTCATAACACTCCCTTTGAGTCGACTGAGGACGCATTCACCAGTCTTCAGCAACCACTTGAAGAACTGTACGAACTGTTCTACGCCCGACCTTATGAGTGGTTTCAGCCGCAGTTTCGCCACATCTCAGACCATGTCGTCGAAGTGTCCAACGCGGGCGCTTTTACCTACATCGTTCATGATGACGATGGCCACGCTGTTTTTATTGACTGCGGATACGTTTCCACTGACTCCATTTCAGCCAACCCGTCACGTTTTATTGATCATCTAACACCGGCGCTGGAACCGGAACTGGGAATCCGCGCCGTCGAATGGTTCCTGCCAACACATTATCACGATGATCATCTGGCGGGTTATCCGGCTCTGCGAAATCGATACGGCACCCGTGTTGTGTCGTCTCCGGAGGTGAAAGATATCCTCGAACACCCCGAGCGATACGATATGCCCTGCCTGGATCCCCGAGGTCTGAAAGTGAACCACGTTGTCCAAAGGGGAAACGCATTCCACTGGCGCGGCACAGATTTTTTTATTGAACAGCATCCAGGCCAGACTCTGTACCACCAGCTCATTCGTTTTGACGTCGATGACATGAGATTTCTGGTCGTAGGGGACAACATTTCAGGGATGTGTTTTCAGGAGCAGCGAGACCACATCCATTCGTTTATTCCAAAGAACCGAACACCAGTGACAAGCTACACGGACATGCCTCGACAAATTCTTGAGGCAAACCCGGACATCCTGCTGACCGGACACGGCGGGGGTGTGCCTCACGACCAACATCAGACCGAACGATGGCAGGTTTGGATGAAGCGCTGGCAGGATCTGTTCACGCAAATCATTGATCAGCCGCATCCGAATTTAGGGATGGACCCTGGTTGGGTGGAATTCTACCCGTACAAAGTCCGAATTCGTCCAGGAGATACCGTCGCGTTTAACGTTCGAATCACTAATCATGAGCCAGAAACGAAGACCTGCGAACTCAAATTTCGTTCTGTCGAGGGTGTGGAACTCACCCCGACAGCGACAGTGGTAGACGTCGCAGGCGGCAGCACAGCGTCATGCCAGGTCACCGCCGAGTTTCCACAGGTGTTTACCACGCACTCATTACCTGTGCTGGCTGATGTAACCTGGCAGGGCAACGCACTCGGTGAACTGGCAGAAGCCATTGCCTGGTGGTAGTGCATTGTCGGTGACGGCATGACGGACAACGCCAGACTCAGGGCAGGCGTGCAGCCAGGATCCACCACAGCGGGATGTAGTGCGCAGGTGATCCCTGGCCATACCTTCGACCGGTGACGATGTCCTGGCATTCATAATAGCTGCCACCGGGCGCTCTCATGAGATCGATCCAGTCACTGAGAGACGCATATAAGGGAGTGTTTGTGTACACCTGCTCACCTGCTGCAAGGTCATAATGCTTCATCATGATGGCCACGGTCAGGTTTGCGCGGATGTTGACATGATCGGATGTGACAGCACTATGCCGAAAGTCGTCCGGCCGTTGCTCGTATCGACGGGCAGACGCTGCAATCAAAGCATCGATGCCCGGCTTGAGCACCGATTGAAGGTACCGGTTCCCGGTAACCGCAAGCAATAGAGTCATTCGCACAGCCAGAACGAACGGAAAATCATTTGTGGCATCTTTGACAAACCTGTCGATGACACGGCGAATGATGGGATCCTTTTTTGAGGCAAACTGCGGAAACGTTTCTTCCCACGCCCAAACTGCAAGACCAGCGAATTCCGGCGTCATGTGGTGCCAGTTGTCCTGAGTGTAGTCCCAGCGAGCGAACATGGCGGCCATACTTTCGCATGACGGTTCAACAACGTAGTCGTCACCGGTGATGCGATAGTAAAGTCCCAGATTGAACAGGTTGGTAGGAGAGGCATAACCTTCCTCAACAACACGGTTCTGTTCCTGCCAGTTTTCCCAGTCAGTTGCGACGCTTTCCGACACCGGATGGTCCCACCACCAGTCGGTGCTCCAGAGTTTGCCAATTCGGACATCAATCGTCCGATACAACATGCGCCGGGCCGCCTCAATACAGCGATCGTCGCCCAGCAGTTGCCCGGCTACAGCCAGTGTGCCGGCATGCTGAGATCGATAAACACCGCTTTCGGCCCACAGTGACTCTTCGGGGTGAAACAACCCATCCGCTGACACTCGAGGCACCACGTAGTCAATGATGGCCCTGGCTGCAGCCAGTCGCTTCTGGTCAATTCGCTCGATCACACGATTTTCCAGATCAAAACCGGAACGTTTGATAATGATGTCAGTGGGTCATCACTGTTTGCTGATCCGAAGCGAACCGATCAGTGATACCTCACCACACCGTCACGTTTGATATACTCGTCAGAAATTCAGTCGCATTCCAGGCAGACACCGAATGGTGAGTGACGACAGATTAAGGATGAACTTCGCGGTGAGTTTACCAAAAAAATCTAATCCGTACGCTCGCACTGACGAACGTCAGGCACTCAACACAAATGTCCCCGGTACCGAACGTCGGAAGCTGGCCGCCACGCTGATTTGTGTCAGCAGTTTCACAGCGTATACCTCCGTGTTTCCGGTATTTGGTCCACGGATCACTGAACTATTTTCGCTGTCAGCCGAGGAATTCGGGTCTCTGATGGGCATGCAGAGTCTGGGACGCATCCTGGCGCTCCTGATGGTCGGACCATTGATTTCCTGGTATGGCGTGCGACGGATCTCCGAATTGGGGTTTGTCGGTTTTGGCGTCGGCTTCCTGCTGCTCGGTGTGAGTAGCAGTATCATCATGTTCCAATCCGGATTGACCCTGCTGGGTCTGTTCATCGGCGTCAGCAGTGTCGCTCACCCGGCGTTCCTGTTTGCACTGTACCCGACATCCAAACGGCGAATTTTTTCTATCAGACTGGTTGCGGTAGCCGCACCGACGGTGCTGTTGCCGCTAGTCGCCGGCGCAATGCTGCACTGGTCCGAAGGCGGCGGAGATGAGACCTTCCGCCTGGTGCTTGGGGTTCCATTTCTGATTGTTGGTGGTGCGCTCGTTGGCGGCGGACTATTGATGACTCTGCAAAGAAATCCCGGACAGGAATCAACTGAAAGTCAAGAACAAGAGCTGGACCAGCAGCAGCTCGCACCAGGAAGGACTCGCCTGATCCGACTGCTGAACACTCGATCAATACTTGTCATCGTGCTGATTTGTCTTCACGCGTCGGCTGATAACACGGTCTATATTTTTCTGCCGATGTTTATGAAGAATCATTTCCATGATCTGCCGATTGAACCGGCTCTGGCAGTTGCCGGGCACGGTTTGGCGTACCTGTTCATCAGAAGCCTGTTGTCAGTGTTGCCCGAAGGTGTCGCACAACGAGCGATCCTGTGTCTGTCCGGACCGATTGGTGGCCTGATTGTGATGGTGTCGATCTGGTCTGGAAGCGCTCTGTATGTGCCCGTCCTGTATACGATGGCGTGTTTCTGTTTTGCGGCAGAGTTTCCAACATTAGTCAGTGAGTTGTCATCACGATCGATGACCAGCCTCGGAACCGTTCTCGCCTCAGCGTACCTGATTGCCGAAGTGGCCAAGTTCGGCATGCTGAAGATAACCGGACGAGTCGCGGACCAGACGGGCGACTACCGCGTCGCACTTTCCTTTGCCGCAGCCGGTTTCATTGCTTTCGGCATCATTGCCTTTTTCACAGGGCTCGGGAGACCGGAAAATGCGGAACATGAACAATCGAAAGAGTGAATCCGGGGACCTCGTAACTAAACCGACCATATCCAGGTCATACCCGCCGGCGCCGCTCAATTGGGTTACCATCGTCAAATCCTGCACCCGGATCAATTCTTACACTCATTGAGTCTTCACCATGAACAGGCAACTCGTCATCGCTTTTGCTCTTCCATCTCTGTTCTTTTGCAGTGTGGGCAGTGCGCAGAATCTAACGCCTGACATTCCCTACGTTGAAAACGGTCACGAACGACAGGTTCTCGACATTTACACGCCCAAAGAAACAGCCGGCGGGAGCCTTCCGGTCATGTTCTGGATCCACGGCGGTGGATGGCAGGCTGGCGACAAAAGCGACGTTGCGCTAAAACCCAGGGTACTGACCGAGCGGGGATTTGTCTTCGTGTCAACGAACTACCGTCTGTTGCCCGACGTCGATATGGATGTACTGATCCGCGACGTCGCAAAATCGCTTGGCTGGGTACACAGGAACATCGCCGAATATGGCGGTGATCCGACGCAAATCTTTGTCGGTGGACATTCCGCCGGCGCTCAACTCGCAGCATTGATCTGTATCGATGATCGTTTCCTGAAGGAAGAAGGCGTGTCTTTTGATGTCCTTAGAGGTTGCTTGCCGGTCGATGGTGACACATACGATATTCCCAAAATCATCATGACGGCAGAGCACCGGCAAACTCTTTATGGCGGCAGGATGTTCACATTTGGTCATCGCCAGAAGTTTGGGAACGACCCGGAAAAACACGTCGATTTCTCTGCTGTGACACATGTCGCAAAAAACAAGGGCATCCCTCCGTTCCTCATCCTGTTCTTTGCCGGTAATCCTGACACCAAAGCTCAGGCGCGTCATCTTGAGGTCGTACTGAAGGATGCTGATATCACGGCCACCGCATATGGCAAACGGAACAGCAATCACAGCCGTCTGAACAATGATCTTGGGAAACACGACGATCCGGCAACTCAGGAAGTCTACAGATTTCTGGACGCAATCACCGGCAGGAACTTGAAGACCGTACCCTGAACGAAGATGTCCGGGGCACTATGTGTCCTCTCGATACCGTCATAGAACAGATCGGGGTTCCGACAACCGAGTTTTCCATACCAGTGGATACGTTTGCATTCAAGGTCCGATCGCAGCTGTTCGCCGTCACCGCCAACCCAACTGCGGGATGTCTTCTGCTGTGAGCTGCCGCCAGAGGACCAGTTGCTTCAGGCCTGACTGGCGCGGTAGTATGGCAATTCCTGGTGGCACTTTCGCTACAGAATACAGAACGGTTTGAAACGACAGCTTCAGAATCGACATGACAGTAAACAGCACTGAATCGACCTGTCGATGTGTGATCTTGCTCATCGCCCTGCTGGGCGCCATGGGGAAAGTTGCGGCGGACCAGGACGACGGTGCAGCCGGCTCGGCCCCCTCGGCAGATCCACAGTCCGGTGGAGTCGCCAAAAATGATCCGGCGCCCCGAACACTTGCGGAACTCAAAGCAGAAGGCGCGCTTCGATCGAGTTATCGGAATCAACAGCTGCCCTCGGTCGAAACAGAAACTCCGAAACCGAACTTTGCAGCCTTTCGAACAGACGTCGAACCGGTCCTGAAGCAAAACTGCGTTCAATGTCACGGGCCTGATATTCAGGAAGGCAATATACGTATCGACACGCTGGATTCCGATCTGTTGCACGGAGACGACGTGAACTGGTGGCTCGAAATTCTTGCTGTACTGAGCAATGGTGAAATGCCGCCGGTGGATGAAGCTCCGCTGGCGGACGATGATCGCAACAGAGTGATTCAGTGGCTGTCTTCGGAGATTCAGGTCGCTTCAGCAGTGCGTCGTGCTCAGCAGGGTCACTCGTCGTTCCGACGGATGACTCGCTATGAATACAACTACGCGCTACAGGATTTGCTGGGACTTCCGTATGACTTCACCCGGGATCTGCCGCCGGAATCAACATCGCCGGATGGGTTTCAAAACAGCTCCGAATTGCTGCACATGTCGACCACTCAGTTTGGGACTTACCGCGAACTCAATCGGAACGCCTTAAAGACAGCAACCGTACGTGGCGAACAGCCGGAACCCGTTTATTGGGGAGTGTCATTCGAGTCTGCTGCGGCCGATAAATGGGCACAGCAGGACGAGGAACTGGAAAAGATCCGCCAAACGCACAAGGACGATCCCGAAAAACTTCAACAGGAACTTGAACGTCAGACCGCCGAATATCAGGCCAGACCGCACCGTAGTCACTACAGGAATCTGAAAACAGGACGGACCGCGGGAGTATCGTGGTCTTACAATGGCGCAAAATACGCGTGGAAGCCGACAAACACACGTCCCCAGGTACCGCCGGTCCTCGATTATGTGGCCGTTATTCCGCCGAAACAGAAACTCATCGTTGAACTTGGCAATCAGGTTCCTGACACAGGAACACTTCGTGTTCGCGTTCGAGCTTCACGGACGTCAGTCGGACACAACAGCCACCCTAGTCTGCAGCTTGAATTTGGCTGGCAGGCAAGCAACGACTCTTCCGCATCTGTAAAAATCTCTGAGTACGACCTGGCCATCGATGCCAATCCGGATCACCCGACGTTCGTGCAGTGGGACATTCCGCTGAGTGAAATCTACCCACGTAATTCGGTCCGCAGGACCGCAAAGATGGGGGCCACACCGAATCCGTCTGAGTTTGTGAAGCTGGTCAACAGTTCGATCTCACCGGATGATATTCAGATTGACTATGTGGAAATCACAGCGCCGGTATATGAACAATGGCCGCCGGATTCGCACAATCGAATTTTTATTGACAGCGCCAATAAAGCTGACGAAAACGTTTACGCTCGTGAAGTGCTGACGAGTTTTATGTCGCGTGCCTGGCGCCGTGATGTGACTCCTGACGAAGTCGATCAGAAACTGACACAGTTCACAAACATCCGTCCTGAGTTCGACGATTTCCAGGACCCCATGATTGAAGTTCTGGCAACCGTCCTTTCTTCACCACAATTCATTTATCTCGTCCGGTCGAGCCAGCCAAACGAGACCGACGACAGCTCATCCAACGACCGTCTGTTTGATTCAGAGCTGGCAACTCGTCTTTCCATGTTTCTGTGGTGCAGCATGCCTGACAGCGAACTGCTGAATCTGGCAGCGCAGGGACAGCTGAGCGAACACGATGTGTTGACCAGCCAGGTCAGACGCATGCTGGCTGACGCACGGTCCTGGCGTTTTTCAAAACATTTTGTGCGTCAGTGGCTCGGTATGCAGTTGCTGGAATTTCTGAATGTGGACCGGAACACCTACCCGAACTTCGATTCAGCATTGAAAGAAGCGATGCAGGAGGAACCCATCGCCTTCTTCCACGAGGTACTGCAGAAAAATAACAGCGTGTTCGATTTCATCCACGCCGATTACACGATGGCCAATGAACGACTTGCCGGTCACTACGGTTTGAGTGACGTGTATGGCAACCATTTTCGCCGTGTGAAGTACGAGCCACAGCACAGACGAGGTGGATTACTGACACAGGCCGGTCTGCTGGCCATGAATTCAGACGGCACTGATTCCCATCCGCTCAAACGTGGAATCTGGATGCTCGAAAGACTGTTGAACGATCCACCACCACCACCACCGCCGGCGGTCCCTGAGATCGACCTTGCCGATCCGGAGATCGCCAAACTAACGTTGAAGCAGCGCATCGAGAATCATCGAAACCATGCCGCCTGCATGTCGTGTCACGCAAAAATCGATCCATGGGGAATCGCATTCGAAAATTTTGATGCCGTCGGAAGCTGGCGCACGCAGATCGGGGGAAAACCAGTCGATGCGACCAGTCTGCTGTTCAACAGACAGAAACTTGACGGCGTGACCGGATTGAAGCGATTTCTGCTGGCGAATCGCCAGGACCAGTTTGTCCGCGCGATGGTCCACAAAATGACCACGTATGCCCTCGGCAGACCGCTGACGTTTGGAGATCGGTCAGACATAGACCACATCACGGCCAACCTTCGCAGACAGGGGGATGGACTGGCTACAATGATCACGTCGATTGTCACGAGCAGATTGTTCCGATCGAAGTGATTTCACCATCCAACGGTCACCGTGATGTCCTGTAGCATTAGCCGCATCGGCGCGGTAGTATGGTACTCAAAGAAAGACGTTTGCCATGAATACCAATCTCGACTCCCTCGATCGTCGGTACTTTCTTCGTGGTGCCGGATTCGCTCTTGCACTACCGTGGTTCGAGTCTTCTGCCCAGGCAATCACTGCTGCCGAACAGCGGCCCCAACCCAAACGCCTGGCGTGCTTCTACTTTCCTGACGGTGTGCCGATGCCGCTGGCGGAAGACCCGGCTCACAAAGACTGGGCCTGGTTTCCTCATGGAAACGGGAAGAATTTCACATTCACCAAATGCTTTGAAACATTGGAGCCGTTGCGCAGCGAATTGACCGTGCTCTCCGGATTTTCTCATCCTTCAGTGCGGAGCACACACGGGCATTCAAATGCCGATCAGTTCCTCACCGGGGGTCACACGGGCGCAAATGGAGACTACAGGAACTCCATCTCTCTCGATCAGGAATTTGCTGCGCATGTGGGAGATCAAACCCGCTTCTCATCGCTGGTGATGTCGACTGATGGAGGCAC
>JAKVAY010000096.1:10364-20751 GCA_022447185.1 Fuerstiella sp. | reverse complement strand
GGGTCAGTTACAGGCGATGTGTCGCACTGTCCAGTGGGTGAAACACAACAGTACTTCAGAGACGGTGAAATTCTGCGCTGTCCCTGGCACGGCTGGCAATTCGACCTGAGTACGGGCAGGTCGCTGGTCGACCCCGAACGCACGCGGGTCCGCAGCTACCCTGTTCGAGTCGAGCAGGACCGAGTGCTTGTTGCGCTCCGTCAATCTTGACATCGAATTGAAAACCGTGTTTTGTGTTGACGTCTTTGCGACTGTGCATACCTGCCGTTCTTTTGCCGCACTTGAAGTCTTTCACGACGAACACGCGTTTCCGGAACCACATCCATGGCAGATCCTCTACCACTGTTTCCAACCGCCGTGATCGGAAGCATGCCACGTCCCCAGTACGTAAAGGATCTCCTGGCGGCCGGAACACAGCACGGGCAGGAAATTAACCCCGCTCTCAAACAGCGAACCGATGACGCCGTTCGATTTGTTGTTGGCCTGCAGGAGCAGGCGGGCGTCGACATTGTCTCTGATGGCGAGTGGCGCAGGGAAACCTATGTGGACATCATCGCGGAAGTGCTCCACGGGTTTAGCTGGATCGACCGCGAGCTGTTTGGTTACCACCAGGTGGTGACTCAGCGTGTCTCCATGAACCGTCCCGGTGTGGCTGCGGATGAAGCTCGTTTTCTTCGTCAGTGCACTGATCGACATATCAAAGTCGCCTTACCGTCTCCCTATCTGATCGGTCAGCGGATGTGGGAACCGGATCATTCCCGCGATGCCTACCCGACCCGGGAAGCATTCTGTGAAGCTCTGGTGCCCATACTGCGTGAAGAATTACTGGCGATTCGTGAGGCCGGCGTGAATATGATCCAACTCGACGAGCCACACTTGTGCGTACTGGTCGATCCGGACATCCGAGCTCAGTTCGACGATCCCGAAGCCGAAATGCGACGTGCAGTGGACTGGATCAATGAAATTGTTGACGGTGTGGAAGGCGTGACACTCGCCGTTCACTTGTGCCGACGAAACTGGGCAAGACGCGGGTGGGGTGCAGCAGGTGGTTATGAAGCGATCCTTGAGCACCTCAAACGGCTCCGGGTCGAACAATTGATGATGGAATTCAGTATCCCCGTGGCCGGTGACGTGGCGGTTCTGACAGAACTTGCAGACGATATGCAAGTCGGTCTCGGTTGTGTTGATGTGCGTTTTCCCGAAATCGATTCGGCAGAACAAATCGTCGAACGCGTAGATAAAGCATTACAGTATGTCGCCGCTGAACGGCTGACTCTGACTCCCGACTGCGGATTCTCGCCGAGCAAAGACCATGGGATTCCGCTGGATGAATCATTTCAAAAACTGCAACGTCTTTCGGAAGCGGCCGTCCTGCTGCGTCAGCGGAAATGAGCCGTCGCGTTCAAATCACTCACGTCACGATATTTCGTGGCTGGCCTTCCAAAAATGCGATGACGTTGTCCACGACCCCTTCATTCAGAAGATCCAGCCCTTCCGGCGTTTGATCGGCGGCGTGTGGTGTCAGAACAAGCTGTTCGCAATCGAGCAATGAATCATCACTCGGCAGCGGTTCAGCTTCAAAGACGTCAAGCGCTGCCCCCGCCAGTTGACCGGAGTTCAAGGATTCAACCAGAGCGTCCGTATCGACGACCGCTCCACGAGCTGTGTTGACAAGTAAACCATCAGACTTCATCAGCGCCAATTCACGTTTACCAATCATGTGCCGGCTTTCTTCCGTCAGCTTGACGTGCAGGCTGACGACATCGCTCGTCCGCAGAAGTTCGTCGAGTTCAACGAACGGCACTCCCAGATCTTCAGCTCGCTCGTCCGTTGGATTAAACGTCCAGGCGATGACGTGCATCCCGATTGCTTTGCCAAGCTTCGCCATATGACTGCCAATCGGACCGGCACCAACAATGCCGAGCGTCTTTCCTGCGAGCAGAATATTTTCCTTTCTGGTCCATCGGCCCTCCTTAAGTTCCGCAGTTTGAAATGCAACTCGTTTCGCCGCAGCGCACATCAGGCACAACGCGTGTTCGGCAACCACCGGCGCTGTTTTGCCTGGAATGTTGGAAACAACGATACCCTGTTCACGGGCTGTCTGCAGGTCAATGGGATCGGTCCCAATGCCACAGACAGTGATGAAACGCAGTCGCGGCAGCTGGCTTAAGACGCTGCCAGGCCATTTGACGGCCCCGCGCGAATTGATCAGCACGTCTGCATCGTGCAGACGGCTGATTTTTTCTTCATCCGTCTCGGGCCGGTCGGAAAAGATGACAACCTCACCAAATTCCGACAATCGATCGAGGTGCGGAGATCCCGTGATTTGCACTGGATCATCACCGGGTACTACGATTTTGGGCATTGTTTTTTTTGTCACGGGCAACTTTCTCAGAGAAGAGGCAACGCTGGGCGCCAATGTTATCAAACGTAGCGGATTTGGCACTGACTTTCGATCGCACCGCATCGCGATCGTGTTCCTCCTGACTATGGCAACCACATCAGATCGACCAAACCGTCAGTCACAATCGGAGTACTCAAAATGGAACATCAATTTACGCCTTCCCATTACTACACCACCATGGGACCACACGAGCCCGTCCTGCGGGTTGGCAATGGAGACACCATTGTCACAACAACGGTCGACGCCCGCGGCTTCGATCAACATCGCAGGCAGATCACACCACGCGGCAATCCTCAAACCGGTCCGTTCTATGTTGAAGACTGCGAGCCCGGAGATACGCTGGTCGTCGAAATCAATGAGGTCCGGCCCAATCGTCGATACGGTTTTTGTCGCAGCGCTGTTGCGCCAAATGTTGTTGATCCAGATTACGTCGGTGAATTGCCGCAGACCGAACAGGCAGAATGGGACGTGGACGTCGATGCAGACACTGCGACACTGATTGCTCCCGAGTCAAAACTTGGACGACTGAGTATCCCTCTGGAACCCATGCTCGGATGTTTTGGTGTGGCGGCAGCCAGAGGGCAGGCGATCTCGACGGCGACGTCCGCCGAACACGGGGGCAATATGGACTACCGTGGTTTTGTTGCCGGTACGACAGTTCATTTCCCGGTGTTTGAACCCGGTGCTTTATTTTTTCTGGGGGACGGGCATGCGGCCCAGGGAGACGGCGAAATTGTCGGATCAGGCGTCGAAATTTCCATGGACGTACGGGTAACCCTTCGGGTCATCAGGAAAAAATACATTGGCTGGCCACGTGCGGTAAATGAAGACTGGATCATGACGGTCGGCAACGCCCGGCCACTGGATCAGGCCGTGCAGCATGCCACCACCGAAATGCTCCGATGGCTGCAGACAGACTACGGCCTCGACGCCGTCGGCGCCAACCTGCTGCTGTCGCAGTGTGTTCGATACGATTTGGGCAATATTTTCGACCCTGCCTACACGATGGTGTGTAAGCTGAACCGAATGTGGCTTCCGGAATAGTCAGAACTCGTCTGCACTCATATCGACCGGTCGCCGCATCCACACTGATCCTCTGCAGCAGGACGTCATCATCACAAATTCGACTCACGCCGAATAAGATTCAATGAAGAGCACCAGCATGACTGAAAGAAATCCGGCAGGACAATCCTTATTGATGGTTTGGACAATCATCGGCTGCCTGCTTTTGCTGCTGAATCATCAGACCACAGTTGCACATGAGAACCCGGTTTTCAAACCAACGGTTCGCATCGGAGAGACCCTGTACGTTTCGGCGAAGGGCAGTCGAAATCCGGAAACAGGTGAGCACCCGGCAGACATGGGGACAGCCACCACACAGACGATGCTGAACATTGATCAGGAACTCAGTCGTGTCGGTTTTACTTTTTCAGACGTTGTTTCTGTCCAGGTCTGGCTTACCGATCTGGAGAAGTATCAGGAAATGAATAACGCCTACCGGCAATTTTTCGGCCAGCAGTTTCCCGCAAGAACAACTCTGGGAGTCACAGCCCTGCCGGACGGATCGATGGTACAAATCGCAATGGTAGCCGTGAAGGGCCCAAAACAAGTCATCCGCCCCACAGGCGCCGATACATCAAATCTTCCGTTTAGTCCCGGGATACTGGCGGGCGACACTCTGTATTTGTCAGGGCATGTTGGGATCAATCCGGAAAGCGGAAAACTGGTCGAAGGTGACATCGGTGACCATGTTGTGCAGACACTCAAAAATATCCAGGCCGTTCTGAAGGCCGCCGACATGGATCTTTCACATGTGATCTCTGCTTATCTTTATATGAAGAATGTGGAAGACTTTGCTGCAGTCAGCAATGCGTACCTGACCATGATCACTGAGGAACCACGACCAGCACGGCTTCCCATGAGCGTGGCAAAATTACCACTCGATTCACCCGTGGAGATCACGATGATCGCCAGTCGAAAGCCACGTCAGGCGATTATTGGTGAAGGCCAACCGCCCAGCGGGAGTTACAGTCGAGGACTCCTCAGCAACAACGTGATGCACCTGGCAGGTGTGTTTCGCAGAGAAGGCACAATTCAACGCCAGGTCAATGAGGGGATCGAATGGCTGACTGCGATTCTTAAGGCCGGAAATATGCAGCTTAAAAATGTGGTCGAGGTGCACGTCTATCTGGCCGATATTGGCGACTACGCGGCATTGACCGCAGCATGCAGACAGAAGTTTTCAGATGGCGGTCCTACTCTGGCTGTCACGGCCGTTCCGCAACTGCCGGCCAGATCGAGCATCATGCTGGGACTTGTTGCCGCCAGAGAGCTGGTTTCAGACTGACACATGCGAACTCGATAGACATTGTTGCCACGTTTTAAACGAATGACGTCTAAACCGGTACGACTTAACTGACGTCAGGCAGTTCGTAACCTCGGCGATGCTCACGACCGAGATACCGGTTGGCGACTTTATCGTCGAACATTTCTGTCTCCGCATCCAGTCGCAGTTTTTTACCTGTTCTCCAGGAAATGTTGCCGGCATGACACATCAGGCTGCTGACGTGACCGGAATAGATTTCCTGATTCAGTGATTCGCGTTTTCGGCTGCGGACGGCGTCGAGGAAATTTCGAGCGTGAGCCTGCATTCCATTATCACCGGTTCCCTGAGCAACCAGATTGCCGTCAGCATCCCAGGCCTTCCAGGCTCGGTTTGTCACCAGCACCCAGCCATTTTCACCATAGATCGCTGCCCCTTCGGAAACACCAAACAGTTTCGGATGGGACCACAGCCGCATTTCGTACTGCAGTATCCTGCCTGGGTATTCGTAGTTGATGAACATGGTATCGGGCCACTGCTGATCGTCTTCAAAGAAGAACTTACCACCGGAACAGGAGATCGCATCCGGCATCGTATCCAGCCCCATCACATATCGGCAGAAGTCGATGCGGTGGACGCCGTCATTCCCCAGATCGCCTGTCCCGTAGTCAAACATCCATCTCCAGGCACTTCGGACAATGGCCTCATTGTAGGGCCGTTCGAGTGCAGGGCCCTGCCAGATCTCATAGTCAATATCTGCTGACGGCTCCCCGTCCGGCGGAAGATGAACAGGACTGTTGCGACTGGTCTCCCAGGCTTTACCAAAGATCACTTTGCCGAGCGCACCGCTTTGGACGTAATCGGCCGCCTCGCGCAGAAATGAAGCGCTGCGAATTTGTGTTCCCATCTGCACCATGCGCTGACGGTTATGTGCCGCCAGCACAGCCATTTTTCCTTCGACGATATTGTGACTGGCAGGCTTCTCTACATAAACGTCCTTGCCAGCCAGACAGCCTTCGATCGTCAGCAAGGCGTGCCAGTGATCCGGTGTTGCAATCATGAATGCATCGATCGACGGATCGTTGAGCAGGTCATGATAATCATGGACCAGTTGGGGCATACGCCCCGTCATCTGCTTCATCTCCGCGCCTCGTTGTTGGCGCACCGATTTCCTGATATCACAGATGTGGGTGATATCGCAATCCGCTTCTTGGGCGAAACTGCGCATCACCGAATTACCTCGTCCTCGGACTCCGATACAGGCAACACTGATCCTGTCGTTGGCAGTCACATTGCCGTGACTACTTCGGGTGACAAAGCCCAGGCCAGTGCCGAAGATGGCTGATTTACGGAGAAACCCTCGGCGTGTGCTTCGAGACATGGAAAGTTTTCCTGAATGATGGAAACAGGTCTTCCAAAGAAAATGAACATACAGTGATATGTCTGATCGTCAATCGTGAAAGAAATTCTGACGAACCGGTGACAACTTCATTCAGGTAATGCACGCCGGAATTCATGTGTTAAATGCGTGTGGTGAATACCATCAGGACTGCGTGAAATTCTGATCAGCGTGATGGCCACGTCACAACGGTGCCAACACGCATGATGTGCAGACGTACACCGAGTATTCGGTTTCGCTCAATGACGCTGTCCAATGAATCCCGTCAGGGCTACTGAATCTTTAGATGGTTACGAACCCTGACAGCAAAGCGATGGACTCTGACAGCAGTACAAATCTACAATAAGGACTCTTCTGCGTCGTTCCAGGAAACGGCGACCTGCGTAAGACCGACCACATCAGAAGCAGCATTTCTGCCCCTTTGTGTCAAAATCGGAATTGGCTGCCCCTGCAATCAGGATCGAAGTTAACAATTTTTAGCAGGTAGCTGCTGCAGTGCAAAAAAGGAGATTTCAAATGAAAGCCGCCATCCTCAGTTCAATTTTCTTCGTCGCTGTTTCACCACATGTCTATGGTACCGATTCCGTCTCCGGCCACTATGTCGAAGTACGAACATGCCAGGTGTATACGGGACCATGTTTCGCAAATGGTGAAGTGGGTTCCGCCGGAAAAAATGCAATGATGACGTGGCACATTACGCGAGGTCGGCTTGGCAGAGTGGATCTTGCCGGACAGTCGGTCTCCGTTATTGTCAAAACTTCTCACACGCTGGGTTTTAACGGACTCAACGATGCCAAATCAAAAAAAGCGATTGTTATCATTGACTCTGCGGCGAATGATGCAAAAGCCGATGCCCTGAAGAATTTTGTACTCTCACAAACCGGTCTTTCCGTAGAAGATGTTACCGCGGTTCGTCGCAAAAATATTGCGATGCAGTTCGATATCGTCAGACTGACCGCTACCGTTGAAGTTACGGACATGGCTAAACTGGAAACACGTCCGGCCCGAAAGGGCGACTGCATTTGCTCAAACGAATCTGCATACTATCCACCTCTCGTTTCACTCAAAGGCTTCGTTCCGGGTGTGACGATCGAGGGTGAAGTTGCAGCGCGAGGCCTGGGCACACGCTGGTCAATCCCGGACAGTCGGACAGCTTATATGGGGACGTTTGATATCACGACCGCAGAACTGGCACTGACTGAGAGTCTTTAGTCGAGTGATTCAATACTTTCGACAGTCACCCATTTGACGATTTGCACAATCTGCGACAGTGTTTTTGTGTCCCGGTACGATACAGGTCTGCACGTCAGTCAATTTCACCCATTCACACCAAAGGAGTTTCTATGTTGAAGGGCCGTTCTATTCTGGCGGCACTGTTACTGATGACGTCACTGTCATCTGCTCACGGCCAGAAATACAGCATGGAACCCATTAACGCCCCACCCGAAGCGGATGCGGTTTCCGAGGAACTGCGAAAGAAATTTGCGACCGAAGGCATTCGAATTAAGCGGGGCACCAGGCGCACGGTATGTGAAATCTGGTTCTGTAATGAGTGGAGTGTGGATGCAGAATTTAAACCGACCAACGAACGGCTGTATCCCTTTTCTCCAGGACAGTTGATCGGACTGCTGCATTTTACCAGGCGAGGTTCTGACTTTCGAGATCAGACAGTGAAGCGAGGCTGGTACACTCTGAGATTCGCGCTACAACCGGTGGACGGCAATCACGAAGGAACATCACCGACCCGCGATTTTCTGGTAATGGTGGGTGCTGAGAACGATGCCCCCGACCGGGAATGGGATCTGATGGATCTAATGACAACAAGCGCACAGGCAGCCGGATCGACACATCCGGCGATGATGTGTCTACAGAGGTCGACAGAAGACTCAGCAACTACCATCCGTCATGAGGAATCAAACGACTGGTGGATACTGCATGTGGTTGGCAATGGCACGGATACCGACAGGACTGAGAGTGTTCCCGTTGATCTCATTGTAGCTGGTCATGCCACGGAATAAGTTCATCACATCCTGGCATCGCGGTATCAGTCACATCGCTCCAACGGTGGCAGTCTGTGTCAGCATTGGTCTGTGTCTGTCAGCCCTTTTTCAAATTGCCCGTTTCAACGTGTCCAAAGCAACTTTGACACAGTCGTCAGAATCGGCCCGGCCAAAATCTCATCCGGAAACGAAACCTGGATTTCAAACCAAGTTGATTCGTGGACAGGTCGTCTGGCTCGCGAATGCGCTCGAAAGTACGTTCGGCATTTCCACGGTGCCGGAAGTCGCAAAGAACGCGCTGGCGATCCAGACCAAAGACAAACAGCTGTTCCCGATCGTTGAAAATCTTCGCGGACGAGCTTTTCGAATGGATAGCCGTCTGCGCGAAAAAGAAATTGAGATTCTGGCAAGACTGTACGACGACCAGCCACTCGTCCAGGTAATACGAGTCTATGAAATTGTCGAAGACAAACGCTATGAACTCGATTATTGGTGCGATGTATGCGCGATCGTCATGTTTGAAACCGGTCCGTGCGCGTGCTGTCAGGACAATAACCGACTACGAAGGCAACTGGCGGACGACAACGTCACCAACTAATGGCCTCACTAAACGGCCAACACGAGTCCCACCCTGCGACCCGAATGTTTGAATCTGACAATGAATTTGTCTAGGTTCTGACAGTCGGTTTTAATACTATCTGCCTCCCCCACTTTCTCTGACTTGAACTTGAGGGATTCCTCATGACACAACAAACCTCCAAAGGCGTCAGTCGGCGCGGATTCCTCAAAGGCTCGAGCGCCGCGGTAGCCGCGTCAACAGTCGTTGCGCCAACCGTCAGCGAAGGTGCTGAACCTGGTCTTGAAGTTGTCAGTGGCGAAACATCGATCACCCTGATGGTCAATGGAAAGTCGATGAAGGCAACGATTGAGCCAAGGACGACACTGCTAGAGGTCTTGCGATATGAGTTCGATCTTACCGGCGCAAAGCCGGTAAGCCTGGATGGGAGCAGCGGAGCCAGCACCGTCCTCGTCGATGGCAGACCCGTCATGGCCTCCACGACTTTGGCTCTCACCGTCGTCGACAAAGAGATCATCACATGTGAAGGCCTCAACGATAATGCAGTGCCCTCCGCGTTTGTTGAACATGATGCTCAGCAGTGCGGTTTCTGTACGCCGGGTTTTGTTGTGGCGGTGCGAGCATTCCTGAACAGAAATCCGGACGCAACTGAAGAACAGATCCGCACTGGACTCAACGGGAACATATGTCGTTGCGGTACCTACGCAAATGTTCTTCAGGCCGTCATTGCTCTTGTGAAAGGAAACTAACATGCCTGAAGTTGAATACAGCTGGCCTGAAAATCACAAAACGCGTCTGGTTGGCAAGCGTGTCAGTCGTATCGACGGCATTGAAAAATCCACAGGTACCGCAAAATACACGTATGACATCAACCTGCCGAAGCAGTTAATTGTGAGGGCACTGGGGTGTCCACATGCGCACTGTCGCGTCGTCTCTGTCGACACCTCTGAGGCACAACGGGTTCCTGGGGTCGTCTATGTGCATCTTATCAAAGCGCCAAAAACAGGTGATAAACCGGTCGAAATTCGCGCTGACGGAACACTGCTTGCTGCGGTCGCAGCTGAAACAGAGGCCGCCGCTGCAGAAGGCGTATCAAAGCTGAAAGTCCGATACGAGATGCTGGAAACGTTTGTTGCCGATCACGACCTGGAAGCAGCGGAAGCCAAACAGCGCACCAAGAGAGCAGGAGGCGGAATCGAACTCGATGAGGCGCTGGGAGAACCAGGAGACGATGATGATGAAGAAATTTGGGAAGAAGAGAAGATACAGAATCTGTTTACTCAGTCGAAATATGTCGTTCAAGGCAATTATGGTATTGATGCGATTACCCACTGCTGTCTTGAACCACACGGTTCAACATTGCATTGGGAAAGTGACCATCTGAAAGTCAATCTCTCCACACAAAACGTTTCGAGAACAGACGATGGATTTGCGGATGCTCTGAAAATCACAGCTGACGAAGTCGACGTGCAGTGCGACTACATCGGTGGTGGATTCGGCAGTAAATTCAGGCCCGACTACTGGGGCATCGCAGCAGCGGAAATTGCCAAGAAGACCGGCCGACCGGTCAAATTCATGCTGACACGTGATCAGGAACTGAAGATCGGCGGTAATCGTCCGTCCGGCTTCATTGAAGTGAAACTCGGTGCCGACGAAAACGGTGTCGTGCAGGTTTGGGATTCGC
>JAKVAY010000096.1:0-10354 GCA_022447185.1 Fuerstiella sp. | reverse complement strand
GCACCACTGGGGAACGTCCGGCTTTAACGGATCAACGGTTTCCGTTGGTAATTTCCCGTACGTGTTCAGGCCAAAGAACTGGCGGAGACGGGCCACTGGAATCATCACCAACAACGAGCCCTCCGCAGCATGGCGAGCCCCAAACCATCCACAAGCCTGCGCGATTACGCAAACTGCCTACGATGATCTGGCAGCAAAGATGCAGGCCGACAGCCTCGACATTTTCCTGCGAAATCTGGAAAACATCGACACACCGGAAAAATCTCTTGTTTACGCCGAGCAGTTGCGGATTGCAGCCGATTTGATCGGCTGGCGAAAGCACTGGCATCTTCACGGTCAGGGCAGAAAGCAGGGGTCGGTGGTCGAGGGTCTCGGAATCGGAATCCACAAATGGGGTGGCACGGCAAATTCCTCGAGCTGTCTGCTGAAAATCCACCCGGATGGCGGAGTCGAATCTTATTGCGGCACACAGGAGTTGGGAACCGGAACACGCACCGTCTGTGCAATGGTTCTGGCAGAAACACTGGGACTGCCAATTGAGGCCATCAAGGTCAACATCGGCAGTTCCACCTATCCCTTCAGTGGAGCGTCGGGTGGTAGTACAACTGTGGGTGCCGTCAGCGAGTCGCATCGTCGTGCCGGACAGCAGGGTTTGGCTGAGCTCTTTGGACTGGTAGCAAAAAAACTGGACGTCCCCGCCGATCAACTCGAAGCGTCAAATGGAAATATCTCCGTCGTCGGCTACAGCGACAAATCGCTGTCGTGGAAACAGGCCTGTGGACTAATTGGAATTCAACCGCTGGAAGTGACCTCGAACTACAAACGCGGTGATGAAAGTCCCTTGTCGAGCTCAAACGTTGCTGGCTGCCAAATGGCTCATGTGGCCGTCGATATGGATACCGGCGTGGTAAAGATTCGGAAGATGGTGGCCGTTCAGGACATGGGACTGATCATCAATCGCAAAACTGCGGAAAGCCAGATCTATGGGGCCCTGATTATGAGTATTGCGTCGGCATTATTCGAACAACGAATCAATGATCCAGGGACCGGTGCCTTTATCAACAGTGAACTAGAGCATTATCGGTTACCACGATTAGGCGACACCGGAGAACTCGTGGTTCATCTTCACGAACCGGAAAGCGAACGAGCCAAAGGAGTGATCGGTCTGGGTGAACCGCCCGTAATCAGTGGAAGTGCCGCAATTTCAAATGCAGTGTGCAACGCCACTGGCGTTCGTGTTCCGACTCTGCCACTGACTCCAAAACGCGTGCTCGACGCACTCCGAACTGCGAAAGGTTAATTTTAATGAGGAATTTCGAGTATGCTCAGCCTACGACTGAACATGAAGCTGTGACGCTGCTGACAGATTTCCGAAAAGAATCTGCGATTCTCGCTGGAGGCACTGATCTCGTCGGCCTTATGAAGCGAATGGTTGTCGCGCCGGACCGTGTGGTTAATGTCTGTGAGATCGATTCACTAAAACGCATCGAACAGGACGACACCGGAAAGCTCTGGATTGGTGCCGCTGTCCGTCTGAATGAATTTTCCGACAATCAACTGACGGTTCACTTCCCGTCGGTCAGCCAGGTCATTCAGGGAATCAGCAGTATCCAGCTTCAGTCCCAGGGCACATTCGTTGGTGAGCTGCTGAGACGTCCGACCTGCTGGTACTTTCGTGAGGGACACGGACTGCTGGCAGACAACGGTCAAATGGTGGTCGACGGCGACAATCGATATCACGCGATCCTGGGCAACCACAGCTCCGCAAAATTCGTCAATGCGTCTCGGTTAGCTCCGCCCCTCATTGCGCTGGGCGCTCAGGTACGAATCATCGGCCCCGGACCGAACGAAGAACAGATCCTGGATCTGCAGAATCTTTACCGGATACCAATGTCCGACCACGAACGCGAGAACGTACTGCAACCTGGACAACTGGTCACACACGTCATTCTTCCACCGCACGGTAATCGCCTGAGCGCAGCTTACGAGGTACGGCACGGAGAAGGACCGGATCAACCACTTGCGGCGGCGGCAGTCAGTATGGAAGTCACCTCAGGAATGGTCAGAAACGCCAGTATCGTCCTGGGTCAGGTTGCCCCGGCCCCCTGGATCGCGACCGGTGCGGCTCAGTCACTCTGCGGCAAGTCGATCACCGAAGAATCAGCCGAGCATGCAGGGATAATGTCAGTCACCGATGCCACGCCACTTTCACAGAATGAATACAAAGTCCAGCTTGCGCAAGTAGCCGTCAGACGCGCAGTGCTCAAAGCAGCTGGACATGAAACAGGCGGAGCGGACCGCCCGATGTTGAACGAACCTTCCGCGTCACCAGCACTGGAAACGAATATCACCTGATTGCTCGTGAGATTTTGTGCACTGAAATGGCAACGTTGCAGGGTGCCATCGACATCCCTGGGTACCTCGTACGTGTTTTCTGCCACAATTCAGCTGTTGAATTCGACAGTCAGGCCCGGAGATACCAATGGGTTACGAACGCTCGTTTGAAGAACCGGACACTCAGTCACAAGCCCCCTGCATGAATCTTCGCAGCAAGGCAATATACGTGACCGGTAATCCTGATCCCCAGTCGTCCGAAGAAGAGGGGAGTACTCGCTTCAATTGCTGGTGCAACAGGACGCAGCACATTCTGGGACCGGACGAAGAATTGGTCGACCGCACTGCCTGTGTCATCGGTCGGGAGTGCTTCCGATCGCGAGACGAACCGTGATCGAGGCAACGAAGTCGTCCCAATTCTCGTGCATTGACAGAGGATCAACACCGCTGACCAGGCATGTAACACATGCCTGGTAATTCCTCCTGTGCCCTGGAGCACCTGGTATCAGACAATCGGCAATTGAGAATCTCTCTGTTGGACGGGAATGTGCATCCCCCTGTTGCTGCACACATCTCAATCCGAAAGCGGATACTCCCGACTCGCCAAAATGTTCCTGTCTGTCGATCGTCCAGTCGTGAAACGATCTGACGAGTCACTTCAACACTGACAGAGCCTCGGTGATGAGGCTCCGTACTGAAGTCGATTGTTCATTCCGAATGATCTGTGTCATTGACAATGCAGATCATCCTCTGTTTGGGAGCGTCGCGGAGAACGAGCAGGAACGCCCATGCAGTGAACTTCCTCGAAGATTCCCACAGGACTGTCACCTCTCCGCAGTCCACCAGGGCCGGTTTTAATCGAGCTGGGTAAATTTTCGATATCAGTCTGCGATCCTAATCGTTGAATACATATTGAGAAGCAGTTGTTCTTCCTGAACTCGTCAAAACGATGATCTCCCAGTCCCGTTCCGACTCTTGGTACAGTTTCAAATCATCGGCAGCGTTCCCGACGACAGCAATGAACATCATCATCTGTGTGCAAAGACGCTGATTCTTTTTCACGCTGGACGTCAGGTACTGACTGTACTCATAATAGAGACTCGATCGATCGGAAATCGTTAACAGATACGAATTGCTGCATCCAATGAATCTGTTTGAATCTGTGGTCTGCTCAAGGCGTGACTTTCTGCGCAGCACCGGTACTGGTCTGGGTATGCTGGCAATGCCGTCGCTGCTGCAGGCATCCGACAGCCCGCTGACTCCAAAGAATTCGCACTTTCCGCCCCGCGCGAAACATGTCATCCACATTTATCTCAATGGTGGTCCGTCGCAGGTGGATACGTGGGACCCGAAACCGGAACTCACTCGATGGAGCGGTAAGCGACTGCCTTTGGGCAATCTGACAACGGAGCGGAAAACAGGAGTGGCGCTCGCATCACCTTTCAGGTTCGATCAGTACGGAGACAGCGGATTGTGGTGCAGTGAGTTGTTTCAAAAGACCGCGGCAGAACACGCCGATCGAATCTGTGTGATTCGGTCAATGTACGCGAATACGCCGAATCACGAGCAAAGTATGAGGCTCATGAATACGGGCGACGAACGGCTGTCGCGGCCAAGTTACGGGTCGTGGCTGACTTACGGACTCGGATGCGAAAATCAGAGTCTGCCCGGATTCGTGGTCCTGTGTCCTGGGTTGCCGGTCGCTGATTCATCCAACTGGCGCAGCGCATTCCTGCCTGGCATCTTTCAGGGCACACACCTTGATACTCGAAAGACCAAAGTTACAGAATTGATCGCGAATATACAAAATTCTCGTCTCGATTCCGTCACACAGCGCCGACAGCTGGACCTGCTGACAGCGTTGAACCTGCGGCATCAGGAGACCCGCAAAGAAGATGCAGATCTGGAAGCGCGCATTCAGTCGTTCGAACTGGCATATCGAATGCAGATCCAGGCGACTGATGCATTGGATATTACAAAGGAAACAAAAAAAGTTCAGGAAATGTACGGAGCGGACACAGTCCACGGGCGGCAGTTGCTGATTGCCCGCCGACTGATCGAACGCGGCGTGCGAGTCGTGCAGTGTTATCACGGAAACGGACAACCGTGGGACTCTCACGGACAAATCGCGAGGGAGCACGGAAAGCTGGGTCGTGAAGCAGACGGTCCGATTTCAGCTCTGATCACCGATCTGTCTCGACTGGGACTTCTCGACGAAACGCTGGTCATATGTGGCGGTGAATTCGGCCGGACTCCGGCCGTCGAAATCCCTCTGACATCCAATTCTCAGCCAACCGGCCGCGACCACAATCACTACGGATTTACAGTGTGGCTGGCCGGCGGTGGCGTAAAAGCCGGCATGGCTTACGGACATACGGATGAATTCGGTTACCAGGCTGTGGAAAACCGAGTCCACGTACATGATCTCCACGCCACGATGCTGCATCTGATGGGCTTCAACCACGAACAACTCACATACCAGCACGCCGGCCGCGACTTTCGACTGACTGATGTACACGGCAGAGTTGTCAAGGAAATTATTGCGTAGCGAGCGACCCGGGTTACTCGATTCGCATCAGTGCGCTACGAGTTCTTACTAATAATGCACCGTCAGCGATGGCCGGGTTGGCCAGGACGGAATCCCCCATGTCGTTGACGGCCAGGACCTCCAGTTCCGGTCCTTCCTTGAGAACAACAATCCTGCCATTCTCACTGGCCACATAAATTTTTCCATCCCCGTATACGGGAGACGCAAAATAATTTCCTTCATTGCGGATGCGGACCGGACCGAAGACTGATGATCCGTCTTTTGTACTAAAACATGTAGCAATACCGCCTTCTTTGATCAGAAGCATGCGATCGTTGATGACCAGCGGTGAGACAATGTGATCGGTGTGCTTGGTGGGATTCTTCCACAGTACATGCGAGTCCGTCACATCACCGCGGCCTCCGGCCTTCACAGCCACGATAAACTCGTCCGCGGGATTTTCTACATCAAAAGACGCCCCGGCAAAGTTGTCCGGATGCAGGAATGCGATATCAAGTTCTTTGCCTTCCAGATCTCCGTCGTTATCCAGGTCACCTCGACCAAATGTCTTTTGATAAAAACTTTCCGGCACCGGACGTGTTCCGACAAATGCCTGTATTTCATCTCGCGTGATCCGGTCGTCGTTATTACCGGTTTCTGCCCGGTCGACAGATGCGAGCCACTGGTTGGCAATCCCACCGCTCTGCAGCGAAATGTAAATCGTTCCCTCATGACAAACCGGAGTTGTCTTGATATTTCTGAGCAGCGTGCGAGCCTGCCACAGACGTTTCCCGGTTTGCGGGTCATACCCAACAAGAATCCCGGTACCGCCCACAACCAGTTCGTCACCGGTTTCCGTATTGCAGATGACCGGATGAGAATAGTTAACAGCCATATCGCTCCGGTCATCCTTCCACCGCTGCTCACCCGTGGCACGGTCGAAAGCATAAATTGCGGGATACAGGTCATCGTCCTGAGCAAAGATGACCATGTCGTCGTACAGGACCGGTGACATTCCGGCGCCCCACTTAAACACAAAATACGGCACCGGCAATTCTCTGTGCCAGACATCCTCTCCTGTCTTTGCATCGACTGCGATGAGGCCCAGTGTCCAGAAGTAGAAATAGACGCGATCACCATCAATCGCCGGTGTTGTTGAAGCGTAACTGTTTGTCTGATGGGTCTCGTCGATGTCACCGATCGGCCACTTCCGTTTCCACAGGGGTTTGCCGGTCACCACGTCATAGGCAGCAAGACCGATTTCGTTCCCCTCGAAAGTCGTTGATGTCACAACTCGGCCATCGGCAATCACAGGACAACCGATCCCATCGCCAAGCGCCGCACTCCAGGCAACATTGTCACTGTCTGAAAACCTGACGGGAAGGACACCTGAATCAGCAGCGATTCCAGCGCAGTTGGGACCACGGAACTGAGGCCAGTCAGCGCCAAACGAAGGAACAAAGCTTATGGACAGCAGGCAGAGCAAACTCAATCGTTTCATCAGATATCCTCCCAGAGCAGTTTGGTATCTTTGGCTTTCGATCGTCCTGCTATTCCAGGACGGATTCTTCAGAATAGGCCTTATCATCTTCTTCGAAAACCGAAAGGTCGGAAGCAACCTCCAGTTCCCAAACCGACTCAAGACGCGAAATCGGTCCTTCATCCAATGGCAATGACCTCTGGTATGTTCCACTTGAATCTTCCGCTGTGACATGACTGTTTGGTGCAGAAACCGGTACGCACAGAATACCGGGGCACGGAACAACTCGCCCCTTGACCTGGACCGTCACCGTCGGCCAGGAACGGGGCGATGTAAGAAAGTGAGCAGACTTGTGCTGTACGAGAACCGTGTCACCAGACATCGCCGGCCCTACAGTTGGGTGCCAGTAAACCGCTGCGGGTGCTGTGAGAAAAACGGTGGAATCCGGATACAACTGATGTTCACCTGGTGTAAACCCAATCACATCTGCCTGATCAGCGCGCTGCCACTCGCTTGGCAACCCGAATTTCTCATAGATTCGATGAACCTTCTTCCAAACTTCACCAAGCTGCGCCCCATTGCGTGAAAAATACTGACCGGTCGCATGCATTAGTACAACCTTCTGATAAGCCTGTGCCAGGTCGTCCGGAATGCTGCCCAGACATACCGTGCGACAGATTCCAACATGCAGTCCCCAGCGCCTCGCCATGCAGGAAATAACCACGTAGCGCTCGACAGGATTTTCGCCATACATCCAGTGACGAAATCGCTCATTGCGACCGTCGGCACACACCTGGATTCTCACCGGTGTCACCGTTCGTTTGATCAGACGATGACTGACTTCACCTGCCACATCGGCTTCGGTCTTACCGTGGCGAACACCGTGGGCAGTCGCTTCCACAGCATGCGTGACTACTCTTCCGAGTTGCTGAAGACGCTTGACTTCCAGATCTGTGAGCGGCAATCGGAGGGTTGCAATCCGCTCCGGTGCACCGACAGTATCAACAACACCCGAGTCACTAATGACTCGACGACCACGGCACAGATCAGAGATCAGTTCCTGATGAGGTTGAAACCATTCCCGCTGCTTCAACTGAAAACCAAGGCCGAATGCTTCGCGTTCGAAGATTTGGGCTGAATCTACCGCATTTGTCGCAAATAACCGAGCGTCGCGCGTCACAAAAATGCTCGTGCGGCTGCTGTCCGTCGTACACCGATGGAGATCAGCACCGGCCGTGAACCAGGAAATATTGGTTGGATCCTGAAGCAATACTGCGTCTGCATTCGACTGAATCAGCAGATCCTGTATCTGCTGCTGTTTCGCGGCAACGTCCCTTTCTCTGGCAGAATCCCGAACCAGTAAACGCTGAGACTGTCCATGATACGGATCCGGATGTCTCATAAGCGGGTCCTGGAGATTCGTAAGGCGGAATCGGAACTGCGAGCCATTCTTGGCGAATTCGAACCATCGTGGATAGCAGATCCGCGGAACAGCATGCTACCGTCAAACCAGCAGAACGCCGGACCAAAACTACCGTGAATATGCTGATTTTCACTGTTTGTGCAGCAGGTTTGTATCGCTGACGATCCCGGTCTGTCAAAATCGGTGCAAACGGACGCACGAATTGCGGCATTGCCCGACAGCGGCAAGGGGCTGAGCAGTTAATGCGACAGGAATCTGACAAAGAAGATCTCATCCGAGACGCAACAGCCATGGTTGAGCGGGCCGAGGTCATCTGTGCCGGATGGTCTGCAGTGATCACAATCGGCTTTTTTCGGGACGGTCGCTGTGCCGTCTATTTCGATCAGGATCCATTCTATCAGTTTGACACGCATGGCCTCCTGCGCCGTGCTTTCGAAGCCGGATATCTGTATCGCAGCCAGGGCTCAACACTGGCTCGGCTCGATCGATCTCGTCGGGCAGACGAACACTCAGAAACATCCGGCGTTGTCCTGCAGCGATCAGACCTGACAGATTCTGACTTGAGACGATTTCATGAACGAATGACTTTCCTGATCAACCGCCTTCATGAGGCGATTACAGCGCAACAATACCGGGTTCATCGGGCCGTCACGCAGGACAGTCAAATCCCCGCACGCACGTTGCCGCTGCTTAACCTGATACTGCAGCACGAAACGGACTTCATTTCACCACCGGCCGGACCACGATGACGCCTGTCTGGAAAGCCAGTCGTTGCGTGACCCTGCGGGGGGAAGCTGGCGCGCTTGACTCGTGTACTTCAGACATTACGGTATCGGCAGCGGTTAACGTTATCGTCAACTCTTCTGACAACCCGGCTCTGTTCCTGATGACCTGTACGCTCATTCTGATGAGACACTCGCACGCCGTCGACGAATACAGTTGTCGCGATTTCGACCGACAACTCACAGGAGCCGGTATACAACTCGCAAACCAAACCGGCCGACTGCTCAATGAGATGAACATCGTGCCGGATATGATTGTAACATCTGCTGCTGAAAGAACGGTGGCAACAAGCCGATGCGTGGCGGAGCAGTTCGAATCAGACATCCCGATTGCACCACGGCACGACCTTTATCAGGCCGGTCCAGCTGCCTACCTGCCGGCAATTCAGGCTGAGGCAATGCCGGATTCTTCAACACTACTCGCCATCGGACATAATCCCGGCATCGGATCCTTGATATCAGGTCTTGCCGGTCGAAATCTCGCCGTCTCCCCCGCCACCGCCGGTGTTTATTCGATTGGTACGGATGACTGGCATGAATTTTCCGTACTGAGCAACATGGTGGAACAGCTCACACATCTGATCATTAACGCAAAACGACAAACAGACATTTGACGTCCTGGATTTCAATTCGCACGTTTGGCCATCGGTACCATGCGGTCCGATCAATCTAGACAACCCGAACCCCTGATTGCAGCAATTATGCTGTCGCGTGTGCACGGGCTGGGACCGCGACTGACGACGGCGTTGCTTGACCACTTTGGATCCGCAGGCACTGTTTTTCAACAGCCGCGTGAGGTTCTCTTACAGGTAAACGGCCTCGGTCCCGCGGTTACAGAACGCATTATACGATCCGATCCTGCTGAAGCAGTGCAATACCTGAACCGCTGCCGTGAAAGTGGTGTCGACTTGTATCAACCATGCGACGCACAGTATCCGGCGCAACTGATGGACATCATTGACGCGCCCGCACTGCTGCATTGTCGAGGTTCATTTCAGACTCAAGACCAGCTGGCGATTGGAATCGTCGGCTCACGGCGCTGCACTCCATACGGAATTCAAAACGCCGGTCGCCTGGCTGGCGCGCTGGTAAGAGCCGGATTCACCGTCGTAAGCGGCCTGGCGCGAGGAATCGACGCAGCCGCTCACCGCGGAGCGCTGGCAGCGAACGGGCGCACGATCGCCGTACTGGCGACCGGGGTGGAATCAATCTACCCTCCGGAACATAGTGACCTTGCAATGCAAATCTGTGAACGCGGGGCACTTGTTAGTGAATGCCCGCTGGATCAGAAACCTCGCCAAGGCCTGTTCCCGCAAAGAAATCGAATTATCAGCGGAATGTGCCAGGGAGTCATTATTGTCGAGGCAACTCGCCGTTCCGGTGCACTGCACACGGCCCGCCATGCGATGGAGCAGGGACGAGAAGTCTTCGCAGTTCCTGGCCCGGTGCAGAGCCTCACCAGTGAAGGATGCCACGAACTGATCCGGGACGGCGTGAGCCTGATTCGTAACGTTGACGATGTACTCGACCAGCTGGGACCGCTGACGACCCCGGCGAAACCTGATGCTGAAAGGACCGTCCATCATCCGCGTGAGATGGTACTGAATCCTCAGGAAGCTGAAATCCTGAATGCAATCACAACGACAAATACTCCCATTGACGATGTCGTGCGCGCAACTCGACTGGACCCATCGCGAGTTCTCGCAACGCTGACTGTCCTGGAAATGCGCCGATTTATTCGGCGTCTGCCTGGAAACATGGTGGTCAGAACCTGACGACTGTGTGTGTGTGTGTGTGTGTGTGTGTGT
>JAKVAY010000095.1 GCA_022447185.1 Fuerstiella sp. | reverse complement strand
GTGTCAGCTTTTCTCTAATTCGCCAGTTTTTTGTTCGCTAGTTGCTTTAAAAGCACCACGACTACAGCTACAAAAATGTGTGTGTGTGTGTGTGTGTGTGTGTGTGTGAAACGATTCTGATTTCTTGCGTATTGAACTCGGATCATTTAACAGTTGATCAAAACACCGAATACAGCCTTTTTGTTTCCCGTACTGTTCAAGCTGTATTCGCCTGCCTGCAATACCGTTGAGTTTCAGCAATTGTTCTGAAACGAATGAATAGCCCCACTTTCTCAAGTTGTAGGTTGCGCTGGCATATCCCTCTCACTTCTGTTTGTTGTTATAAGTATGAGTATGCGGTTCACTCTGAGCGATTCTCTCTCTCTTCCCGAATGGCTGCAATGGTTTGCTGACGCTGCCGCTCAAGCCATTCTCGACAAGTCGGCACACGCGCCGATTGGTTGTCACTACTACTACGATGATGAACGCAATGAGTGGGAAGTGACTCTGTTTGTCTCAGATACCGAGGTAGTTGGAGGACCTTGCGACGGCACTGTTATTCCATGTCCAATTCAGCTGGATGTGTTGCTCGCGATGGAACTGTTTGACAAGATGCCTAGGACTTACTGGCAATCCGAAACCATTCTGGAAGATGAAGACTTCAACCAGCATCTGTCTTTCGAAGGACTAGTCCGTGGACATCACGTCTGGTTGAGAATTCTGGCGCAGGCCCCGAAGCAGGCTGGTTCGGGACGCCTCCTTCATGCTGAGACCGGCGAACTGGAAGAACTCTGGTAGCCGACGGCTGTCACTCCGTCCTGCTGTTACAAGCCGATTTCAACAACTGTAGTCCTGGCAGACACCCTGTAACATCACAGCTGTTGCATCTATCAGGATGTCAGCAACGTTGACATCGTGGACAATAAAACGTGGAACGCTGCGTCTGGACAATACGGAGGATTCGCACACGCCGACACGTCGGACACAATTCTCCATTCTTCTGATAAACGCGATGCTTGTTCTGGTAGCTGCCGTCGCGATTCAATGCTGTTCGATAGGTACCATCGCCAAGTGTCGATCCCTCGTACCGAATCGCATCATTAAGAATCCGCGAACTCGCAGCAGCGATTCGCTGTATACGCTCAACTGACAGCAAATTGGCGGGCAACTCGGGCGAGATTCCGGCTTCGTGCAGGATCTCACTCGCATAGATATTGCCGATTCCTGTTACCAGATTTTGATCAAGGATTGCGTTCTTGATGGGTCGTTTAGTTCTGGACAGCTGGACAGCCCATGCATCTGGATTCATATCAAGCGGATCCGGGCCCAGTCGCTCACGAAGTTCGACCATTTCCATTTCAGTGAGAATCCGCACAGTTCCAAGCCCTCGGCGATCCCAGAATTCAAATGATTGCGCGAAACCGTCTCTCGGATCAAGCTCCCATTGAATACGGCGATGCGCCCGTGTTGGGGGATCCGTGATGAGCAAAAGACCGGTCATTCTCGGTTCGATTACCATGGATTGCTGTTGATCCAGCGAGATGACAATACGTTTGGCCAGTCTCTTCACGGCTTGAATCCGGCTGCTCCTGAGTGCACGTCGAAATCGTGCTTTTGAAGGGGAAATCTGAATTGGCCTGCAAGAGCACCGGCAAAACCTGGTCGTCCTGATTTGACGGCCGACCAGATCTTTCCGGAGGCCGCGGACCATCGTCTCAACTTCAGGTAATTCGGGCATAATGTCGGTTCAACAGCCAGAGGATCAGAATCGGCGTGGTACTGCTGGCAGTACAGATGTATTGACTGCTACAGCTTCGCAGTGGGTCTCGTCACCCGCCGCCCAATCGGCAAAGCCGATTTGTATGGCTAAAACGGAGTGATCGGCAGGTTACGGATTCATAGGAATCTTCTTGACGCTGCTGGCTGGCTGGACGATGCTAATCGACGTGTCCAGGTGTATCCAGTGCGACCCCGTGCTCTTTGTGCGTCCCGGTTTCCGTAGAGATCTGCTCCGGCCAGTAAAAGGTCCAACCCATGGTCTGTCTTTCCGCCTGTTATTGTTCCATCGTACGGTTCTCCGCTGCCTTGGTTCTTACATGCACATTGTCTTCAGCTGCTTTCGCGCATCCAGGTGACCAGTCTGGTAATTTCGCGGCAACAGCAACGATGCGACGGGCAGCTCGTGCTGCCGCAGAAGCAGGGGACTTCGTCCGTGCTGCATCAAATATTCGAGATGCATCCAACATGTCCGGGAATCGCGATGTTGCAAAACGCGCCGGACAAATTGCGGAGTCACTGTCCGGTGGTGCCTCGCTCGCCGATTTTACCGAGCTGATGACTTTGATTCAGGAGCAAACATCTCCACCCGCACTGTGGAGTGATCAGGACGGAGAAGGTGGAACCATGTCCACCTTTGCTCAAGGAATTTTTGTCGGCGGTCCGGCAATGCTGGCATCGGTCGCTCTTCGATCCGATGAAAGCCGGCTGAATACCGTCATGACACAGGCATTGCGAGCCAACAAAAACACGAATGTTCGAAACACATCGAATTTGCGATTGGTGTCATTGCCACGACTGGAAATGTACGTCAGCGAACTACTGGCCACTGGTCAGCCCGTTCCAGAGGACGTACGGAATCTCGCCGGAATTTCCCGGATCCAGTATCTGATGACGTTTCCGGAAACCGGTGATGTGGTAATCGGTGGCCCCGCCGCCGACTGGGTAGAAGATGAACATGGTCGTGTTGTGAGCCTCACCGACGGTCGGCCCGTGTTGCAACTGGACGACCTGATTGTTCTTGCTCGGACATTCTCGCATGACGGTCCGTCGTTCTTCATGTGCAGCATTGATCCCCGGCAGGATCAGGTGCGAACTGTGAACGAATTTGTCAGAAAAAATCGACGGTCTCTGAACAAAGAGACTGCCGCCCGATTTACAAAGGAATTGGAGCAGATCCTTGGCCTCCAGAATGTAATCGTGGACGGGGTGCCGGCAGATTCACGAGTTGCCCGCGTGATTGTTGATGCAGACTACCGCATGAAACAAATCGGAATCGGAGAAGTGACGGGTGCTCCTGGAATGAAGAGTTATTTCGATCTGCTGACGAAGTCTGAGCAGCGTGGCAGCGGAAGTATGGATGCTTTACGCTGGTGGATGGCTGTTGGTTATGAAGCGATTCGGATGGACGCATCCGGGAACGGATTTGAATTCACGGGCGACTCCGTCCGATGTTTGTCTGAGGATCAGATTGTAAACGCCGACGGAAGTCGCGATGCAACAGGAAATGCTCATGGGGCTAACGCCAGATTCGCACAATTGTTTACTGAGAATTATGCAGCACTGGCCCGCAAAGACGCCGTGTTTGCAGATCTGCAGAATGTGTTCGATCTTGCCATGGTATCCGCTCTGGTGCATTCGCAGGGAATGGCTCCACAGACACACCTTGATTCAGACACTTTCCGTGCTGTCTCAAATCGTCCGGTGGATGTTCCCTCCGAGTTGATGACTTCGGCAGCTCACCGAGTCTTTTCCGGACGTCACGTCGTCGTGCAGGTGGCTGGTGGTGTGCGTGCGGATGTCTTGTCAGTGGTTCGCGATGCGGATCGATATCTGGAATCAGCCGAGTTGTCGAGAACTGTCAAAGATGCGTCACCTATTGGTCATCGTTCCGATGCCTGGTGGTGGGATGCTGCTCGATAAAATCATCCGTTAAGAGTGGTGTGGGTCGCCTTAAATCAGGAAGCGACAAAGGAAGGGCAGGAACCATCGTCTTGTCCGAATCGTTCGGTATGGATCCTGAAGTCACAAACGAAGGCAATCACCAGAGACCAACGCTCCGTATGTTTAAAGCAAACTTGGGCAGCGTCCGGTATTTTGCACCGCACTGAGTATTTTCCTCCAAATGGGTGCCGAACGGGTTCGATCCGTCCATATGCCGGACTATTCATGGACTCGCGAGTTACCGTTTGATCCGCTATGGTACGGCCATACAACACCTCAAACGGCGTCGATTTCCTGAAAACAGTTGCCGAAGGCTAAGTGATAGAACATGTCCAGGTTGTCTCAGGCAGATCTGATGGATCTCAACCGGACGTTCGAGGATCGCTCGCCCGAGGAACTACTGTTGTGGGCCCGGGAAATGTTTGAAGACCGCCTGGCCGCCCTGTCGTCGATGCAGCGCACAGGTTCAGTGATTTGCCACATGCTGCAGTCCATACCGGTCAAAATGCATGTCCTGTTCGTTGATACCGGTGTGTTATTTGAAGAATCGCTGGCAACGCGGGATCGTATCATCGCGGAATACGGGCTGGAGGTACGGACGCTGAGCCCACAAAAGACGATGCTGCAGCAAACGGCCGAATTAGGTGTGTTGTATCTTTCGCCTGAGGGACAGAAACAATGCTGCGAGTTACGAAAGTCCGCCCCACTGGATGCGGTCAAAGAAGAATATGATGCACTGATTGGCAGTCTGAGGCGGGCTGATGGAGGACAGCGAGGAGCCTGTCCAATTCTGGCGGTTGATCCTCGTTTAAATGTGCTGCGGATCAATCCGTTGGTGAATTTCACAGATGAACAGCTGGATGAGTATACCAGAGAGCAGGACGTGATCACGAATCCGCTCCACAATCAGGGCTACACGACGATTGGTTGCAATCGTTGTACAACGCCAGTCATGCCGGGAGAACCCCGGCGAGCCGGTCGTTGGCGACACCTTGGTCCGTGGTCTGTCTACTGCGGTATCAATCCAACCGACCTGGATCCCGAACAGTCTCCATCGATCGACTTGCCACAGGATCTTGTGGATCGGATTCTGGGCCGAAGTACTGACTACATGATTTGAGCGCCTCCGAATGTAGCGCAAAAAACGAGAACTCACCTGAGACGTATCCGGTGACACTGCAGTCCATCACTACACAGTGATACAAGAGTTGTGTCCGTTCCACTGGCAGGACGACTCGGAATCATTAATACGTCCAACCTGCACTGAGAACCAGTGCAGGTCAGCCAGCGGTGTTTATCAAAGAATACTCGAACCTCTAGCTTTCGGCAGCCAGTTCGATCCCGGCGAGGCGCCCGCTTGTCATTGCCCATGCGATATGCAGTCCATGGCTCCAGAGCACCATGCCCCCCAGTCCTGCCTGACCGGCAGCAAAAAGTCCCGGGATAGCCCGTGACTGCTGGTCCAGTACCTGGAATCGCTGGTTAATTGCTGCCCCCCCCTCGGTTGTTGTGAAGTATGCCTTGACCGGTCCGAGTAGAACCCAGGGACCTGTGTCCAGAGGGAACTCGGCTGCCGGCCTGCCAAAGGAGTCAACAGTGCCATCCCGGACGTGCCTGTTAAACTCCTCAAGAGTGGACTTCAATACACAATGATCGAGCCCTCGTCGCTTGCAGATTGATTCAAGCTGCGTACTGCGGAGGGTGACATCCGGTCGCAGGCGAAGGTAATCTTCAACGTAGGCATACGCGATATCAGGTGCCGTGGAAATAAACTTGGGCCAGTGAGAATATTGTTCGCAAAGTCGACCATCGAGCAGCAGGTAGGATATCTTGTCCGGCTGGCGGGCGACGGCTATTTCTCTTTCCGGCCAGGAGAGTTCGTTGACAAACCGCTGCCCCCGAGTGTTCAGGAGAATGGAACCGTCCTGGAAAAGAGCATCCTCGGGATGTTGCCAGGTAACCAACAGGCGCTTGATGAAACGATTGATCATCCATCCCGGCATCCGCTCGGCGAGCCATCCCATGCAGCGGGAGGCAATACCACTTGCCGGGAGCCACTGCTGGAACGGTCGGCGTGATCCCGGAAGCAACCGCAATTCGGGTCCATACGTGATGTCCATATTGACCAGACTGGCCCCAACCTGTTCAGCAAGCTGGTGCCCGAGCCCCAGTGCATGGGGGTTGATTCCCTCGATGTCGCGATACTCTTCCCCCTTGTACCGAGCAATCATTTCCGGGTTATTTGCATAGTCTCCTGTGGCCAGAAGAACACCTCTGCGGGCCCGTAGCTGATAATAATTCCCACCCTGGCTGACTTTCACACCACTGATTCTGCCATTCTCCTGGAGCAAACGAGTGACCGCCGCACCGGTGATGATCGTCACACCAAGACGCCGTAATGCCAGTTGAAACCTCACCACGTAGGCCTTGGCTCCCGGGACAACATTGTGCATTCGCGGGCATCGGTTTGGCGGTTCAGGATTGGGACCGACGTAATTCAGGCGAAGTTCTTCCTGAAGCCAGTGCAGGGTCTCAGCGGCATGTTCAAGAAAGAACCGCCGCAAGGGCTGATTATTGCGAGCCTCGAGCTCCGCGTCTGCAAAGAGCGAGACATCCTCTTCATGGTCCACCGGATTATCATTAATTCCCGCTCGTCGTTGCCAGCGCGTTCCCGCCGCAGTGAATGAGCCGACAGCAATCCCCGTCGTACCACCCGGTTGTGGACGCCGCTCCAACAGGGCCACGGTCGCTCCCTGGCAAGCAGCGGAGTAAGCAGCAGCGAGTCCCGCCCCGCCACCGCCGACAACAATACAGTCAAACGAATCGGGCATCTCTTGTTCTCTGGCACCTGCCGGGCACTAACCAACCGGTTTGGCAGCGAAATGATGTTCAAAGATAAAACGGAAGCGACGTCGGTTTGCACCCGCTAATACTGAAATTGTTCCACCATCTGGCAAGGAACATCATAACCGAGCAAAAAGACAAACTGGGCCAGATCCTGATTTTCCTCGGGAAGATCGTATCCTGCGGCATTCATCAGCCTCACCCGGGACTCAATCCAGCGAATGCCCGAACTCTGTACACCGATCCGGATGATTGCAGAGAGGCTACATCTGCCTCAGTGCAATTTGTCGTGAAAAATGGCAGGCCCCCAAAACAGCACCTGCCATGTTATTCAGCAGCCATGTTGAACTGTGGCTACCGATGGTCCGGCTGGGTTACATAACAGAGATGGTGCTGAAAGATCTGATGCGTCACAAAATCGGTGCGACCACCAAACGACATTACGTTGGCATTGACCGCAACAGCTGTGATGCTGGCCGGACTGGTAACCCCAGGGACCAAACCGATCGGTCCAGGTATCACTTTGAGTGACACCAGCAAAACTTCAAATCCGGCCGGTAGCCAAAACTCGGTAAAACCGATGCTCCCACAAGGACTTGAACCTTGAACCTACTGATTAAGAGTCAGTTGCTCTGCCAATTGAGCTATAGGAGCGGTGATTGCTAGTCTAGCGGTACCCACAAGAATTCCAAGAGACACAGTGAATCTGCGGGGTCGGCTGCAGGGCTGCCGCTTCGAAGAGAATCGAGACCGCAAGACCAGTCGCAGAATAATGTTACGGGACGGATTTGAACTGACGTTGGCGAACGATTTAGCTTGCCTGGAACACATCCGGACGCTAGGTTCCTTTACCAGTTGTCCCTGCGGGAATCCATGAACCTTAGACTCACTTTCTGATCTGCGTTATCACCCAAGGGGAACGTGGTCTGTGCAGAGCACATATCTTTCGTCGATGCGGAATCTTCCGTCCGGCTCATCTGAACAGGCATGGAAGACCGGGAAGAGTTTTATGTCGGGCATGGTCAAATCCACTGCGGACTAATCGGGCTGCCAGGAACCGAAGTGGATCCAATTCGACAAACAAGCACCCAAGAAAGGAACATAGAAGCCGTGTCGCACCCCGACGAAGGGACTTCAGCAGGCTGGTCGCATGAAGCTGAAATCAGGACGGTCCTTCATTGAGTTGCGATGACGCAGCGGATACCGTCAGGCGCTGAGCACGATCAGAGACTGAACACGATGATTCAAAATCCTGCGGGCCGGGAAAGAGTAAAAAACACGATGACGCAAAAAGCATTCATTACCGGAGTGACAGGACAGGATGGGTCCTATCTGGCCGAGTTACTGATCGAAAAGGACTATGAAGTTCATGGCCTCGTCCGCCGATCCAGTACGTTTGGAACCGAGCGGATTGATCACCTTTACCGGGATCCGCACTCAGAGGGAGTGCGGTTGTATTTGCACTATGGAGACCTCACGGATGGCCAGGGGCTAACAAATCTGGTACTTGATCTGGAGCCTGATGAGATTTACAACCTGGGTGCGCAGAGCCATGTTCGCGTGTCATTTGACCAGCCGGCATACACTCTGCAGGCGACCGGTGCAGGAGCTCTCAATGTTCTGGAAGCTGCACGCCAACTGCGTAAACGCAAGACCGTTAAAGTCTACCAGGCGTCTTCCAGCGAAATGTTCGGGGATGTCACTGAAACCCCTCAGTCAGAAGCGACCCCCTTTCGTCCTCAAAGTCCCTATGCCTGTGCAAAGGCATACGCCTTCCATCAAACAATCAACTATCGTGAGTCCTATGACCTGTTTGCTGTCAACGGCATTTTGTTCAACCACGAAAGTCCTCGACGTGGCGAGACATTCGTCACTCGTAAGATTACCCGGGCCGCTACACGCATCAAACTTGGTCTCCAGGACAGATTGTTCCTTGGCAATCTTGATGCCAAACGTGACTGGGGATACGCCAAGGACTATGTCGAAGGAATGTGGCTCATGCTCCAGCACGACACGCCCGAGGACTTTGTGCTGGCAACCGGCGAGACACAAACGGTGCGACGTTTTGCAGAACTTGTGTTTGAACAGTTAGAGCTGGATCCGGATGAGTTCATTGAAATTGATCCCCGCTACTTCCGTCCGGCAGAAGTAGATTTGCTGCTGGGTGATGCTTCAAAGGCACGAAAAAAACTGGGGTGGAGAGCAACCACAACACTGGAAGAACTTGCTCGGCTGATGGTAGAACATGATTTAGAACTCGCGAGGCGCGAGGCAGTGATGTTGAACAATCAGGCCTGAATGAAGTCGAATCGCCACAAGAAAAAGGCTGAACGTGCCACTAACGGCGTTAATCACCGGAATTACAGGACAGGACGGGTCGTATCTCACTGAGCTCCTGCTGCACAAGGGCTACGAGGTCCACGGACTTGTTCGTCGGTCCAGTACCCTGGAGCGATCCCGTCTGAGTCATTTGTACGCGGATGAGACAATCTATAATCAGCGATTGTTTCTTCACTACGCTGACTTATCCGACCCCACTACGATTCGACGAATCGTGTCTCAAGTACAGCCTGCAGAATTCTATCACCTGGCCGGTCAGTCGCATGTTGGTCTCAGTTTTGAAATTCCAGAAAGCACGTGTGACCTGACAGCAATCGGAACGCTGCGGATTCTGGAAGTTCTCCGCGACCAACCGAAACCTCCGCGATTTCTGCACGCCAGCAGCCGCGAGATCTTTGGATCACCTTCGGTTAGTCCGCAGGATGAGTTCACGCCAGTTAATCCGAATTCGCCGTACGGCTGTGCCAAGTCGTTTGCCACCCAGATGACACGGATCTACCGCGAATCGCATGGTCTCTATTTCTGCAATGCCATCTGCTTTAACCATGAATCGCCACGCCGCGGTGAGAATTTTGTTACGCGTAAAATAACACTGGCTGCGGCACGGATCAGTGCCGGACTTCAGGACTCCGTGTCACTTGGAGATCTGGATGCTGCTCGCGACTGGGGCTATGCCAAAGACTACGTCTACGCAATGTGGAAGATCCTGCAGCAGGATGTGCCCGATGACTACGTGCTTGCAACAGGTGTTTCGCAAACGATTCGAGACCTGCTGGACGTCGCTTTTACTCATGCAGGTCTGCGCTGGCAGGACTATGTCAGAATTGATGACAATTTCAGGCGTCCGGCAGATGCTTGTCAATTACTGGGGAATCCCCGGAAAGCACAGGAAGTACTTGGCTGGACGCATACAGTGGATTTCCAGCACCTGATTAAATTAATGGTCGATCATGATACCGAACTGATCCGCCAGTCAGGACGATAAATCCTGCAACTGGAACGATTCAGATCAAGTTTTGCGGCGGCATGTGTAGCAAATGAGAAGGCCTTACGAATCCAAGTGGGGTATCGGACAGTGGGTCGTTGTATACATGCCGGATTGACTGCAGACAGTAGCTCCGTGACTGGCGGCGATACTTCTCGCAGTGCCGATGGTCAGCAGATTCACCATGCTCGCATAATCTGGGGATAACAGGAATATTTTCGAATCGTCGATCACATCGCCAGTCGGATTTCTGAACCGGCTGTTGCTCGATTACTCGTGCATCCTGATTGTGATGTACACGCGGTCAGCGATAGGAATGTTGACATTATGACTGGTGCGACGCAGATCCATCTGCACTCTGAGTCTCCGGTTCACATCCGCACCATAAAATGGTCACCGGATTTTGGACCGGAACACAAGACCATTCAGCTGGAAATTGAGTATGGCAACACGCCATACGAACCCGGATTCACAGTAGCCGTGGAAGATGAATCACACGCATGAAACGATTCGCCTGTATTGTTGGAGCTCGCCCGAACTTCATAAAATGGCTCCAATCCTGAGGGCATTAGAAGATTATGCTGACGCTGATCCGGTACTCATCCATATCGGTCAACATTACAGATCGTAATCTGTCAGATGTCTTCTTTGAGGCGACGGGAATCAGAAATCCGGACATCAGTCTGGAAATTGGATCCGGCAGCCACGGTGAACAGACAGGACGACTCATCATTAAACTGGAAAAGATCTTTACTCAGGCACAACCCGCATTCGACCGTATTGTGGTTGTTGGTGATGTCAATTCCACAATGGCCGCAACACTGATGGCTGTCAAACTTAACATTCCGGCAGGGCACGTGGAGGCTGGTCTCCGCAGCTTTGATGGACAGATGCCTGACGAGATCAATCGGATTGTGACCGACCGTCTTTCTGATCTGCTGCTGGTTTCGGAACCTTCCGGACTGAAAAATCTGAAGAGGGAAGGGCATCCAGACGATCGGATTCGGCTGGTCGGCAATGTCATGATCGATACTCTGTTCCGGCTTGTTACAAAAGCTTCGAAACAACCGATATTGACTGAGCTTGGACTTCAGTCCGGTACATACGCGGTCTTCACTGCGCATCATCCGTCAAACGTTGACAGTCCTGAAACACTCCACGGACTGATCGAAGTACTCCTTGTTGTTTCGGAAGCATTGCCGCTCGTGTTTCCTGTACATCCACGAACTCGAGAATTGCTGGAATCGTTCCATCTACTGCCAGCACTTGATTCGGGCTCCGGTGTAAGGTTGCTTGAACCACTGAGTTATCTTGATTTTCTGCCTTTGACATCACAGTCACTGGTTGTTGTGACGGATTCAGACGGACTGCAGGAAGAATCCACAGCACTGGAAATCCCGTGCTTGACAATGCGCGAAAACACAGAGCGACCGGTGACAGCAACAGAAGGAACAAGCACGCTGTGTGGATCAGGTCCGCAGGTCCTGGACGATAATATGCGTGCGATTCTCAACGATACTCACAAGTCGGGTAGCTGTCCTGCTGTCTGGGACGGTAAAGCAACAGAACGAATTGCTGCCGAACTAATGTCTGTTTGACCCCAAATCACAGACTCTCAGTCCTGTCGCGGAGTCACCAGCCATCTGACCAATTTCTCACAACTCTCCTGAACGGGTAAAGACCGTCTGTGAAAATCACGAGCTAATTTATATTCTCAGAGAGTCTCCCCGGTTTCGTCGGCCACCGGGGAGACTTTTTTGCGATGTGGCATCGTCAGCACGTTACTGCAGGCCCTTTTGACGATTCAAAAGAGATCCAGGACGAATTTCGCAGCCATGTTCCCGCAGTGGCCTCGATTGGAAAGCAACACGCGTCACTCTCACGAGGAAGTGAGGGAACACGCTGTTGCAAAATCGCTATAGCGTTGCATCCGTGAATTGAAATAGTCTCTCCAGCGGTGAGTTACTATGTCTGCGGGTCGGTCCTGTCCTGCAGTTGTACCGGCCAACAAATATCGCTGTGAGGCCACGTCCACGCAGACAGTCGCATTGTTTGATGTAAAGAATGGATTCTTTATGAAACCGCGACTCTTATTTCTAAATCGATCCTACTGGCCGGACACTGAAGCTACCGGACAGCTACTCACAGCACTCTGCGAAGGCCTTACGGAACAGTTTGATGTGCATGTCCTCGCTGGTCAGCCAAACGTCACTTCGACCCATGCAGACTGGGAGAGCATCGACGAGCGAAATGGCGTTACTATTCACCGAGTAAAACACACGACGTTTTCCAAAAGAAATATTCTGCAAAAAGGGATTAATTTCCTTTCATTTGTTCGTGCCTGCCAAAAACAGATTCAATTGCTGCCACAGCCGGATGTGGTCGTCTTTGAAACGGACCCATTCCTGCTGCCATTCGTTGCGGACAGATTTCGTCGAGACACCGGGTGCAGCATGGTGGGCTATCTTCAGGACATTTATCCAGATGTTGCGGTCGCTCTGGACAAAGTGAGTGACAACTGGGCCATTCGGAGACTGAGAACCTCACTGTTCGATATTTACCGCCGCTGCAGCAAAATGATTGTCCTGAGCAAGGACATGAAGCAACTTCTTCTGGAGAGTGAGATTCCGGATGAAACTGTGTCAATCATTCCCAACTGGGCTGACACGCAACAGATCGTTCCAGTGGATACCGACAATCGGTTTCGTCGAAGATTCAGACTCGAAAACAAGTTTGTCGCAATGTACTCCGGGAACCTGGGGCTGACACAAAATCTGGAAGAATTTGTTGAAGCAGCTGCAACCCTGCAGGATGACACACAAATTCAGTTCGTTTTTGTAGGGCAGGGGGCTCGCAAAAAAGATCTGCAGCAGCAGACAGAATCCCTGGGTCTGTCGAATATCCTGTTTTGTGACTATCAACCGGCTGATGAATTGTCACACAGCCTGAGTGCTGCCGATCTGCATCTGTTACCTTTGACCGCCGACCTCAGCCGGTGCCTGATGCCCAGCAAACTGTATGGCATTCTTGCTGCCGGACGACCATTTCTGACCAATGCACCTGAGACCTCAGAACTGTTCGAAATTACGAAATTTCATAACGTGGGATTCACCGTTGAAGCGGGATCACCATCTGTGATCGCTGAGACAATTCGCACTGCAAAAAATGACCGTGCCACATTGAGAAAGATGGGGCGAAGAGCACGTCAGTTGGCAGAAAAAAGGTGTACGAAGACGCTTTCTGTGTCCGCTTTTGCGAAGTCTCTGCACGAGGTCGTCGGCGAATCTTCGAAACAGGTGGCCCCCGTGACGCAGACAACAACAGTGCGCAGAGCAGTCCTCGAGCGTTTTGAGAGGGATGTTGCCTTCCGCCATTAACATCCGCAGGAAATCGTTAGACGATCTTTCTGCGTCACGGCGGACTCACCGACGGCCTTTGCGAAGCCGGAATTTACAGAATTCAGGGATCTGATCAGAATCAGATCTGACTGTGTTCGTGTATCGGCATCACAGCCATTCGCCCGCCTGTGTCGTGTAAATCAGCGTGTACCGAACCGAGCACAGTATGGGAGAATGACGAAGCGGTATTATCCAGGTAAAACTGATGCTCTCGTCTCTGGCTGTCCCCTTGAGAACAACATCAGAGTCCGCCACACGGGCTCAGGCCAGTAGTTCGACATCGGCTTCGTCAATCGTTACCGATGCTCCCTGCTGCATAAAACTCACCAGCACTGTGAGCCGATGTTGTGAGTGGGTCTCGGTGACAGTCCCCTTAACCCCGGTCAGTGGACCGGAAACAACAATCGCGTTTCGGCCAACCAGTGGTGCCACTTCCGGCCGTACGTCCACGCCTTCCTGGTTGAGCAGACGGATTCTGCGAAGGTCAGTAACAAGCTGTTCACTGTCCGCAACTTCGAGACAATTGGCCACACACCCTGTTGCTACCGTTTTATAGCGATCTTCTTCTTTACCTCGCACGAATACATAACTGCGGAACAGCGGAATATAACTTGTGCGAATTCGGCCGGCCGGTGATCTTTTGCGAGTTTCTGCCAAAGGGCAGTAATGCGCAATTTTCTGTGACCGAAGCCGCCTCATTAGTTCCTTTTCCCGTCGGCTGAGGGTGTGAACTGCGTACCATTCAGTACCGTCCAGACTCTGTGTCTTCTGCTCCAGCAGGTTGGCAGGGAAAATGTCAGGTTCGTTTGCCAGAATTGGCATTTCGGTTGTCCAATGTGGCAGGATGGGTCGTTCTTGGCCACGACAGGCGGCCGGAAAGGCCAAAGCTTCATCATTGAGTCTGCGACAAGGAGAGGAACTGCACAACAGTTTTTGCTAGGTTTCCCTGATCTCAAGCCCCGGACGGTAAATTACCCTCGTCCCGAACCAGAAACCTGGATTGTGTCGATCCAGTTCGAATTGATGGTCTGAACGACTGCTCGTTCGATAAAAATCATACGGCAACTGACAAGAATTGGTCAACGAACACGATCAGGAAAGAACATGTTGGTCCTGTTAGGTGGAAGTGGATACGTTGGTCAGGCGATGCAAAAACGACTGACCGCACGCGGAATGAAATACCATTCAATTGCACGTGCCGAAATTGACTACACAAACGAAGCATCCCTCCGGGACTATCTTCGAAGTGTTCGGCCTCGATATGTACTCAATGCAGCAGGATACACGGGTCGACCGAACGTTGATGCGTGTGAAATACACCAGGCACAGTGCCTTGCCGGTAACAGCGTGCTTCCCGGGATCGTGAGATCTGCGTGCGAAGAGTTGAAGATTCCGTGGGGACACGTGTCGTCTGGATGCATCTTCACGGGTGATTCCGAAAACAGTAGCGGATTCAGAGAATGTGACACTCCCAATTTTACGTTTCGACAGGACAACTGCAGTTTCTATTCCGGTTGCAAAGCTCTGGGTGAAGAAGTACTGGCAGAGGCAGAAAGGTGCTGGATCTGGAGACTGCGCATCCCATTCAACCATATCGACTCCCCACGTAACTACATCAGCAAGATGTTGAATTACGAGCGACTTCTGGATGCGACAAACAGCTTGTCACATCTGGACGAATTCGCTGATGCCTGTATTGAATGCACCGAACAGGAGTACGAATATGGAATTTGGAATCTGACCAATCCGGGAGCAGTCACAACACGACGGGTGATCGAACTCGCTCAGAAACACGGGCTTAGCGACAAAGAATTCGATTTTTTCGAAAGTGAAGCAGAGTTTATGCAAACTGCCGCAAACACACCGAGGTCGAACTGTGTACTGGACAGCAGTAAAGCGGTCGCGGCCGGGCTGTCCTTGAGCCACGTAGACGACGCGCTGGAAAAAGCCATGAAGAACTGGGTCTCAAGATGAAGACGATTCTGGTCACCGGCGGTGCCGGCTTCATAGGCAGCTGCTTTGTCCGCCGGCTCGTATCCCGGAGTAATATCCGGCTGATCAATCTCGACAAACTCACCTATGCCGGAAACCCGGATTCGCTTCCAGACGATGAAAACCATGAACTGGTGGTTGGTGATATTGGCGATTCCTCGCTGGTACGTGACCTGCTGCAACGGCATCAGCCTCAGGCAGTCGTTAATTTTGCCGCGGAGTCTCACGTGGATCGTTCAATCGACGGTCCAATGACATTTGTGGAAACCAATGTGCTTGGAACGTGCCGGCTCCTGGAAGAAGTGAGAAACTTCTGGAACGGACTGAATGAGTCATCCAACGAGGCTTTCCGTTTTCTGCACGTGTCGACAGACGAAGTTTATGGGTCATTGGGCGACACCGGCTTGTTCACAGAATTGACGGCATACGCCCCAAACAGTCCCTATTCGGCATCTAAGGCAGCATCCGACCATTTTGTTCGAGCCTGGCATCACACATACGGATTGCCGGTGTTGCTGACCAACTGCTCAAATAACTACGGGCCGTATCAGTTCCCGGAAAAATTGATCCCCCTCATGATTTTGAATGCTGTGGAAGGACGACCACTGCCGGTTTACGGTGACGGACTCAACGTTCGGGACTGGTTGTACGTCGAAGACCACTGTGAGGCGATCGAAACGGTGCTCACGCGGGGAGTAGTCGGAGAGTGCTACAACATTGGTGGCAATACGGAACGGACCAATATCGACATTGTGAAGACGATTTGCAGAGCCGTGGATCGGTACTGTCCGGACCTGCCACACACGCCGTGCGATTCGTTGATCACGTACGTGAAGGATCGTCCCGGGCACGATCGTCGTTACGCGATCGATGCCTCGAAACTTCGTGATGATTTGAATTGGGTGCCAAACACTGATTTCTCAACAGGGATTGAGACGACCGTACGCTGGTACCTCGATCATTCTGATTGGGTTGAACGAGTACAAAGCGGCAACTACCGGCGCCAACGACTTGGATTAGAGTAGATTGCAGTGAGCACCCCGGTTGTCGACAGTGACCGGGGTGCTTCTCTGCGCAGAGACATCATTTCAGAGGAATCAAGATGAGCTGTTTCAAAAAAGGCATCATTCTGGCCGGGGGATCGGGTTCGCGACTCTTTCCACTGACTCTCGGCATCAGCAAACAAATGGTGCCTGTGTATGACAAACCAATGATCTACTATCCGCTGTCGGCCCTGATGCTGGCTGGGATCAATGAGGTACTGGTGATTTCGTCACCGCGCGACATCGGTGGCTTCGAACAGTTACTGGGAAGCGGGGAGCAGTGGGGAATGAAGTTCTCCTATGTGACCCAACCGAAGCCGGAAGGGCTGGCTCAGGCCTTCGTGCTTGGATCCGATTTCATAGGTACCGACCATGTGGCACTGGTTCTGGGTGACAATATCTTTTACGGACGCGGGTTCCAGCAGTTGCTCAGTCATGCAGTGGCACTCGAATCCGGAGCTACAATATTTGGCTATGAAGTGCGTGACCCAGAAAGGTACGGAGTAGTCGAGTTCGATGACACGGGAAAAGTAGTCTCGCTCGAAGAAAAACCGACAGCCCCTCGATCACATTTTGCCGTTCCGGGACTGTATTTCTACGACAACGATGTGGTGGAAATTTCAAGAAATCTCAAGCCTTCAGACCGTGGTGAGTATGAAATCACGGATGTCAATCGTGAGTACATGCGTCGCGGCATGCTTCAGGTCGAATTGTTGTCACGCGGATTCGCGTGGCTTGATACAGGGACTCACAATTCCCTTCTGGAAGCCGGCCAGTTCGTAGCTGCCATCGAAAATCGAATGGGACTTAAGGTCTCCTGTCCTGAAGAAATCGCATTTCGTCGAGGTCTGATTGATGCAGAACATCTCCGTAGCCTTGCAGCAGAATATCCAAATGAATACGGAACATATTTGAGCTACGTGGCATCGGGTCGCTGACATTGAAAGAACGTCAGCATTTCGAAGGGACCGTCTCACGAGACAAGGGTGCCGCCTATCTCACAAGGGACGCCAACGGTCGTCCAGCCCGTGAGGCAACTTTGCCTGCTTGCCCGATTCGACGTCCTGTGACAAGTCGGCGACGATCAATTCATTGGCAGCCACGGTTTTCGGGCGTACTTTGAATTCAGACCGCAACATTATGATTTCAGGCCCCGGTGGCAATTCGCTGCAGGACATGACGCTGGTGCCATCTTACCCGATTTTTCATCGGGAGTGTGCAGACACGACAAACAACACATTCAGCGGAGCAGGTGTCCTGTCAGGGATAATCTGTTCCAGTGAATCAGCACCAGACCGAGTTGTAGCAGTATCTGCCGGAGGAGGGTCGTCCCGACAGATACTGCCTCTCTGCAAAGCAGCCAGCAGCAGATGTTGCCGATTTACATCGACAATCAACGCAACTCATTACAGAAGCGACAGCCAATGCGGCTGCTGTGTTACGCTGTACTGGCCTGTGCCTGTCAATTGCCACCCACCAATTCAACCGGTTCCTGCTCACCCGGAATCCTGGTAACGCCATATTTTTGTGTTACCAACACTTTTGAAACCCTCTCCGTTTCTGCATCAGCTGATCGACTTGCATGTCTGATGCGGCCACATCGTCAGGAACCGACAGATTCTGCCGGTCATCCAAACGATGGACCGGCGATAATTTCAACAATACTGCCTCGTCCAGCAGGATCTGCGTGAAGTCGGTCTAGCATCGAATCGCGGATTTTCGATAGCCTCGCCGCCCACGTGTGATTGAAGTGGTTGCTATCGGTGGAATTCTATCGAGTGACAGGAGTAGTGTTGACTTCAACTGTCACCCAGGGGGACGGAGTCTGCGCCCACATCCTGCAATCGCTCTGAACTGTCTACAAACAATTTGAATTTTTTTCAGCAAGAGCGGCCAATCACTGACACTCAAAGAAAGGGCTTTCTGTCTGCCTCGTTGGAGGTTTTGAAACTGATTGTAAGCTGCGTACGTGCTGCAAGAGCCGCAAATCCAGCAATTCAGTTTATGGTCCCTTGTCACGGCCGAAACCCCATGACTTTTGAAAGTCAAATGACACCTGGCGTCTCACGAAGATCGCATAGGTTAATCATCAGCGACTGGAAGAAGTTTCTCCCGGTCGGAGTGGATCTGACAAGCACCTTGTCCAGCGGTCTCGTGAACTGAACCGCTATCTGATGTTCAGTCTGACAACTGACTGATCCTGCCTGAGAACGCATCATGAGACTCCAAGTTGCACCACATTGCGACAACCCAGGACAAAGACACGACAGTTGACGCCGGTTTGCAAACCAGATCACTGCCATCTGTTTCGCTAAAGCCATTTCAACAATCACATTCAAAGATTGGTTAACTGAAGGTTTCAGTAAACTGTTATGAGTGTAGCAGTCATCACCGGATCCGGGGGACTGATCGGTTCTCAGGCCGTTCGACATTTCTCGACTCAGTTCGACATCGTCGTGGGAATCGACAACGACTCCCGGAGCTACTTTTTCGGCACTGAAGCATCCACACGACCATCAACAACGCGACTTGACGCCGAAGTCAGAAATTTTCAGGCTCGAAGCGTTGACATCAGAGACACGGAAACCATTCAGGCCATCTTTTCCGAATTTGGCAGCGACATTCAGTTGGTCGTGCATACCGCGGCTCAACCGTCGCATGACTGGGCAGCTCGAGAGCCACTGACGGATTTCACGATCAACGCCAATGGCACACTCAACCTGCTGGAAGCCGCGCGCCAATCAAGCCCGGAAGCGGTTTTCGTGTTTACATCGACTAACAAAGTCTACGGCGACACGCCGAATTCCCTGCCATTGATCGAGTTGGAGACGCGTTGGGAGATCGACCAGTCGCATCCGTACTTCGAACACGGAATCGATGAATCAATGTCCATTGATCAGTGTAAGCACTCACTGTTCGGTGCTTCGAAAGTTGCTGCCGATATTCTCGTGCAGGAATACGGCCGCTACTTTGGAATGAAGACGGGAGTTTTCCGGGGTGGCTGCTTAACCGGACCTAATCATGCCGGAACCGAGTTGCACGGCTTTCTGTCGTACCTTGCGAAGTGTTGCGTGACTGGCCGCCACTATTCGATTTTCGGATACAAAGGAAAACAGGTTCGAGACAACATACATAGTCACGACCTGATTATGATGTTCGATCACTTCTTCCAGAATCCTCGATCCGGTGAGGTCTACAACGCTGGAGGAGGGCGGTTTTCGAACTGTTCGCTGTTGGAAGCAATTCGAATGACCGAAGAATTGACCGGAAACAAAATGAACTATTCGTACACGGAAGACAATCGCGCCGGCGATCACATCTGGTACGTCAGTGACACGCGGCGGTTCCAAACTCACTACCCGGAATGGGAACAGCAACACTCGGTCAAGGAGATTCTGCAACAGATCGTTGATGTCGAAGGAACTGTCGCCAAAAGGGCTGCCTGAATTTTCCGCGACCGGCGGCGACGATCTCCGGCAGCATATGTAACGACGTCACAGCATCATTTCATTGATGCCGTTTTCCAACACAATTCTCAAATTGCAGCATACGGATCACCACTATGACGGAAGGGCGAAGAGTCGCCATGACGGTGTCGTGTACAGACACCGATTACATCCCCAAAGTTGACGATGCAGGGTCTGTGTTTGAAACTTCCAATGGTCAGAAACTGCAGGTCATGCACAACGGCATCAGGGTTTATGCCGACGGGTATTACGGACCGTTCATCACAGAAATCGTCAACAAACTTGGCGGTCACCATGAACCGCAGGAAGAAAAAGTGTTCTTTGAGGTACTGAAGAAAGTGGGACCTGATTCGACGATGATCGAACTGGGATCTTATTGGAGCTACTATTCACTTTGGTTCCAGCAGGCGATCTCCGGTGCGAAGAACTACATGGTCGAACCGGAACTGAAGAATCTTGAGCTCGGCAAACAGAATTTTGAAATTAACAATGCTGAAGGCGTTTTTGAGCACGCCCTTGTCAGTGATGTACCGGATAAGTCATCGACACCTCAAACCGTCAGCGTTGACAGCATTATTGAAAAGCATGGCTTAGAAAAGGTGACGATACTGCACTCGGACATACAGGGCTTTGAACGCTTGATGCTTGACGGAGCAGCGAATGCACTGTCAAAGAAGAACGTACGCTTCATTTTCATATCCACTCACGGGCATGAACTCCATCAGCGTTGTCTGAGTCACCTGAAGAAACTGCAGTACCATCTGATCGCAAAGCACACTCCCAGCGAGAGTTTCTCGGGTGACGGTCTGATCGTTGCTTCTGCAGAACCAGAATTTGACGAGCAGATTACGATCAGTCATCGCGATCGATCGACGATGGGATTTAACGAAAGCATCCGTTGGTCTCTGTATCGAATCGGAGTCTACGCTGCCCTCTCCGCAGTGTTTGCAAAGCGTTATCCTGGCCCACTGCACCGAGTCCTTCGTTGATTCGGCCATATTGACGGCCCCAGCGATTCGTTCACATGACTCGGCGCATATTTTGGTTGGCCCACACACAAACGATGGAAAACCACAGAATTCAGGACATTCGCAACAAAGATCCTGGTCAGAGGAGACGTTCTTGTGTCAGATAAATTGTCCTATGCAGTCGTGTATCAGGGGGCATACCCACCGCCGCAGATTTCGGCGGGAGTACGGCGGGTTCGTGACATATGCCGCGGACTTGCAGCAACTGGCGGTGAAGTCCGCATGATCGTCCCCAGACATTTCGGCCACCTTGAGCAAGCCACTGACATCGACTTTGGCGTCGTTCCCGTCGGTCCGATTCAAGATCGACCGACGGTGAGTTCACGTCTTCGCTTTTGGAGAGAGTTAACAAAAACAGTCGTTCAGCAATCTCCCGGATTCTGTCTTTTCTATGACACAACGCTCGACAGCTATTACGCAATGCAATCCATCAAGCGAGCAGGAATTGCAGTTGGGTATGAACTGTGCGATCTGTTCTCAACATCCGAGCCGAAAATGGGAAGGAGGATTGCACGTGTGCTGGCGGAACGATTCCTGCCACGGGTCAG
>JAKVAY010000094.1 GCA_022447185.1 Fuerstiella sp. | reverse complement strand
CAATGGTCAGATGTACTCCGGCCTTGAAAGTAACCTGGGACCTTCCGCACACATTGAGCAGGATGGAATCCACGTGCTGCTGACCACTTTGCGTGAACAGCCTTTCGACACAGCTTTTGCCAAATCGTTGAAACTGGAACCCCAGGAAATGCGGTACATCGGAGTCAAATCGGCCGCTCATTTCCGGGCCGGTTTCGAATCGTGGGCCGGAGCTGTTCACGTTGTCTCCGAACCCTGTGTTCACGACTTGGGCAATCTCCCGTTCAAACGCCTGAATCGAAAACTGTATCCGTTTGACCTGCCGGAATAATGCGGACGTAGGGTTTTCAGCCTGCTGAATCCCGCACCTGAAAAACGCTCGACCTGAAACATCATGAATACAGATCCACTGGAAGCCGTTCTTTTTGACTGCGACGGCACACTCGTTGACAGTGAGTCACCAAGTATCAGAGTGCTGGTGAATTTTGTGTCGGAGTTCGGACTGCAGCTGGATTTTGAAGAGGCCCTCCGCGAGTTTTCCGGGAACGAACTGGCTGAGGTGCTGCGGGGCATCGAACAAAAGCTGGGAAGATCACTTCCGCAGGATTTTGAGCAGCAATTTCGCCGCCGGCAAATCCCGATACTCAAAGAACAATTGCAGGCGATCGATGGCGCCGCGGAGCTGCTGAACGCCATGACGCTTCCTGCCTGTGTGGCATCCAATGCACCTCTGCACAAGATCCAGGTCTGTCTGGAAGCCACAGGACTTGATCGCCACTTTGCCAAATCCCGAATCTTCAGCGCCTACCAGATCCAAACATGGAAACCGGCTCCTGATCTGTTCCTGATGGCCGCACAGTCACTGGGTGTTGCTCCGGCGCGATGCGCTGTTGTTGAAGACAGTCGTTTCGGAATCGACGCCGGTCTGGCGGCCGGTATGCAGGTCTTCGCCTTCGATCCGCACGGCGTTCACGACCACAATCCTCAAGTCACGTCCGTTCGCAGCCTGTCCCGACTCATCCCGATCTTCTGCCACTGACACTCAATTTTCTGCAACGGAGACTCAGAAGAAGTGTCAAGTGACGACAGCCGTCGTGCCAGCTCACGCGACAGCACGGCTGAAGCGGGAGTCATCGGTTGGTGTTGCTCGGAGGTTCCATTCAGCCTCACACTTCCTGAATCCGCCATCAACGAACGAGCTTCCTGAGATCCGCTGAATGTTGTGGTGCTCGGTGTTCATCTGCCTCCGAAGCTCCGGATTTCTCACGCCCGTCGTGGAAGCGGTACTTCCATGCCGCCCCCTGCAGACGATATCCCTCATTAATCAAACGCTCGAATCAAAACTCCAATGACAGGCAATTCCAGGCAGGTACCTGGGACGGAGGGGAAACACAGGGTCACTTAAACTCATCCGTTGGGATCTACTTTCCGGTAGTTATCAGTTAGACTCGACACAATGGATGCTGTTGCCCCGGGAGGACATGTGCTGTTGAAGTTGTCAGGATTCCACGCTGAAGAATGAACATGAGGACGGATTGTGAAAGGACTGCAGTACCAATCGCTGCCAGACACACGGAAGGATGGTGTCGAGCAAATGTGTGTGGCGTTGCAGGCGGCTCTCGGAGACAAACTGGTTTCCGTTGCGGTCTATGGCTCACCCGCTCGTGAAGCCGTCGGTCCGAGTGATCCGGTGTCCCTTCCTCTCTTAATCGTCATGGAACAGGCTGATGTCGACCAGTTGGCATCGATCACCGGGACGTTGGCCCACGCGATAGATAAGTTTGGTGTCGCCCCCTTCATTCTGAGCAGACACGACCTGGAAAGTTCCACCGACATCTTTCCGATCAAGTTCCAGGATATGCAGTTGCACCATATCCTGCTGGCAGGAACAGATATATTTTCAGGCCTCACGATTTCCGTTGAGCATCTCCGACTGCGTTGCGAACAGGAAATCAAGAATCTGTTGATTCGGCTGAGAAACCAGTACATCCGCAGCCAGGGAAGTGCGGTGGAACTTCGGCCCGTCATTCGCAATGCCGTGGAGTCGTTCTTTCGCACACTGACGTCCATCCTCAGCCTGAAAACCGAACTGGTTCCAGCCAAAATCCCGGCAATTGCCGAAATGGCGGCTGCGGAACTGGCTGTCGATCCGGTGACACTGGAAAGATTGATTGACTCGAATCATCTTGCCGATTCGGAGGTGCTCCCCCTGTTCACGGAACTGCTTGAGACTGTCGAGTTGATCGCTCGCCTGGTGGACCGGATGGATTCCGACACGACATCAAGGGGGCTTTGATGCCGATCAAGGTCACTTGCGAATGTGGACAGAAACTGATCGCGCGAGATTCTCTGGCGGGACAACAAAAGAACTGCCCGCATTGCCGAGCCTCAATCGTGATTCCCACACTGGAAGCTGGCCAGACCGCTCAAACGTCAGTTCGGCCGTCGAAGAGTTCGCTTTGTCCCGAGTGTCAGCAGCCGTTGCCTTCCAATCTCGTCGTGTGCCTCGAGTGCGGTTTCAATCGCCGTCTGGGCCGAAAGATGGTAACTACGGTCGTCTTGTCGCCGGAAAAACAGTTGAGCAAAAGGTTATGGGGCCGGATCGTGCCCGCATGCGGCGCGACCGTTGTGCTTGCCAGCCTGCTGCAGACGTTTCTTAACGGCCCGGAATTTCTGATCCTGTTTGGTTTTCTCGGTTTGCTGGGAGTCGTTACGCTTGGGGTCGCGCGAAAAAACGAGTGGGGGATTACGTTGGTATTTCTGGTGGTCTTCCTCTCTTACGAGTCGATTGGGCTGGTTCGTTTGTGGTACGGATCGTCCGCAGGAATGGAACACTTCGGGCTCTTGTACTGGATGATGGCACTGGGGCCGCTGGCATTGTTCCTGGGGGCGTCTGAAGTCCATTACTCCCGTTCCGATACAATATTCGGTTGCGGAGGCGGGTGCGGGTGCGGCGGATGCGGATGCGGAGGGTGCGGAGGGTGATCAATGAGAATCACATTTTTGCGATTCCTCTGATCGGGCCAGGGTTCCGTCGTCCCATCGCCGACTGGATTCTGAGCGGTCCTCCCGAAATCAACTGTGTCGAGGTGACGGCCGAGCACTTTTTCGGCGATGGGCACCTCATTTCGTTGTCCGAATTGGCAGGGCGGTATCCACTCTCGGTTCACGGACTGGGACTGTCGCTGGGCACCCCCGGGCCACTCGACGAGCAGCATCTCGCGAGTTTTTTACGTGTTGTTCGGACAGCCGATCCCGACTGGATTAGTGAACACGTGGCTTTCACTCGGACTGACGAAGTCGATCTGGGTCATTTGAATCCCCTGGCCTGCACCCGTAATGTCCTGGAAACTCTGGTTGCACATGCCAGCGAATTGAGCGACAGGGCTGAAAAACCGTTGTTGCTGGAGAACATCACGAGTTTCCTGTCGTTGCCCGGCGAAATGCCTGAAACGGAATTCCTGAACCGATTGTGCGACGATGCCGGATGTGGACTCCTCCTTGATGTAACCAACCTGCTGGTCAACAGTCGTAACCACCAGTTTGATCCCCTGGAATGGCTGCGGGAGATCGAGCCCGACCACGTCCGACAGCTCCACGCTGTGGGATACACCGAGGATAATGGTGTATGGCGAGATCAGCATGCCGAGCCTATCCAGGAGGACCTGTACGAATTGATCGAGGAGGTCGTTCGATACGCTCCGGTGCAATCGATCATCGTCGAACGGGATGCCAATTTTCCGGAAGTGGACGAACTCGCCTGGGAACTGACAACACTGGAGAGGATCTGTGAGTCAGCCCGATCTCACCCGGCCGCTGGCGAAATTGTTGAGTGATTCCCGTTTGCGGCACGAGTTCATTCGTGATCCGGCAGGGGTCGCTCACCGATTGGCATTTTCACCAGCCACGATCGCGTCGTTACAGGAACTGGACACGAGACTGCTCGAACAGCAGGCACGATCTCTGCTTGGGAAACGTCGTTTTGAGGTCTCCAGGATTCTTCCCCGAACCTGGCATCACCTGGGGGATGACGCCCCTGACCTGTTCAATGAATTTGCTCTCGAAGCCGCCTGGCCGACAGGTCATCGACGACACCTGCTGGACGCGGCGGCGTTCTGCATTTTTTTGGGAGATCGGGCCGATTCGATTGAATCCGCCCGTATCCGGTTCACGTCCGCTGACAGGCGGTTTGCTTTGGCAAGGGTCGGCGGTCATGGACGACGCGGGTTCCTGATGTTACTCCGTTGGAGAAATACCGTCAGGAGTTGGCTGCTTTTCACCGGTCGTTCTGACTAGAGCACCGTGGCAGGCAAGTGTTCATTGATAACCACATGATATTGGAATGAAAAGGCGTTCGGAAACAACTCAACCAATCGATCAAGTACGAATCAAGTGCGAAACGAATGCCGTGTTGAACCGGGACAAACCGTAAGACCTGTTGGGTCCCGCAATTTCCACGATCCGTTACGGCCTGGAAAATAAATTGTTCAAAGCGTGGTACGAGAACCAGGCTCCACACGGCGTTCATAACCACAACCTCCAAGTCTCGTCCATTCGCAGCCTGTCCCGATTCATCCCGATCTTCTGCAGCGGAGACTCAACGTCTGCAACGGAGACTCAGAAGGTCTGTCAAGTGACGACAGACGTCGTGCCGGCTCACGCGACAGAACGGCTGAAGCGGGACTGTCGACATCATGATTCCGCCGACCGACTGATCCACGCCGGTTCCCGGATACGGCTTCAGCCTGCAGACACGTACCAATCCACACTATCCTGCCTGCTCAACATGGATCTTCCTCGGTTCCATCCTGGTAAATCACCCGATTCATGACCTGGCAGGTCGCAGTCGGAATCACAGTTAACAGATCGAGTGATCATCCAGGGGCTGTGAGTGGCTCGCCTGGCAACGCTCAGCGTGGCCACAATCGCTAATTGACGATAAGCTGCTGATCGGTTCAGGTCACCGTCTGAAAATTCATCGTTTCCCTGCCATCTCAGCAAGGCTCGGTTCGTGGGAATCATGGTTTGAACATTTCCAAAACCGGCCATGAGATTTTCCGCACGCAAACAGTCGCCGGCACATGAGATCATCGACGATTTCAGTAACAGACAATTCGAATCAGAAGAGGCCATTCCATGCCCTGCGTTAATGCCGTCAGTTTTCGCGAATACCGGATCATCGAAACGATTTGCCGAATCGTGCGCGACGCGGGATTTGATTCGCTGGAAGTATCGCGACCACCGTTTTACGAGAACCTGAAAACTCCGGAAACACGAGCCGCGTTTCTGCGATGGTGTGAGTCGATCGGCCTGAACCTGTACGGATTCGACTGCTGGGTTGAGGTGGAACCGTTTGATGCCTTAGACGAAACCCTGAAAGAGTTCCGTCGTGCGGTAGATTTTGCTGCGGACCTGGATCTGAAGCTGATCATCAGCCACGACACCTGGGGACACACCAACGCCGACCGAACACCGGCCGAAGTTCTGTCGACCAATGTGGGTCTGTTCCGGCAGGTCGCGGAAATGACCGCAGGGGCAAATCTGAAACTGGTATTCGAACCGCATCCGGATACGCTGAGCATGCAGGATTCATGGTGCATCGACTTTATTGATGCGGTTGCCGAAGGTCATGCCGAAGGAACGGTGGGCATCCTGTATGACACCTGCCATTACGGTGTCGGACAGCCGAAATCCTATGTTCAGGCCATTGAAACTCTGGGACGGCGAATTCGACACGTTCATTTCTCCGACGGCGACTGCACGACCTATGCGCTGCACCTGCCCATTGGTGACGGCTGTCTGGATCTGCAGGCAGTGACGGCCGCGCTCAAACAGATCGGCTTCGACGGCAGTTTGACCTGCGACATGCACGATTATCCGTTACTGGAAGACGGCGCCCGACGGAACCTGGAACCAATGCGACAGGTTCAACAGGAATTGGGACTGACAGCATAAACGCTGCCGTATGGTATTAGTCGAACCGCTGCGGCGAACAGCAAGATCGCCAGGCGTTAACCATCAGCTGACCGCGCTGCTTCCAGCATCCTGATCCACGGTCCCACATATTGACCGTTGTCGTGAAACGTGCGTCCACTCACAAGGTTACCGTCGATCACGCACGGTTCATTCACAAAGATGCCGCCGCAAACTTCCAGATCGAACTGACATTTAGGAACCGTCGCCATACGTCGACCTCGAACACAGTCAGCATAGGCTGGAATTTCAACTCCATGACAAACGCTGGCGATCGGTCGTTTGGCTTCAAAGAACCAACGCGTCATGCGCACGAGATCCTTATCGTATCGGATGTATTCGGGGGCCCGTCCCCCTGAAAACAGAATACCCGCGTATTTCTCAGGCACGACGTCGCTAAATGCGATGTCAGCATCAAGCGTATAGCCTTCCCATTCTTTGGTGATCGTCCATCCGGGCCTGTTTTCGTGCAGAACCAGTTGGTACTTGCGTTTTTCGGGAGCCGCAATCACCGGACGGAATCCCGATTCAATCAAACGGTAATAGGGATACAACGTATCCAGACACTCTGTGGCATCGCCGATTACGATGAGAACTTCATCTGACATCTTTGTATCCAACGGGTATTTGATCAACGAGTGTTGCCGGACACCCATGACGATTCAACATTGAATGCCGGCGCCAGACCTGCGATTCACGGACTGGTTACCATGAACCTGCTCAATTGAAGCACATGCGCAGCAAAACAGCCAGTCAGCAACTGCAGACTGGCTGGAAATCGAGTCGCTTGTGGGACAGGAAGTTTCACAAACAACTATCGCATAGTCCATGGTCGTGCCAGAGCACCTTGCGAATAGTAAGACCTGTAGGCCTGTCGATGCACGGGACGATAGGCAGCGGGATGAACGGCAGCCCGCATTGTCGAATTGAATCCATTTGGAATGACCGGGATTTCATGGTCTCCACGAATATCCCCACCCGAATCAGACATTGGTCCCTGGACCTGCCAGGTCGGACCGTAGATCGGAGCTGTTGACATCGCAGTCCGCGGCGCCGGAGTGGAATAGACCGAATGTTGAGGCTGAAACGCAGTGGGCGAAGAGGTCCACGGAACGGGTACGCCTAATGCAGATACCTGAGGTGTCATGCCCACGTTGGAAAAAGCAGTACTGGTCGTAGTGAGACCCGCGCTGGACGTGCAATCACACCCGGTTGACTGTGCCAGTGCTGGGTAGCTCGGCCTGTAGCCACTGCTGGCCCATCCATGATGTCCACCGTGAGCGCCATAGTATCCACCGCCACAGGCCGGGGCACACCACGGACTCGTCATTCTGTACCCCGCACCACCGTAACCATACCCGTATCCACAACCATGACCGCATGTCCACGCAAATGGATTGAGAAACGGAAGCAAACAGCAGGCATTTGCTGTGGAACCGATCGCTGCAAGAAGTGTCAGAACACAAAGTCGAAGAGTCAGCTTGCGAATCATGAGAAGTCATCCTGGTTGGATACCGAGGCGGCGGGGGCTTGACCTGAACACGTCCGTCGAGAACGTAGTTAAGGTCGAGCAGTGAGCGGACGCTCAGGAGGGTAGGTACCTGCGAGTGCAGGCAGGGTGAAAAACTCACCCTGTTCTGCTTAATCGGCACAATGCCGATCAAACTTCAATGAAATCTGCAAAGTTCTGATATTTCACTCAAGTTGTTATGTACTGGGTATTTACCTCCAGTGACTGTCTCCTGATTGCTACCGGTTGGAACCTTTCAACTCTCCCCAACAGGATTGAAGCCAAACAGAGCAGAAGCCTTGAATGAAGTGGACCATGATTTGTGACCCAGCACGCTATCTGCGAACAAAGACCGATGTTGAAAAACTTGCAAATAGCGAATGGCCAGGGCGAATCGTTACGCCGCTCAAGTGTAATACTCGGAGAAGGCGGCGACCCAACCAACAAATCAACGTCGACACCCTTCCGAACCAGACGGTGTTTCAATTCGAAAATTGAACCACGGTTGAAATCCCGTGACTTGCTCACAGACAGCTCCAGATCTAAACTCTTGCGCCTCAATTCCTTATGAAATAATACAGTCGGAGGCTCAACGGATGCTGGAAGGACAACTTGCTTGCGAGCGATCATAAGTGACATTCATAGTAATCTCGAAGCACTTGAGGCGGTCCTTGCCGACATTGAAACGAAGGATGTCGATGAGATTTACTGTCTTGGAGATATCGTCGGATATGGGCCTAATCCCTGCGAGTGCGTCGATCTCGTAATGGGACTGGATATTTGCCTGTTGGGCAACCACGACCAGGCGGCATTATTCGATCCGGAAGGCTTCAACGCGGGTGCAGAACGGGCCATCTTCTGGACGCGTTCCGTTCTGGAACGCGCCGCTGGACCGAAAGGGGAACAACGGTGGGAGTTCCTGGGGGAACTCGATCGGCGGTTGGAATCCCAAGACGGAAAGACGATCTACGTTCATGGATCGGCTCGCAATCCATTGAATGAATATGTCTTTCCCGACGACGTATTTAACCAGGTAAAAATGGAAAAAATCTTTGCACTGATTCCTCAGTACTGCTTCCAGGGGCACACTCATATTCCGGGTGTGTTTACTGACGCCCATGAATTTCATTCTCCAGAAGAACTAAACTACACCTATGATCTGGGAACGACCAAAATCATGGTCAACGTGGGTTCGGTCGGGCAGCCGAGAGACAATGATCCACGTTCATCATATGTGACGGTTGACGGCGATAAGCTGAAATTCCACCGCGTGGACTACGACGTGGATACAACGTCACGAAAGATTTACGACATTCCGGATCTGGATAATTTTCTGGGTGACCGAATCCGCGACGGCCGCTAAGCGACCCGGAACAGACATGTCTGCAGCATTGTCCAGAACAGTTCTCGTTGCGCGTTACAACAGCAATCTCAACAGAAAGCTGAAGCCCATGGTTCGTCGTGTTTCGATTTTCGCTGTCGCGATCTTCACCATTTCTGCTGCCACAGGCCGCGCTGCACCACCCGAATTCGGCATGACAAGGATTTTCAACGGCACGGATCTCAGCGGGTGGGATGGTGATCCCCGCCTTTGGAGCGTCAAAAATGGTGTCATTCACGGTGAAACCACCGCTGAAAATGTGGCTGACGGTAATACGTTTCTGATCTGGAGAAACGGCCGCACGGCTGATTTCGAACTCCGTTTGTCGTTCCGCTGCAACGCCACCAATAATTCCGGAATTCAGTACCGTTCAAAACAGATTACGGACGGTTCAGCAGGTAACAAATGGGTCGTCAAAGGCTACCAGCATGAAATTCGAAATCAGGTCGACCTGCCAAGTGTCTCCGGTTTTATTTATGACGAAGGGGCCGCCACAGGTGGTCGCGGTCGAATGATTCTGGTGGGTCAGAAGGGCACATGGAGAGGAGAGAAACTGCACCTGTCAGACGAAGTGCTGATTACGGACGCTGAGTTTAAGAAGTTGTTTCGACTGAACGACTGGAATGATATTGTCATTCACGCCAAAGGAACTCACATCCGGCATTTTTTGAACGGCCGACTGATTCTGGATTTTACCGACAGCGACGATCGAGCCTTATTGGACGGCGTCCTTGCGCTGCAACTGCACGAAGGCAAACCAATGTTTGCCGAGTACCGGAATATCCGCATCAGGGATCTGAACTGAATGACATCAGGTTCGTGAAATCCGGAGCGATCGATGTTATCTGGATTTTCCAGTGTAACCCAGGATGAAGAGCCACTGTGCAATTCGGCACCATGGCTCAATTTACAACCGACACAGCCTTCGTACTTCCCACGCTGAAGATTCCTCGGTAACCGAAAAGAGTCCTGATGCTCTCAATCCTGGCCGCCCTGCCATTGCTGGTCACCACAATACTCATCGTATTGCTGCGGGTTCCTGCCAGTCGAGCAATGTTGCTGTCACTCATCACAACGATTCTTATTTCATACTTCGCCTGGGGCATCGCCCCCTTGCAGATCGCGGCCTTGTGCCTTCAGGGAATCGGGACGGCAGCGAATCTTCTGTACATCATTTTTGGCGCAATTTTTTTACTGAACTGCTTACGGTACAGCGGGGCCGTGGACACCATTCGAAATGGTTTCCGTAATATTTCAGAAGACCAGCGTGTGCAGGCCATCATTGTCGCCTGGCTGTTTGGGTCGTTCATTGAAGGATCTGCCGGTTTTGGAACTCCGGCAGCTGTGGCGGTTCCATTGCTGGTGACTCTCAGATTTCCACCACTGGCCGCCGTCCTGTGTGGCATGACGATTCAGAGTACACCTGTATCGTTTGGAGCATTGGGGACTCCTATTCTGGTTGGCATCCGCAGCGGACTTGACCTGACCTCAGCAGGATTTGTCGAAGGCTCAGATGTGGCAATCGCAGCTGCGGCACATGGTCTGATTGGTGACGCTGACACCGTTCTGTCACAGATCGGTTTTCGCGTTGCCCTTCTTCATGGAATCATCGGAACACTGATTCCGCTCATACTTGTCTGCCTCCTGACACGACTATTCGGTGCGGAACGGTCGATCCGCCGAGGTCTGGCAGCGTGGCGATTCGCTCTGTTTTCTGCAGTCTCAATGACAATCCCTTACATACTGGCGGCGCGTATTCTTGGCCCGGAGTTTCCTTCACTGCTCGGCAGTGTGGCCGGACTAATCATTGTCATTTCGTCCGCACGCCGTGGCTGGTTCCTTCCGTCAGACGGAGTCTGGCGGTTTCCGAAAGAACAGGACTGGCTGGATGACTGGTCACCGAAAGCGACCAGTGCCGGCGTACCGTCTGAGGCTTCGATTGTTAATCGAAGCCTCCTGCATGCCTGTCTGCCGTACGTATTTCTGGCCGCAGCACTGCTGATTTCAAGAATGCCTGTTCTCCCCATTGCGCAATGGCTGCGTTCTCCGTCGGTGACCATTGGATTCGAAAATATTTTCGGCACAGATGTGGACATCAATCACGCGCTGCTGGCATCCCCTGGCAGCACGTTGATACTTGTCTGTCTGCTGACATGGTGGATACATCGTATGTCGTATGGGCAAGTACGTACTGCCTTCCATGAATCATCACACACCACGCTCAAAGCATCAGTAGCCCTGATTTTTGCTGTACCCATGGTCAAAGTGTTTATTGGTTCTACGGACGGGATACATGGATATGACGGAATGCCCCAGGTCCTGGCCACATCACTCTCAGAGATCATGGGATCATTCTGGCCTGCGGTGGCTCCGGCTGTTGGTGGTCTGGGAGCGTTCATTGGAGGCAGTAACACGCTGAGCAACATGATGTTATCACCGATGCAGTTTGAGGTCGGACAACAAATCGGAACAGATCCATTCTGGGTTGTTGCACTGCAGGCTGTGGGCGGTGCCGCCGGAAACACGATCTGCGTACATAACGTTGTGGCTGCACTGGCCGTTGCCGGAATGGTCGGCCGCGAAGGGCTGGTCATCAGGCGTACCCTGCTGGTCTTTGTCTACTATGCTGGCACCGCCGGAATTCTGGGGATGCTGCTGTGCCATGTCGGGAGTTGAACAGTCGTTCGACACAGCCGTTCGGAGCCATTACAAGTTGAACCATCTGCGCCCCTCAACGGGAATCCGGACTTAATCGTCTCATGGAGACAATCTGCAGTGTCTAGGCGCACACCATCTTATCAATGGCAATCCAATGGAACTTTCAAACCTGACCTGGCCGGATGTCGATGCTCTGGATCGAAATACGCCGGTGATCATTCCTGTGGCGGCTCTCGAGCAGCATGGGCACCATATGCCCGTGTTTACGGACAGCATGCTGCTCGGAGAAATCATGCGTCGAGCCCACGAGGAGCTGAAACAGCAGACGCTGCTGGTCCCCCTCATGTGGCTCGGTAATTCTCATCATCACATGGACTTTCCGGGGACCGTATCAGCCGAACCTCGAGTCTGGCTGGACCTGCTCAGTGGATTGGTTGAGAACTTCATTACGCACGGGTTTCGCCGCATCGTGGTTTTCAATGGTCATGGAGGCAATGATGTACCCGGACGGCAGGTTACGTTTGAGTTGAGGCAGAAATACCGCAGCCGGCCGGATTTACTGTTGTTGTATGCAACCTACTGGAGTCTGGCGGATCCTCCATCGAGCATCCCTGGTCTGACCCAGGACTCGATGCAGCATGCCTGCGAGTGGGAAACGTCGATGATTCTGCATTTGCATCCGGAACTGGTGAAGGACCATCAGAACACCGAAAACATTGATCAGGGGAATCCGTTTCTGCCCGCTCAGCGTGCCTGGATTACCGGGGACCGGACAGCCACCGGACATATCGGCGCACCAAACGCAGCCACCTCCGAGAAAGGCGAACAACTCCTGAAATTGTTCTCCAGCGGTGTCGTGAAGCTGATGCAGAGAGTCATTCAATGGGATGGAGAGTCCTGGGATGGATAAGTGACGACTTTCAGAAGCGCAGTAAACACCAGAATGTTTCTATCCCGGTCGAACTGATTTGTTCAGAGCGTTGCCTTCCGGTATCGAACTGGCCAGCATTGCCTGCGCAAAAGCAGCACCGATACCGAAGTCATATTTTTCCATCACGGCAACTATCGCCACATGTCGCAGGAATCCCTCAGGAACCATCGCCGGAACGCGTTTTAACCGTCGCTGGCCGATGCGCAAGGTTGTCCCAACGCGTTATCAAACTGTCCGTTTTCCAGCCGCTGTCAGCAACGGAGGACAGAGTTTCTTCATTGTGCCAGAGCAGGTAATCGCAACAATCATTTGATGCAATGGATCCGCTTAAGGAGTGACTGATCGACTTGATCGTTTCCACAGTGAATCATAAACCAATCGCGAGTTGAGCCAGAGCAATCCGTCGGACCGTCCTCTGGATTACTACACAGGAACCAACCCGTGAATCACTCGCCTGAATCATCCTCGTGGGAACGTCTTACTCATACACCTCGCCGGGTGCCAATCTCCATCATCCTGCGACTAATGATCAGCGGTCTCACCTTTGGCGTTCTCTGCTTCATCGCCCTGGGAACCGTGCTACTCGTCATTGGATTGATCGTACTGTCAATATTTCAACCGGTTCCCGTGCTGCGCGGCTCAGGACTCATACTTATGACCCTGGTCGTATGGCTGTTGTCGGTCCGATCACTCTATTTTCGCATCCAGCCAATTATTGTGGCGCTCTCCCACGGGCAGTTGCAAACCGGTCGCATCACCCGAGGCCTGGACCGCGCGACCATGAAATACGCGAGCTACGAAAGCATACTGGAGCAGTTCAAAGAATTCGGTTTCAGGTCAGGAATCATCGGTTTCATAATAAGCCAAGGAATGCGCAACTGGCCTGTAAAGATCATTCTCGAGGGGGCGACGGATGAAGTCGATGCCCGCCTCAACCTGGGACGACGATGCCTGAAATTAGTAGAAGACCCCTCAACACAATTCCTGATTACTGACCAACCCAACGCACCGACGATTGTGATGATCGACCAGTTTCCCTGGCTGGGCATTTCTAAAACAGGCGAGTGGGTTTACGGCATGCGACAAGTAGTCGAGGATTTCGGCTTCGGAAAATCCCTGGCTCGGTCGTTCCTGTTAGTCCTGGTGACCTATGCCCTGGTAGCGATCGGCCTGACCCTTAACATGAATCCCTTATTCGGTACCGGACTGGATGGTGGGATTCCGTCACTTGTGGGTACCGGGGTAGTACTGTTGTTTACTCTGAGTCATGCCGTGGTACCTGTCTTTTTCTACTCTATCTTTTTCAACTTCATCGATGCTGCAAAGAACCATGAGAACAACTTAGGGGAACAAGCAGGACAGTGGGGCGTCTCAGGGTTCATTCACCTGCACATGGGTTTCTGGTATGGGGTGCCTATTGTCGGACTCGCAATGTTAACAGGCTGGTTAAACCTGGCCTGGGTTTTGCTGGATGTGCTCCGTGCCGGTCACGGGCGACGTCACTGGACATTTCTGCAACACGGTTCCACATCCATGGCTATGGGATTGTTCCTCATCTGCTTTTCCGGGAAGAATCTTTTTCCACTGGGAATCGTAGTGGTCGTGCTCCAGTCGCTCCTGTTAACCGGGCTCGATTGGAAAGGAAGGGACTTGTGGGTTAAGGATTGACCTGATCACTGACTTCCACCAGCAGTGTCGTCCAATGATGACAGTGAATGTTCAACTGACAAACCAATCACTGCCGTGATGACTCTTCGCCTCACAGGACGGTTCAACTTCTTTTGCCACTGTTTTCACGAGCGCACCACTGTGAGACCGTGGTCGGTACAGGATTTCGTTTGCAACGGGTCTTTGTTACAGGATTCCGGATCCTGACACAACGGACAGGACACAGCTGTAAAGTGTGGATATAAATACAACGTACGTAATTCACTACACCGATTATTTACCGGCCTGACAACGGGACAACTCGATGATCATCGGCAATTCAAGGATCATCTGCGGTCTTTCGGTACTGCTGTCTGTGATCATTGCGGCATCATCAGTGTCTGCCGACGACACACCAGCCAAAGTGTCTGTTTCACCGGATTCAAGTGTCGAACAGCTTGCATCATCGGTGCAGAAATCTTTGGTTGTTATCGAAGGGACTGGACGGTCCGGAGATCGGAGGGGTGAAGGATCCGGATTCGCCATCGCAGACGATCTGATCGCCACTGCCCGTCATGTCATCGGAGAAGGTCGCCATGTGTCTATTGTTCTTCCCGACGGCCGCAATGTTCCCGTTCTTCAGGTGCATTCTCAAACGGCCCATCTGGACATGGTGATTCTGAAGACTGAATCGCATGGTCTGCCTCCACTTGAACTAAGTAACCAGGAAACCCCTGTGGGTCGACCGGTGGTGGCTCTTGGACATCCTCATGGACTACGGAACAGCGTCGTCAATGGAGTCGTTTCCGGCCGCCGTGACATCGATGGAATCTCAATGATTCAGCTGGCCATGGCAATCGAACCAGGGAACAGCGGCGGGCCCGTCGTCGATTATGAGGGAGTGGTCGTGGGAATGGTCACACTCAAGTCGACCGCAACCGACAACATCGGCTTCGCTATTCCGATCTCTCATCTGCGGGACCTCAACGAATCGCCGAATCCCATACCCATGGATCGCTGGGTCACAATCGGCGCACTGGACAGTCAGCGCTGGGAACCAATTGGAGAAGCCAACTGGAAACAGCGGGCAGGACGGATCCAGGTGGACGGACGCGGAACGGGATTCGGTGGTCGAACATTGTGCCTGCTCAAGGAGGCACACGATCTCCCGGTCGAAATCGAGGTTGACGTCAAACTTGGTGACGAACGTGGCGCAGCCGGTCTGATGATGCATTCAGACGGCGGAGACCGCCACTACGGATTCTACCCAAGTGCCGGCAACATCCGGTTCACGCGATTCAATGGGCCCAGCGTGAACCACTGGACCATACTTCACAATGAACCGCACTCAAGCTATCGACTCAACGACTGGAATACTCTCAAGGTTCGAATCGAGGCCGATACGATCAAATGCCTGGTGAACGACGTGCCGGTATTCGAGACCAAAGACAATGTGATTCCGCACGGGAAACTGGGATTTGCAGCTTTCCGAGGGACTGAAGCCGCGTTTCGCAACCTGAGCATCGGACCAAACATTCCGTCACGACTTCCGTCCACTGATCAACAGCAGAAAGTGAGCGACCTGCTGAATCAGATGCAGCCAGGTCACCCACTGTCACGTCAATTGATCAATGAACTGACACCGCTCGGCGGAGGCGTTGGCGGGATGCTGGCACGAAAGGCTGCAGAGATCGAAACCCATGCTGCACTGGTGCGGCAACTGGCTGACGACGTACACACAGCACAGATCATACAGCAACTCAGCAATGTCCTCGCAGGGAAACCAGGAGACGAATCACAGCCAGATCTTCTGACTGCCACATTGTTGCTCGCGGAACTCGACAACGACGAAATCCGAGGCAGTGATTACGTTGTCCGGGTTGATTCAATGGCCGAAGACATTCGTTCACGATTGAGTGACGATCATGATGAACTTCAGCGACTGAAGGCACTCGACCAATGGCTGTTTGAAGAAAACGGTTTTCGCGGCAGTCGTCAGCAATATTACGCGCGTTCGCACAGCTATCTGAATGAAGTAATTGATGATCGCGAGGGGCTTCCGATTGCGTTGAGCGTGCTGTACATGGAACTGGGACGACGACTTAATCTGAACCTGTTGGGTATCGGACTGCCAGGACATTATATCGTGAAGTTCCAACCAACGAGTGCTGAACACGAACCCGAATGGATCGACGTGTTTAATCGTGGAAAGCGACTTACAGATGACGATGTGAATCGTCATGTTCAGGATCTTGGTCTGCTCATGAAACCGGAATATCTGGAGCCGCAAAACGCGACACAGATTATTGAAAGAATGCTGCGCAATCTGCTTGGACTGGCAGAACAGGATCGCAATGATCCTCGCGTGCTGCGATATCTTGAACTGCTTGTCGCAATTTCCGAAGACAATCCGGAATTCCGAGCCAAGCGTCTGGAAATGCGAGCACGTACAGGTCATCCGAACATGGCTCTGGAAGATGTTAACTGGTTTTTTGAAACTCAGCCCGACGGCATTGATCTGCAGCAGCTTCAACAACTCAAAACACGTCTGGAAGCAAAGATTGTCGGGCCGAATTGAACGGTCTCGCCGGCGCTGTATGTTCTCCGGGAGAAACGGAGAATAGCCCACTGTCGTGAATCCAGTTTCACAAAGTGTGCCGATTTCCCGGCAACACCGGAAGGGCTGACTGTACCGCGGCGATGAGTACGAGCAGCAGATGAAGAGCATTCACGTTACGTGACCAGGTATGCAGTTGCTGGAATTCTTCTGCCCGCGGCCTGCCTGCAGGAATAATCAATTCCTGCAGTGGGCGATAGACGAACCAGTAATCCAGGGCAAACACCATACTGGCCAAAGTGGTCAACAGCAGCGCTACCTGCAAATGTCGGCTGAACTTACGACAAAGTACTCCGGCAGCAAGTGCCAGCGTACAGCAGGCAATGCCCGCTGCGTAGTAGAAAGGAAAACGAATCGTCGCCAGGTGATCCCGGTCTGTCGGATCGAAAGCCGGAAATTTTTGTTCCGCTATACTGGTGATGACAAACAAAATTGCGGCACCTGTCCAGACTGCCAGTGCCAGTCTCATCACAACGATAGCTGTCACCGTCACAGCAGATGGCGGTCCCGTAGTGTTCAACCGGGAAGATGACACATTTTTCATTCCGACTGTCCCGCACAACTTCGAGGCAGGGATTCCGTGAACAACACAGGACCGGATCGTATCGACTGTCCAGGTTGTAAAATAGTCAGCTTATTTCCTGCCTCGTTGTGGAATCGGCGTTACGCAGTCTGCTCTCTCAATATTTCCGGAGAGTCGGAAAATCAGCAATTTGCAGCCGTGTTTGTCGAATGTTCTACATGTCCGTTCGGAAATCAACTGATATTGCCGTTACTGTGGTCACCGCACTGTGAACGAAAGCGAAACCAGCATGACCGGTTCGGCAGAACGTACCATCAGGTCCCGAACACCCGGTCTCCCGCATCCCCAAGTCCAGGCACGATAAATTTCTGATCATTGAGTTCGCGATCACAGGTACAGCAAACAACCTGAACATCGGGACAATCCAGTCGCAGACGTTCTATCCCTTCCGGCGCAGCAATAACGGACAGCATGCGAATGTCGGAGACGCCCCATTCCTTAAGAGAACGAACGGCTGCTACAGCTGAACCGCCGGTGGCCAGCATTGGATCAAGGACAAGTCCGGTGCCGGGCGGATCCACAATCGGCAGCTTGTTGTAATAATGAACCGGCTGAGCAGTGGCTTCATCCCGATACATTCCGAGGTGTCGAACTTCTGCTTCCGGTATCAGATCGAGTAACGGATCGAGCAGAACAAGTCCGGCCCGAAGAATTGGTACAGCTGCGATTCTCCCGGCAAGAATCCGACATTCTGTAGTTTCCAGTGGCGTCGTGACTTTCGTTGAAATCTGCGCAATATCACGAGTGGCTTCAGCGATTACCAGGCTTCCCAGCGCTTTTAACCGCCTTCGAAATTCCTCGGGACGCGTGTTTCGGTCGCGAACGTGTGCCAGGTGATGATCGACGACAGCATGCTTCAGGATCGTCACTTTGTCAGGCATTTCGCTTTCCGCCCACTGACACTGCTATTCAGGTGCGATCAGTTCCAGAGTATTTTCCGGAGGTCGTCCGATCACCGCTTTTTCGTCTCGAATCACGATCGGACGCTCCATCAGTCGGGGATGTGACGCAAGAAGATTAACAGCAGCGCTGTCCGAATATCGAGCTTCAGAATCACCGACTTCGGCAAACAGCTTTTCCTTTCGGCGAATCAGTGCGCGAGCAGGAATACCAAGTGCCCGAACAATCTTACGCAACTCGGTGCGCGTGGGTGGCTCATTGAGGTACTCCACAATCTCCGGCTCAATGCCATTGTCTCTGAGAAGTTGCAATGTCTGACGACTTTTGCTGCACCGAGGATTGTGATAAATCGTGTACACCGACATCGTATCTTTCCCGAACAATCTCACTGTCAGCGTGAATGATACTGCGAGGCTTGGGTCCGAGCCGAGCCGGAACGCTTGTTTTTTCAATAACGTCGCCTGATACCTGCGGGTCTGACGGTCGTTGAGCCTGGTCACCTGTTCAGTGAGATTCTGGACATTTGCCAATGCTACGCTTTCCAGATTCCCGGCAGTGATCCAGTCAGTCGTCGGTAGAAGCTGATTTGCTGGTGGGCCTGGGGGATCTGGCCACTCTCCCCACCATCGCTATCGCACCCCGTCCCACCTGCTCGCAGGTGGCTGCTGCTTGTCCAAAATCGGCATCCAAGCGACTGACACGATCAAGTTCCAGGATGACCACTTTGCCTGACCATGGATCAGGCGAACCAGGCAGGTAGATCGTGGCCAGGCCCTGCTTTTCATCACGTTCCGTTTCAAAGGCAACGCGCTGGCACTCTTCGAAGACCACGACGACAGGTTCCATTTGTGGTCTTGTTTCGTCCCCGCCAATCGTATCTGCCATCTGATCTTTGAGGATCGAATAGCGTGGGAAAAAGAGGGAAAGTTTTTTTTCGAAAGCAGTCGAGATTCTTTTCCCAAAAGACCAATGCGCTAACACACCAGCTGCGAAGCAGAGCAGCAGGATGATGGCGATGAACAATCCGATCAGGACAGCAATCCCAGTCGGTGTTTTAACCGGTATATACTGATTCAGTCCGGATGCAACCGACACGACGATGGGGGCGATTTGCCCTACCAATGCACCCAGAACAACCAGTGGCAACAGAAACAGCAACCCGCCGATGGCGGTCGTCTTCAGAAAATTGATGAAGCGTTTTGATTTTTTAACGATCATGCAGCATTGGTGGGGTCGGTCGGCGTCGTGAGGGGGAACCCACAATCTGCAGTCTCATGCCCGACTGGCTTGCCCGGTCGATCTTTGGGGCATCTTTTTGTCTTCTTGCGTCTTACAGCGGAAGGTTCTGCATGAAACCAATCACCATTTCATTTTCACTCTGCCGACCCTGGCTTCGAAATTCGTTGTTACGCTGATGAGCCTTCTTTCCCGTCAGGCAGCATCCGCTCCATAATCACGAAGCCGGTTCGACGGCTTGTAGGCCTCCGCACTGTCTTTGAGTGAATACCGCATATAATACGCGTCTTCCAGAGTATCGTCGTAGTGATTTCGCAGGACGGACAAAGCGCGGAAGTTACACGAACCGAAAAACATCTGAGCAGCCAGATTCGTTTCACGAACTTCCAGCACGATTTCGCGACGTCGCTGTTGTGACAACTTATCAATGAGCCGCTGGACCATCTGGCGACCCACACCGTCTCTGCGCTGGTCCGGAGAGACTGCAAAGTTGAGAATCCTCAGCATCGACTGATGCAGTTCATAGATCATAAATCCGACGATTTTGTGATCCAGTTCAGCGACTGTGCCAATGCAGTTTCTCTGTCGCAGACAGCACAGGAATTCTTCCTCTGTCCACGGGAATTCAAAACTGCCGCGTTCGATGGCAAGAACTTCGTCCATATCACGACGAATCAGCCACCGAATGAGGACGTCCGATGCGGGATTTCTGTCATCTTGTGAGGACAGGTTATGTTTGCGCTTCAATACCATGACGGCCTCCGTGCCGACGCGACTTGAAGAGGTAATCAACTGCCGCAGGTGACAGATGTCTTCCTGAAGTCGTCCTAAGGACACTACAAAGTTAGCAAACTAAGTCCGCACCCGTCCATGCCAATGGCTGATCGGATTAGCGAGTGGGGAAAAAAATAAAAAACCCGTATAGAGATCGGCATTTCCTGCTCAAGTCCTCGCTTCGATTTTTATGAACAGACGCCCCGATCACAACAGGCGGTATCGGCGGAATTACCGCTCGGTTGATCGCATGAAGGGAAAATCGGGCTGGTTTTCGCTGCAATTTGTTCGGTTCGTCTCGAAGGTTATGCCCGGCAAAACATTGAACGGAGGCTAAGGCCTCTCTAGAATTAAAAAAAATATGGGCCGGTTGACGGATGCGGCCGGTACTTTGTGCCCGACTGTGTCGGGCCGGACAGGTTCACCGCATTCATCAACCAAGTCTTCTATGCCCTCTCCACCGTCAAGCTGCAGCATGTGCAAATGTTTCGTTGCTGCCACCGCGGTACTGTATCTGCTGAACGTGTCAGCTGCATTTCTTTTTGTGAGCCCGACGCTTCAGGCTCAAACCGACCTCGCGGCACCTGACGCAGCCGCTCCGGATGAATCATGGAGTGAACCACGTGATCTCCTCAAAGGAGAATTTAAATCGTGCTGGAAACATTTTTCCTGCGTTGATGAAACCCCGTTGACCAGCGTTTGGAAACGCAAGGTCGACGAAGAGGCAAAGCTGGTCGAATTGGTGTGTACAGGAGACCCCCGAGGTTACCTTTACACGAACGAAGAGTTTGACGAATTCGAGTTGACCTTTGAGTGGCGCTTTGTGTCGGATGCCAACGGGAACAGCGGTATCCTTATGTTCACTCAAGACGATCAGCGATTGTGGCCCACCTCAATTCAGGTTCAGCTTCATCAGCCGGAAGCCGGAAGCATTTTTCCAGGCGGTGAGGCTGTCACCGGCTCAACGGTCAGGAAAGAAGATCTTGCCAATCCTGTTGGCGAATGGAATAAATGTCGGATCATCAGCAGAGACAGAGGCATCGTTGTTCACGTCAATGGCAAGAAAGCCGGAGAAGTCAACGACTGCAAACCGGCCCGCGGTCGAATTGCAATCCAAAGTGAAGGATCTGTCGTCCACTTTCGGCGGATCCTGATTCGGACACCTGAGACTGCTGACGACCGGTCGTCCGAGGATCGAACCAGGTCAGACGAGAATTCCTGAAAGTCAGCGGCATCAGCCCCATTCGCCGGATACCGTGACGAGAGTCAACCTCGCGAAAACGTTATGCAAGAATGTCCTTCACCACGTGCCCGTGAACATCCGTCAAACGAAAATCACGTCCCTGATAACGGTAGGTGAGACGACGGTGGTCGATCCCCAGCAGATGCAGGATCGTGGCATTCAAATCATGGATGTGCATGGTTCCCGGCTGCCATTTGTCTTTGGTCGGCTGAGGAAACAGCGGCACCCCGTCTGAATCGGCAATGTTGTAGGCGTAATCGTCTGTGTGTCCGTACGTCACACCCGGTTTAATCCCGCCCCCTGCCATCCAGACTGTAAAACATCGGGGATGATGATCACGACCGTACTTTTCACGAGTCAATCCTCCCTGACAGTAGACCGTCCTGCCAAATTCACCGCCCCAGATCACCAGTGTATCATCCAGCATTCCCCGCTGGCGCAGGTCACGAATCAGTGCCGCTGATGCCTGATCGACGTCTCGACACTGCGATCCATGTTCCCCCGGAAGATTATCGTGAGCGTCCCAGCCACGGTGGAAAATCTGAATGTTACGCACGCCGCG
>JAKVAY010000093.1 GCA_022447185.1 Fuerstiella sp. | reverse complement strand
TTGAACGTCTGCAATGCTCCCTCCCCGGCCGCAACCGCATCGCTGACGATTGCCAGCCAGATCGTTGACCAGCTTGAGTTATAGCCAGCGACTGAGATACCTCGTCGGGACGGATTCTGATTGCGCGTTCTGTGATGATTCTCCGGAAAGTGCTGATCGGAGGGCGTCTGCCTGCCGATACATTATGGCGAGGGAAGGGATGCATCCGACTCGACAAACCGGCATCTAATGCCGCTGGGTTCGGATGTTACTGTTCGCTTTGGCGAACGAAGAGAAGAGACGACCTCGGCCCTGCGAACCGGAATGTCTGTTTCCGGGGGCGACTAAGACAACTTCGGTTGTCCTTGGTTCGCAGGCCGAGAAGTCCCCTTTCTGATTTCAGCCATCCTATGGACGTGATTCGGAGACCAAGATGTTGAAGCGTTTGATCCTCTTCACCGTCATTGCTGCGGCTGTATCCGCAGGATTTGGAAATCCTGTCGACGCTGCTGCTCCAGGTCAGCCATCTGACTGGCAGAGATTCTATCACTATCCGTATGTGTACTATCCACATACATTCCAGCAGCCACAGCAGTACGACCATATGTACTACCGTTATTCGCCTGAAATGCGGATCCCGGTTTACAACAAATCCTGGTACAATTTTTATCCGTCAGAGAAGCCGTATCATCGTGGGCACCACTTCATTCTGGACGTCTTCTGATACAGTGACACAACACGAAACATCGCGAAAGCCGAACCTGATAAGGGTTCGGCTTTTTGTGTTGATCAGGCCTGTTGGAACAGGCAGGACTAAGGAACTTCATTCGCTGACAACGGATCAACCGTGACTTCCTGATCCTGAACAAACAGGACCAGATTGATTGCCAGTTTCATTGCGTCCTCTTTCAGATATCCGTCGCAGGCCAGTGAAGCCTGATTCTCAAGCGCGCAACTCAGATCATACTGGCTGTAAATCACGACATACTGTCCGTTGATCTGAATTCCTTCGAAACGGGGCGGTCCAGCCAGAATCTGGGACTGGATTGATACTGTTGCGGCCTGCGTTTCAAGTCTGCGTCGAAGGACTTTCCTAACATCAAACCCTGTTGCCTCAGTGAACATCAGATGATTGTCCGGAATGGGGCGTAGCGGATGGTCCGGGTATATTCGCTGCATGAGATCGCGAAAACTGGTGTCAAACTGCTTCGAGCCGCAGCAGGCATCGGCAATCAGTACCGGGCCGCGACTCAGATAGTCCCGCAGAGCATTTCTTTCCTCAGCCTGCAGAGCGAACCCGAAACGACCATGCATCCAGGCCATCGGATATTCACTCAGGGCTTCCAAAGTCAACGGAACCGATCGGGGTTTGGTCGAAACTCCGAGTCCCGTTGTCCTGTTAAGGCCCTGCAGTACGTTGCTCACTGCCCTTGGAGCGGTATTCCATCCGCCGTCATGTCGCAATTGACCGATCTCCAGAAGTCCGCGAGTGATCTTGTCTCCTGGTTCCTCGCTCTGCACGGTTGTATCGTGCAGCTTTTCAGGTGGTTGCTTACCGGTTGCATATGCGATCACGTTCACACCCAGACGAATGCTCCGCAGTATGCGCTGATTGAGTCTCAGAGAGCGGTCTTTCGGAGGATGACGCATCCATTTGTGCCAGTAACACGCGTGATCTTCCGGAGAATAGATCACAGAGCTGCGGCAGCCAAAGTCGACCCCGTACAGTTCAAAATGAGAAGATTTCAGCAGATGCTGACTCCGATACACCGGATGATCCGGTTGCAAACGAGTGAGTGAAGCCTCTTCATCCGGAAACATGCGTGTCACGAGATTACGAAATCCTTCATCGAATGAACCCTTCCCGCAGTTAGCCTGTGCGTAGATAAATCCTCCTTCGTCAATGTATTTCCGGAGCCAGGCAACCTGCTGATCGCTTAACACAGGAGCGTTGCTTCCGGAAATATACAGCACCGGTGACTGATTCATATCAGACACTGCCGTCGCTTCCTGCAGTTTGCTCAGTGTGAGGACCTGGCTGTTCAGTCTCGGCGGCCAACCCTGATTCTCTGTTGAGTCGATGTGATCGATCAGATTGGGAATGTCCAGATGGTGCTGATTCCACTCACCGTTCGAATCCGTAGTCTGTGGGTCGGATGTGTAGTCCAGCTTGTTGACCACGATCCGTGACAGACCTTTGGACAGGAACAGCAGGGCGTAAGACGTCGCCAGAATCGGATTCTTACAACTGGGTGTCTGCCAGCGACCATCTTCGTGCCGCGCATCGTATTGAGGGTCAGCGAGATAGCGTGATCCCGAACGATACCAGTCGTGGGGGCCAAACAACCGAACACCTGTCAACCGCCCGGCTCGTTCCAGCCCGTACAGGTAATAAAGATGGTGGATTTGTCCCTGGCCAGGGTTGTTACGTGTTGAGAATCGCCCCTTCACCGCCAGCCAGTTGTGCCCTTTGGTCAGGGAGGCTGGTGGCGGATGAAATGCACAGCAATCGACCTTCCCGTCTGCATCTGTGTCTGAGTCGTCGTGCAGCATCCGGGCTGCAATAGAGACGGTCGACAGGCCGGCAACTGTCATACTTCCAATTGAGAGTTGTGCCGCACCTCGATCAGAGAGGGGTGTGTGGTAACTCCATCCGCCGTCTGGATTTTGTTTTGTCTCCCAGTGATCTCGCACGCGTTCCCAGACCTCCTGATCGATTTCCACTCCGGCATTGGCAGCATCACGAAGAGCCAGTACGGCGAATTGGCCGTTGCTGCGGTCCGGAGTCCCCTGCGGTCCGGAATAGTGAGCAAGTCCGTAATTCCAGAGTCCGCTTTCAGGCCCCTGCGTTACCTGCGAATCCTGAATCACTCGGGCCAGTCGCTGAATCTGCTGACGGTCAATGTCGTATTCCCGAGCTGCGCACAGTGCCATCAGCAGCAACGACGCTTCATAGTTGGCAGAATTAGGAGGAAGCTTTGCCAGAGAGGTTCTGCGCAGGAAACGTAATCCTTTCCTGAGTTGGGGCGCATTGGCTGGAACATCGCAGTTCAGCTGGGCGAGCACGGCCAGTGATGTCATTCCGACAACATTCCTGCTTGAAGCGCCCCAGGCACCACTTTCCTGATGCTGGACACGGCGCAGGTAATTCACACCGTGATCAATCGCGGTTATCACCAGCTTCCGCAGCTCAATGTCTGACATTGGCTGACGTCCGGCACACACTCGCGAATGTTCGAAGAATGTATCCGGAAACAGTGAATATATAAGGATTACGACTAACCAGCATCGTTGTGTGCAGGAGACATCTCGCATTTACTGCCGATTCCTGTCAATCTGTGAATGACGCGCAATGTCAACCAGTTGTCGGAGGATTGGCCGGCATCACTCTCCGGCTCGGAGGTTCAACTGCACTTTGAGCACGTCACTGCGCGACGACACCTGAAACGCCTCGACCGCAGCTTCGATATCGTAAGTAGCAGAAATCATCGGAGCAAGCTGGAGCCGTCCTTCAGAAATCAACTTCATCGCCGGTTCAAATGGCCCGCACCGAGACCCAACAATGCGCGTTTCATCAATCACAACCGGTGCCATATGCAGTGACTGTTCGGATGCTATGGTGGTTTTGAGGACGATCGTACCGCACGCACGTACGCTGTGGAGGGCGGTCTCCAGGCCACTGGGGGATCCGGTGCAGTCAACAACAATGTCCCACTTTGCCTGCGGAACAAACGATTGCAGCTCTTCTGACTCAATTTCACATTCGGCGATCCTGGACAGTTTCCATGCATGCTTTCCAACGACCAGCAGTTCCCCGCATTTTGGTTTCAGAACCTGAGCACACAGATTGCCAAGACGTCCTGCACCCAGAATCAGGACTGAATCATTCGGGCGGACCAGCTGTTGCTCGATGATGCGACATGCGGCTGCCACGGGTTCCACGAAGACCGCAAACTCGTTCGGGACATGATCCGGAACCGGATGCAGGCATTTCTCGGGAATAGACAGCAGATCCGCGAATGCTCCGTTGCGATTCAGGATTCCGACAACAGAACGATGAGGGCAATGTCGAGGTCGACCGGCTTTGCACGTTGTGCATTCGCCACACGGACAATTGATTTCGCCAACAACGCGACAGCCTTCAAACCGACCTGAGACCGGAATTCCTACGAACTCATGCCCTGGAATCCCGCGAAAACCCATGTATCCCCTTACGAGCTGAAGATCCGTCTCGCAGATGCCCGCCTTGAGTATCCGGACGTTCACTTCATCATTGGACGGAACCGGTTCAGAGTAGTCGGAACGAAATGTTAAGTCACTGTCCTGCAGTTCCAGTGCACGCATAAATGGCCTCCGGTTGTTGGTCACGACTCTCGGCAGAGGTGTGACACACAACTCATTCAACTCTGCGCATCATAGCTGTTCGATCGGAGATTGGACCGATTTTTCCTCAGGCATGTTAGTTGGTCCAGAATTATCAGCGATGCAGAAACGTTGTGTGTTCGCTGCAGTGAGAAATCAATCAGGACTTTGCTTTAACACCGGCCGTATTTCAGCCAGTCTGATTTGGGTCGACATTTACAATGTGATACTCACCGCAAAGTGAGTCGGTATGGTATGACGATTTCGTTCGTTGGCGGGAACGTTACGGGCGGTTTGGTTGCTGTCTTTTCAGCCAGGACAATTGCTTTCGGCCTGTCCCTGTTAAATTTTCTGAAGTTGTCACCTCAACCTGGTGTTGTCTGCCATACGACACACATGACAGTATTTGTTGAATTGTGTAAAAATCACTGTCCACATCCTGGTCAGATACTCGTTCTGCGGTTCTTTCAGACGGAAAATGCTGGGAAACACGAGTTGTGACTGGCCGGATGAATCTGGAAGTGCCATCAATCCGGTGTTCGTGCGCGGCATTGGCAGTGACTGCCTGGTTTTCGAGCCATTGAAAGATGAAACAGAAATGACTGAAGCGATTAACCGTCCAAACCGACGTCATTTTTTGAAATCGATGGGCGCAGGAACACTTCTGGGACCTGGCGTAATCACTGCCGGGTCCCCACTGATTCGCTCGGTCCCTGCGGCTGAGACGACTTCGGGCCGGCGACCAAAGGTTGCTTTTCTGGGAACGATCGTCTACCCGCATTCTCATGCGCAGCATTTTCTGGATCGGCATACAGTTGGTTACACCTGGAACGGAGGCTGGCAAACGCCGAGAGTAGATGTTGCATCGGTCTATATTGATCAGTTTCCCGAGAACGATCTGGCTCGCGGGAGGATCAGTAAGCATGGGCTGAATCACGTTCCGACCATTGAAGAGGCGCTCACCCTGGGTGGCGAGAAACTGGCGGTCGATGGCGTAATTATTATTGGTGAGCACGGCAACTATCCGCGGAATGAAAAAGGTCAGACCCGGTATCCAAGGTACGAGTGGTTCAAAAAGGTGGTCAGCGTCTTTGAGGACAGCGGCCGCAGCGTACCCGTGTTCAACGACAAACATCTGTCCACGAATTGGGATGAATGTGTCGAAATGGTGAACGATTCGCGGCGTTTGGAATTTGCATTTCTGGCCGGATCGTCTCTGCCAGTCACTCGGAGAATGCCGTCCATCGATATGCCCTACGGTGCTGCGCTGAAAGAGAGCGTCTGTGTCGCCTATGGTGGCATCGACAGCTATGACATTCATGCTTTGGAAACGGCTCAATGTATGTCTGAACGGCGAGTCGGTGGCGAGACCGGCGTACGGCAGATTCATGCTCTGCGGGCTGAAAAATTGTGGAACCGACTCGGGGCAGACGACTGCACAACCACGCGACAACTGATCGTTTCTGCGCTCACGCGGAGTCACAATCTTCCGGTGGAGACCGGATTTCCAACTGATGCTACATCAATGGAGTGGTTGCAAAAGACGCTGAAACTGCCCAGGGAGGACGGGAGATCCCGACCGGAGACCATCGGGTATATCGTCGAACACAACGATGGTTTGCGCACAACGATGTTGCTGACTGATATTCGGGATTTTAACTATGCCGGCATGCTGGAAGATGGTTCGATTGTGTCATGCCAAATGTATTTACCGATGCCGGGACACGGTTCAACGACCGCTGATTTTTTCAACCCGCTGGCGCACCATGCCGAAACCACGATCATTGAAGGCAGGACGCCGTATCCGATTGAGCGAACACTTCTGACTTCCGGAATGGTCATCGGAGGTGTGGATAGTCTGTTCGCCGGAGAAACCCCAGTGGCCACACCGCATCTGAACGTGGAATACACAGGGGCGAAACAGTCCACATTCTGGCAGATTTGAGTCAGGTCGGTTTACGGCGTCTGATGTGATGCCAGTGTTTCGGCTCTAAGAGACTCATACACGTCGTGCACAGCGTCCGCCGGGATCGCATAGCTGATGATTCTGGCGGCTCGGGCAATATTCATTCCCACTGCTTTGCCATAGATATTCAGCACCGGTCCCCCGCACTGGTGTGGAAACAGATCTGTGTCGTGCTGAATGACTTCCGGAAAGCCCGAATTATGAATGCTCGCAAACTTACCTGCTGACTGCGGCTCTGAGTAATGGCCCAGCAGGACATCCTGCTGATCACTGACGAAACGTGGTGTCAGTGTCACTTTAATTGTTCGCACGGTGTCCCCTCTAAGAATACGAACATCAATCTGACGATTCGGTGGAAAATTTTTGACTCGTGTGATTGTGTCGTTGAGACCTTTCAGCGGTTTTCCATTGATCGACAACATGACGTCACCAGCCTTGATTCCGTCACGTCCTGCTGCACCGCCTTCCAGCAGTTGTCCGATTCTGACTCCGGACCTCCGGGGCAGACTATCCAGACGTACTCCCAGAAATCCCTGTGACGACGTCGGTAATTCAAGAGGCGGGATGCTGACCACGCCAGGCAGCAGCGGACGGCCGCGGCTGTCCGGACTGATTAACATCCGACCGGTTGAGAGACGATCCTTATCCCATTCCAATGGTTTCAGGTCCTCAGTATCGACATTCACCAGCATCAGGTCCCACGTTGTGTTCGATCCGATTTGTCGAAAAGATCGCGATGAATTGTCCGGCAACACGCAAACCACGTCAGTGGCCCGCGAAATTTCACTGGCTTTTGTTATTACGTCACCGTCATTACTCATTACGATTCCAAAGGCAATCTGCCGTCCGTTTGCCTTGAATTTTACCACACTTCCAGTCGTTTTCTTTGATAGTGCAGCATAGTCGCGCAGTGCAGATTGTGTTCGTTTCTCGTTTCGTCCAACCCGTCGCTCAAACCCAATTTGTCGCTGAAACTCCCGAGCAAGTTCTTCTTCCTCCTGTGTCATGTCATCGGATTCCGATGACGGATTCGGGCGACGGCCGGTAACGACTGTCAGCGTCTCTTCTTTGCCCTCGCGTCGTACGGTCACCGCAACTTTCTCGTTCTCATTCAGACGTGCGAGCAGCGAAGTGAGGCCAAGGCGATCTGCATATGTTCGTCCGTCGACCTTCAGCAGTTCATCACCGGGGAGAAATCCGGCCCTGGCAGCCGGACTGTTGGTGATGATGCGTGTTACCTGGGCCTGATAGTCTTCCCAGTGCAGTCCGATTCCCACGAATTGACTTGCCGCCAGTTCGTTGTCATCGATACGCAGCCTGCCCCATGATTCGCCATTGATCAGGCGATCCCAGTCGCGCTGCCAGACATCGATCGCGACATGTCGGTTCTCGACGATAATTCGTGTGATCATACTGTGGATGCCAATGACGCGGCCCTTCAGATCAAACAATGGACCACCGGAATCACCCAGCACGATGGCATTGTCGGAAACGATCGTCTGGTCACTCACTGACAGGGCCCTGCCAAGACGGAGAACTGCTGGCCGATCCTCCCTGCGGCCGCCAGGATGCCCCATGGCGAAGCACCAGTCACCCCGTTGTACATCCGAAGAACGGCCCATTTCAACATGAGGAAACTCTTCACCGGTGGCCGGTTTGTCAATAATCTTTAGAACGGCGGCATCGCAATAGCGGTTTTGTCCGAGTCGTTCACAACGCGCAACATGACCGTCGGGGAAGATGACCTCAAGTTGGCGGTTCCGACGGCGTCTCGCGCTTGTGTGACTCTCCACGACGTGGGAAGCGGTGAGAACAATACCGTCACCAGTCACGACGACACCTGTGCCAAATCCCAGCCTGTCGGTCACTGCAACCACAGCGGAACTGACTTTTTCGAGCGTTGCACTAAGCTGTTCCTGTCGAGACTCCAATGGGTTCTGGTCCGCCTGGACCTGCGGCAGCATCAACAGAACTGCTGTCGTCAGCGACACACTCATTATCGTCCGGTTCATCAGGATTGCCTCGGGGCTGCTCTTAGAGTGTATTTCCTCTGTTTGCACTCTACGGTTATGACACGTGTGTTGAGAATTGTGCTGACACGAGCCGGATACGGAAACGTTATTCACTCTTAAGACCAGCAGAACGTGCAGGAATCAGAGTCAGCATTCGATCTATTACCTCCAGACGTCATTGTCATTTTAACTGTGCCAGGAGCGAAAATCGAGTATTTGATTGAATCCAGAATCACGCCGGCAGCGCTTTCACATCCAGGGATAACCGTCTGTAACCAGGGATCGCACTGTCATTCCGTCAGAGCGATTGCCGCTGTCTGATTCCGACTTGGAGAGTCATGAGTTCAGCAATTTGACTGATCCCTGTCAGTTCTTATGGTGGTTGGAAGTTGAACAACGCTGTTGGCCTGAGAAAATCATTTGGACGTGGCGGTAGTTTCGATGTGTTGCGAGAATGCAAATGTACTTCACGGGGGAGTAAGAGGGACCGAGAATCACTTCGGAGTACTAGCACACCGTATTCGGTGCTGTCCGGACAATCGGTCCAATACTCCCAGGTCGTTGGTAGTTTCCATACACTCGTTCACTTCCTTGACAATCACTAAGTCAGTTAAACGGTGAGAGTTGCGTTATCCCGCAAGACTGAACGGACTCTGTCGCCAACATCAGTTTGACCACTCCCAAATTCGGCCTATAGTCAAACTGTGTTTCGGATTTGCAACTTGGCGTTGCTATGGTTTGGGACCATGCGAATCACTGCATGGAATGACCCATGAGCCACGGTCACCATGTGTCGGTTGAGGCGTCTCCTGTGAGACGATTCAACTGTTGGATGACCAGATCACAATCTGCCTGCTGCCCTGTTCGGGAACGCAGGTCATTCAGAGGGGACGTTCCGACGTTTGTGTCCCTCACGGAGGAGAACAGAGTGCAGGAAGCAGTGATGGGGACATTGACCTGTCGGGATAAGTTCAAACCGTGTGCAACTGCGGACGGTTTGGATGAGGGGACGACGATTTATGCGACGGGCACTCATCGAATTGGTATTTGGCGTACTCTGGGTTTCTACCCTCAGTGCTCCGCTGGTCTGCAGCGGTGAAGACTCTTTTGATATTTCGGAACTGGCGACGGCAGGCGAAGCACTTGATGCGGGTGAAGAGCGTGAGGATGACCACCGCTACGGCGAAGCAATACAGCTGTATGAAGCTGCTCTCGATCGCTGGAAGGATCAGGAAAAATCCGACAGAGAACAGACCTCTGCTGTCAGAGACCTGATCTATGCGCTTCGACGCAGTCGAGTCCATTTTGCAATTGATCGACGGTACACGGACACCAGTTTCGAAAAGAGGCTGCTCTCGCTTCGTCGCGGTGAAGCACTGAATATGCTGGATGAGGTCCTTTCAAGAGTCCAGCTGGATTATTTCACACCCATTTCCGCGACGCGGTTTATTGCCCATGGAACTGAGAGCCTGTACATGGCGCTCGGAAACCATCGGTTCGTGCTCGAGCATCTGGATTCGGTCCGTCAGGATGACATCGACCGCGTCAAAGGGACTCTGATTCGTGACTACTGGAATCGGCCCATTGCCAGTCGCCTGGAAGCTCGGACGGTTGTCACCGATGTCTGTGATCTTGCGTATCAGCAGCTGGGACTGAGCGGATCAGCGGTGGTGATGGAATACCTCTTTGGAGGTTGTAGCGCGCTGGATGAATACAGTCATCTTCTGACACCAGACCGCTACAATGATCTCACTGGCAGCATCCAGGGGGAATTTGTCGGGATCGGCATCGAAATGGTGGCTCAGTCCGGCCGGGGAATGAAGCTCGTTCGAGTTCTGATGGACAGTCCGGCGGAAGAGGGCGGGCTGAAACCTGGCGACTACATCGTCATGATCGATGGCAAAGATTGTCGTGACTATTCAACGGACGAAGCGGCCCAACTCCTGCGAGGGGTCAGCGGGTCACGAGTCAGACTGGGTTTTTTAGATCCCTCAGGCCGATCTCACGAAAACGATTTTCGCAGACGGGCCGTACATGTGCGGAGCATCACGCGAACCGTGATGCTGGATGAAAGTCGCGGCATCGGTTACATCAGGCAAAGTGGTTTTCAGCATTCGACACCGCAGGAACTGGACGATGCTCTTGCTCGTCTGGAACAGGACGGGATGAAGGCACTCGTATGGGATCTGCGTGGCAACCCCGGCGGATTGCTTGACACGGCCGCAAAAGTTCTGGATCGCTTCATCAGAGATGGTGTGTTGGTTACGACCAGAGGACGCTCTTTGGATCAGAATCAGACGTTTCAGGCCAGAACATGGAATACCCGAAATTATCCGTTGGTATTGCTGGTGGATGAAGACAGTGCCAGTGCCAGTGAAATCGTCGCCGGAGCAATCGCTGACCATGAACGAGGTGCGATTGTGGGGCGCACGACTTATGGAAAATGGTCCGTCCAGAGTATTATGCATATGCCCCGAGGAACCGGTCTTAAGCTGACCACGGCGAAGTTCTACTCGCCGAGTGATAAAAATTATTCGGGTGTGGGTCTCGATCCGGATGTCAGTGTTCGCCCCCACGAGACGCTTTATCGTGGCCAGCGCCCCGAGGACGTCAGTCGAGAAATGCTAAGCGATCCTGACGTGGCACAGGCATTGCGTATTCTCGGCAAACGTCTTGCACGAAGCACTGGATCCTGAGTCAAAGTTCTGTCGAATCGTGGCAACCGCGACGGAATCCCCTTTGACAGGTCATGCCCTGCCAATCGGTCGGGCCACATCATTCCAATGCGCTGAATTGTCGCATCCTGTACTAAGCAGGATGCCAGTAATGAACGCGAGACTCAGAATGGGGCGCACACAGACACCTGAACATTTTCCGGAAGAGAAATGCAGCGGTCTATGTTCATTGTAACGTTGCCGCAACGCCAAATACCGGATCGCCGTGTTAAGTGGCTCACCTGAGAATTCGGTTCACCGGAATTTACTGTTTTGTGTGTCTGGATTTCCCCGGAATTACGGACGGATTCCACTTTCTTGCTGCTGCCGTTTGAGTCTGGCAAGGGAATTGCGACAATCGTTATACCTTTGTCTGCGGCCATTTCTAACGGGCGTTCCAGCCCGATGAAGACACTGGTCCCGATGAAGATACTGGTATTGTTCTTCCTTAGTGACATTGTTGCCATGGCGCTCCATATTGACTCCGTCTGTCCGATTCAGCATGCCGGTGAAAACCATGGCAATCAGTTGCGCACGCGTCTGTACGAAGTGGAACCTCAGTGCCTGAGGACTCAGACATCCAGTTTGGCAATGATCGCACGCAGTTCAGGAGCGTATCACTGGACCACCGAGGGCCGCAGACTGGCCGATTTTACTTCCGGAGTTCTGGTGGCAAATCTGGGACACAATCCGGCGTCGTGGTGGAAGAAACTATTCAGTTATCTGGATATCAGTCTCGGCGAGGACACGGAAGATTCCCGGTTTCACTCGGCGGCACCACTGACGACTTACAATGCCGGAACTCCAATTGAAGTGGAAGCCAGCGACCGGCTTCTGCAGAGTTTGCGATCTGAGTCCGGTGGAAAACGCATGGAACAGGTATTGTGGGCCGCCAGTGGCAGCGAGGCTGCTCAGAAGGCTTTGTGGGCATGTATGTCCCGACGCTCTGGCAGTGACATGATTCTTGCAACTCGCGGTGGTTTTCACGGTAAGAAGGGCCTGGCCGGGGCCGTGACCGGATCTGAGGAAGATTCCGAAAGAGACTCGCGAGTTCGTTTCATTAGTTTTCCAAAGGAAGAGTGTGGGTCAATTGAGCGACGCAGCAGGCCAATTGACCTTCAACCATATCGAGACGAATTACAACAGCTGGCGGATGAGTTTGGTGATCGTCTGTGCTGCCTGATTACCGAACCGTATCTGGGTGGTGGTGGTTCTTATCATCCGCAGCCAGAGTATCTCCAGATGCTGGAACAGTTTTGTCGGGACCAGGACATTGCGTTCGTACTGGATGAGATCCAGGCGAACTTCGGCCGCACCGGGTCCATGTATGCGTTTACCCAATACGCGGTCGAACCGGACATTGTATTGCTGGGTAAGGGACTTGGAAACGGGATTCCCGTTGATGCGGCTGTTGGTCGGGCAGATCTGTTTGCCGGTCTGGGATACGGTGAAGCGTCAGATACGTGGAGTGGTCATCCCCTCGGATGCGCGGCTGTACTGGCGACTCTGGATGAGTTCGAATCGGGACAGGTCGTGACTCGTTCCATTCCTCTATCAGGTGTGCTTCAGGAAGGGCTTCAAAAACTGTGTGAACTCCCAGTCGTCGCTGCCGTTCGTGGTGAAGGGACTGTCTGGGGCGTCGAATGTGCAAACGTCTCAAAGGTGAGCGCCTCACAGATCGCGATGCGGGCCGTCGAAGCATGTTATCGTGGAAATGACACGGGAGATGCAATCCATCTGTTGGGTCCGTTAGCGGGATGTGTTATCCGGGTAGCACCCCCACTGACCATGGCGCCCGAAGAAGCAAAGCACTACCTGCAGGTGATGTACGACATCCTGTCGCAATTGTCTGTTGATGAGCGAGGGTGATTCTGTAGTAGGCTGCCAGGTGTCCCTCCCGGGTCGGCCACGGTTCAAACCGGCAGACGCAGAGGTCGAACGAGGACGCATCTGGGTCAGACTCCCTGGAACACGACGCGGGTTTTGGCGCAAAATTGGTCCAGTTCTGTACTTCGTCATAACGACAAACCGCGTATCAATCGATGTCCCGTAAAAATCAGCGGCAACATTCAGTTGTCATAGGCGACTAATACGGTGCTCGCTGAACCCCTGATCAAACAGAGATGGTAACCATCGGGCTCCGATACCGGGGCGAGAAGACAGGGCGATGCAGCCGTTGCAGACCTCGACATTGTGATCGATCAAGTTTGGGTACATCGTCGCGATGTGCGCACGAACGCATTCCTGGTACGTCACACCAGGTACTGAGGCGGCAATGTTCAAACCAGACAACAGCGTCAGTGGACCCGTACAGTCGTGCATGAGTACAGGGACGTTGTAAAGCTGCGCGAGTTCAGCGATGCGGCGGGATTCACTGATTCCGCCGACCCAGGTCGGGTCGATCATTATGTAATCCGCAGCATTCTGTTCCAACGCCTGGCGGTACTGTTCTCGCATCACCAGCATTTCACTGACCGCAATTGGAAGTCCGGCATCCGCACGAAATTCGGCCATTGCGCGAATACTGTCCGGACGTAATACGTCTTCGAGCCATAACGGACGGAATTCGCGCATTGCGCGTGCGATGTCCAGTGCTGCAGGCAGTGCAAAGAAGGCATGTCCATCCAGCATGACGTCCATGCGATCACCAACACGTTCGCGGATTGCCCGAAACGGTGACACACCACGTTTGAGGTTCTCTTTAGTTACTCGTTGACCACCAGCCTCGCGATACACGGCGTCGAACGACCACAGCTTCATTGCGAGGAACCCCTGATCCAGCAATTCCTCGGCCAGATCACCAGGAGCGTTGATGCTCGACCAGTTGTCTTCCAGAGGACCGGAGCTTCCGCCATCACCGTGCCCTGGCCAGCCAGCGACCTGCTTGCCGGATGCTCTCACACCGTACAAAGGTCCGCCACAACTGTTGTAAACTGGTACGACATCACGAACAGGGCCACCCAACAGCTTCCAAACCGGCTGCCTGCATAATTGTCCAAGGATATCCCAAAGTGCAAGGTCGACAGCTGACAGCGCTCGTAATTCAGCTCCGGTCCCTCCAAACGCCGTCATGCGTTCGAACAAAAAACGCCAATGACTTTCGATGGCCGTTGCATCGGCTCCCAGAAGACGTTGCGCCATCCAGTCGTGTAATACTGCCGCAGCAGCACTCGGGACATAGTACGTTTCGCCGTGACCGATGACTTTTTCTCCATCGATTGTCCCTGCATCGGTATGGATGCGGAGTAAAAGCAGCTCTGGCATCATCTGCACCGGGATCACGGTTTCGATGGCCGTGATTCGGACCCCGCCATGGAATGCGTGCTCCTGGGTCGGGCCGCTGGGGACGGCGGCAGTGCAGGATTCGTTCGACATGAGGCACTCAATCAACCGGGAAGAAGGCCGTACCAATAAAATGAAACATAAGCTGGAGATACCATCGATCAGCCAAAGATACAGCGTTGATTCGACAAGTGGGGCCGGCCGTCAAATCCTGTCAACTGTCAGGGGGTGTCATTCGAATTCGGGAAGAAACTGCCGCAACGTCTCAAAATCTCGAGCCGCCTCGGCATCGGTCACGGGTGTCTTGGGGGGCGCAACCCATTTTTCCATCAGTCCGAGCTCGCTCATGATTCCTTTCGCTGTCGCATGCAGAAAACCATGCATCGGTAAAATTAACTGGAAAAGTTCATTGGCTCGGTGTTGAGCTGTAAATGCGCCGGCGTAATCTCTGGCGAGCCACGCCTCATGGATACGCACTGCCAGCTGAGGAGCAATATTGCCGAGCATGCCGGTTGTGGCGCACGCGCCTGCGTCCAGAAGATGCACGAAAAACGCATCTCCGCCAATCACGACACGAAAATCTGAATTCGGTCCCAGAGCATTGAGATATGCCAGAGTATTGACTGGAACGCCGGAGCTGTCTTTGAGGCCCTGCACACCGACGTCCCTCAGCCGTGGGATCGTCGATGGTTCTGCGGTTACTTTGGTGAGGCTTGGGATATTGTAAAGCAGAACAGGGAGTGGCGAGACGCTGACCAGTTCGGCAAAGAACTGCACGATCTCGTCCTGAGTCATCGTGAAATAGAACGGCGGATTAACCAGCACACCGTCTGCACCCAGAGCACCGGCCTGTCGGGTCTGGTCGTAAGTTCGCTTAACATTCGGCTCACCACATCCGACAATCACAGGTACCTGACCGGCGATCTCTTCGACAACGGATCGGACAGCGATTTCTCGCTGATCATCGTTGATTGACGAAAATTCTCCGGACGTACCCAGCACAACCACGCCTCGGCAGCCGTGGTCGACGAGACGCCGTGTGGTCTTCCGCAATGCTTCCGAATCCACAGAAAAATCGCGAGTCAGTGGTGTGAGTAAGGCAGGAATATTTCCGCAAATACGTTCCTGAAAAGGAGTCATAAAAGAATTCCGTACGTTGGGGCGTTGGGGCTCCGTGTGACGAGACCTTCCGGTCATTCTGCTTCCGGAGTGTCCCGATCGTCGTCCGCGGCTACGCCAATATCAGAAGGTCACCATGTCGTATTCACGTTCACTGTCACTGTCATTTTAGTACATTGCTGACATCAAACGGAATCCTATGTGTCTCCGACAGATCCGTCAGGCCACTCTAATTTACCACGCGTGTCTGCAAACGGTCGAGCCGGGCGTTTCTTTGCAGCTTCCTCATTAATGTCGATACCGAGTCCAGGACCCGGCGGTAACTCTGCATAGCCGTTCGAATACCTGATGTGGACACCACCGTAGAGTTCCTCTTCCCAGTCAGCATATTTACGCGCCTGATTGAACTCATGGATGACACAGTTTGTTGTACTTGCGTTGACGTGCAGTCCGGCCAGAGTCATTACAGGACTTTGAGCGTTGTGCAGAGAGACGTCAATGAAATGTGCTTCCGCCATTGCTGCAATCTTCTTGCATTCCGTGATGCCACCCGCATGAATCACGTCGGGGTTCACATAACTGATTAAGTGCCGATCAATCATTTCCTGAAGTCCGAATTTCATGAATTGGCTTTCACCCTGGCACAGCGGAACTTTGACACGATCAGCCAGCCACTTCATCTTGCCGATATCTGAAGTAAGCATTGGTTCTTCCACGAAGAACGGTCGCAGTTCTTCCACTCGCGTACAGAATTCCATCGCCATCTCAGGCTTAAACTGAGTGTGGGCATCGTAGAGAATGTCAAAGTCATCGCCGGCAGCGTCGCGCATTTTACGAAATCTCGTGATTTCCGCCTTCACGTCGAATGGCTGTCGGATGATTCCATCGACGGCGAGGACGGGGCTGGTCTTGACTGCGGTGAAGCCCAGTTCTTTTGCACGCTGAACGGCTTCCGCTGATCCGCCTCCCACATAAAGCCGAATCTTCTTTTTTGCTGCGCCGCCCAGCAGTTGATAGACGGGCGCGTCCAGAACCTTGCCGGCGATGTCCCACAAGGCAATGTCGATTGCGCTGACCGCACTGTTAAGAATCGGCCCGCCACGCCACCGAGGCCAGCGGTACATGGCCTGCCAGTGTTTTTCAATTTCCATCGGGTTCCTGCCCACGATGTATCGCTCGTGCTCTTTGATCGCAGCGATCATTGTTGCGGCCCGACCACGAATACCGCCCTCTCCGACACCGGTGATTCCGTGGTTTGTGAACAGTTTGACGAACACATAGTTCATCGAGCCCGTCCAGACCGGGATCACTTTGAGCGCCGTCACTTTCAGATCATCAGGGATCTTTGCCTGCAGTTCTTCTGGAAACAGGGGATTTCCGAAGGCATGTGCAGCAAAACCAGCGATGCCGGTCCTGAGAAATGATCTGCGGTGCATGTTGGTCTCCGACGTAATGGAGGCGAATGCCGCTCTGATCGGCAGCAGAACGCTTCAGAAAAAATACAATTTGTGACGGTCACAGCTGCGGAAACCACAGGCGTCTGGCTGTTTCACCCAAAATCTGTGCACGAGCTTCTTCGGCGAGCGGTAATTCGTGGGTAAAGATTCTCAGGTGTTCGGCATATGTCATTTTGGGTGTCCACAGGCGGTTCGGAAAATTACTGCCCCAGACACAGCGTTCCGGTCCATAGGTGCCGATGATTTTCAGAGCAGCTTCGTGCAGGTCGTCGCCAGGAAAACCGATTTCGGTGCCCGTGCTGATGAAGTCCACCTTGGCGTACACATTCCTGTACTTCGATAGTCGCAGGACTTCGTTGAGTGTTTTCTCATACTCCGGACCGGGTTTGAGGTCCATGCAATGATCAAAACCAACGATCACGTCTGGAAACTCTTTCAGCAGTTTTTCCGCACCGGCGACCCATTTTGGATTCATAAGAAATAAATCGATAGTCGCGCCAAGCTCTGCGCAGGTTCTCCACAGTCGGCGTACTTCCGGATGATCGAATGTCCTGCGGTTATCGCCTGGTATACTTCGTAAGGTTCTGATGCCAAATTCACGGACGTACTGATCCATCAGGCCAGGACTGTGAGGGTCGTCCGGATCGAGTGTGCAGACTCCCGATACCCAGTTTGGATGTGTTTTCGTGGCATCACATACGTAACGATTGTCGTAACCATAAAACGAAACGGTTTGTACAGCTCTCACGGCGGTCACGCCGTGGGTAGTGCTCGTCCTGCGAAGATCGTCGATTGACGCGTTTCCTCCTGGTACACGCAGCGGCTGGTCTTTCGGCGGGTATCGATGCTCATCAGGCGAGTAGATATGAGCGTGACAGTCGATGATCAGCACAGGACATCTTTCTCGAGGTCTTCAGCCGTTACATGAAATCCCTGTTCGTTCCGTGTCGTCCACCGATCGTATTGGCGCAGCACATTCTACATCTCGCCGTCGGCTCGGTTGGACCACCATGGCAGCCCAACTCCGCCATCCATGGTCATCACACTGCCGGTCATGTAAGCGGCTGTCTCGCTAAGCGTAAATGCGATCCCTTTCGCCATTTCTTCAGACGTTCCCAAACGTCCCATTGGTAACTTTGCTGCGGCTTCGGCAATCTGGTCGTCAGTGAAAAATTTTCGTTCACCTGGAGTATCGATCCATCCGGGATGAAATGTGTTGACTCGGATCCCATGCGACACCAGTTCAATTGCAGCTGTACGCGCCATGTGATCAATTGCAGCTTTGGACATGTTGTAAGCCATCGACGTTGGAATTGCCAAAACCGCGTGCGGAGAGCTGATGACAGTGATGGCACCCCCATGATCCTGTTTGATCATTTGTTGAGCAGCTGCCCGCACACCATAGAACGCACCCCACATCGTCACATTGATGGTTTTCTGAAATCCTTCCATATCGGCGTCGACCATGTTTTCCCGGTCGCTGTAGGCCGCATTGGACACGTAGAGATCCAGACTGCCGAATTCCGCAACGGTCGCAGCGATCATTGCTTCCACGCCGGACTGATCCGATACGTCTGTTTTTGACACAATGGCCTGGCGACCAAGTGCACGAATCTCTTCTGCGACCATATTGGCTTCATCTGTACTGGATCGACAGTTGACTGTGACATTGGCCCCTCCACGGGCCAGTTCCAGAGCCACCGCTCGACCGATACCTTTTGAGGACCCGGTTACAACCGCATTTTTACCTGCGAAGGTCATGACTTGTCTCTATTACTGAATGAAGTGCTCGAGCACTGAAGTTGAGTCGGCAGATGCTTTACAGAACACGATACGGTACCTGTGATTAACTCTCATGCAACTCACTCCGGGGGGCGAGTGTGCGTTGAGCGAATTCTTCGGAGAGTCGCGATAATACGATCAAACTGCGGGACGCGAACACCGTCGGCTCACAGCGTTACCTGCAATTGTGGTGTTGAGAGAAAGTGGGTCAGGCGATGAGTGTTGTTTGAATTGAAGGGGCGGTGATGGTTTGCGACTGTCTTCTGCCAGTTGATTCTCAGAGGCATCCGTCCATGTGGATCACTTAAACGCTGTCGATACCATTGACCACGTTTTGCAATTGGCCCTGCTGGAAGGCTGCAAAGTTGCTGACGGCAGTCTGCAGCAGCCGTTCACGGGCTGATCGGGTTGCCCAGGAGATATGAGGAGTGATGCGACAGTTGTTTGCTGTGTAGAGTGGATGTTGCTTTGGTGGTGGTTCCTGTTCCAGTACGTCCAGACCGGCTCCGGCAATCTGACCGCTGTTGAGTGCAGCGGCCAGTGCTTCTGAATCGACAAGCGGTCCGCGGGAGGTGTTTACCAGGAAGGCAGTTGACTTCATGAGGGACAGCCGTTCGGTATTGACCAGTTTCTCGTTGTCTGGTGTGAGCGGACAGTGCAGGCTGATGATGTCACTTTGTTCAAACAACTGATTCAGATTAACCATCCGGATCTCCTCGGATGCGGATTGCGCATACGGATCGTATGCAGATACCTGCATGCCGAACGCCAGTGCCAGTCGAGCCGTGGTCATGCCGATTCGACCGAGCCCGACGATTCCCATTGTTAGTCCATCCAGTTCGATCATTGGATAATCCCAGTAACAAAAGTCCGGACAGACTGCCCAGCGTCCTTCGTCACGAACCGTCCTGTCGTGGTGTCCGACGTTTTGTGTGAATTCCAATATGTGAGCGAACACCATTTGAGCGACGGAACGAGTTCCATACGTGGGCACGTTGCAGACCGGGATCCTGCGACGTGCAGCGGCATCGATATCCACCATGTTGAAACCTGTCGCAGTCACACCGATGTATCTGAGGTCCTGCAGTGCTTCGATTGTTTTGGCCGAGATTCCGAGTTTATTTACCAGAATGGCTTCAGCCCCGTCAGCACGTTCACAAATTTCTTCCGGTGCAGTCCGGTTGTAGAACTTAACCTCACCCAGTTGTTCAAGATGATTCCAGCTGAGATCACCAGGGTTGAGTGTCGATCCGTCGAGTACAACGATACGCATGATTGATTCGTGTGATGTAAAAAGGAGAGGGATTGCCGATTCAGACTGCGACGAATGTTTCACGACCTGTTTCTGAGGACAGAAGGTGATCACCGCAGTGTCAGTTAAGTGGTGGTTTCAGTTCGTCCGGGTTGCCTCGTGGCCAGCTCAGTACGAATCGTGTTCCAGTACCGGGTTCGCTGTCGATCCGAATATGACCACCGTGTTCACGTACAATTTTGAGACTGACCGGAAGACCAATCCCTGTACCACGAGATCCCTTGGACGATTCAAAGACATTGAAGACGGCATCCTGCTGATCTGCCGGAATTCCTGGTCCGTTGTCGCTGACCGCTACCAGCATCATGTCATGATCGGCATCGTATCCGGTCTGTAGAATGACCGCTCCGCGTTCCGTCTGACAGACGGCATCGATCGCGTTGCTGACGGTATTCAGAACGGCACGGTGAATTGCCTCAGAGTCGAATGCTGCTGTTGGAACATTGGTGTCCGGTTCAAACACAAACTCAATATCGGATTCTTCTGCCCGCAGTGAGGCGAGTTCACTGATCTCTGCACATACTGCGTTGAGATTTGTGGCCTGTAGTTGCGGAATACGGTCTCGGCTGAACGACAACATATCTGTGACGAGCTCAAAAATTCTGGCATGGTTTCGCTCGACAACTGACCAGCCTTCCAGGGCCATTTCTTTTTTGTTGTCCTGTAACCCCCTGGTAATCAGGAATCCACCACCTTTGATTCCCTGAAGAATATTTCTGATATGGTGACTCAAAACCGCCACGGTCTGGCCCATTGCAGCAAATCGTTCCGCCTTGAGAAAAGCGTCGTGAAATTGTCGGGCTTCGACGGCAAGCGCAGACTGCCGTGCTACCGCCAGTACCGCGGTCAAATGGTCGTCGGTTAGTCGGCTGGCCGTCGCAAAGCCTGGAACAACGTCGTGATTCTTTGTGTCAATATAGAGGACCCCCAGCAGTTCCTCATGCCCTCGCAAAGGTGCACAGATCACTTCATGTACACCGCTTGAGGCAATACTTGGTCCACCAAATCGAGTGTCCCTGGCTGCATCTGATGTCCGGACGGCCTGGCCGTTATTGATTACATAGCTGGTGATCGAACGCGATACATGAATCTGTGGTAAGGAATCTTCATTGTCGAGGCGTTGCTGATAGGCTGCGGGACCCAGTGTGCCATCCGATCTCCTTAAAAGAAAACATCCCCGGTCGGCCCCAACAGTGGACAGGACCAGTTGTAGGATCTCGTTCAGCAGCGTTTGCTGCGAGTGAGTCGGACGGACCAGCTCTTCCGCCACACGATACATCAGTCGTGTGTCATGGATCGGCGCATGATGAACGGTCATCGCCGACGCAGGAGGTACCGCTACTGATTTGACAATCGCTGATTGCTGCTGATCCGCAGTGTCGTCGATCAACAGCACCTGTTGAGGTGACTCTGTTGCTGCAACTAATGGATCGGACAACTGGAAACTCAGCAATGATGCACCGACACGAATGGTATCTCCGTGAGTAATCGGAGACGTCTCGACAAATCGTGCGTTGAGTCTGGTACCGTTTGCGCTCTTCAGATCCTGAATCTGAAAGGAGACTCCGTCATGGCAGATCATGACGTGCCGGCGTGATACCTCGCTGTCGTCCAGTCGAATGTCACAACCGACACTTCGGCCAATCGTCGTTTCGGTGTGATCACGTTCCACCGAGTACCGAGTACCCTGATTGGGACCATGAACAACCAGCAGAGTAGCTATCGACACATCATCACCTGGACAAAATCAGCAAACACGTACTCACGAGTCAGCATTTGCTCATAACCGAAATTCCGGGACATCGGCAAAGTCCATTGTCCCCGTGATACCCTTTCCGTCACAATTCGAGCAAGCCACTGCCGTCTCCGATACACATGCGTCCAGGAGTCCAGTGACGTCTACCCATGTATACCAAGGCGGGCAAGGAATTCCTGTTCTGTCAGGACTTCGATTCCAAGATCCTGAGCTTTGGCCAGCTTACTGCCTGCTTTTTCTCCTGCGACAACAAAGTCCGTTTTGCCGGACACGCTCCCGGTGACTTTGCCTCCGTGATTCCGGACCAGTTGTTTTGCTTCTTCGCGGGAAACTTGCGAAAGTGTTCCTGTGATGACCACATTCCTGCCGCTGAGAGCCTGTCCGGACTCGTCCGGCTTCCTGGAGACGACCGGAGTACCGAGATTGAGGTTCAACCGGTCAAGTTCCCCCACCAGCCGGCCACCGTAATCAGAGGCGAAGAATGTATGGACTGATGAAGCGATGACGGGGCCAATGTCATCGACAGCAGCCAGCGTTTCTTCCGATTGTTCGGCTATCGCATGGATCGTTCCAAACGCTGACTCGAGTACCTGAGCGTTGCTCTGGCCAACGTGACGAATGTTCAGTCCCGTCAGTAATCGCCACAGCGGGCGCGATCTGGAATCATCGATTCCCTTCAGCAGCCGATCGACCGATTTTTGCTTCATTCCTTTTCTTTGGAGCAATTCG
>JAKVAY010000092.1 GCA_022447185.1 Fuerstiella sp. | reverse complement strand
TTCAGTTGACTGCCGCCGGCCTTCAAACAATGTTCCAGATAACGGTGATCATCCTGATATGGCTCGGGATGAACAACGACGGCAAAGTCGACACCAGCCCCGGTCATGCAGTTCAGCAAATGTTTCGGAGTCGCTGCCGACTCAGGCTGATACGGTGCATGATTGTGATAGGGGAATTCGGAATCCTTTCCGGCGAAACAATGGAGATGCGTGTCAATAACGACAGATTGCTTTTCCTGGGCTACTGCCGCTTTACCAACCGGCAATGCCGGCAACAACGGGATCGTGGCGGTGGCACTGTGCAGCAGCTGGCGACGGGTTAATTTTAACATGTTGACGTCTTTTGACTGTGTGTAATAAAGCGATGCAAAACAAGGAACTTCCAATCTGGAATTCCGACTGTTTGTTTAAGCAGACGAACTTCACCAACGCATACAGACCGGTGACGGTTCGGCCTGCAGGGCAGCTGAAGACCTCACCACGGTAGCGTCTGACACCCACTGGCAGCAATCAAATCGCCGAAAGATCACGTTCCGGGGGTACAGCAATCCGCTGAAGTCCGGATGCTGTTCGACATTCGAACTGCAGTATCCAGAGTGAGAATGAATTCTGTGAGTAGCTCTTCATTTGAACCGTCGCTGCAACTGAAGGGTGTGGCGACGACAGGCATCTGTTTGACGAGCTGCCGAGAGTCTGTCAGAGTTTATGCAGGCGCAGCACAACCCAATTCAAGTCTGCTGTTGATATTGACTGCAGGAAATTGTCACCCGGCAAAGCTTCCTTCATCCATACGCACACTGAAGCAGCTTTTTGGATCATAAGGTCAGCAGTTGGATGGGTTCCGTCACGTCGATCGCAGGTCCTGTGGATTTCATCACTTAAGCGGTGGATCTTTTGGTTTCATTGGAACAATATGGATTATATGAACAGCGCAAGTCGTCAGTCAGATCATTTGATAGTCAGTGAATTCGATGTCCTTCCGATTTTACAGTGGAGCCCGCAGATGAAAGTTCCGGCCGTGCTGATGTTGACCGTACTTGTCCTCGCAGGATGTCAGGATTCGTCCAGCCCTTCTCAGACAAATTCGTCGACAGAATCGACAACGGAGCCGGATTCAACTACCGGTGGAGAGTTGGCCACGGCTGAAAACGACACGGATTCCGGAGCGGCAGACCAGGTGTCTGTTGCCGAATCGACAACGGAGTCGGATTCAACCACCAGTGCAGTGTTGGCCACTGCAGAAAATGAAACAGAGACCGAACCGGCAGCTCCGGAGTCTGTCGTGGATTCAGGCATTCTGGCACCGGGCAGTGAGGCCAGAGAGGTTGCGGTCAAAGTGATTCACGGCGCGCCATTCGAGTCTATCCAGAAAGGACGTGTCTACGTTGTGGAATTCTGGGCTACCTGGTGCGGGCCCTGTCTGCAGAGCATGCCACACATCAGCACTCTGCAGGAAGAGTATGGTGATGCAGTGCAGTTCATTGGCGTAACCGATGAAGATGCAGAGACGGTAGCCGGCTTCATGCAGCAGACTTCGCCTTCCGGAAAGACGTGGAGTGATGTGCTTGGTTATACGATTGCACTGGACGATGATTCAGCCACCTGGGAAAACTATATGAAGGCAGCCGACCAGGGAGGTATTCCCTGTGCCTTTATCGTGGAACAGTCCGGTAAAGTTGCCTGGATCGGTCATCCAATGAACATTGATGAACCGCTGGCCAGAGTCGTAAACGGCGATTTTGATGTGGAGGCTGCAGCAAAAAGTTTTGAGACTGAGAAACAACTGCAGCCTGCGTTGCGCGGCGGAGATTTTGAGCAGGCTTTGGAAATACTCAACATCCTGCTGGAATCCGATCCCTCCAGTCTGCAGTACGGGATGATGAAAATGCAGGTCCTGGGGATACTGAGTCGTCCGGCAGAAATAGTCACCTGGACCACCGGACTGGTGGAAGATCATGCTGAGAACGCCGGGCTGCAGAATGAAATTGCCTGGTTTCTTTGCAATCAGGAGGGGATGACGGCCGAGGGTTTGGAATTGGCATTCCAGGCAGCGAACGCTGCCAATCAGATCACCGATGGAAGTGAGCCTTTCGTTCTGCACACAATGGCTCGTGTGCACTATCGCAAGCGAGATTTAGAGGCAGCCGTTGAGTGGCAAAAGAAAGCCGCTGCTCTTGACGTCGAAAATGAACGGATACAGCAGACACTTGAAGAGTACCAGGCGGAGTTGGCGGAACAGAGTTCGAATTCAGCAACGGAGTCCGATGCTGATGAAAACAGTGATGGTGAGGAACAGGCTGTGGACAGTGGGGCTTAAGTGGCCGCACTTTGTCCCGTCCCTGGCCGTGCTGAACTCAGTCTGAAAATTGAACCTGCCGAATCAGGATGGTTTTAGTCAGGCGAAGTAAATTCCGTTATGCCCGGTGTCGGCTGACTGAATGTTTTTCAGAATGGTTACAGGCTGAGAGTCTGGTCTCTGCGCGGCGGCAATTGACAAGGTGTTCGCTCATGTTCAGAGCGTAGCCATCACAGCGGGCGTTGGAGCAGGCATAAGCATCTGATATTCCGGTTGTCAGTCTTTGCGCGAACACCGGTCATGTTTTTCTGCGATACGACGACGATCATGACGTGAGCATGCGAAGTGGAGTTCATTATTTTTGTCCGCATCGGTCAGCTGGCGATTGCGGTTCTTCGTCAAAGAAATGGTTCGCCTTCTGGAATATACTGATTGCAAGGGAGCCTTCAGGCGTATGGGCGGAGTGCACTGATCCCGCGTCACGCCACACAAAATTGCCTGCCGTACAGACACCATCTTCGTCAACCAGACTTCCCTCAAGTATGAATGTCTGTTCAATACCACGATGCTGATGTTTGGGCAGGGTTGTACCCGGAGCTGTACGAAACAGGGCTGTGAATGCTTCCCCGTCCGGGTCACTCCAAAGAATCTTCATCTCCACACCAGGAAAGCGAGTGGACTGCCAATCCAGATTTTCAACATCAATATAGTGAGAGCCGGAATTGGAATCGATCATTGTTTTCCTTAGACGTGGTCAGGATCGTTTGGCGACATGTCCGAAGCCGTTCGACCTCAGGACGATTGCGAGCGAACACTGATCTCGCTGAACGGTTTTCGCTGAACTGTACCTGCATGCAGACGGTTGTACGCGGGGTATAGAATCACTGTGCCGGAGTCACTCGTTCCAGCTGCCGGCAGACGGGATGCAGCGGCTACCCTTGATCGAAATCAGATCATCTGAACAACAAAAGTCCCGGAGTCGTTCATCGACGGAAATCCCCAGGAATGAATCAAACAACCGGTGGTTGATTGACTGCTGTTCCATTGAGTTACTAGTGTTGCCTGCACGTGTGGATTAAGCAAGCAGAGAGCAGGAACGGATTGAGACACCAGTCTCACAGGAAGTATATGACAACACATGAATTCGGAAGCTCCCAGCATTCGCTTAGAATGATCTGCTGATTGAGGACGGGCGACCGGATCCGCAAGGTGCAAACAAAGAACTCTGCCCGAGAACGGAAGTTCCATTAACAAACGATGAAACAAAATTTCAAATGAGTCATGACATCGATTCCAGCGATGTGCTGGGCTACGGCAACTACAAATACAAACCTCAGCCTGACTGGCCAATGATTCCGGATGACTCCGGATTCGTGGAAGCAATCGGGGTTGCCGCCGGCCCCGGTGATCGGGTGTATGTCTTCAACCGCGGAAATCCTGCCGTGTTTGTTTTTGAATCCGACGGGCAGTTTGTCGAGACCTGGGGGGATGATTGTTTCGTGCGGCCTCATGGAATCATGGTGGCGTCTGATCAGACCCTGTATCTGACAGATGATATGGGACATCGAGTCGCACAGTTCACCACAGACGGAAAACTGATTCGGGATCTTGGGCCCGCAGGCATTCCGTCAAACACCGGAGTGGTCGGGTTCGATTATCGTACCATTACCGCCGACGGTCCGTACAACCTGCCGACGAATGTAGCCGTGACAGATGACGGGCATGTGTTCGTTTCCGATGGTTACGGTAACGCCTGCATACACCATTTCGACACAGACGGGACGTTCATCGGTTCGTGGGGGACCCTGGGTGATGCCGAAGGGCAGTTCAAAGTACCGCACGGAATTTGTGTGGACTCTGTTGGACGAATTCTGGTGGCGGATCGTGAAAACAGCCGCATTCAGATTTTTGACCGTGATGGAACGTTACAGGAACAATGGACAGACGTTGTTCGTCCGTGTCAGGTTATCGAACACGATGACGTTATTTATGTGGCAGAACTTGGTAATCAGAATGGGCGGTTCCCGTTTCATCCGGAGCCTGATCAGCTAACCGGAGGTCGTGTCAGTATTTTTGATCGCGACGGAGTACTCCTGAGTCGATGGGGCGGAGGTCTCGACCCGCATCAACCGGACAGTTTCTTCGCCTGTCACGACATTTCTGTTGATTCACAGGGCAGCATTTATGTTGGTGAGGTCGCTGCAACAGTTGCTGCTGTCTCGAACCAGGATGCAACCGGCTTGCGATCCCTTAAGAAGTTTACACGCATATAATATTGACTGTGTTGCACTTTGAACCGACCTGAAGTCGTCCTGAACTCAGTTGCGATTTTCAGTAATACGAATCGGCGACATACCTCTGTTAAATGATTTGGGTGGCAATCGAACCTCCCTCGAAACGGAAACTATGGAACTTCGCACAGCGGATCTGGTGGTCCTCATCATCTACATGGCAGGCGTTTTTGCGCTGGGTTGCTGGTTTTCGCGCAAGAGCGGGTCGACTCAGGAGTTCATGGCCGCCGGACGTTCGCTGCCAGGCTGGGCGGTTGGCCTTTCAATTTTCGGGACATACGTCAGCAGCATTGGGTTCCTGGGTGCCGCCGGCAAAGCCTTTGGCGGCAACTGGAATTCCTGGGTCTTCGGTCTCTCATTGCCGATCGCGGCTGTGATCGCGGTGCGCTGGTTCGTACCACTGTATCGCAGTCGGGGTACGATATCTGCCTATGCACAGCTTGAAGAACGCTTCGGTCCTTGGGCCAGAATCTACGCTTTGGTGTGCTACCTGCTGACCCAGTTTGCGCGAATTGGGACGATTCTGTACCTCGTTGCACTTGCATTTGCAGCGCTCACAGGCTGGGAGATTAAGACAATCATTGTGGTCACAGGAGTGCTGGTCACCATATATACCCTGGTGGGTGGAATCGAAGCCGTCATCTGGACCGATGTGGTTCAAAGTGTTGTGCTGATTTGTGGAGCTTTTCTGTGTGCCGGCCTGCTTTTGTTTGGGCTGCCGGAGGGACCTGGGCAACTTTTCGAAGTTGCCGGTGCGAGCGACAAATTCAGCCTGGGCAGCTTTAGTCTCAACCCCGAAACCATCATGCTTGAGGAACCCACATTCTGGATGGTTCTGCTGTACGGCGTGTTTATCAATCTCCAGAATTTCGGGATCGATCAAAGTTTTGTGCAGCGTTATATCACCGCGAAATCGGACAAGGCTGCCGGGTTTAGTGTGTGGCTCGGAGCGATCATGTTTCCGTTGGTGTCCATTCTGTTCTTCTTTATCGGAACGGGACTGTTCAGCCTGTACCACACAGATACCGAGTTACTGGACGAGGTGAGATCACAGGTCGCTGAGACGAAACTCCGAAATGACGGGGTTAAGGTCACGACAGCAGCCGTGGCTGAAACAGCAGCCCAACTGACGGATTCCGAAATCGGTGACAAAGTATTGCCCCATTTTATTGTCCGGGAACTGCCTGTTGGCCTGGCTGGTTTGTTGATTGCCGCGATTTTTGCAGCGGCAATGAGCAGTATGGATACGAGTCTCAACAGTTCGGCCAGTCTGGTGCTGTGCGACATTTACCAGCGCTATATCGATCCAGGGGTGGGTGAACGGCAGTCAATGAAGGTCCTGTACGCTTCAACCCTAGTGTTTGGTGTCCTGGGCACAGCCACAGGAGTCGCTTTGGCAATTTTGAATGACAAGAGTGCTTTGGATATGTGGTGGAACCTGCAGGGGATTTTTGCCGGTGGAATGCTGGGACTGTTCCTCCTCGGCCTGATCTCACGACGAGCAGGGAATGCACATGCGGCCATCGCCGGTACGATGGGAATTTTTGTTATCCTTTGGCTGGCTCTGTCTCCGAACAGCGACGTCTGGCCGGAGGCATGGAGCAGCTGGGCAAATCCACTACATAAGAATATGACGATTGTCATCGGTACCAGTTCGATCGTGCTCATCGGCACGCTGATTGGCAGCATTGCCGGCGGTGGCAGTGCGAAACCCGAAACTACGGACCAGCGTTGACTACGATGCCAAAGATTTTGATACCGATCGGTGATGCGACAGAAGCTCTTGACACGTTTTACGCCTATTACCGCTTGCCAGAAGACGGTTATGAGGTGGTTGTCGCCGGTCCGGAAGCCCGACTTTATCATACGGTGCTGCATGAAATTCCACCGAACCCGAGCCTTCCGTGGGATATCACTGAGGAACGTCCTGGATATCATTTGCAGGCCGACGTTGCTTTTGCAGATCTGATGTCAGACGATTTTGCCGGAGCTTTTATCTCCGGCGGCCGGGCACCGGAATACATTCGTTACGACCGCAATTTGTGCCGAGTGGTGCGAGAGATCGCTGAATCCGGCAAGCCGATCGCGTGCTTATGTCATGGCATTGAAATTCTCACCGCGGCCAGCTGTATTCAGGGAAAACGAGTGACCACCGTTCCGAAATGTGCGATGGATGCCGAACAGGGAGGAGCTCGCTACGTTGACGAAGACGTGGTTGTTGACGGACAGTTGGTCACCGCCAGAGGCTACGAGCAGAACACCGAAGTCCTGAAAGAGTTTATCCGTATACTGAAAGAGGCAGCCTGACAATGCAGTTGTCCATATCCTGTCGAATTGCTGAAAGATTTCTGTCCAAAAGAGAACCCAGCATGTCGCTGGAAGAACTGGCGAGTCTTGCGGTTGACGCAGGCTATGACGCTGTCTGTATGCGAGCATCACAGATTGGTGTGCAGTCATCAGAGGATCAGGTAACGGCGACCCGACGAGTTCTTGACGATCGAGGTCTTGCTGTCAGCATGGTCACCGGCGATTTTGATATCGTGTACAACAATGAACACGGGCCGAACTGTCTTCGCGAGATCACACCGTACCTGGATCTGGCGGAAGCTCTTGGTGCACCATTGCTGCGTGTGTGCCTTAAACAACCGGAAGACATTCCCTGTGCCCAGGCGGCGGCGGACGAGGCGGCAGAGCGAGGATTGACGCTCGTTCATCAGTGCCACACGTTGAGTCTGTTTGAAACGCTCGACGGGATGGTGGAGACGCTTAAGAAGATTAACCACTCGAATTTCGGCCTGATCTTTGAAGCCGCCAATCTTGAAGGATGTCGACAGGAATACGGGCTGGAAGCAGTCCAGCGCGTGGCTCCATGGATTCGTAATGTCTACTTACAGAATCAGCAACTGAACTCCGAAGGTGCCGTCACGCTGAATACCTGGTGTGCGGGGCCGGTATCCTTTGACATCACTCAGATCCATGAACCAGGCGGAATCGACTTTGAATCCGTGTTTGATGGATTGAAGGCCATCGGATATGACGGACCGGTTACCGTTCATCAATCTGGACCGGAAGACGGCAAAACTTCGCCGGTCGCAGCTGCCACACAAACGGCGGCATACCTCCGTGAACTTTGGAATTAAGAAAACCAATGAGTGCTTGTGCGCCCTTTACGTTGCTTTTTAGTGTCTGGCAGCTCTCGCTCACCGTTCAGGAATCAGTTCCGATGTTGGATCGTGTCCTTAGGTGACGTTCGATGATCCATGGATCAGGGGCGTCCGTACGGATTTGACTGACACAGCGACGTTTTCGGCTTACTGAGGGGTCGACGACGGTCGATATCGTCAAACGATTTGATCCACCGTGGTAACTTTGCTTTCTCAGACAGAGCGATAAACTTCCCGTTTCCGAATCATCATTTGACAACCATCAAGGACTCCGACAATGAGCACGACTCAAAAGGCCCGGGAACTGGGAATTGATCTTTCTGAACAGACTGCTGGGTACCTCAACCTTTGTATCCGCAGCGGAAATCAGCTGATCACATCCGGTCATACCAGTGATCTGACGGGTGTATTGGGCAAAGGTGTTTCTGTCGAACAGGGATATGAAGCTGCAAAAGACTGTGCACAAAAGATCCTGCGATCCGTTTACAACACGCATGGCACACTGGACAATCTCAAAGTTGTGAAGCTGCTGGGCTGCGTTTACTCTGCTCCCGATTTCACGGACCAGCATCTGGTCATCAACGGCGCGTCTGACCTGCTGCACGAACTGTTTGGTAAAGACGGCGATGGCTATCATGCCCGCAGTGCGCTCGGCTTCGCTGCATTACCCACGGGAGCTGCCGTGGAAATCGAAGCGATCTTTGAGATCAAGTCATAATTCGGTTTTGATCTTCCTCGTCGACGCGGAAATCTTCGGTTCCTGCACTGGAGCTGCCAGGTTTTCACCGCGAACCGTGAGTGATCCGTGCTGTCTGATTCCACGGAATTCGGTGTGCCATTACGTCCTGCCGATCTGAATCGTTCGGTCGGTCTGTGAGGATTCCAGCATCGCCAGAACGGCCAAGACACCGATACGGCCGTCTGCGGCTGATCCTTCACCGCCCGCCCTGCCCCGAATCGTATTCACAAATGCCTGCATCTGGTCGCAGTAGGCCTGCATGCGGTTCATTTTGAATGCCGCATTGGAATCGTCGTGTCCAACAGTCGGCTGTTCGTACACATTTTCCAGTGTCCCGTTTCTGCCAAGTTGCAACAGTCCAAAAGGATCGAAGTCGATGACACCGTCATCGCCCATGATGCGAAAACGGAATGCCTCTCCCTGAAAACCCGGCGAAGGAACCACGCTGGAGGACCAGAATGTCGACATCGTGCCGTCCACAAAGCTGAGTAATGCCATCGTGGTGTTTTCGTTGGGATTGTCTTCGCGAAAGGTTCCACTGTGAGCTGCAACACTCGTCAGTTCGGTACCCAGCCACCATCGACAAAGATCAATATTGTGAGGAGCGCTATTAATCAAATGAGCCACACTGCGGGGATCCGTCCACCAGCTCCAGGTTCCACCGAAGCCATCGTCTTCCCTCATCTTTTTCACGTCGAACAAACTGGACATCTGAACACAGCGAACCGTGCCGATCGCTCCCGACCGAATCAATTCGCGAGTGCGCAAATTTGACTCTCGAAACCTCTGATGGTACCCAACCGAAAGTACGAGTTCGCGTTCCGCGAACGTTGATGTCATAAGATCACAGTCCGCTACAGACGTGGCCATGGGTTTTTCGACCAGTACATGTTTACCCGCGGCTGCGGCTGCCAGTGCTTCACTGCAGTGACAGTGGTGTGGGGTTGAAATGACAATCGCATCGATGTCATCACGCCGAACGAGCGACTCAACATCGGGCTCGGTCTCAATTCCGTAGTCCTGTGCGAGTTTCGAGGCACGACGACCTCCGGCAACAGCGACGGGGTGTGCAGACGTCAGCTTGTGTGCAGCATCGATGTGCGTCCGACCCATGAATCCAGAACCTGTGACGCCAATTCGCAGTGGGGACATGTCACTGTTTCTCCATTCATGTGTGATCGAATTTCTGAACAGACCAGGCTGCTCAGCACGATTATTCAGGACTTCGGGAATGAGTCTGCCAAGTCAGTTCCTCAGGCCTGCGAGGGAACGCTCCCCGGTGCTTTGGGACTCACTTTGTTGCTTTGAACACCTGAGTCAACGTCAACAAGTCTGCCGAAACAGGATGCTCACCAACGCAGTGAAAACTGACTTTCGTATCTGTGCAGTTCCTGTGTTGTATCGAAGTGCAAAGGAAATCAAATCTCAGAACGGCCGGCAGAGGACATGACACGCTTGATCCTGCGCGAGATCATTGTGATGCTGTGGGCTGTCTGACCTTTGTTTTCAATCATCGTACACGCAATGACAGTAATTCATATTCTGACATTCGTTGTGATTTGCTGCTGGACAGCCGTTTGTTCAGCGGCTGAGTCGGCTACATCCGATAGAGCGAACGGACTGGCAATCATCGATTGGGTCATTATCGCATGCTACGCCGGAGGTACGATTGGACTTGGCTGGTACTACAGTCGTCAACAGAGCTCAACACAGGAGTATTTCGTCGGCGACCGGAAGATGAATCCGATATTTGTCGGAGTGTCACTCTTTGCCACACTGCTGAGCACGATTTCCTATCTTTCGATGCCGGGAGAATCGCTGGGCAAGGGGCCGGTCGGGATGACCATTTTTCTGACGCTGCCTGTTTGTTACCTGGTCGTGGCCTACGGTCTGCTGCCGGTGTATATGAAACAACAGGTCACGAGTGCTTACGAACTTCTCGAAGAGAAGCTTGGTCTGAGTGTACGTTTGCTGGGAGCATTCCTCTTTATCACGCTTCGCCTGATTTGGATGTCACTATTGGTCTTTCTGACTGCGCAGGCGATGGTCATCATGATGGGACTTGGTGAACAGTATACTCCTGTCATTGCCCTGACTACCGGATTTGTGGCTGTGATTTACACATCACTGGGAGGACTCCGGGCAGTGATCATCACTGATTTCATGCAGACGATACTGTTGTATGGTGGTGCTCTGCTGGTACTGGCGCTCATCTGTTTTGATCTGGGGGGGGTTGGCTGGTTTCCGACCGAATGGAATGATTCATGGGACACTCAGCCGTTTTTTCCTGACAGTCTGTCCACTCGTGCATCGTTCGTTGGTGCGTTTGCGAATTTTCTGGTGTGGTTTGTGTGTACAGCTGGTGGTGATCAAACATCCGTCCAGCGTTTCATGTCCACCTCCAGCGCGAAGGCGGCGCGCCGTGCACTTGCTACGCAGCTCACTGTATCGGTAATTGTTGGTGTGACATTAGGACTGGTGGGTTTCGCGCTGCTGGGGTATTACGAAGCGCACCCAGAATTGATACCCGAAGGAAAGTCACTCAAGGAAAATGCCGACGATATGTTTCCTCACTTTATCGGATTCCATCTGCCCATTGGAATAGCCGGACTGGTTGTCGCGGCTATGTTCGCGGCTGCCATGTCAAGTATCGATTCCGGTGTGAATTCGATTACAGCGGTCGTGATGACGGACGGCTTCGATCGTCTGGGGAGTACAGCGCTCACGGAGCGTCAGCACGTTTTGCTGGCCCGTTGCCTGGCATTCGGGATTGGGGCAGTCGCAGTGCTTGGCAGTTCCATGATGGGTCTTGTGCCGGGGAATTTTTCCGAAGTGACGTCCAGGACGGCTAACCTTCTGACGACTCCGATCTTCGGACTGTTTTTCTTTGCGCTGTTTGTGCCGTTTGCAAGTCCGGCAGGAGCCTGGATCGGAACGTTCTTCGGAACGCTGACAGCTGTGCTGGTTGGATTTTGCGGTCCAATGTTTGGGACGGTTCCCGGAACCGACCTGCCCCCAATTAGTTTTTACTGGATTGGGCCAATGGCCCTCGCAGCCAATATTGTGACTGGCTGCATTGGTAGTTTGATTTTTCCCGCCAAGCCGAAAGCAGGGCTCAATACTGCCGTAATGTAAGCTGGCAGCTTAGACTCTGACGAACCGGTGCCTCAGGCCATCTGAGCTGCGGCTTCCCGGCGGGCCGGGACTCGTACTGGTCACTTCGAAAATCTGATTCAATGTGCAGCAATAGATTTTGAAATCAGCAGCACTCACATTCATCAGCGGTACTCCGCCACATCCCCCGAGACAATTATGAGACAAAGTAAAACGCTTGCCCGACTGCGGAACAACGAACCGGTCCGCATGTGCGCCCTTGGGCATTTTATTCCCGGGTTTATCAAGCATGCTGCTCATCATGGATTTGATTGCATCTGGCTGGATCTGGAACACCGTAACTGGACCAGCCGGGATGTGCAGGCCATTCTGGCATTCTCTCATCTGTTCGATATCGACATTATGCTTCGGCCTCCGACGCTGGAGAAAACCGGTCTCTATCGATACCTCGAAGACGGAGCCACCGGACTGATGATTCCGCACGTGAGTACTGCGGAAAAAGCGATGATGCTGGTGGATTCCGTGAAGTTTCCGCCTCTTGGAAATCGTGGACTGGATTCGGCGGGACTCGATGCCGACTTCCTTGCCAACGGTCCTGATGAATATCTCGCAGAAGTCAATCAACAGACATTTCTGGTTGTTCAGATTGAAACTCCCGAAGCCGTCGAAAATGTTGACGCGATTGCAGCGGTTGATGGTGTTGACTGTCTTTTTGTCGGTCCAGGCGATCTCGGTCTGCGGCTCAGATATGATACGAGTGGTCTAACGCTGGATGATGCCTGTGAACAGGTTGCGATGGCCTGCAAGAAACACGGTAAGGCATGGGGATTGCCGGCATCGAACCGGGAAGAACTGCAGCGTCGTACTGCTCAGGGAGCCCGGATGCTGAATCACTGTGGTGAATTTGGTGCCATAATGCAGATGCTGAAAGAGTCTTCAGCCACGCTTGATTCGGTGTTTGGAGAGGGGTAATCGATGGATGTATCCGGAAAAACAGCATTTGTCACTGGAGCTGGTCGAGGGATCGGCAAAGGTTGTGCGCTGGAACTTGCCCGCCATGGCGCAGATCTGGTTATCAACGACCGTCCGGGAAGTCCGGATCTGCAGAACACGGTCGATGAAGTCCGGGCGCTTGGACGAAAGTGTGAGTCGGTTGAGGGAGATGTTTTTAAGCGGGAAGGTTGTGAGCAGGTTGTTGCGACCGTGCTGGATACCGTTGATGATGTCGATATCTTCATCAGCAATCCTGCCTATGGGCGGCGCACACCGTTTCTGGAGCTGGATCCGCAGGAATTTGAGCGCATTCTTCAGGCAACGCTCACAGCCGGCTTTCACATGAGTCAGCTCGTGGCACGACATATGGTGGAGCGAGGCAGTGGAAAAATCGTGTTCATTTCCAGTGTCCAGGCGGAACGGCCCTATGCATTCTGTTGTGCCTATGGAGCAGCCAAAGCAGGATTGAACCTTTTAATGCAGACCATTGCCGCGGAACTTTCCCCCTACCGTATTAACGTGAATGCCATTGAACCGGGCTGGATCGACACACCAGGGGAACATAAAACGTTTACCGAACAGGAAATTACAGAAAAAGGGAAACAGCTGCCGTGGGGGCGCCTGGGACAGCCGGTCGAAATTGGTCGGGCGGCCACATTTCTCTCATCCAGTGACGCCGATTACATCAGTGGCTCGATCCTCGCAGTTGACGGCTTATTCCGTTACAAGGACTGCATCGACCGATTTTAATCTGACATGAAGACAGATCAGAGACATGTCATCAGCCGTTGCTGAACACGACGGAATTTTCATCGTGCTGTGGACATTCCCTCTGACAGGTCGGTCAGGTCGGTCACGGAGCTGACACATCCTGCTCAATCGAGTCGTTATCAAAGACATGAGGCCAACAGGTGGCAAATGTTGAATCCCCGGCACGGCGAGTTGTAGAAGCGTTTCTCGGACACTTGTCCGTCATTCGGAATCGTTTGCGGTGTCGGCAGCGGTTCAATGAAATCAACAAACGTGATTTCGCACGCATCGATTTCAGAGAAATCGGACGACGACTCAAGCCGGTTTTCTCCATCGGTTCACGGCAGCTGTTTTCCGCCTGCAATCGAGGCCTGTCTGGAAACTCCATCGTATGAGCATCTGGAAGTATGCTGACCGGATCTCGCCGATTGATGCCGCGAGTCGCATTACGCTCGGTGAGGGACAAACACCACTGGTCAGGTCGAGGAAAATCGGGCCGCAAGCCGGTTTGCCGAATCTGTACTTTAAGCTTGAGGGAACAAATCCGACTGGTTCCTTCAAGGATCGTTTTGCAGCGGCCGCTGTTTCACACATGCTGCAAACTGGAAAATCGGAATGTATCGCTACCTCAAGCGGAAACACGGGTGCAGCTCTGGCCGCCTATTCGGCAGCTGCTGGAATTCAATGTCGCATCGCCATTGCCGAATCAGCTCCGGTTGGCAAACTGTCCCAAATGCTGGCCTACGGGGCGGACATTTACAGAGTCAGGGGATTTGGTCTGGATCCGGAAATCGACCGTCGCGCATTTCGGTTCCTTAAGAGACTTTCCCGGCAGCCTGGACGTGCATTGCAGGTGAGTGCCTATGTCTTCAGCCCGGAGGGTATGAGTGGCGTCGAGACACTGGGTCTTGAACTGGCAGAACAGCTTGAGGGTCTTCAGCACGTGTTTTGCCCGGCGGGAGGAGGCGGTATGTGCGTGGGAGTCGCGCGTGGTTTTGCCACACGGGACCGACATGATCCTCTGGACCAGTGTCCTGCCGTTCATTGTGTGCAGCCGGAAGGGAATGACACGATTGCCACGCGTCTTCGTGGTGGTTTTGGACGTGCCACCGATGTGGAATCTGCTTCGAAGATCAGCGGGCTGCAGGTTTCCAGAGTAGTCGACGGTCATCTGGCGATCGAAGCCTGTCGGTTCACCGGTGGCACCGGATATACGGTCACGGACGATCACATCTGGAATGTTCAAAAGCGGCTCGCCCGGGAAGAAGGTATTTTCACGGAGCCTGCCGGGGCGGTTGCTCTGGCCGGGGCACTCAATGCGGCTGCGTCCGGCGAACTTCCGCGCGATGCACTCACTGCATGCATCGTGAGCGGAATCGGGTTCAAAGACACCGTGGCAGTCGATCGAATCAACAACGATATTGAATGTCCGGTCATCGACCTGGCGACTCTGGAGAGTGAAGTCGCTTAGAAACAACGTGTCCAGGTGTCTGGAGAAACTCACCGTCATTCCCGACGCGTTATGCTTTTCCGGGCCCTGCAAAGAGCATGGTGACCTGGGACGGTCTCTTGAACTGATCGCCGACAGGAAGGTGTTTCCATCGGTTGGTTCGAGGTCAACTGTGTTTGCTCGTTCCGGGAATTGCTCAGCCCTGCATTCGGCAGCTTCAGCGGTATTACAGGATTGTCAATCCTGCAGTTCCAGGATGGCTTCGATTTCCACCGGAATTTTGCGAGGCAAAGAACCCATTCCCACTGCACTTCGCGCAGCTCGACCGTTTTCACCCCAGATTTCCACCATCAAATCACTGAAGCCGTTGATCACTTTCGCGTGGTGTTGAAAGTCTGAAACTGCATTGACCATGCCTAACACTTTGACGAATCTCCTGACGCGATCGAGACTCCCCAGCTGGGCTCGAATAGTGGCCAGCATTGTGAGGCCGACGGTGCGAGCCGCTTCAACGCCCTGCTCCTCTGTGAGGTCAGTACCAACCTGGCCGGTGATTTTGCTGCCGTTGACGCGGACGGGGGCTTGACCCGATACGTAGGCCATGTTTCCCACGACGACAACGGGACAGTACGTGCCGCCTGCTGGCGGAGCCGATGGCAAATCCAGACCAAGGTCGGAAATACGCTGTTCAACACTCATGATTGTCCTGTTGTCTTCCAGGTGTCGCGTTCAGGCACAGCGAAAAGGAACTTCATATTCATCGAATCCGGACGCCCAATCGTGACGTTCAGAGGAAGTGATCCTATCGACTGCTGCCAATGGTGCAATTGCCTGCCAATACCAAACGCCAGTAACTGATAAGTCCGACCTTCCAACTCAATTGAAGTCTGCCTTACAGATTCTTTAGAATTGAGACGCAGACGTATTCTGGATTCGTTCAGCTACTTCCTTGCCGGATCGTCCCATGCAGACTCTTTCTGATTTCCTGCTGCTCGCTCAAGAGCGTTCAGGCCTGGCTACAATCCTGTTGTTTGGCGTCACAGCGATTTTTCTGCTGTTCGCGCTGGTCTTTGCAGCGATGTTTGCACCGGTCTTCCCGCTGTGGATCCGAGCGACGACTTCGGGCGCCATGATTGGACCTCTCCAAATGGTCGTCATGAAGCTCAAAAAAGTTAATCCGACGGTGATCGTGGATTCGCGAGTAATGGCGGTCCAGGCCGGGCTAAGCAATATCACAAGTAACGCGATGGAATCTCACTACCTGGCCGGCGGTAACGTCCCTATCGTGATTCGCGCCCTGGTGGCCGCGCAGAAGGCCAGCATTGAACTTGACTGGAACACGGCTGCCGCCATCGACCTTGCCGGTCGCAATGTTCTGGAAGCCGTCCAGACCAGTGTCAAGACGAAAGTGATTGACTGTCCGGATCCCTCCCGACACGGACGTCACACACTGGACGGTGTTGCCCGTGACGGAATTCAGCTGAAAGCTCGAGCCCGGGTTACTGTTCGGACCAATCTGAGTCAGCTGGTCGGAGGAGCGACGGAAGAAACTGTGATCGCTCGTGTCGGTGAAGGCATTGTGTCGGCGATCGGATCCTGTGCGACGCACAAGGAAGTTCTCGCCAATCCGATGCTGATCGCGGCCACGGTGCTGAATAAGGGGCTGGACTCCAGCACGGCGTACGAGATCGTTTCGATCGACATTGCTGATATCGACGTGGGTGACAATGTGGGTGCCCGATTACAGGCAGATCAGGCTGAGGCTGATGTCCGCATTGCGCGGGCCAAGGCCGAAGAACGTCGCGCCATGGCGGTTGCGCAGGAACAGGAAATGTGTGCAAGAACTCAGGAAAATCAGGCTGAAGTCGTGCTGGCCGAATCCGAGATCCCTCGTGCACTGTCTGAAGCCTATCGGGGCGGAAAACTGCGAGCCACAGACTCGTAGACGGGGTTCCCATTGCCACACACCATGTGGTTGAGATCACATTTGTTCAGGGTACAATGAACTCTGGCCGTTGCGACTGCTCCCGTCAGGTTCAATGACTTCCGGAATTGAATGATCTGATCGATATTGATCTGACACAACATGAACGTGATATCCTGTTGAGTGGAATTCCACATATTTGACGTCGGGTCATGGTGGAGACACGTGAGCTGTCTGACGGGGACGAAAGGCGTTGCATCGTTGGGTCTGCCGGGTTGAAAACCGGATACTCATACAACGTGGAATCAAGAACTTCCTCGCCGCCATCGAACATTGAGACACGTATTCATACACGCGTAGCGCACTTCGTCTTATGCGAAGTGTGTTGTTGTTTACCGGCTTCACCAATGCGTTACAACAAGGTCTGCGTTGAAGCGGTTGTCCACAATCCTGCTCCCAACGTTGTGACATCCGCTGAACTTGAAGAACAGTTAGCACCGGTTTATGCACGCCTGAAACTCCCGGCAGGGCGTCTGGAACTTATGACCGGAATTCGTGAACGTCGATTCTATGATCCGGGAACACTTCCGGGTCAGATCAGCGTGGCCACAGCAATGCTGGCGGTGGAACATTCCGGGATTCCACCAGAGCGATTTGGTGCCCTGATTCACGGGTCTGTGTGTCGCGACCGGATGGAACCGGCCACCGCTGCCGGAGTCCACTCGGAAAGCGGACTGCCCGACGAGGCCATTGTACTGGATATCAGCAATGCGTGTTTGGGACTGCTCAGTGGTATGCTGCACGTTGCCGATATGATTGAGCTGGGTCGCATCCAGGCAGGGGTGATCGTCGGTACTGAAACCGGACGGGGTCTCGTTGAAGGTACGATTGCCGGGCTGCTGAATGATACGACACTGACCCGCAAATCGATCAAGGCCTCATTTGCATCGTTGACAGTGGGATCGGGGTCGGCCGCTGTTGTGCTCTGTGACGACAACCTGAGCCGGACCGGTCACAAGTTACTGGGCGGATCATTTCTATCTGATACAAACGCTCACGACTTGTGTGCAGGTGGTGTGGACTCGACATCACCTGGTGATGGTCGTCCACGTATGGAGACAGATTCCGAAGCTCTGCTGCACGCAGGTATCGGACTGGCCGAAAAGAACTGGGCGCGTACGAAACAGGTTCTGAACTGGAGCAATTCCGATCCTGACCGTGTTTTCACTCATCAGGTTGGCAGGCAACACCGTACGCTGCTGATGGAACGGCTGGAGTTGAATCCATCGCTGGACTATCCGACGGTGGAACGATTTGGCAACACCGGAGCTGTTGCTTTACCCATGGCCCTGGCAATGGGACTTGAGGAAGATCCGCCACTGCCCGGAACCCGGCTTGCACTTCTGGGGATTGGCAGCGGACTGAATTCTGTGATGTTGGGAATAGAATGTGGCACCGGTATTACCCGGCAGGATGACTAATGACACAACAGGCAAAAATCGACGACACGTTCGCGGAAGCGTTTCCGATGGTCGCCACTCGGCTGATCATTACGGCGTATGACCTGGATCTGGCAGCTCATGCCGCCATGGAATTCTGCGGCAACGCTTCGAGCGTTATTGGCTGCGATGCCGAGGCCGGAATCGAACAGTTTGTGGACGAAACGGACAGTCCGGACGGGCGACCGGGAATTGCTGTTCTCGTGTTTGCATTCAATAAAAAATCATTGCAAAGAGCAGTTACTAATCGCGTTGGCCAAAACGTATTGACCTGCCCGACGACCAGCTGCTATGCGGGACTCAGCAGCGACAGCAAAGACGATCGAATTCGGGTTGGAGGTCAATTGCGGTACTTTGGTGATGGTTTTCAGAGTTCAAAGAAGCTTGGTTCTCAGCGATACTGGCGAATTCCTGTGATGGACGGTGAATTTCTCTGTGAGGATGAATTCGGCACGGTTCAGGGAGTCGGCGGAGGCAATCTTCTGATCTGTGCGCGTTCTCAGGTAGAAGCACTCAATGCAACGAGAGCAGCAGTTCGAGAGCTTTCCAATCTTACCGATGTGATTCTCCCCTTTCCTTCGGGTTTCGTCCGAAGTGGTTCCAAGGTGGGATCCCGGTATCCGGATCTGAAGGCCAGTACCAACGATAAATGGTGTCCCACTCTGGCGGCCCAAACCGAAACAGCACTGGAACTCAACGAACGGGCCGTCTATGAAATTGTTATTGACGGGCTTTCTGAATCTGCTGTGGCCAGTGCCATGCAGGTCGGGATTCATACTGCTGCGTCAATGGCGGGTGTTCTGCGAATTTCAGCCGGTAACTACGGAGGGAAACTGGGGCCTCACCATTTTTATCTGCATAAGCTTCTGGGCAGGTAGTATTCGCGGTCACGGCAGACCAGTGGTCATCTTTGACGAACTGGTCGGCAAATCACAGGAAAATATTAAGAACGCCATTCAGCCAGTGGCTATTCCGGATGATTTGAAGCGTTGCAGTGTCGGCAGAATTTTTATGTTGATCTTCTGTATTGAAGATTACGTTGATGACAGAACTGAATTTCCAGCGACTGGAAAAAACGTTCCTTCCTGATTCGAGGGGCTGAGCGAAATACACTGCAGGAAGAAACGGGGTTGATGACTGATCTGAAGCACGAACCGAAAGCGGATAAGTTGGCCGGTGACTGGCAAACACTACTCGATGCTCTTGGACAGCGGGTCGAGGATGTTCAGCTCACGCCGGGACAGCGACTTTTCTCTCAGCGCGATATTTCCGACGCGCTTTACATCCTGATTTCAGGTGAGCTGGCGGTACGTGTCTGTCCACGAGGGAGTCACCTCGAGCAGGTCATTGCTCACATCCATCCCGGTGAGCTGGTGGGCGAGATTGGATGGCTGTCGGGTACTCGGCGCAGTGCAAGCGTTGACGCTGTCGGTGACGTAAAACTGAAACGCCTGGGGACCGAATTGTTAGCGGAATTACGTGACGCGGAGCACCCTGTACTGGATCGGATTTCAACGATCCTCGACCAGCGGAAACGCCTGGATCAGCGCAGACTTCAGGGTGCCCCGGTCGTAGACGCACTGACTCAGTGGTGGAATCGCAGAAATGGAGAAACGCGGAACGTTGATGTGGTTCTCCTCAACCACCCCCGTCATGCCCAGGATCTTCGAGTGGCTCTTCCCTGGTTGCAGGGGCTGGACAATGCGGAGCTCGAAGAGATCAGTTGCTGGTTGCGACCTGTCTTTTGCGAAGTTCTCCAGATTCCAGGGATCTCGGTCGGAATGCTGTTCCTGCCGCGAATTGCGGCATATTTGATGGATCCTCGCCGACGAGCGGAATCGCGAAGACTAATGAACCAGGATTGTGTGTCGCTGGCACGTAACAATGGTGTGCGGATCATGTGTTTGGGAGGATTAAGTGCGTCACTGATGCGATATGGGCGCCTTTTTGAAGACACAGGTGAGCTGTGTATCACGACCGGGCATGCCATGACTTCCATCTGCTGTGTACGGACCCTGGAAGCTGCGATCGAGCGATTTAATATTGAACCTGAAGATCGGCAACTCACCGTACTTGGGATCGGCAGTGTGGGATCGGCTTTTACTGAACTGTTGCTGACGCGTGAACGTTGCCCAGGACGCATTGTCCTTTCCGATTTACCCGCCCAGATGAGCCGGGTGCGGGAACTGGCCGAGCGGCTGCGACCCGGCTTGCCCTCGGGAGTTCAGCTGGATCTGGTCGATGCGGAGGAAAGATTGTCTGCAGATCATCCGGCTTATCATTCGACCTTTTTGTTTTCTGCCACTTCATCTGCCAACATCATTGACATTAATTCAGTCGCTGCCGGGACAGTTCTGATTGACGACAGCCAGCCCCACTGCTGGAGCCGATCAGAGGCCTGGCAACGTTATTCCGACCGTGGCGACATTTATCCCTGTGAAGCCGGTCTGATCGACTGCGATTCGATCGGCTATCGCTCGTTCTTCCCCTATGACTTTCTCGAAGACCCGCAGGCCGGTACCTCCCATGCCTGGTGCTGCCTGACGGAAGGACTTCTGCTTGGAAGAAATCCGGAACTCCAGCCGACAATTGGTGAGCCCACTCTTGAGAGTATGCTGGCTTACGACCGAGCCTTCGTGAAGGAAAATCTTTGCCCGGCACCTTTGCGATGTGGTTCCAACCTCTTGTAACGGTGTGTGGGTTCGGTCTCTGTGGAACAGTAAATTTCTTTACTACATGGTCGTGTCGCTGTTGGTATGAGGAATCTCAGTGACATGACCGCGTTTGGAATTTTTACGAAAGCAGGACCCGGCTTGTCGCGACAACTCGATTCAGGCGTCATAAACATGCTGAGTGCGAGCACTCTGTCGGTCCGAAATTCGCAATAGTGAGCGATTAATACTGATACCACTCCCTCTCAATTGACAGGTTGTCCTTAAGGCGTGTGATCGATAGGATCTCAGGTTAACTTTCCATTAGAATCAGTACCCCATGCCGTCCAAACGCTTCATTCTCAACCCGTCCCGCACATCCAAACAGGGAGTTGGCATCAACGCGGGTAAATTCACAGAGGAATATGAGCGCTCTGTCAGCACGATGACGATGCACCCTGAGGATATGGCTTCGATTGGTGCATCGGACGGCGATAGCTGTCGCGTTTCGACGAAGGACGGTGAAGCTGTCTTCACCTGCGCAGCCGGCAAGGTTCCCGAGGGCCTTATTTTTGTTCCATACGGGCCCGCAACCTGTCAGCTCATGAGTGGCAGTACGGATGGTACCGGGATGCCGATGTCCAAAGGTTGGGAAGTTGAAGTTGAACCCATTGCATCCCTTGATGCTTCCTGAATAATGGGGAACGGTCTCCCTGTTCATTTCGATTGTTACACGCCGAAAAACAAACCTTCATCAGGTTTCAGTATGTCCAGGATCAACCTCAATAATCTCAACGGCCCGGAATCACCTCACTTTTCCGGCGAGCAGTCGGAAAGTGTTCTGCCCTGGGAAGAAGTTAATGATGGAAGATTCATGCCACGGCGCATTCGGGGCAGTTATCAGGGCCGAGCGCTCGGCTGAACGTTTCTCATCCCTTCGTCCGGTTCGGACGACTCTGCCCCGGTTGATCAGTCTGACACTCAGTGCCAGGAAGAAACATGACGCTTCAGATTATCAGGAATGCAACGTGCACGTTTTGCGGATGTGTGTGCGACGACATCGACCTGCACCACGACGAAATGAGGATCCACGAGGCAAAAAGAGCCTGCGTTCTTGGAACTGCCTGGTTTCTCAATCACACCGCTGAGCACAAGTATCCTGACGCTTTGATTGATGGTCGGTCAGCAACCGTTGAGGAAGCAATTCAGGCAGCCGCAACTTTCCTGCACGAAGCCGATATGCCGCTTGTGTATGGAATGAGTAACACGACTTGCGAGGCACAAAAAGAATGTGCGGCAATGGCCGACCAGCTGGGAGGGCTGCTCGACAGTCATACATCGTTGTGACACGGTCCTACTGAAATCGCCGCCCAGTTGGGGGGCAAGGTCACATGCACACTCGGCGAAGTTAAGAATCGAGCCGACTTCATTGTGTACTGGGGTGGAAACCCGGCGGAATGTCATCCTCGACATTTCACCAAGTACACGCTCATGCAGAAAAGCAAATTTCTGCCTAAGGGACGCAAAGACAGGACAATGGTCCTGGTTGACATTCGCGAAACGAAAAGCGCCAAGGCGTCTGATATTTTTCTGCAGGTGAAACCGGGAAAAGATTTTGAATTGATCACGATCCTGCGAGCAATGATCAAAGACCAGCCGGTCAATCAGAGTATGGTCGCGGAGACAGGAATAAGTCTCGATGTGCTGCAGGACCTCGTCAAACGAATGAAATCGTGCAAATTCGGCTGCATGTTTTTTGGCATGGGATTGTCAATGACACGTGGTAAGCACATGAATTCTGCGGCTCTCCTGACGCTGGCTGCAGAAATGAATGCGTACACAAAATTCGTGGCGATGCCCATGCGAGGTCACGGGAATGTCACGGGAGCCGATGTCATTATGCGATGGCAAACGGGATATCCATTTGGCATCACGTTTAATCGCGGCTATCCACGTTATAACCCCGGTGAATTTTCCACAGTGGATGTACTCGTGCGAGGTGACACGGACGCTGCATTCATCATTGGTGCCGATCCCGGTGCGACGATGCCCCAACCAGCGATTGATCACCTGGCCCGCATTCCCACGATTGTACTTGACCCGCATGTAACGCATACCAGCAAACTGGCTCGTGTCCATATCACGACGGCACCCGCCGGAATCGCGGCCCCGGGCACCGGATATCGAATGGATGAAATTCCCATGCCACTCAAGCCGGCGCTGAAATCTCCCTATCCCACCGACGA
>JAKVAY010000091.1 GCA_022447185.1 Fuerstiella sp. | reverse complement strand
GTGTAATACGTCAGAGTGTTCACCATTGATTTGATGAGAATCAAGAACGGTCAGAAACCCTGGTTGAACCTCGTCACCTGGATGTTCATAGCTGCCACGAATGTGCACGTACGTGGCTGGTGCCGGGCCGACATCCCACAGAGCCTGGATCCTGCCTGGTGACACGCGGCGCAATTCGAGCGTGCTGATCTGCGATTCAAGTTTGTCAGTTTCCATTTCGGCAGACAGGCCGTCCAGTTCTTCTTTCAGAACCGAGATTTCACGTTCGAGTGCTTCATTGTGACGATTCATTTCCGCCAGTCTGGCTGTTGACACGTCCGGCAGTGAACGGTCGATGACTCCGTCACGATACTCGATCACTGCTTTCCAGTTTTTCGAATTGTAGGCCGGCGCGAGTATCGCCATCAGGCCGTAATAATCACTTTGCGGCACCGGGTCGTATTTGTGATCGTGGCAACGAGCACATTTGAGTGTGACGGCAAACAGCGATGTGCCGACGATCTCCAGAGTGTCGTGGATGACTGCATAATGATTGGCCGGAATATCACTGATCGGCTCGTGGCTGAAATCCTGTGCTGTGCGAAGAAACCCGGTGGCAACAAGATGGTCGATGATCTCCGGTGTAAATGTTTCGGCACTTCTCCAGTCGACGGCTTCATCACCCGCCAGTTGTTGACGTATAAAGACATCATACGGCTTGTCGGAATTGAAAGAGTTAATGACGTAATCACGGTAGCGCCACTTTCCTTCGGCAAGGACAATCCCATCCGGGTTCATGTCAAAACCGACGGTATCGGAGTAGCCTACGACATCCAGCCAGTGCCGTGCCCAGCGTTCTCCGAAACCTGACGATTTCAGAACCCGCTCAACCAGTCGCTCCCAAGCTCCCGGACGTTGATCACTCAGGAACTGATCGATCTCCGCAATGTCTGGTGGAATTCCGACCAGATCCAGATACAGCCGCCGGATCAGTGTTGGCCGGTCGGCGTCCGGAGAAAATCCCAGGTCGGCTGCTTCAAGTCCTGCCAGTACAAATGCGTCAATTGGCGACCGGACTCGGTCCGTCGCCTGAACGTCGGGTGGCTTCGTCGGTGTCAGTTTCTGAAAAGCCCAGTGTTGGGCATCCTGAGACCTCAGAGTGCTCCCCGGTATTAAAGCGATCGAAATCGCAATAAAGATGTCTCTTGTTCGAAACATGGCCGTCTGCAGAGAAAAGGTGATGAAACGTAGAATACGTCGGATTCTGATGAAGTCCAGGTTGGAATGGACGTCGTATTCTGTTGACAGTCTGAATAGTCGTTTGCGGTCATCCGGCAATGACTTCAGAATCCTGCGTACAATCCTGATGTTGTTGCAGCATGCCGACTGCAGACTTGGTCAATACATCGACTGACGCATCATAGTTCGATGGGGGTCCAGTCATATGACCAAATCCTGGTCAAAGTTCGGCAAGGTTGTGGTCGCCTGAGCCGTGCGCATAATTCTCTGGTCAATTCCTGTACCCGAAAGAATCATTGATGTCTGAAATCGTTCTCGCCGATCCACTGCCACCACTGTTTGACGAAGTCAGTGCCAGTCGATTCACTGTCAGACCTGTGAATTCTGCTTCGGACGCTGAGTTGCAGCAGGCGGTCGGGATTGTTTCCTATGGTCACGACATCATTGATGGTGAGGTGATGGACAGGTGCCCAGGTCTTAGAGTCGTCAGCAATCACGGAGTTGGAGTCGATCATATTGATGTCGTCGCTGCCGTCCAACGCGGAGTTGCGGTGGGGAATACTCCCGGTTGTCTGGATTCGTCGACGGCAGATATGACGATGGCGCTGATGCTGTCAGTTGCCCGAAACGTCGTGGTAGGAGACCATTTTGCGAGAAGCCCCGAATTCACTCACTATGATCCGGCGATCTATGTAGGTCAGGAGGTGACTGGCAGCACACTGGGTATCGTTGGGATGGGGCGTATTGGTACGGAAGTGGCCAAACGTGCGAAAGCTTTTGAGATGAGAGTGCTCTATTTCAACCGAAATCGTCGTCCTGAAATCGAGGAGTCTGTGGGCGTTGAATTTGCTTCCTTCGATACGCTCCTCAGTGAATCTGATTTTGTGTCTTTCAGCTGTCCGCTGACCGACGAGACACATGGAATGATCGGGACACAGCAACTGAAACAGATGAAGTCTTCCGGCATTCTCATTAACGTGGCACGCGGTGCGATTGTTCAGACAGATGCACTGTTGGAAGCATTAACTTCCGGGGAAATTGTGGCAGCCGGTCTGGACGTGACCGACCCGGAACCGCTGCCTCGAGATCATCCACTGCTTCAGCTCAGAAACGTTATCATCACGCCGCACCTTGGAAGTGCTTCAAATCACACTCGCCGTCAGATGATGCAGATGACAGTTGATAATCTTGTTGCCGGTGTTGAAGGCCGCAAACTGCCAACACAGGTATCGTGATCGTGGCTTACATGGTTACAACAGACCTGTCAGCTTTGCCGGATCGGCGCATGCCTCAGGCGTGAAACCGACGATCACTTCGAAACAGGATCTTGATGGGGCCACGCATCCGTTTAGAGACGATGAGTACGCCGGCGCCCGGTACTGTACCGCCATCCGGTGCGGCTCGCCCGATTTTCCTCATCGCAATTCCTTTCGTCGTCCGCCATGACTGTGCAAAAACGCAGCAGGACACTACTTCGATTTGGGTTGTCACTGACCAATGAGTGGCATGCGTATTGGTGATCACGAAACCGATTCGCCGGATATCAGCGGGGTCTGGATCACGAACAGTTGACGTGTCCCTGTGCCGGTCGAGAATGAGAACCTTGTTGAGTTAGGTCATCCGATAGGTGTGTTATGTGGACTGTGCAGCTCATGTTCAGATTTCTTTCGATCGTCACGCTGGTTTTCACAACAACGACTGTCACAGACGCAGCCGATTGGATTGATCTGACAAAGGCTGTGATCGTAGTGCCGGATGATGGAAAGATTGTTCTGACGGCGCAGCGAATGCTTATAGAAGAGATCGCTAAACGTACGGAAATCAGTCTGAACGTATCATCGCCATCTGATGACGGAACGAAACCTGCGATCATGCTTTGTCGTGTTGACAGCATGCCCGCACATTTGCGTGGTTTTGTCCGTACCATGAAGGTCCCGGAAACAGCAGAGGGCTTCGCTATTGCAGTCCGGACCAGCGGCCCGGCCCCGATCGTCGTACTCGCTGGACGGGATGAGCGCGGCGTCCTCTTCGCTGCAGGACGGCTTCTTCTGCAACTGCGGATGAGAAACAAACTTCTCGAATTACCGGCGGATTACCGAGTTGCGACGGCACCCCGTTATCCCCATCGCGGCCATCAGATTGGCTATCGGGAACTGGCCCACTGCTACGATGCCTGGTCACCTGACACATACGAGCAGTACATGCGGGAACTGGCCATCTTCGGAGCCAACGCCTTTGAGACAATGGATTTCAGTGGCAGCTCCCACGCCAAAGTGAGCAACGAAGAAATGGCTGCCGGCTGGTCACGCATCTGTGCAGACTATGGGTTTGATTTTTGGTTGTTTACGTCGGCATTCGGTGGTGAAGGGAAATCCGTTAAAAGAGAACAGTGGACATTAGAGAGCAGGCTGGAAGTGATTCGCAGGATCCCCGACCTTGATCATGTTTATCTCTCCGGTGGAGACGGAGGCACTGCTCACGCACGTCCCGATCTCATGTTCGAATGGGCAGGCCGGTTTGCAGAAGAAGCTCGAAAGATCAATCCAGACCTGGGTATTTGGGTTTCTAATCAGGGTTTTGGACCAGAAGCAAATAACCGGTTTTTTGACTATCTTCAGCGAATGCAGCCCGAATGGGTCACGGGAGTGGTTTACGGTGCATGGACACGAATCCTGCTGGACGAGCAGCGTGCGCGGGTACCCACACAGTACCCGATCCGCCGCTATTCTGATATCGGCCATTGCCTGCGTTCACAGTATCCTGTGCCCGGCTGGGATCGTGCTTTGGCGCAGACTCTCGGTCGCGAACCGTTTGCTCCCCGACCAAAAGGACACGCCCGAATTCACAACCTCTTTGATGAATATGCAGATGGTTTCGTGACCTATTCGGACGGCATTGGTGACGACCTCAACAAGTTTGTGTGGAACGCACTTGGCTGGGATCCGGATCAGGACCTCAATGACATTGTGCTCGACTATGCCCGCTTCTTTTACGGTTGGGACATTGCTGAGGAGGTTCGAAAGGGGCTGTTCATGTTAGAGGACAATTTTTCCGGCTCTTTGGCTGCCAATGAAGGCGTTGCAGACACGTACACTCTTTGGAAAGTCCTCGAAGAAAATGCAGACGAAACCCTGTTGGGAAACTGGCGCTTTCAGGGGTGTCTCATGCGTGCCTGTTACGATCATTACACGCGGCTGCGACTCATCCGGGCGAACGAAATTGAGGCACGGGCTCTGGCGACCCTGGGCCGGGCTTCCGACACTGGAATCGAACAGGCGATTGAACAGACGCGGAAGATTCTGGCGGAGTCTGATCAGGACGCCACCACGGATGCGCTGCGTGCGCGCATCGTCGAACTGGGGGAAGAACTCTATCACAGCATTGGTGCTCAGCTGGATGTGGACACATACCAGGCCATGAGCGCGGAACGCGGTGCGGTGCTGGACTTTCTTGATACTCCTCTCAACAACAGGATGTGGATTGAAGACGAACTCGACGCAATTCTCAGCGGACGATTTACTGCCACGATGCCGGAGAAAGATAAAACCGGAGACGTGCGACTCGCTCGTCTGGCAAGCATCATTCATTGGGAGAACCCAGGTCCCGGTGGCTTCTATGACGATCTGGGATGTGTGTGGAAACAGCCGCGTCTGTTGAAGCCCAAACCACTGTGGGATGACCTGGCCGGGGTAACAACGCCGCGTGAGGCTCACACCAGGGCAGACACTCCTGGTCCGGAACGGCTCTCGTGGCTCGATCAAGGCGAAGCTTTAAACGCCGCGCCACTTGTCATGCACTATGACGGACTCGATCCGGATGCTTCGTATCGCGTTCGCGTCACGTACATTGGACGTTACAGTGCAACAATCCGACTCGAAGCAGATGACAAGTACGAGATTCACGGGGCATACGGGCACACCGTGCAGGGAGTACGTTACACGGCTGGATATAGTGACAGGGCGGCCGTGGTCGTCTTGAAAGATGACAGCCCACCGCCGGTCGTTACACCTGTTGAGTTCATCATTCCGCGCGAAGCAACGCAAGACGGCGTGCTCGATCTGAAATGGCAACGGCTCACCGGGCGTGGAGTCCAGGTCGCGGAAGTCTGGCTGCTGAAAGCCGGCCCGGCACAAAAGTGAGTTTGAATTGAGCTGTACGACGGTTTACAAACGGAAAATGAAATCTCCAACCAATCATCGGCTATTGTTTACAGGCTGGACCATGAAGTTTTCAAACATCATTACGGCTGTCTCGTTCTTCGCCATCACAGGTGCGACCTTTAGTGAGACTGTGCCGGCTGGTGAGAAGTATGGCTTCACTCCGGTCACGGACTTCGTGCAGGTTCCCGATAATATTACTCTCGATGCCTGCAGCGGTGTGTCGGTGAACAGTAATGGCTTTGTCTACCTGGCGCACAGAGGTCAGAGACCGATCATTTGTTTCGATTCCAAAGGGCGTTACGTGCGATCATGGGGAGACGACTTCATTGGCAGCGCTCACGGCCTGCGGATTGACAGTGACGACAATGTATGGGTGACCGACACCGAAAAGCACGCTGTATTCAAATTCAGTCCGTCAGGTAAACTTCTGCTGTCAATTGGCCGACTCGGAAGTGCAGGCTTGGCCAACGATCAATTCAACAAACCGGCAGATGTTGCATTCGGGGCGCACGGCCAAATCTATGTCGCTGACGGCTACGGCAACAGCCGCGTCATGAAGTTTTCGGCAGAGGGGCGGTTTCTGACATCGTGGGGCGTTCCTGGAACCGGCCCGGGCGAGTTCAATCTGCCGCATACGATTGTGACGGCATCAGACGGGCGAGTCATCGTGGGCGATCGAATGAACAACCGTATCCAGGTCTTTGATGCAGACGGCACACATTTGGAAATCTGGGACGGATTCACTCCTTTCGGCCTCGAATTCGACTGTGACGGGTTCCTGTGGGTGGCCGAAGGCAAGAATCATAAATTGCTGCGACTGGGTCAATCCGGGGCGGTATTGCAGTCATGGGGCGGGCCGGGAAATGGCCTCGGAGAGTTTGACGTGCCACACATGCTGGCAGCGGACGAAGCGGGGAATCTGTACGTCGCAGAGATTCTCAATAAACGATTGCAAAAGCTCACACGAATACCCTGATTTTGTCTGTATTGTTCGTAGCCCTGAGCATCTTTTGATGCGCCTGTCCGAGGACTCTTTCTCAACGTATTTGAGGGGGAATTCAGATTTGCAGAGTTCGATCGACTGGTTGTATGTGTGACTGACGTGTTGCTACCAGTGAATCACTGGTGTGCCCCTTTCAAAATGATTTTGAATTGTTGTTATCAACAAATTCACGCCGAACTACGCCGCTGCTTTCCATCTCTCCTGGGCACTATTTTCTGCAGTAACCCGGAGATTTCAAAAGATCGGTATGTACAGGAACGCACTGAGGGAATCATGTGATTACAGACAGACCACTGTACGTTTTGTACAGGATACTAATCCTGAACCTCACCAGGTTTGTAAACATATCATCGTTGTCGTCAGGAAGGACGAATGATCTCGTATCGTCAGGTATCCGTTGTGCTGATTACACTTCTGTTTATAGATCTGACTCAGATAGTGACAGCGGACGACACGCAGTTCCCGGTTATGTCGCCGAACGAGCAGTTGCCGCGCATCCTGAAACGGATCTTTGATCGTCAGGTTGACGTATTCGGAACGACGGTTCTGGCTACATCTGGAGTTTCAGGTGTAGCGATTACGCATACGGCCAACACTCTGGCTGAGTTTCTTGACAACGATGAGGACGGGGACGTTGATGTGCCGCAGGTTGCTGATGTGATGTGCGAACGCCGTGCAACGATAATGGTGTTCGTCAGCGAATACGAATGTGAGCGGTACAGTGAAACACTGGAGAGTCTGTTCGAAGTAAGAATGCTGCAGTCTTTATGGGAAACGGAAATTCATCCCGACGGTGCAAAATACGGACGTTTTGACGCAACGTTGGAGGAAGTGCTCCATCTTGTCACAGTTGCGGGCTATGCCGAGGTGTGGCCCCACGCTTTTGGGATCGACTCTCGATCACACCTGGCCCGGGCGATGGATATTGCTCGGGGTGGTCGGTTCCGTCGGATTCCTCGCCGCTATCCGCGTGAGGCCTGGTTCACTTACGACGATCGTACATGCGACTACGAGTGTCAGATGGTCGAGTATTTCTACTGGGGGCTGACTTCGCTGCAGGGTGGCCAGGAATTCCCCGGCCGCTTCGAGCAAATTCGCGATGAATGGCGACTAAATACGCCAAAGAAACTGAGGGAGCATGACAAAGCATTGCACACATTGCTGACGGAACCTGAGTTCTCGATGCCAATGAAATTGCCGGATGGCCGCTACCGTGACAAATAGCTGACTGTTTCCCGGATGTCGAACCGACGCAGCACTGACTGTGACATACCAGGATGTGAAAGGTATGATTAGATTTGGAACTCCGTATCTCAGTCTCGACGTGAGCTATGTCTGTGTCAGATCAGAGAAGTGATGTCCGGGTTTTTGTTACTGACCAGCAGTCGCTCTGTACCGAATGTCATCAGTCACTGGGGAAGCCCGCATGGGTCGTGGTGACGGAAGAGTCTGCTGTCTGCTGTCTGTCATGTGCTGATCTGGACGATCTTGCATTTCTGCCGGCGGGCGATCCGGCTATGACGCGGCGTGCGAAGAAACAAACAGTTCGTTGTGCCGTCGTGTTCAAGAGAAGTTACGCACGACGGCGGTACGAACCGCAGGGACTGCTTGTTGAGGAACCAGCACTGTTTGCCGCAGAACAACAATGCATGGCCGACGCTGATGTGCGGAAACAGCGACAGGAACGGAATGCGATTCGACGTCAGGAACTGCATGCGCAATACGTGCAACGGTTTGCCGAGAAGGTGCGAATGTTGTACCCAGGTATTCCATATGAACGTTCCACCATTATTGCCGCACATGCGTGTCGCATGTCCAGTCGGCGCGTCGGGAGAAGTCGTGCGGCGAAAAAATTGAGTGATCAGGCTGTTACCCTTGCAGTTGTGGCGCACGTCCGACATGCCGAAACAATTTACGACGAGATGCTGGCCGACGGCATTGAACGCCGCCATGCACGACAGATGGTGCGCAGCCAGGTCACTGCCTGTCTGAAGAACTGGGCCGTGCAGGGGCCAGTTGCGCCGCCATGTTGAGCGAGGTCACCTGTTTGACTGTCGGTGACATTATCAGTGACGCATAATCCTCTTTTCAGGGATTGCCGCAAGAACAGCCCGGCCGTTGATGGTGTCGTTTGCAACCGGTCTTCAAAGCTGTCGGAGGTGCACTGATACAGGAGCAAAATTGTTCTCTGTTGCCGGAATGACAATCATTGTTGACGCAGATGTTGGTGCTTGCAACTCGCTTTCAATACTGTGCACAGTTGAACTTTTTATGAGTTCAAAGACGTTTGTCAGAGTTCCCTACATCAGCTGCGGTACGTTCACTGGCCACCAATGACTCTGTCCGTGCTCAATTTGCTCGCTCAGCAATCTGCGCCCCAGGGGTTGCAGCTTGTCGATTATGTCGTGGTCCTGTTGTACCTGAGTGGAGTATTGATCGCGGGATGGTACTTTTCGCGCCAGCAGGAAGTGCAGGAAGACTATTTTGTTGGCGGTCGACAATTACCGTGGTTTGCGGTTGGATTGAGTATCATTGCGACGATGCTGTCAACCGTAAGTTACCTTGCGACACCTGGTGAGGTGATCCAGCATGGTATGGCGATGTCGATCGGTTTGCTGGCGACACCATTTGCATTTCTGGTCGTCAATTTTATGTGGGTGCCGTTCTTTATGCGGCTTGGAGTGACCAGCATCTATGAGTATCTCGAACATCGCTTTGGTCTGGTGGCACGCCTGACGGCAGCCGCACTGTTTGTTCTGATCCTGCGTTTGCTGTGGATGGCTACCATCGTTCTTACCGGCTCACGGGCTGTTGCGCAAATCACACATGAGAGCATGGAACGACTGTTCGGTCTGAACTGGTCGCCCGATCAGTGGCTGGTTGTGGTACTCGTGAGTATCGGTGTGTTTGCAACATTGTACACCATGCTCGGCGGCATCAAGGCTGTCGTATGGACTGATGTGGCTCAGTTTATTGCCTTGGCCGGAGGTGTGGTGCTTACATTGTTGTTCGTTGTCTGGAAAACAGGGACAGGACCGATTGACTGGTGGACGAATACAACCAGCGGTAATGCTGTCGGCCACAAGCTGCCACCGATCGCCAGCTGGGATATTACCACCAGAAACACGATACTGTTTACCGTTTTGGGTGCTGTGTTTTGGACTGGTTGCACCTTCATCGGTGACCAGGTGGCGGTGCAGAGATACCTGACAACACCATCTGTTAAGGCCGCAGTCAGAGGGAACATCGTTAACTTTGTCGGAGACTTCCTGCTGATGGTCATGCTGTCTCTGTGTGGGATGGCGCTGCTTACCTATTACCTCGATCCATCATTTCAAACAGAGATTTTCAAAGGAATTACCAATCCTCGGGACGAGAAGGTCGCGGATCACGTGTTTCCTCATTTCATTGAGTACGGATTACCGGTGGGTATCTCTGGAATGGTCGTGGCGGCACTGTTTGCGGTCGCAATGTCCAGCCTTGATTCGGGAATCAATTCAGTGGCCGCCGTGTTGACGATCGATGTGTTTGGACGGTTGAGTTCACATGGATCATCCACGCGCAGCCTGTGGTTGCCGCGGATAATCACTGTCTGTGTCGGCATTGGTTGTACGATACTGGCCTTGATCATGCTTCGTATCCCTGAACGATATAACATCATTGGAATTACACTGCGGACGTTCAATTGTGCGCTCGGTCCGCTGGGTGCCATGTTTGTCGTTGGTATGTTCGTTCGACGGGCCGGTCAGGCTGCTGTTGTCATTGCGGCATGGCTCGGACTGGCGGCAGCGGTCAGCCTGGCCTGGTGGGTGGAGCTCTGCTGGTTCATCGGTCTGACCGACTACGTAACGTTGTCTGACGCCACTGACAATCTTATCGGGCCGAGTCCGTTTCTGATCGTACCTGTTTCAGCCGTGGCTACCTTTGTTGTTGCCACGGTATTGAGCTGCCTGTTTCCCGGAACATTGGGCAATTCCGGAGTGAATGAGACGGACCGGTTTCTGTGGAAGGCCGTGGTTGCTCGTGAAGGGTATTAAAGTCATGACATCTCACGCATTACGATTGTCCGCTTCATTTCGCAGAGACCAGTGGAATCCCGGTGCGCCGGGGGTTGCCAATTCATATTTGGCGGTTGCCGCATCGCACTAAGGAACCTGGTCTTGAACAATACAGCTCAGGCCATCGATGTGCATGCACACTACGGCACCTATCAGCGTGCTGACGCACCCGCGTTGTTCAATGGCTGGGTCTCAGCGGATGCCGCGACTGTGGTCGATCGAGCGTGTCGGGCCGATATTCGTCTTACGATTGTGTCGCCACTTTCGGGCCTGTTGCCGCGTGGACAGGCGGATGCTGTGAGTGCCAATCGCGAAGCCTCGGAGATCGTCCGGAACTTTCCGGAACTCCGGCAATGGGTCATCGTTCATCCTCATCAGGCCGAGACATTTGTGCAGGCCGAGGAACTTTTGAGTGCTCCACAATGTGTGGGTATAAAAATCCATCCCGAAGAACATCAATACAAGATCCATGAGTATGGCGATCGGTTGTTTAAGCTGGCAGCTGATTTCAATGCCGTTGTGCTTGCCCACAGCGGTGATCCCCTGAGTCTGCCAGGCGACTTGACACCGTTTATTAACGAATATTCCGGTGTTCGTCTTATTTTGGCCCACCTTGGCAACGGTGGTGGCGCAGCTGGAGACCCCACGCTCCAGGTTCGTGCAATTCAGGATTGCCGACACGACAACGTTTTCGTTGACACGTCCAGTGCGCGATCTATCCTGCCCGGTCTGGTCGAGTGGGCAGTTGCTGAGATAGGATCCGAACGGGTCCTGTTTGGAACAGATACTCCGTTGTATTCAACGGCCATGCAGCGTATGCGGATTGATTCAGCAGACATCACGGACAATCAGAAATCTGACATACTTTACAGGAATGCGGAGCGCCTGCTCGCGCTTGACAGTTCCGACTGATAACGTGTTCTTCTACTTCCTGTCCCGGCCGATGTCGTTGCGGCGCCGACGCAGGATCACCAGCGTTGTCACGGACGATGACCACATTAATCACAGAATTTGTAATCACGATCATCCGGACTAAGGTTTGTAACAATGAACCATCGTGTGCTTGGGTCCAGCGGACTCGTCGTTTCACCGATCTCTCTCGGAACCATGACCTTTGGTGAGCCTGTGGCTGAAGCACCGGCCATCAAGCTTGTGCATGGAGCCCTCGATCTGGGTATCAACTTTGTTGACACCGCGAACGTGTATGAAGGTTACAAACGGTTTCTAGGCAGTCCTGGTGGCACGGCTGAAGAAATTGTTGGGAAAGCCATCCAGGGAAAACGGGACAAATTTGTTGTGGCGACGAAAGTCGGTGCTCCCGTTGGAGCCGGGCCTCTGGATCGTGGGCTGTCGGCAATTCACGTTTTGCGTGAACTGGATCGCAGTCTCAAACGTTTACAGACTGACTACATAGATTTATACATCATTCACTGGCCGGACAGACTTGTACCACTGGAAACAACCATGAATGCCATGGAGCAGGCCGTCTGTCAGGGAAAGATTCGTCACTTTGGAGTGTCAAATCACAGCGCCGCACAACTTTGTGAAATGTTGTGGCTGGCCGAGACGAACGGATGTCCTCGCGTCGTTTCATCGCAGATTCCATTCAGTCTGTTGCGAAGGGAGTTTGAAAATGACCTTTCATTTTGTGACCGTCATTCCATTGCTGTGACGCCGTATCAACCTCTCCAGGGCGGACTGCTGACTGGCAAATATTCCCGCGACGCACCTCCGCCGAGTGATTCACGCGCTGCTGAAAAACCGGAGTGGATGTGGGAATTTGGTGATCAGTTATTCGACCGACTGGAGCAGATCGAGAAACTGGCTGCGGAAATCAACGTACCTGCGAGTCAGTACGCGCTTGCCTGGACGCTTCAGCAAACAGCAATGAAATCACTGGTCGTTGGGGTGAAGAGCATGAAGCAGATCCAGGACGCAGTCGATTCGGTGGGAATTAAAATTCCCGCCGCGCATCTCGAGCAACTTGACGAAATCTGTCCGCCACCTTGGCAGCAGCCGGATCCAATCCGCGGTTAGATCCGGACACGCAGGCCGAGTCCGTGTGTCCGTCGGTGCGAGTTGCCTCGGTTTCCGTCAATATTGTTACACTGGACGTTGAATTCAAATCATTCTCTTGGTTCACGGTTGCGCAGTGCGCTTTGCGTCGTTTTTCTGCCACTCGGCCACTCGCGGTGCATAGTCAAACGCTTGCGTTACAAAGTCGACACCGACCTGATCTTTCCATGTATTCAGCAGTTCCTGAAACACTGGTCCTGGTTGGCCGTCGCCGACTGTCTGTCCTTCGAATGATGTGGCATGTACTATGGAGTAGGTCGTCGCGGTACAGAAAATTTCGTCTGCCGTGAGTGCTTCGTACCGGCCCAGGTTGGTTTCGCGGACCTCGATTCCCGGAATTTCTGCGAATTCGATCGTTGCGTTTCGGCTGACTCCATTCAGCACATTTCGCGGCTCAGGGGTAAAGATCACGCCGTCCCGGACCAGAAAGATATTCCACCCAGGTCCTTCGGCAAGAAAACCATCGGGGTCCAGCAGTACAGGCCACCTGCCGCCTGCCCGCTGTCCCTGCAGTTCGGCCATGCGATAGTGGACGCGGCTTCGCGTTTTTGCCTTCAGGTCCAGCAAGTGAGCGGGAATGGTTTGCTGGGCGGGGATCATGATTTCCACACCTGTTCGGTAATTGTTGGCAAAACCACCCGTGTGCGTAATCAATGGCCAGCAATTGATCGAAACAGTAGGTTGCACGCCTGCGGCGAACGCACTGCTGTAGAGGGGCAGCGGACCTCGCGACACATCGTGCATGATCTGCCAGTCCATATCATCAGCTTCGGTTGGAATATTTCGTTCCAGGGTTTCCCGCGTTAATTTTTCCATTTCGTCAATCGACAGTCCGCAGTCAATTTCGAGCAACCTCAGTGAACCATAGAGCCGGTCCAGGTGTTCGCGCAGACGAAATGGCTTGTGACCGAATGTGCGTGTCATCTCAAATGCCATATCGCCATACATGAGTGCCGAATCAAAAATCGACACCCGAGCTTCGGACTCCGGAACGAACTGTCCATTCAGGTAGACGATTCTGTCTGACATTGATTGATCCCGTACTGTGTCGTGTGTGTTGAGCGGTCCATCGACTCCACGAGTTTACGTTGGAGTAGAGGATTCGGGGAGCTTGTCCGGATTATTTTTCCTTAGACTGCCGCAATCAAAGTGGCTTTAAAGAGTGTTTTCTTTCGCGATCTAAAAAGACACCGATCAGATTCTCGCCGGCTGTTCGCAACAGGTCAGAACTGTTCTAACCGGAGTCACTCCCATGTCACCCTGCGTCTGATCAATCCGGCCGATCGTATTATGCGGCGTCGTGGTACGTGGAGAAACAGCAGGACGTTCAGGTCAGGACGTCACTCAGTGGCGTACCTTGTTGCGCAATCGGATGCGGACGGCCGGACTGATCGTAAATGGATGCGGTCGTATCGATTCCCATTGCGGCGTAGATCGTGGCGATCAGTGATTCAGGACTCACCGGATCGGACGCAGGCCATGCTCCAATGCGGTCGGATGTGCCGTGAACGTGTCCGTGTTTGACACCGGCTCCGGTTAGCAGCACATTGTGACAGTACGACCAGTGATCGCGGCCACCCTTCGCATTGATCTTGGGTGAGCGACCCATTTCACCCATGACGACAATCAATGTTTCGTCAAGCAGTCCGCGGTCGTCGAGATCTTCGCACAACGCCGACCACGCCTGATCCAGAACCGGTAGCCGATGGTTCCGAAGAATATGGAAGTTGCGCTGGTGTGTGTCCCACCCGTCCTGGTCGATGTTTAGCTTTTCAAAGACTTCCCAGGTAACAGTGACAAATCGCACATCAGATTCAATGAGTCGACGTGCAATCAACATTGAGTGGCCGTACAGATTTCGACCGTATCTGTCCTGCAATCGAACGTCTTCGTTTTCGGTGCTGAAAGCCCGCCATGGACTGTTGGGCCGATTTGCACTGGTCAGTAGATCGAATGCCTGACGTCGGGACTGGTCAAGTCGGTCGATTGCCTGCGTCTGCTCCACTCGACGAAATTCATCATTAAACTGTTGCGACAACGATCGGCGTGTGTCCAGTCGGTCGATCGAGATTCCATCTGCCAGATTCATTTCCGGCAAAACAATTTTTCCTTTGACGCGTTCCGGATAGGCGTATTTGCACTCTTTGTCACTGTACGGTTCGCACCCAGTCATAAACGGATCGTACTGACGTCCCAGAAAACCACCGTACGGACCAGGCCGAACGCTTGCCTGTCCCCAACCAGTGTAGCACGGCATCCAGACAGACGCAGGGAGTTCCCTTTCTTCATTTCGGGCGAGGTACTGAATCACCGAATTCATACTGGGGGCCTGAGTCGGCAACACCGGTACCGCCGATTCGAGTTTTGCCGCACGTTTGCCGGTCATCGTGTACAGCAGGCCGGCACTGTGGTCGTTATGGGGATGCGTTGCCGACCGAATCAGCGTGGACCGATTCATCCATCCTGCCATCTGTGGCAGCAATTCACAGTAGTGAACGCCAGGAACGCTGGTGGGGGTTGAGCCGAATTCACCACGGACTTCCACAGGCGCATCGGGCTTAGGGTCAAACGTGTCGTGCAGTGGAGGACCGCCAAACAAATAAATCAGGATGACCGATTTTGCTTTGCCAGTCTGAGGCAGCGATCTCGCAGATTGTTCCGCGCGCACCAGGTCAGGCAACGTCATCCCGAACAGCGACAATCCACCTGCTGTCAGTACATCGCGTCGTGTGATTCCGCCACACGTTCGTTTTGGGTTTCCAAGCAAAGTGATCATCGGAAACATCCGGACTGGAACGCAACACGCTGCCGTGCCGGAAGTGCAGCCGGCGTTGGAACTCGCCATCAACTTTGATCAACGGCTCGACGACTGTTGACCACCGGATCATTCTGGCCCAATCATAAAAGGGTTACAACTCTTTTACGTCGTGAGGCTCGCAGACACCGGATGTAACAAAATTTGGTGCATTTTATCATGCTCTGTTCCGCGGGATTCTGAGGTCATCGTGTCGCGTCTTGGGACACAGCAATTGCGGGGCACGCTGTGCAGATACGCCGGACGACGTCGTCGGTAGTCCCCAAACTTTGATGCCGGCGGGTGTCACCATCCGTATATTATGCGTATTCCAGTGGACTGAATTCCCGTGTTGTCTTGTTTCCCGATGTCATCTGCTCTGACATTTCACGGCAACTGATGGGTAAGACAATCGCTTCTCGATGAAGTATTGATGCTTCCACGTGAAATTGTCAGTTGCCACTGTTGGCGTTCCTGTGTTGAACGCGATTTCACGGGGAATTAAACATCACTCGCAATGAGGTTGATTGACTGGGTCAAGCGATCAATACCCTGCATCAGTATGGGCACCTCGATGCATTACCTGTCGTCGATACAGCCACATCTGCAGGCCTGGGCGGTTATTCGAACCATGTCCAGGACCAATCGCTGATCTCGACTGTTAATTCGGCAGTGCACATTGTGTCTCATACTGCGACGGCGACCAGAGAATTGCCACGGTTGTTGACATGGACCATGTTGTTGGGAATGCAGCTGTCAGTTGACCAACGATGATTTCCGGTTTGACACATTGTTATTGATTGGTCATCGCCTGGTGGCACCGGGTCGTGGACGCAGGATACTGCTAACAGATATACTGGTGCGTCACTGACTTTGTGTGACGTAAGCGGGAACAATGCTGTGGTTCAGAGATTTGTGTACTTTGTCGGGACGATCGCTGTCGGTCTGGTAGTTGGTGCCAGGGGGGCTGATTTTGAGCATTTAAAATCCGTCAACTGGCATCAATGGAGAGGTCCCGACGCAAGTGGTGTGTCCACTGACGCTGATCCACCGCTGACGTGGAGTGAGGATGAGAACATTCAATGGAGAGTAGATATCGAGGGTCTTGGGAATTCCACTCCGATTGTCTGGCAGGATAAAATTTTTCTGACGACCGCAATCGACACCGGACGCGTCGATCCGTCGATGACTCCACCGGACGAACAACCGCAGCGTCCGTTTGGCATCAGGTATCCGAACACGTTCCATCAATATGTGGTGCTTTGTCTTGATCGGAAATCCGGAGATGAGGTCTGGCGGCGCGTGGCGACAGAGGCCGTGCCCCTGGAAGGGCATCACGGCGACAACAGTTTTGCTACGGCGTCGCCGACGACGGATGGCGAACGGCTGTATGTGTGGTTTGGAATTGCAGGTTTGTACTGCTACGACCTGGATGGAACTCGCCTCTGGGAGCGTGATTTGGGACCTGTGAAGACGCGACTGAGCTTTGGCGAGGGTTCCTCACCAGTGGTGTATGGTGATCGGCTGGTTGTGGTGCGGGACAATGATGCACAGTCATTTATCACAGTGCTCGATCGTTTGTCAGGCAGGACGGTGTGGCAGAGGGATCGAGATGAACCCAGTTGCTGGGCGACACCACTTATTGTTCAGCATAACGGCACCATTCAGGTCGTCACCAATGCTCAGAATCGTGTGCGCAGTTATGACCTTGCTGATGGAAATTTAATCTGGGAATGTGGCGGACAGGTTTCGAACGTGACGCCGTCACCGGTGGCAGCGAACAACACGGTTTTCTGTATGAGCGGTTATCGGGGATCGGCGCTCTTCGCTCTGCCGCTGGACGCATCGGGCGACATCACCGATGGCGACAGGGTCCTCTGGTCGCAATTGCAGGGGACACCGTATGTTCCGTCGCCTCTGCTGTACTCCGGGCGATTGTATTTCAATCAGTCCAACAATGCGATTTTGACCTGCCTGGATGCGGAAACTGGCAACGCAGTCATTGAGCGAACCAGACTGCCACAGGTCCGCGGGCTATATGCATCTCCTGTAGCGGCTGCCGGTCGAGTCTATTTCGTGGGAAGGCGTGGTACGACACTGGTGCTGGAAAGGGCCGACCAATTGAAAGTACTGGCGACAAACAGACTCAGGGACCAGTTTGATGCTTCGCCGGCGTTGGCCGGTGATCAGCTGTTCCTGCGTGGGAAGCAGCAACTTTATTGTATTGCAAATCAAGAATTGTAACTAAATCGTCAGTTTTTAGCGTGCTTACCAGTCGGAAACGCAAGCAGGTGAATGAGGTTGAGGCAAATACACTCGCTTTAACTTAGTGCTGGCCAGTTCTGTGCTGTGATTTGTGTCAAAGCGGCGCTGTCCTGCTGACAGCGGCTCACCAAATGTCGGGTTGTGTTGCAGAGAACAACTGTCCATCAGGAATTCGGATTCCAATTTCGCGGTGAAAGTCTCCGAGTAGAGCCGTGCTCAACGTGGCGGTTGTTCTGCTTGCGGTTTTCTGGGTCATCAGGACAGTACCCAGTTCTTCCCCACCACCTGCTTTTCAGCGTTCAAGCCCGGTTTTCTGACTTGGTCCGGCAACAACTGCCGTTCCAAGTCCTGAATTCGCAACGATGTCACCCGCTTCAGCGTTAATTCTGCGGGTCGCACAGGTTTCCGGCCATTTTCGACGAGAAACCGTGTTGACATCAATTGCCGATCAGGGATATCACTCGGCCTCTCATGCCGGATTCAACTCTGAATCCAAAAAAATTCCTCTCATTTTTTTCTCTTCCACTGGTTCCTCTCAGGAACTTCCCTCGAGCACACCAGCCTTTATCTCACGAAGGCATTGCGATAGCCGGAGCGCGTCTGCGGACCGGATGTCGAATGTGTTCACCAACTCTCTCATCTCGCCTCTCTCCCCCTTCCGACCTGTACAGTTGAGGACATCATGAACGAGTTCCCAATCGGTGCTCATCATGAGCCGCAGATTCTGCAATTCCCTGGTGCTCCTTCCGCACCGCCTGCAGATGCGACTTTCACGGCTCCCACCGAAACTGCTCCGACACCCCAGTCCGTTTTGGTGTTTTCACCTCGACCAGGAGCACGACAGCTGCTGGCTGATGATGTTCGGAAACGTGGTCTGACGGTTTGTGAAACCGACAGCCCCGATGCCATGCTGTTTCACCTTAGCCGTCAGGAATTTCAAATCTGCATCATTGATGATGCAGATACGGTTTCGCGGTTGCAGGAAGTCAACACTGCTATCCGCAATCATTCCCGGTCGGTTCAGGTGCTCTGCATTGTCTCTGAAGATTCCCGCTGGGGACGTGAGACACTTCCAACATTTGAATGTGAAGTGATCGAACGACCGTTTAGTGCTACCCGTTTTGGCAGTGCATTACTGACAGCGATCCAGAAGGCGGAGCTGATTCAGGAGAATGAAAAGCTGCGACGCCAGTTGCTCAACAGAAATCTGATGGATCTCGTGGGCAGTACCCCGGCAATGCAGTCTCTTCGCGAGAGCATTCGCATTGCTGCTGACGATGATCGTACTGTACTGGTCCGAGGTGAATCGGGAAGCGGGACAACACTCATTGCTGAAGGCCTGCATCGCTGTAGTCGTCGAGCATCTGCGCCGTTCCTGAGGATTGATTGCAGCCTGCATTCGGTTGAAACGCTTGAATATCAGCTGTTCGGAGAGTTGACTCCGGATGGTTTTCCAGGATATTTAAGTCTGGCAGAGGGTGGATCTGTTCTGCTGGACAACGTGGAAACGGTGGCTCTGCCGTTTCAAAAGAAACTCGCCCAGTTATTGGAACAGCGAGCGACGGCTCTCCTGAATGAAAACACGGAAGCGCCCGATATTCGGTTCATTGCTGCAACGCATTCGGACCTGAATCGGCTGGCCATGGAAGGCCGTTTTCGTGACGATTTGCTGCAGCACCTAAGTGGTATCACTCTGCAGTCACCACCGCTGCGTGTCCGTCAGAATGATATTCCGCTGCTGGTGGAACACTTCATTGGTCAGATTTCTCTGAAGGAAGGCCGCCCGCTGCGAGCCGTGACTCCCCAGGCACTGGAACTGCTGGAGGCTCATCCATGGCCTGGTAATGTCCGCGAACTGCAGAACGTGATCGAACGGGCATGTACGGCTCAGGTTTCCGAAGCGATCACCGCTGAGGATCTTCGCCCATGGTTGCAAAACGGAGCAACTGAAGATTCGGTGGAAGGCGTCGGAATGACGTTGAGAGAAATGGAACGAAAGTTGATCGAATCGACGTTTGCTCGATGCAATGGAAACCGGGAACGCACGGCTCAGATTTTGAAAATTGGTCTTCGTACTTTATCCGGCAAACTTAGAGAGTACGGTTATCCGCCGCGCGGTGGCCCGGGTTCCAACATTCGCATTCAGACGGCACAGCGTAAAGCGGCCTGACGGATCAACGACCGGAAAACAGACATACAGAAAATACGAATCGTGGCGAACTCTCGAGAGAGAGTTCGCTTTTTGCATAGTCTCGTTATCCGCCTGAACAGCTCTGGCGGAGTGTGTTCAGGGGATCGTGGGAAGTATACGATGAGACATGGCTGTCGATTTATAACCCCTGACACACAACGGTTGGCTCATCTTGTTGCGTCCCCTGGTCCGGCTTAGACTGTATTCCCGCTGAAGGTGGAATTTGTGGACTGCCGGAATGGAATCTGACACGTTTGCTCATGCTGCAACGATTGCTGCGTCAACTGCAACACGTCGTGACCGCACTGGTCCTGCTGATCATGATTCTGATCGGGGCGGAATTGTGGCTGAGAACTGTGCGCCCTGTTCGAACGTCTCCTGTGGCAACTCAGGCGGACGTTGCCGACCAGTCATGGCTGGTGCCGTCAGCGACACAACATCACCGGATGCGGCCATTGTCAGATGTTTTCTCTGGTCCTCATGGCATCCGGTTTCGTACCAACAGTCTCGGGCTGCGCGGTCCCGAACCCGATTTACAGCCTCATCCAGAGACATTTCGTGTCGTGTTGCTGGGTGATGATACTGTTGTGGGCACGCGACTGAAGCATGAGCACACGCTCAGTGTTCAGTTGCAGAAACATCTGTCCGCCCATCTGATCGGGACCGTTGAGGTTGTGAATGCCGGAGTGCCAGGTTATTCGCCGATCCTCAGCCTGCTGCAGTATGATCAGGATCTGCGAAGACTTCAGCCGGATGTCGTGGTTCTGCATTTTGATATGTCAGACATTGCCGACGAATCGATTCATCGAAGCAGTCTCCGACTGGAAGGCAGCCGGACTGTCTGTGTTCATCCGCGTCTTTTGCAGGTTCATGGCCGTACTCATCCATTATTTTCGATTGTGCGTGGTTCGGCCCTGGCAAATGAAGTGTGTAAACAGTTTTTCGATATTTCGGACGAAGTTACAGATACAGAACAATATGCGTGGACACGGTCAATTCCGGGAACTGTGGAGACCCATATACGGCACGCGATGGATTCAGTCGCTCAACTTCGTGACGAAACGAAGGAAGCGAACCAAGTGCTGATCATGACGACAGCTCCGGTAATCTGGCAGGTACTTGCGCCAGAGCAGAACCCGTCGATCAGTCGCCGCTACGGCATCACAGGCAGACACGCAGTAACTGATGACGTGCCCTTTCAGATTCTATCGGCATGGAGTCGCCAGGCCGGAGTGCCTCTTTGTAATCCTGTGCATGTGTTTCGCAGCTTCGAGGTTCCCGAAAAACTGTTTCCATCCGACAGTCCGCGGCTCTCTGCCTATGGCACTGCGCTGTATGCCAGGGAACTGGCACGCACAATTCTGAACACCCCGACGGCTGTAGCAGGGCGGCTCCGTACACTTCGATGACGGTGCAGGGATCTGCGGGGGAAACTCGGACTTAGCCGAGCGGTCGAGATTTCCGACTTGTGTGAAGCAGTTGTGGGGCGTAAACCATGTCTCGTCTGACTGCGAATTCCGAATACATTATGACGCAGGTGCACTGATGAGCGCGTTGGAGTCTGTATGCCGCTATTTTGAGGAAGCTGCCGGGGTGATTGATCTGTCACCCAACATGAAGAAGCTGCTGCTGACACCAGAACGTGAAGTCAAAGTCCAGGTTGCCATGAAACTGGACAATGGTGAGATCGCCACGTTTGTTGGATATCGTATGCAGCACAACAGTGCACGAGGACCCATGAAAGGTGGATTGCGGTTTCATCACGAAGTCGATGCGGAAGAGGTTCTGGCGCTGGCGTCACTGATGACATGGAAGACTGCGGTTGTGGGGATACCGTATGGTGGAGCCAAGGGGGGCATTTCCGTTGATCCGCGAAACCTGAGTGAAGGCGAACTGGAGCAGGTGACTCGCCGGTTTGTTGATGAAATTCAGGATGTGATTGGTCCCGACAAAGACATCCCCGCGCCGGATATGGGGACCAATGCGCAGGTGATGGCATGGATTGTCAACCAGTACGAAAAGTTTCACGGTTTCAACCCGGCCTGCGTGACCGGGAAACCGCTGGAACTTCATGGAGCGGACGGGCGCGAAGAGGCGACCGGCAGAGGGGTCGGTCTGCTGACAGAAGCGCTTCTTAAGAAAAATGGCAGGTCGATGAAGGATGCGACCGTTGCCATCCAGGGCTTCGGGAATGTGGGAACGTTTACTGCCGCCTACATCCATGACTGCGGTGGGAAAGTGCTGGCAATTTCCGACGTCGGTGGAGCGAAATACGAACCCAATGGAATAGATATTCCCGCTGCCATAGAGCATGTGCAGCAGCATCGCTCGCTGGCAGATTTTGAATCGTCACATACGATTCCAAACGAAGAACTCCTTACGCTGGATGTTGACGTCCTCATTCCTGCGGCGTTGGGTGGCGTTGTTACAAGGGAGAACGCCGACGAAATTCGAGCACGGTATTTAATTGAGGCAGCGAACGGTCCGGTCCTGCCGGATGCAGACGACATACTTCAGAGAAACAATGTGATTGTGCTTCCTGATGTACTGGCTAATGCGGGTGGAGTGACTGTCAGTTATTTCGAATGGGTGCAAAATCAACAGTATTTTCGATGGGATCTGGAACGTACACGTGCTGAGCTTGCCAAAACATTGACCGACAGTTTTGAAAAAATGTGGAGTCTTGCGACTGAAAAACATATCCCGTTACGGACGGCTGCTTACCTGATGGGGATTGGCCGGGTTGGTCGAGCCACGGTACTCGCGGGGATCTGATGCTGCGTGCTGTGTTTGGAATCTCGACTGCTGCGGGCAGGGCAAAATCGTGGGAATGACGTAAGCTTCGGATATATCAGCGTGTGACTGGTTGGCGTTTAGTTACAGATACCTGTTGGCTGTCGGCCGGATTGGTTAGCGCACAGCCGCGGATCACGTGTGCGACCAGGTGGCAAAGTACGAACACACAGGACCTGACACACAGGGCAATGTATGAAGATTACGGATGTTCGAGCTATTCAGCCTGTTGCAGAGAACTCACCTCCGGATTGGCGCACCACAATGGGGCAGATTCTTGTCGCAGTGGATACGGATGGCGGCGTCACCGGCTACGGTGTTGGCGGGGGCGGTGCTGCTGGTGTGCACGTTGTGAATACAGTTCTCCGCGACCTGTTGCTGGGACGGAACCCAGAATCTGTTGAAGATCTTTGGCGTGAAATGTACTTCTCGACGTTGCCGTTTGGTTGCAAAGGACTGGCCATTATGGCCATCAGCGGTGTCGATCTTGCCTTGTGGGATATCCGAGGTCGCGTGGCTGGTGAACCGGTCGCTGTTCTGCTCGGTGGAAACATTGGCGATTCAATTCCGGTCTATGTCACTGTGTGGGACACTATTTCAGCAGCGCAGGTTGCTGAATTTGGCGCGTTCAAGCTACATGTGAAACGGATCGAGAGTGACGAAGACCTGCGATCGATCGGAGAACTCGTTGACGCATCACGTCGGACAGCAGGTCCGGACGCAAAACTGATGGTCGATGCCTGGATGCAGTGGGATTTGCCTACAACACTGGCCGTTATTCGTATGATTGAACAATACGATGTGACCTGGATTGAAGAGCCACTGCCTGTCGATGATCTGGCTGGGTACGAAACGCTTGTCGGTCAGTCAAAGATCCCGATTGCTGGCGGCGAACACGAGTTCACGGCAGCAGGATTTCGGCCTCTGATTGAACGCCGCCTGCATCAGGTTCTTCAACCGGATGTCTGCTGGTGCGGTGGCATGACTCAGTTGGTGGAAATCTATCGTATGGCCTCTGCCGCTGGTTTGCAGGTGTGCCCGCATCGAGGTGCCGAGGTGTGGGCGCTGCATGCCATTGCCGCGCTGGATCAAAATCCGCTGGCCGAGTCCGGGCGGCCATGGATGACCTGGGTTGGTGGACAGTCCTCCATCGAGCAAGGCAGTGTGACACTGTCGGACGCTCCGGGATTCGGTATTGTGATCGATGAAACGAGTCTCCCTGTATGAGCGTCCACTTGGTAAGCCGGTGGTGAAATTGCATTATCATCGACCCGGAAGTTCACCGTTGTCGGTTCTGACGATTGATTTGCGGTACGATTGGGTATGATAGAGTGTTGGTCAATGTGACTCGTATTCAGCACCACCGAGTTCAACACAGGTGGTGAAAATTCGAGGATTGATTGCACCGGTCGAAGGCTGT
>JAKVAY010000090.1 GCA_022447185.1 Fuerstiella sp. | reverse complement strand
TGAATCATTTATCCGCATTCGACGCGTCTTTGTTTCCTGGATCGCGGAGTGTGAGCAGCCAGGCTGTCAGGTCGGCCAGCTGTTCGGCGCCGTAAAATTCGTAACCCGATGGCATAACAGACTGATTGAGTTTCCTGCGTTCCTCAATCGATTCGGTTCTGATTGTCACTTGAGTTCCGTCTGTACGCAGAATCGTAATTTCAGAATCGTTCTCGTGAATCACAGCGCCTGTGTAGGTGAGGCCGTCCGTGTCCACAAACAGCTGCATTGTGTAGCCCTCAGTGATGGCTGCACTCGGCTGAATAATCGCCTTCACGACGTTTTCCGGTGTGAGCCGGATCCCCACGCCCGACAGGTCTGGCGCTAACTCACTGCCTGTTCCTCGCACGCGATGGCAGGCAGAACATCCGCCGCCATGGATGGCATCGAAGAAGATTTCCCGACCACGATCAGCCTGTGCCTGATCCAGCCTGTTAAGCACGTCGGTGACTGTTGATGCCCGCGGAACGGGTACGTCGATCGCCAGTCCAAAATGTGAAGTTACGGCAAGCAGGTCTCGAAACAGTAGCGCATTTGGAACCTTACATACTGCGTTCAGGACTTCGGCCATGCGTTTTTCCTGTGCAACAGTCGCGGGGTCAAGTTTTCGGAGAAGTCGCAGAGCAGTGCGACCGGTTGTCGGCTGATTTCGGTCTTCCAGAACGGTCAGTAGAAATTCCAGAGCATCATGGCTAATGAACCACTCCTTCGGTAATGGCAGACCATTGATCGCCGTAAGGGCTCCGGATACGTGTTGGTCATCAACATCGACATTAGCAAGCTGTTCAAAAAGGCGATTGGCAAGCTCTGCTGCAAACCCGCTGATGGACGACAGGGTACGGGAAGTGGATCTCACACTGGATTCAGAAGATCTCAATTGCCGGACATGCCTTCGGTGCAGTCTGCTGATACCCTCAATACCGGCACTCCGCAATGGCTCGGGTTCTCCGATGGCGTCCCATATTTCCGGAAACGCGTCCAGCGTGGTTGAGGCAGAAGGCAGAATCAGAGCCCGTTCTTCGCTGGTTGGCAGAGTCCGATAGAAGGTGAGTAACTGCTGTTGCTGTTGTCCCTCGCTGACGGAAGCACGTGAAATCATCTTCAGATACAGTCTGCGCAGACTGGGTCGCGGCGTCTGAATTGCTCGACTGATGAGCTGATCAACAGGCATTGTCTGTTCCATCACAATCCGCAGGCGGTCGTTGGTCAGTTTGGCCGGAGGAAGCGGATTCATTGCGAACGTCAGAGCCCAACTCTGAACAGCCGGATCGCTTTCATTATCCAGCAGCGTCAGAACCTCCTGCTGTGTGACTTCATAGTCTTCCTGCAGTCCAAGCAGGGCCGCCAGCCGAACTCTCGCATGGTTATGATCCAGCAAAGTCCGGCGTGTCGCCGGCTGAGCCAGATTGCGCAACGCCTGCCACCCGGCATAAAACACCAGCCGATCGTTTTCTTTGGCCAGTTGTTCCACAACGTTGTCGACCATTGGACGGAGTCGGGCCTGGTGAATGGCCTGCATGGATTCAAGGCGAATACGTGGATCGGTGTCGCGCAACCCCTCAGACGCTGCAGACAGGACTGCCGGATCGTTGCCGGTACGCTGTGCCAGCCAGGCAAGAATTCTGATGGCCTGGATGCGGAGATTTCGCTTGCCCCGCGCTGAATGAAAACCGGAACTGGACTTAACCGACCGGGGTACGGCCCACTGTTTTATCGTTTCTGCATGTTTGACATCGGAGCTGGCAATTCTGCCAAAAGCCCACATCGCCCAGGTCTGCTGACTCACTGAAAGTTTGTTGCCTGAGATTGCTTCAGCCAGTTCATCGCAGATTTTCGGACCGCGACGAACGAGTTCATCCTGAGCATTGATACGACGGACAGGAAGTACGCCCGATTTCAGACTCGTGATTAACTGCAGGACGGTCTGCTGCTTCAGCGGCAGGACTGAAGACGGACTTGGCGGACTGTCCGGCGAATGAGTCACTCGAAAAATCCAACTGCCTTCGTCACCGGGTTCATAGTGATAATTCCCGCCCCAGCCCAGGGTATAAATTGCTCCGTCCGGTCCCACCGCCACATCAGTGGGGCGATAGATCATTCCTCCCTCTCGGCGCTGAATGAACGGTTCGAGTGACCTGTCCGACGATGTCCGTAGCGCTCCGTTCCAGTCCGGCCGGTACACATAGGTGCCGAACATCCAGTCGTTGATGAAGAACACTCTGCGATATTCCGGAGGAAAGTTCTGATGATCGTACCACTCGATTCCGGCCCATGACCCCGAGGTCAGCGGTCCACTGATCGGAACAGTGGGCAGATTCTCTTCACCGGTCCAGTGACTGCTGTAACGATGTCCCCAGCCGAAATGTGCGCCGTAAAACGGCATGATGATTCGGTCGCCCTGAGTTTGATCATTGTCAGTGGCAAGCAGATTGAAACCGCTGTCGACAGCAAGGTCCCACGGATTACGCATACCGCGTGATACGATTTCCAGGTTCGCGCCCATCGGCCCGCATCTCAGAATTCCTCCTTCGCGTCCCCAGTCGTCACGAAAATCATGAAACGTCTTTTGATAGGTGTCTGTTGTATAGGTTTGTGGTTCAGGGATATCCGGTGCACCCGCGGGGTGGACAACATCCCAGAGTTCCCGAAACGCCCTGGGAGCAACCCGTCCGTACTTTTCGGGATCGTTGTGCCCTTTTGAATTGCCCTTCGACATATAGAGCCGTCCGTCGGGTCCCCAGACCAGCCCGTGCAGGGCGTGCTCGTGGTTTCCCAGGTCGGTGTAGACGACAATGTATTCATCAGCCTGGTCATCACCGTCAAGATCACGAACGACAGTGAGCTCAGGCGAGTTAGCCACGTACAGGTCTTGCCCTCTCCACGCAAGCCCCTGGATGCTGTTGAATCCCTTGGCGAACACTGTACGGTGATCCGCGATACCGTCTGCATCGGTGTCCAGCAGCAGTACCACACTGTCAGATTCTGTAATCGATTCGCTGAGGTGATACTGTGGTCCCTGTCCCACCATTATGCGTCCATTTGCATCGAAACACAGTGCTGCGGGTTTGTAGAGCAGGGGCTCAGATGCGACGACGGAAATCTCGAATCCATCGGGCACCTTTGGCAGTAATTCAGGAGGTGGCAATGTGCCGGTTTGGGCAATGACCATTGTACCGGTGGCTCCGCATCCGAAAATACAGGCCATCGCGAGCAAGGATGATAACAATTTCATCGTGATTCTTTTTGTACCAGTTATCAGAAGAATGGAGATCCCTTTGCCTTCCGCAGCATATTCAAGCACTATATGAGACAGAGTTGTGGTATGAATCGGAGTTTTTGCTGGCTTACGTCATCCGGAAGAGTCACCGGCCATCAGTTCGGTATCGGCCCCGGACGACTGGCCGGAAATGTGGTTGCGACTGTGTGCGACTGTGTGCGACTGTAAAAAATTGAAAAGCACTTCGGCTTTGATTTTTCCGGCTTCAGAACGTCCTGCAGTGTCATCATGAATTGTTTCGACCTCGAACGCGACATACGGAATGCACAGATGATTAAAAGTTTAGGAAGCGGCACTATGACAATCTGTCTCGCCGTCAGTTTTTTGGCGGCCTCGTCGGCTTTCGCCGGTCAACCGCTTCAGATTGACTCGCCAATGGATGCGCCCGACTGGGCACTCGCCCAGTGGGCGCTACTCGATTCGAATGTCGAAGCAGCGTTTCTGGCTTCGGATCGCTACGTGGACAGTCGAGGCTGGTGTCGTATCACGCCGAATTGGGGTGCGATGGATGGTGCAGATGACATAACCGAAACGTATCGCGACCTGCCGATGATTTACATGCTCGGCGGACCACCCAGTATTTTGGCGCTGCACAACAAGATCTGGGAAGGACACCTCGACCAGTACACTGAGGCCCGTGAGCCTCTGGTTGCTGCTGCAAAGGACGGAATGATGTACCGTGAATTCTGTCCTCAGCTCGACTGGGAACACACGGGCGAGGCGATGGTTCCCTGGTACTGGCACGGGTTAGCGACTCCGCAGGATCCACAGTATCTGCGTCGCGCTCGTCGGTACGCCGCATTCTATATGGACGAGGATCCTGAAGCTCCGAACTATGATCCTGAAAGAAAACTTATCCGCAGCCTGTTCAACGGGAGTCGCGGACCATTGATGACGATCGCAAAGGAGTATGAGTGGGGTGGCAATCCGCGGCCGCGTCACGACCCGCGTCCTGGGCGGTTACCACGCACAGAACGCTGGACTCGTATGGGATACACTGTCAGTCTGCGCGGTGACCATCCACAAAATCTGTTGACAACCAATCTGGCGATGACGGCCTACATGCTGACGGGGGAGACCAGGTATCGTGACTGGATTCTGGAGTATGCCGACGCCTGGGTTAAACGCGCGGCAGATAACGGAGGAAACCTTCCCAGTAACATCGGGCTCGACGGCTCGATCGGCGGTGAGTGGGATGGAAAGTGGTGGGGTGGCGTCTATGGCTGGAATTTTCGGCCAAAGTCGGAAGACGGTACGGAAAACCCAGGCAACAACTACGTGATGCGCGGTGCACGTGTCGGGTTCGGGATTGCGTTCCTGCTGACCGGCGACCACAAGTACATTAACACGCTGCGGAAGCAGATCGATAACATGTACGATGCAAAAAAAATGATCGATGGCAGAATGATGGTTCCTCACAAGTACGGTGAAAATGGCTGGTACGCATATATCGACAACAGTATTCCCGCAGGAGGCAACGTCAATTACTGGTCGGTGCCGGAGTTAACCGACATTTATACATGGACGCTGAAAGATTCGGATCTGCCGCGCGTGGCTCACCAGCCATGGGTTCAGTATTCCCGCGGAGAATCGCCCGATTTTCCGATGCAGGCGATTGCCGGTGATTTTGACGTGATTCGGAAGCAGGTACGCAGAGTGCGTGAGGACTCGAGGACAGCAGACACCCGCGGATCATCGGATATGCCGGTGGTCACTTCGGTGACCAGTCTTGTCAATCTCATGCTGGGTGCAAACGACCCCGGCAGCGGTGGTAATGTTCTGCATTCGCAGGTCCGTTACTTTGACGTCGAAGCAAGGCGGCCAGGTCTGCCCCGGGGTGTCGGCGCTCTGGTGGAGCGAATCGGGCCGGACGGAATTACACTCGTGCTGGTCAACACAAACCCGGTGAAGGACCGCAGGCTGGTTGTCCAGAGTGGCGCCTATGCTGAGCATGAATTCGTCGACGTCTCCATGGACGGTCATGTTGTCCCGGTCGGAGACTCCCAGTTTGTGGTACACCTGGGTGCCGGAGCAGGTGCTCGTCTTTCAATACAGATGAGACGCCATGTGAATCCACCGACGTTTACGTGGCCGTGGGATCGCTGAATTGAACCGGAAAACAGTTGAATGTGTGATACGAGTAAAGATCGGTGTAATCGAATGATGGAACTGAACGTCCGGGCTGTGGCATGAGTTCGTATTTGACGATTGATCAGCTGAACAGTGGCGTCTCTGAAATCAGACGGTCTCCTGCAGACAACGGGATTCTGCACGCGATCGTGGTTCGGCCGAGGTCTGACGATCGTACTTCGTTGACCGAATGTGAGATTAGTCCGGACCTTGGTGTTCACGGTGACAACTGGGCCACGGGCTGCTGGATGTCGTTACCTGACGGACGTCCACACCCCGATGTTCAGGTTGCAATCATGAACTCGCGTGCCATTGAACTCATTGCTCAGAGCAAAGAACGCTGGTCGCTGGCAGGCGATAATCTGTACGTAGATCTGGATCTGAGCCATGACAACCTGCAGCCTGGACAGCATCTCACGCTGGGGGCAGCGGTCCTCGAAATCACAGAAGTCCCTCACAACGGTTGTCAGAAATTCGCTCAGCGATTTGGCGCTGATGCTGTCAAATTCGTGAATTCAGAATCCGGCAGGGGACTGCGACTTCGTGGCGTTTACGCCAGGGTGTTACAGACGGGTAAGATCCGGATTGGAGACGAGATCCGAAAAATGGTGTAGATATGAGAGCACGGGCCTGGAAGAGACTGTTCGAATCAAGGAAAAACTGTGGCGCCAAGTCAGCGATTGACAGGAGTGAGAAGTGGACACGATTCCACAGAGGATATTCATCACGGGCGGGTACGGATGTATCGGGTCCGAAACATCGAAATGGCTGATCAGGAATTCCACTGCGACGGTTGTCGTTTGCAGTCGTAAGGTCAGCACGGTTCGTACTGAACGTGTCTTTCATGACGTGGATCGCTCACGACTTTGTGTCGTTGAAGTTGATGTGACCGACCGGAACCACCTGACGCAGGTGCTCAACGACCAGGCAATCACGCGTGTTGTGCACCTTGCGGCGCTCCAGACGCCGGATTGCAACGCTCATCGCGACCTCGGACTTCAGATTAATCTGGCCGGGACGCAGAATATGATTGAAGCGATGAAGGCGAGTGAGCGGCCGATTGAACGTTATATTTTTGCCAGCTCGATTGCTGTCTACGGACCGCGTGCCGCATATCCGGCAGGTCGCGTGCCCATGCTCGTCGAACCGATGCCGGTCAACGTGTATGGGGCATGGAAACTGGCAGGCGAACAGATCTCAAGGTACTTTTGGGAAGATACACAGACTTCCACTCTGTGTTTGCGACCAGGCGTTTTGTTTGGTCCTGGGCGCGACGCGGGACTCACCGCCAGTCCCACGACGGCGATGAAGTGCGTGGCTCTCGGACTGCCGTTTGAGATCCCGTTCGGCTCACGGCAGGACTATCTCTATGCTCCGGATGTAGGCGCTGCCTTTGGAAATGCCGTCGTAGAACCGTTCGACGGTTACGGAGTATTCACTCTTCCAGGTCAAACGTTAGAGACACTGGAGATTGTCCGGGCAATGCGACAGGCTGCGACCGATCTCGGGATGCTGGAGCAGTTCCGCATCACGATCGGTGAGAATGAAGTTCCGTTCATCTGTGATCTTGACGATGAGCCATTTCAGGCGGCGTTTTCGGGTGTGCGCCGCACGCCACTCGATCAGGCAATTCGCGAATCACTGCAGGTATTTGCTGATCAGGTACGCCGTGGCTGGCTGACCCAACAGGACGTCTCAGGGTAGCGATTGGGTTTCAATCACTGAATCGTATGCGAAACAGGCCACATCATGACGAGGGCATGATCGCCCGGTCATATACTGAAATCCGGACAGCAGATTGAAGAGACAGATGGCATCGATTGTCGCGGCAAAAGTGCGTCCTCATACTGTACGGCAAACGTTGTTGTCGAAATAAAAGGAGCAGGTGCCTGATGGACGACGGGTTGGAGCGAAATACAGGTGGAATCCCGGTCCGCGAACTCGGCCGGACTGGATTGAAGGTGTCCATCGTCGGTTTGGGTGGTGGTCATTTCTGTCGGCCGCACATTGATGAAGGCGATTCTATACGTCTTGTTCGCACCGCGATCGAGGGGGGGATGACATTTATTGATACGGCCTGGGAGTACCATGGCGGGGAATCGGAGCGGCGACTCGGTATGGCGCTGCAGGGGTACCGTGATGATGTTGTCCTGATGACGAAAGTGTGTGGACGCAGCCGCGCTGCAGCCGAAGAGAACCTGCATGACAGTCTGCGACGATTAAAAACAGATGTCATTGATGTGTGGCAGTTCCATGAAATGAACTACGACAACGATCCTGAATGGATCTGTGGTCCCAATGGAGCTCTCGAAGCTGCCACGGCTGCTCGAAAGGCCGGCAAGGTGCGGTTCGTTGGGTTTACGGGACACAAGAGCCCGCACATATTGCTGAAGATGTTGAAACAGGACTTTGAGTGGGATACCTGTCAAATGCCCGTTAACGTCATGGACGCCCATTACCGCAGTTTTCAAAACGAAGTCCTTCCTGAATTGAATCGTCGCGGCATTGGTTGTATTGGGATGAAAAGTCTTGGTGGTGATGGTCAGATGATTGCAGCGGGGCTCACGCCGCAGCAGGCGCGCGGTTATGCACTGTCCCTGCGGGTTAGTACGCTGGTTTGCGGGATCGAGTCGATGGACAACCTGCAACAGGATCTGGACATTGCTCGCAATTTCAAGCCGATGTCCCATGAGGACATGACCTTGGTACGGGAGCAGGTCAGAGCTCAGGCGACAGACGGACGACACGAACTTTTTAAAAGTACTCAATACTACGATTCATTGACGCACCGTGAACAGCATGGTTTTCCGCCAGTTGGAACCGTGGGACCTCGTTGAGTTATGGCAGTCCTGCCTTATGAAGTTTTCGGGCGTCTGGTGTTGTTCAATCCACATAACAGTAATCGATCGAACGACCATCAGGTGTTGGTAACCTGACTCACCTACGTTTCGGTTCGGACCGATGGAAACAAATACGCGAGACTGAACCCATGTCGGAACGCCTTGTCATCCGATGTCCTGGTTGCGATCGGAAACTCGGACTCAAACACGGAATGCTGGATCAGCAAATCAAATGTCCAGGGTGTGGGTCGAAACTAAAAGCCAGAGCCTCGAAGAACCGCAGTTCGGATTCCAGGGATGCCGACCAGCGGCGCACGGGCGGGTCCGGATCCTCCAGCGTGGCCGCAGAGGAGGTGAGATTGTCTCCGGATAAAAGACGGTCCGAACGCGCGTCGTGGAAACCCGGGTCAGAGAGCAATCCATCAATGCAGGGACATTCATTGTCGCAGCAAAAAGAGGAGTCAGCGTTCGTACCAATTGAAGACGAATTCACTGACGACGAATGGAATGACGACGAATGGAATGACGACGACGGTGACTACGACGTGTACAGTGAGTACAGTGAAGATTTCTCAGATGAGTTGTACTCGAACAATGGCGATGAAGGCTGGCTGGATGATGCATACGAGGGCGACTGGAGTTCACCGGAGACGATTTCCGCAGTACCGCAAAAGAGCAAGACTGTGGAGCAGTCAGCTGGTTCCGTCACGAAGAAAAATCGCAAATCAAAACGGGACCGATCAACGGTTGGTCCGGCGAATGTTTTTGTCTGGGTTGGCGCTGGTCTGATCGCTGCGTTGATCTCCGTGGGACTCACGATTGGGATTGGCAGTGTTGGAATCTGGTATCTCCTGGTCCTTTCCGCAATCCTCAATGGCGGTCTGATTGGTGGCAGCGTTCGCGCAACCACGGGGAGTACCGATGGCTGGGTGCCCGGCCTTACTGCTGTAGTGCTTCTTCTGCCGACACTGTTCTTTGGCCGTGTTGGTGCGTTTTACTTCAACCCGAGTCTGATGGGAGTCTTTGGTGAACGCGAAGTGCGAACCGAAGAACAGATCCGGCAGCACATTGACCGACAGTCATCAGAGGACGCAATGATTGTCGATATCGTTGAGAATAAGCTGAACTTCGATGATAGATGGATGTCTGAGAACAATATCACTGAGGTTGAGTTTTATACCGACACAGATGAAGAATCAGTTGACGGGAGTGATATTCCGTATGATGAGCAGTACAACCAAATTGTCTGGGCGGAAGGGAAGCGTCGCTGGAACGAGATTCCAGAGGAGGACCGCACAGAACGCACGCGAAAACGTCGACAGGAACTGCAACGAGCCGCGGGAATGCTTTCGAATGAAGAGTTGCGCGAGTTGGTGGAAGCTGCAACCACCGATGAGGCCATGATGGAGAGAGTTGCTCAGGAACTGCAATTCAATGACGCCTGGATTTCAGCATCACAGTTGTCGCGTCGAGATATCCTGAGTTATGCCGACAAAGCTGACATTTTGACTGAACCCAGACAATGTTATCACCCTGTGGTCTGGAAGGCCGCGGCCGAACGCTGGAACCGCATGGATGCACAGAAAAAAACGGAGATGCTCGCAAATGCTGAATCTGAAATACGAGTGACTGATGAAGACATGGAAAAAACGATTTTCATTGTTGAGGCGATGATCGCCACGATCTATTCACTGCTGATGCCGTTGCTTTATCTCGGATGTACAATTAGTGCAGTCGTCCTGGCCTTCTCCGTTGGTTCGGGTCTGCAGTCAGGGTAATCTGCGGGTTTGCCCCCCAGGCGTTTTGGTGTGACAACGCATGGGAAATCTGTCGACACGTACATGGTTTCTTTACCGTCCTGCATTCAAAGCGTTTCTGACTGTCGTCAGTACTTTGATCAATCAGATCCAAACGTTCGGAGTACTTAATGGCGTCAATTCTGATTGTGGAAGACAATGCGACGCAGGCGACGCAAATTCGACTGCGACTGGAGCACGACGGCCATTCTGTGCTGGTGGCGGATGATGGCAAACAGGCAACACTTGTGCTGGCAGAGACTCGGCCGGACATCATTATTACTGATCTGAATATGCCGGAGATGGATGGACTGGAACTTGTTGAGTATGTTCGAATGCACCATTCAGAAATACCGGTTGTGTTACTGACGGCTGACGGTACAGAAGACACCGGAGTAAAGGCACTCAGAAAGGGAGCGACCAGTTATCTTCCGAAGTCAGAATTGGGGCAGTCACTGATCGGGACCGTCTCCGAAATCATGGATCTGATCGAAACGCGGCGCAGCCGCAATGAAGTCATGGAATCCCTGATTGCTGCAGAGTCGACCTACGTCGTTCCCAATGATCATCGTTTCGCTGGTCAGGTGATCTCACACCTTGAAGAGCAGTTGCGTACGATGAACTACAGCGATGACACCGGAATGGTGCGAATCAGTATGGCATTGCGGGAAGCTGTCGCTAATGCGATCGACCATGGCAACCTGGAACTGGATTCCGACCTGCGTGATGATGACGGATCGGCGTACACAGAACTGGGGCGGCAGCGTGCAAGGCAGGAACCATGGATGGGTCGGCGGGTGACTGTAACTTCACGCGTGACTCCCAGTCAGGTGCGTTACACAATCAGTGACCAGGGTTCTGGGTTCGACCCGTCATCGCTGCCGGACCCGCTGGATCCGGAGAATCTTTTGCGGACTCATGGCCGTGGTCTGATGTTGATTCGCAGTTTCATGGATGAGGTCACACATAACGCTGCAGGGAATGAGATCACGATGGTCAAGCACCGTGAATCACTCAGGAATTACGTTGATTCCGATTCTGCCGGCGATTCCGACTCGTCATGATAACTGTGTGTACACCATTCCTCGTTACCGCGAATGATTTGCGGGGGTCAGAGGAAAACAGAACTGGCTTCAGGATGACGAGTTGATATTGATCAGCAGCGACATCCATCGATGATTTGTTTTATGCGCGAAGGATCTGATTCATGACTGCTCACAAGCTGCTTGACGGAAAATCTATTCTATGTTTTGTCGGAGATGCTTATGAAGATCTGGAATTATGGTACCCGAAGCTGCGGCTGATCGAGGCTGGGGCTTCATTCTTGACTGTCGGACCGGAAGCGGGGATTTGCTATCGGGGAAAAAATGGCTATCCCTGTACCTCGGATGCCGCCATTCGGGGGACTCGCACGGAAAATTTTGATGGTCTGATTTGTGCCGGTGGCTGGATGCCGGACAAACTCCGCCGCGATCCAGAGGTCTTAAGAATCACCCAGGAATTCGCGGCAAGCGGTAAGCTGATTGCTGCTATTTGCCACGGTGGATGGATTCCGATATCGGCAAAAGTTTACGAGGGTGTTCGAGTGACAGGATCGCCTGGCATTAAAGATGATTTGATCAATGCCGGAGCGATCTTTGAAGACAAGGCTGTCGTTGTCGATCGACATTTTGTTTCCAGCCGAAAGCCGGATGATCTTCCTGATTTCTGTCGTGAAATTATCCGTCTGTTTTAGAGTGAGGGTTGCTTCCCGTTACCGTCGTCAGATGCATCAGGACAGAACAACGCTCACTGTACAAACGGCTCACAGAAAAAAATACGTGGCGTGACCGTGAAATCAGGTGTCGATCGTGAACTGTGGCGAGCGGGGTTGGTTGGGTTTCAGTGTGTATTGTGTGATTTATTTCGCAGGTAGCTTACGGAGTGGGTGGATCCGCAATTATCAGTTCCACAGGATTCAATATGACACTTGACGAACTTCAGGAACTCATTGATCGCATGTACTCCCGGAAAGATGAGGCCCGCGGAGTTGAAGGCACATTCATGTGGCTGATGGAGGAGATCGGTGAACTCGCGGCGGCACTCAGAGAATCACCCAAAGAAGAAGTCGCCAGAGAGTTCGCGGATGTTCTTGCGTGGCTGGCCACGATCGCCAATGTTGCAGGCATCAATCTGTCTGAAGCCGTGGAACTGAAGTATGGCAGTGGATGTCCAGGGTGCGGTCTGATGGTGTGCGAGTGTGGCGACGAAGAGAAGCCTTAGAGGTCTGTGACTTACACAGGGCTCCAACAGAAAGAAACCGTGGTCTGATCCGTTTGCAGACGCCGTCACGACGTGGTTTTCGGGCCGTGTTTCGCAAAAGCATCAGCGATTTCACGGAACCAGATGAGACTGTCATCAGGGTTCATCGATTTGACTGTGGAATCACAGGGAGGCTGTTGGTATCAAAATTTCATCCCCAGCAACACACATGACTACGTCATGGAATTTGAACTCGATATGATTCAATGTTCATTCTCTACTGGTGTCCAGGGCGCGGAATTGACATGGCCGGACGAGCGACAGGAACAAACAAAGATGTCACGAAAGAGCGCAGGGCACGTGTACGAAAGGTTATTCGCCGTCTGAAGAAGGAATTTCCAGAGGCAGAGTGCGCTCTGCACCATGAATCCGCATTTCAGCTGCTCGTGGCTACCATTCTTTCGGCTCAGTGCACTGACGTACGTGTCAATATGGCCACACCGGAGCTGTTTCGGAAGTATCCGGATGCGGCACGGCTTGCACGTGCATCTCAGGCCTCTGTAGAAAAAATCGTAAAACCACTGGGTTTCTTTCGCAACAAGGCAAGCAATATTCGTGCGATGGCCAAGGCCCTGGTGGACGACTTTGACGGGAATATCCCGGAGGATATTGATGAGCTTGTTGTCCTTCCCGGCGTCGGACGCAAGACCGCCAGTGTTGTTCTGGGAACCTGGTATGGAATTCCATCTGGTGTGGTGGTGGACACACACGTCAAACGTATTTCCGGTCTTCTGGCACTAACAGAGTCAAACAATCCCGACATCATCGAACGAGACCTGATGGAAGTGCTTCCAAAGAAGGAATGGATTGAATATTCGCACCGCATCATTCTCCACGGTCGAAAGACGTGTATCGCCCGTCGACCTCGGTGCAGCGAATGCGTCCTGCTGTCCGTTTGTCCGCGTGTTGGGCTTGCCGAAGATCTGTGACAGCCGGCAACCTGCGGAAACTGCTGTTCCATCAGACGTGCCGACCCCGACCGTCCACCGTGTTCAACGTTCACCTTGCCCCGGATCGACCGGCGTCGATAGACTGGTGGCAGAAACACTGAGATCGACAGTCCATGAGAATAGTGGCCGACGATGGGTGCTGCAGCATTAGTTCGAAATACCGTGATACTGCTGCTGATGCAATTTTTGGTTGGCCTGCCCGCAGGTTACGCGCAACCGGCTGCCGGCTTGGGTCGACAGCACCGAAACATTCTGGAAAAGCGATCAACAATCCTTGAGAACCTGTGGTTTGAGCTCCATCAGGTCAGGGACAGGTGCCGTGAGAAAGGTCTGACGCAGGCGGAGGCGGATCTCACTCAACTGTTGCAGGAGCTTAACGCAGATGCTCCGGAGTCCCGTGCATCACGAATGGTTTCCACGCCAATCAGTTCTGCGCTTCCGGAGATAGAACGACAATGGCGAAAACAGGTTCTGAAACTGCGGCAAGGGCGGGCCAAAGAGCTTTACACACTGGCTCGTAAGTCACTGCAGACCGGTCTGCCGTCAATCGCCTATATGCTGATTCACGACGTCCTTCGTCTCGACCCTGATCATGTCAACGCGCGAGCCATATTCGGTCAGCAGAGATTCGTTGACCCCTTTTACACGGATGACGATACGTATGCGGGAGAGTGGGTCTCTGTCTGGGAAGCAAAGATGCGAGGTGGCCGATCACCTCATATTCCGGACAAACGCTTCGGCTGGATTCCCCGGGATCACTTGAAACGATACGAAGACGGTATGCGCCCGTGGAAAGGCAGCTGGCATTCAAAGCAAAAGGATGAGTTGATTCGGCGCGACTTCAGCAACGCATGGGAAATTGAATCGGAGCACTTTCACGTTCGCACCAATGTCAGCCTCGAAGAAGGAGTGTTGTTGTCACAGCGACTGGAAGCTTTCCATGAATGGTTGCGGCAGAACTTTGCCGCATTCTTCGATACGCCGGCAGATCTGCGGTCACGTTTTGCAAACGCCCACATTCGCAGACGCAGAAGGTCGCGATCGGGAAAACCGATGGAAGTCTGGTACTACGCGACCGAGGACGAATATCGCCGAATGGTGCACAATAAAATTCCGCCTGAAATCCAGACAAACGGATTGTACTGGCAGCCGGACAGTCGTTGTTATTTCTTTAAGAACACGGAACACGATCGTCTGGACACTTTGTTCCACGAAGCCACACACCAGATTCTCGACATCCCCACACGGAAGGCCCGTCTCACAGCAGCGCGGTCGCTTGCGTCAAAGACCGGGCGTCAGCGTCAGGAGTGGATTCTTGGGGGGCGTTCCGGCTTCTGGCTGATTGAAGGACTTGCCTGCTATTTCGAGTCGTTTGAGGTCGACGACGACGGTACGGTTTCGGTCGGTCGCCCCGACCACATTCGGATATTTGCAGCCCAGCGCAGACTGCTTCGGGACAATTTTTATGTACCGCTCGAAACGTTCTGTCGTTTAGGTAAGGATCAGTTCCAGCAACACCGGAACGTTCCGCAGTTGTACTCTCAGGCGTCGGGAGTCGCACATTTTTTGATGCACTACGAAGATGGACGATACCGTGACGACCTTGTTCGACTCCTGGATGAACTGTATCGACCGGATGCACGGAATCCGCTGAAGCAGGCCAATTTGTCTGAGATCACAGATGTACCGTTTACGAACCTGGATCAGCTGTATCGGGATCACCTCAATAATCTGGCTCAGCAGGTTCCTGGCGTTGTGGTTGCGCCCATCGGAGGTGGTTCAGCCGCTGAGAGACAGTCGTCTTTTGGACCTTGATTAACCGTCAATCGAGTGTATCGATTCCCAGAGAGATGCTGATCACAATCTCTGTGTTCACTCCGGGTCACACTTCCCTCAATCGTTCGGTGGAGTCACCAAACCGATCGAGGTGGATGCCGTACCTGTCGAGCATTGAAAGGTAAAGGCTGCACATTCGGCGGTTGGGCTTGTCGAGATAGTCGAGGACCCGACCGCCCTGAAGCTGTCCGCCGGCGCCACCCAGCAGCACGGTGGGGAGTTGTGTAGCATCGTGACCTCCGGTCATCATACTGGAGCAATACATCAGCATTGAATTGTCCAGTGCAGTACGCTCGCCTTCCTGGATTGCGTCCAGCCTGCGAGCGATATAGGCAAACTGCTCAAGCATGAACTGATTGACTTTTAACCATTTGGCGTTGTTGCGATGCGAGAGCTCGTGGTGTCCGATTTCGACGCCCAGATGCGGGAATTGCAGGGCACTGTGATCATTATTGAGCTTCAGTGTGCAAACTCGTGTCGTGTCGGTTTGGAACGCCAGGACCAGAATGTCACACATCAGACGCATGTGGTCAGCAATCGTCTGTGGAATACCTTCCGGAGGTCGAGGTATGTTGGGTTTGTCGAGCGTCGGTCGCCACCCCTGCAATTCGCCTCTTTTTCCGGCCTGTTCAATGCGTTTTTCCACCTCACGTACCGAGTTAAGATACTCATCGAGTTTACGCTGGTCGATCGAACTGATTTTCTGCCGAAAGCCATTTGCTTCGGTGAGTACCGCATCGAGGACGCTTCTTTGTCCGCGCTGCACATCGTCCTTGAACAGCTGATCGAACGCGAGTGCTGGATAGAGTTCCAGAGGAGTCGGAGCGGTTGGAGAGCTCCAGGAGATATGCGAGCTGTAGATCATCGAGTAGTCTTTGTGGACTCCTGGATTTGATCTCTCGCAACCAAGGACAAGACTTGGCACCTTGGTCGAATGTCCGTAGCACTGCGCGACAACCTGATCGAAGCTGGTGCCGGAACGAATCTCACCACCCGAGGCCAGTGGCGCGCCGGAAAGCAGATTGCCTGTCTGTGAACTGTGAATACCTCCCTTCAACGCTTCCGCGTTGTACAACCCGCGGATAAACAGCAGCTTTTCACGAAAGTCGCCCAGCGGCGTGAGTACCTGGCCAAGTTCCATCTGCCGGCCCTGGCCACTGGCTGTCCATTCATTTTTCGTAAAGCCGTTGCCCGAGAACAGTACACCCAGACGAACCGGGGCCTGGCTTGAGGGGCCGACGGATTCGTCACCCCATACGGAACGTGACTCCATCCATGGCAATGCCATGCTGACACCAGTGCCGCGCAGGAATGTTCGACGAGAGAAGTGATGTACCATGGAGGTATTCCTGTCGGTGATTCTTATTTTGTGTGCAACAGGTGCCGGGTGACGATATTGATCGGGTTCGGCTATCGATTATACGACAGACCACGAATTCTGCGAAATTGATCACTCAAAACGATCGTATTCACGGCAACGGAGATCCGATAGTCGTGTTTTTTGAGCTGACGCTGCATTTCGGCAAGCAGCGGCTCGTCGGTGAGCTGCACTTCCCGGCCGACGGAGTAGCCCAGGAGCTTGCGACAGAATTGATAAACAAAGGTATTGCGACGTTTGTTGAGTAGATAGTCTCGCAGTCCAGGAAGACCCTGAATTGAAGTCCCGTCGGGTAGAGTTGTCTGGACATCGATCACCCTGTCAGTGTCCCGTCGCCGACCAATGGTGTCGAAATTCTCCAGGGCAAATCCGAACGGGTCGATGCGAATGTGGCATTTGGCGCAAGCCGCGTCACTGCTGTGCTGTTCGATAAGTTGACGCTCGGTTAAACCTTCCGGAACAGTGGTGGCAAGCTGCGGCACATTTTTCGGCGGGCGTGGCAGCTTTTCGCCGAGTAACACTTCGCTGACCCAGTTGCCTCGCAGAATCGGGCTGGTGCGAGCCGCACCGGAATGCTTTGCAAGTGTGGCTGCCAGTCCCAAAATACCTCCGCGTCCGTACTGGCGCATCCCATCGATGCGGCGCCAGTCTGTGCCTTCAACCCCCTGGATCCCATAGAATGTGGCCAGACGTTCGTTCACGAAGGTGTGGTCAGCGTCCAGCAGACTCAACAGCGAACCGTCTTGCTGGAACAGGTCCGTGAAAAACCGAATTGATTCTTCATGCATATCACCACGAACGTCAGCAAATTCCGGAAAGTATTTTTCGCTCTTTCTGCCAAGGGATCCAAAGTCATAGGTGCGAATCCACTGACAAGCAAATTCCGAGGCCAGTCGTCGAATACGGGCATCGGAAAGCATGCGTTTCGTCTGCCGTAACAATTCAGCGTCGGTTTCGTCGGACTCTTCTCCCGAAGCAGAGTCCGATTTTGTGTTACCAGGATCGTTGTTGGTTTCGTGTCTATGGGTCAGCCGCTCTTCCTGAGCGGCTGCACGCAGTTCGACGTCAGGCATCGATGACCAGAGGAAATAACTGAGCCGGTTCGCGAGTTCCCAGTTCGAGACTTCGGCGGTGCCCGAGCCCTTTGGTACGTTCTCAAGCCGATACAGGAACGGAGACGCAACAAACACTCGGGCGAGTGTCAACCGAAACGCTTCGTCGTGGGACAGTTCCTGACGGCGCAGCTGGTGATACAGTCCACGCAGTCTGTCGGCTTCCACGTCCGTTAACGGGTGACGCCATGCGCGACTGGTAAAGTTGATCAGTGCTTCAATTTGGCGGGGCTCGTGCTTAATCAGTGTCTGTCGGAAGTCGGCCGCAAGTTTCTTCAGCGGCGCGCGCATGGGTTTAAACAGATTGTATCGAGCCTGAAAATCGGGTGCCTCATTTCCGGCCAGGACTTCAAGGACTAAATCCATAGCATCGAAGCGCATCAATGGACTGTGGCTGACGTAGAGCAGTTCTTCCCACAGTCGATCAAGCCGGGCACTTTGTTCCTCATCGAGCATGAGCCGCGCGAGGTGATCATCCTCTCGGTGAAACAGTGTCATTGTGAGAATTTCGTCCACGGGTACGATCTGCGTATAACAGAACGCTGCCGGGAACACGCTGCGGTAGTCGTCCATGGCTGTTTCAATACGTTGGCGCGCAGTACTGTTCTCACTGACGAGTATTGCTCCCGTGAAAGAAACATTACGGTCACGGCCTGCGACCAGAACGCCGGTTTTTGTGAATTCTGTCGTGACGTCACAGGTAACGAGTCCCGGTAGGACCGATGGTGTATCATGGGCGGAATGTGTGAAGGGCAGCACCTGCACAGTCCCTTCAGACCCTGTATCCTTCTCCAGTACAGCCGTGGTGACAAATTCGCGGTTTGCCGCCAGTTCGATCGGAAGATGAATCCTGATCACTGACGGTGCCCGAACACAGATTGAAGCAGCGTCGATCGCTTTACCGTTGGGGTGACTGCCGAACATTCCCGGGTCGAGACCGGACTCTGCCAGATCCTTCAGGTCAATGTCCGCATGTCCGCTGGCGACGAGTCGTGGCTGCTGAAAGACGACGAAGTCCTGGTCGTTTCCATCTCCTGCGTCAGTGACGACGAGCGAGATGACAACGTCATCCTGCGTCTCAGTGTTTGGCGTTTCCGGAAGCTCGATCGCCAGGCGTATGTCCTGCTGTGTCACCAATGGATTGACTGGCTGCATCCATCGTGCCGGGGCTCCCTTCTTTCCGTACAGGCCAACGGGGCCAAACGTCCACAGTCCCTTCTGCCAGCCGGCAATATCAGCGACAAGTGCGGCGGCATCCTCTGTGCCGGAACTACGCCAGCGCGAACGAAGTTTATCCAGAATGAGCGACGGCTTTGAGTCTGTAAGGCTCGACCAGAGGATGCGGAGATACCTGGCGTTCAGTCCGTACTGGCTGGCGACTGTTTCTATGGTCCGGGTCCCTGTCATGATTGCCGTCCGCTCAGTGAGCGTCGCAACAAGATATTTTTCCATCGGCGGGAGTCCGGCCTGTCCGAGACTGAATCGAAGATTGCTCTGGAAGGTACCAAGTTTCTCAGCGGAAACGAATTTGCTGTAAAACTCACGAATCTCAGAGAGGATCTCATTCCTCCAGTCCCGTCGGGTCGTGTGTCTGGAGAACCGAAATCCGCTCGGCAGCAATACTGCATGTGCGGCGATTTCTCTGCCGGCACCAAAATACTTCTGCAGCATTGCAGGTGACATCACCATCGCGATACCCGTGTTGGTAAAGCCTTCACCGGCCGCGCTATTGGTCGGGAAGTTGCGGACAGGATTTATGTCGACATTCGTCAGATCGCGAACCGTGTACCTGTATTCAGCGTTAGTTAACCGCCGCAGCACAACGCTTCCAGGATCGCCGGCACCGGCCAGTGCTTCGTTGTGAAGATATTGTTTGATCCAATCGCGCAGCTGTCTCTTTTCCTGGGTGGAAGGCTGCGTTGAGTCTTTCGGTGGCATTTCGCCGTTGTCGAGCATTTCGGCAATCTTAAGCCAGATCCCCGGCACTCGTCGTACATCCGACAGATTCGCAAACTGTTCCAGATCCAACTCGCCTTCTCGCTGTTCGGCAGAATGGCAGTCCAGACAGAGTTGCCGCATCAGGGGACGAATGTTCCGCTCGTAGTTTTCACCGATTGTCGAGAATGACGCAGTTTCATCACCGGTGGCGAAGGATGAACCGTAGAAAACGGTCATCGAGATGCAAAGCAACCCGGCGATGGATCGAAGTATGACTTTGCAGGGGACACACATATTCACGTTTGACACCCTGCAACATGTTTGCCTTGCACAGTCTTGCACGTTTTGCTTACGCACTGTTGTCATCAGAAATGCTAACTGCCTGAATGCACACGATCAACTGGTTTGTCAGTTCAACACATTCGACACGGGAATTGTGTGAACAGCCAGCCTGTTCAGCGCGAGTACGGTCCTGCCAGGTACTTGTCATAGTCTCCTGTGAAGGAACGCGGGTTGGAATTGATGAGCAGCCGAGTTTTCCGGGTCAACACGCTGTTTTCACAAATTCAAGATCTCTGTGGCCATGTTTTGAGAGCCGGGTTCCTGCGAATGCACCCGGTAACGATGTTCGCGTCGCCAGGATCCGGACGCCGGACAAGGTCAGGACCGGCAACACGGGCAAATTCTGGTTGCGACCCCCTGAAATGGCACGAGGGGCGTTCCAGCATTGGGGGAACAGATTCCATTACTGGAATCACGTCGCCTTCCGGTCGAAATATTCCGGGATTCCCGTTTTGGTCGGTAAGGCAGCTCAGGAAGGGAATCTGTTGTTTTGCTGCTTCTGTGTTGGAACGTTGGACAGTTCGGGGATCCACGGCGATACTAAATTCTTAAATGAAGCCGCCGAAAAGGATCTTGTAAATTGGCGAATGACTCCGAGGCTGAAGCTGGCGCCGTCGGTCGTGATGTTTTTCGTCTTTCTGAGACGGACAAAACATTGGCGATTCACTGGAAGAGTGGCTCGCTGAAGTATCGAGATTTCAAGATCCTCCGTGAGGGAGGAGTCGCCAGACTCTATTTATGTTTCGATGAAAACCTGGGTCGATACGTCGTTTACAAAACGCTTCACGACCACCTGGTGGAAAATGAAATCGAGGTTCAACGATTTCTCCGTGAAGCTCGTATCACTGCAAATATCTCACATCCAGGGACGGTCCCGGTCTACGAGCTTGGGCGTGATCGAAACGGCAATTTATTCTTCACGATGGAACGAATTCGGGGGCGCGACCTGCGTGAAATTCTGCAGGCACTTAACTCAGGTGACGCGAACACTGTACGAGCCTTCCCGATCTCCGTTTTGATCGACATCCTGATCCAGGTCTGTCGCACTCTTGAACATACGCATTCCCGTGGTGTCATTCACAGGGATCTCAAGCCGGCGAATATTCTTACCGGTGAATTCGGAGCAACCTATGTCATTGACTGGGGACTCGCAAAAGTCTGGGGAGAGCCGGACCTGAACAGACCTGAAACGGGTCTGTATGACAAATCTGAGCTAACGCCGGCAGGCCGGCGCTACGGAACTCCTTTGTATATGGCACCGGAGTTGGCTCGGGGAGAAGCTCACATTGACGCCCGTGTCGACATTTTTGGTCTTGGCAGCATGCTTTTTGAGATCCTCACCCATCGTCAGCTTCTGTCAGGTGAGAATGTCACGGAAGTCATGGAAAATCTTCTTCACAAACCGTTCCCTTCTCCTCGGGACATCGCTCCGGAGAAGAACATTCCGCCCGAACTGGATCGGATTTGCCTTAAAGCCATACAAAAAAACAGGCGAAACCGTTACCAGACTGCAGAATCCATGATGGAAGATCTTCAGAAATTCTCACACGAAGAAAACTCTTTCGGTTTCGAATCATAAAGGCGACCCGCTGGTGAAAAATGACCGTCGACCTAAGTCATCAGCATGATATTTTGCGACTGCACTTTACCCCGCTGATTCACGAATCTTCACCAGGGCTTTCTCAAAGTTTGCCGACGTGCGATCAATATTGTTTAGTTTGTCCAGCCCGAACAGACCGACTCGAAATGTTTGGAATCCCTCGGGTTCATTACACATCAGCGGGACCCCTCCTGCAATCTGGATCCCCAATGTTGCAAACCGGCTGCCATTGTGAAGATTCGGATCGTCAGTGTAGCTGACCACAACTCCGGGTGCTCCGAATCCCTCAGCTGCCACACTCTTAAATCCATTGTCGGCCAGCAACGTTCGAATTCGCGCGCCAAGTAACTGCTGCTTTTCTTTGAGTACGTCGAAACCATACTGATTCGCCTCATGCATGACATTGCGAAACATGGTCAGTGCATCCGTTGGCATTGTTGCATGGTACGCATGTCCGCCTTTTTCATAAGCCTCCATGATTTGCAGCCACTTACCAAGATCACAGGCAAAACTGGTGCTCTTGGTTTCATCGAGTCTTTGGCGCGCTAATTCACTCATCATGACCAGTGCACAGCAGGGAGAGCCACTCCACCCCTTTTGCGGAGCACTGATCAGCACATCCACTTCCAATGCCGTCATGTCGATCCAAAGAGTTCCGGAAGCAATGCAGTCGAGAACGAACAATCCTCCAACAGAATGAACGGCCTCGCCCACCCGACGAATATAGTCGTCGGGAAGGATCATCCCGGCAGACGTTTCCACATGAGGAGCAAACACCACTTCAGGTCGTTCATTTTTGATCGTATTCACAACCTCATCGATCGGCGCCGGTTCAAATTCAGGTGTTTTACCGTCTTCCATCATCCGAGCACTGAGTACAAGTGCAGCCGACGGGATTTGGCCCATATCGAATATTTGTGTCCAGCGGTAACTAAACCAACCATTGCGAATGACCAGACACTTTTTTCCGGTAGCGAACTGTCTGGCGGTTGCTTCCATTCCAAAAGTGCCGCTTCCTGGAACGATGGCGACCGCATTCGCATGGTAAACGGTTTTCAACGTGTCCGAGATATCCAGCATGACCTGCCGGAAATTCTGTGACATATGGTTGAGGGCTCGATCCGTGTAAACCACCGAATATTCCAGCAACCCATCCGGGTCCACATCGGCCAATAAACCAGGCATGACTCTTTCCTTTCAGGTGATGATCTGATCGACGAATATCAGTTGGCAGTTGGGAGACTACCGGTGTGATGTAGCCAATACTCCGGACGTCAGGCAGGTTCCTGGACAGTCATTCGGTTGTGTGGGCATTCAAAATGATCAGGAATACCGGCCGAAGCGAACCATCCTGATTTTCGATTCAGCTTGTCTGAAATAAGCCGATCCCCCCACGGACCAGACAGGTTAGTGCCGAACCGGTGTCAACAAGACCTGGCCAGATGCAAAATCGTGAAACAGCCAGGCAGTGCCTCTCAGAGATAAGGAAACGCATCTGCTTAAAAAAGTCAACCGACGGTGAAACTGCAGGATCTGTTGAAACGTGCGTAAGGGACTGATATCCGTTGGCAGGATCACTTCATGTTCGTCAGGGCGTCCGTGCCAAACGGGGCCTGAAGTGCAGCTGAGACTTTTTTCGACCTTATGCCAGAATCTCATGCACGACGTTGCCTTCGACGTCGGTGAGACGGAAGTCCCGACCGCGATACCGGTAGGTAAGACGACGGTGATCCAGGCCCAGCAGGTGCAGCATCGTGGCGTGCAGATCGTGGAGATGAACCTTGCCTTCTATCGCTCGAAAACCAAATTCGTCGGTCTGTCCGTGGGTCAGTCCTCCCTTCACACCACCCCCAGCCAGCCAGGCCGAATAGCCCAGGTGGTTGTGGCCACGGCCGTAAGTTTCCGGACCGTCTTTGCCAACTGAGACATCCTGGTCGTAGGAAGTACGGCCAAACTCGCCCGTCCACACAATCAGTGTCTCGTCCAGCATACCTCGGGACTTCAGATCAGCGATCAGTCCGGCGATCGGTTTATCAACTCCCAGGCACCTTGCGCGCAGGCCCTGATGGATGGAACTATGGTGGTCCCAGCCAAGATTGGTGACCTGTACAAACCGCACTCCCGACTGGATAAACCGGCGAGCCAGCAGACAACGCCGACCAAACGCATCAGTCGACTTGTCACCGATGCCATATAGTTTCTGAATGGACTCAGTCTCACTGGACAGGTCCATCAGCTCCGGAGCCTCGCTCTGCATTCGAAAGGCCAGTTCCATGGATTCGATCATGCCTTCCAGCTGATTGTCACCATTGTTCTGTAAAATCAGTGAGCGATTCATCGATTCAATCAGTGCCAGTTGTTCACGTTGCGCGGCCTGTGGAACATCCGAGCGACCCAGATAGCCAATCTTGTTGTCCTGGCGAATTGCCATCGCCTGATGAATTGCGGGCAGGTAGGCGCTGCCGTACAGGTGCGGTCCGCCGTTTCCGCCCATGACCGGATTAATTGTGACAAAACCTGGCATATTGCGATTTTCAGTGCCCAGTCCGTAGCTGACCCAGGCGCCCATGGACGGATGCTGGCCCTGCGTGTATCCGGTGTGCAACTGCAGATGGGCCGGGGGATGCGCCGGATTGTCGGTATGCATTCCATTCAGCAGACAGATGTCGTCAACCAGCTCTCCCGTGTGTGGCAGCAGGTCGCTCCACCACATCCCGGATTCACCGCGGGGGCTGATTCCGGCGACAGGCTTCAGCAGTTTGCTGTTTTCCATTCCGTCGGCCGTCATCCCTTTGGGGCGTTCAAACGGAATCGGCTTGCCGTGTCCTTTGACCAAGCGCGGCTTGTACTGGAACAGGTCCATTTGTGAAGGACCACCAGCCATCAGCAGAAAAATGACATTTTTGGCTCGTGGTGCAAAATGTGGTGGCGCTACCGCCAGGCTGTTGGCGGCCGGCAGTTCGTCAGTCAGCAACCCGGTCAGCGCCAGAGAACCAAATCCACAAGCCGACCTGCGCAGAAAATTGCGACGAGCAAAAGATGATTGATTCATAGTCGTATTAATGATCGTTTGCCCTCTCAACGATAGTCCCCGCTGCTGTCGTCGTCATGGTCGATTCTGATCGTGAATTTATATCGACGATTCCGTATTCAAAACGGGAATTCGGGATATCTGTGATCCGGAACAGACAGCTCTCAAAATCTCATCAGAAATTCACTGGATGCAAAAACTGCATGGCACAACATTCCCCACGCATCGGTATCCGACATCTCCTGTTCCCTGAGCCGATCCAGTGTAGCCAGTGCCTGTTGCACTTCGTGGATGCCTGGGGGCCGACTCATCGTTTGCAGATAAAGCTCCCTGATTTTCTCCTGGTCTGAAAGCTCATCCCGATCCAGCAAA
>JAKVAY010000009.1 GCA_022447185.1 Fuerstiella sp. | reverse complement strand
TGTTTCAGCGACAGGCCGTGAACGAAACAGATCTGGACAATGCCAGGGAACAGTCCGAAGCAGCAAATCAGGCCCTGCAGGCACGAGAGAGCAGTTTGCAGCGGATCGAAGCCGGCCCCCGTGTTGAACAGATTGCTCAGGCCCAGGCACGCGTCGCACTTCAGGAATCTCGTGTGGATCTGATCGAGGATCGAATCAGGAAATTCACAATCTTTGCTCCGTTTGACGGATACGTCACGGCAGAGCATACAGAGGTTGGCGAGTGGGTCAGTAGTGCTGATCCGATCGCCGAAATCATCGCGCTTGAACGCGTTGAGATCTTGTCGAGTGTTCCTGCAGAACAGGCTGTGAGGCTGAAACGGGGTGCCGAGATTCGTGTGGAATTTCAGGAACTGCCCGGTGAAGTCTTCATGGGGACTGTCGAACGTGTTGTACCAATTGCCGACAGCAGAACGCGCACGTTTCCGGTCAACATTCGTTTGCGGAACCGCATCATAGATCAACGTCCCGTTCTGATGGCCGGTATGCTGGCCCGCGCAGTACTGCCCACAGGGGGCAGGGCTGTTATGCCACTTGTTCCCAAGGATGCCCTTGTTTTGAACGGAAGTCGGCGGTACGTGTTTCTTGTCTGTGATGGTAGCAGTCCGACTGGTCATACGGTTCGGTCGGTTCCCGTCACACTGGGTGTTGCCGACGCCGGACTGGTTCAGGTCGATGGTGATCTCAAGGCCGGCGAACTGGTTGTTGTCCGAGGCAACGAACGCCTGAAGGATGGCCAGGACGTGTCAATCGCGATAGCAGAAGTTCCAAAAGAAATCGCGGCGGACTGACTGTGCAGCTGATTGAAGCCTTCATTCAGAACCCGGTTAAGGTGTCAGTGGGCGTAGTGCTCACGGTGTTATTTGGCGCTATCTCTCTGATTCAGATGCCGAAGCAGTTGGCGCCGTCCGTTGAGAATCCGGTTCTGACTATCGACACGCGCTGGCCCGGCGGAAGTCCACAGGAGGTCGAACGGGAAATCGTTCAGGAGCAGGAGGAACAGCTGCAAAGTGTCGAGGGGCTCGTGAAGATGTCTTCCGAATGCCACGATTCACGCGGTGAAGTTACACTGGAATTCTCTGTGGGTACCAACGTTGAAGATGCCATGCTCCGCGTGAACACGCGGCTTCAACAGGTTCGGGATTATCCAATCAATGCTCAGCAACCCGTCATTCGGGCGCAGAATGTTTCCGATCGTCCCATTGGACGAATGGTGTTGACCGCCCGACCGCCCGAGCGTCAGCGTATCGTGGAATTTCAGCGCAAACATCCGGAGTGTGCTGAATTACTTGTGCCGTCTGTCAGAGCGATGAACAGCGGACTGCGTGTTTATCGTCTGCAGCAGGCGTGGCGGGAACACGGTGATCGTTTTCCGCAGTTAAAAGCATTGCTGCCGCCGGATCTGAATCTTGAGCAGGTTCGCAGATTCTCTGAAGATGTGATTGAGACTCGCCTGGAACGCATCCCTGGTGTTTCTGATGCGTACACTTACGGCGGTCGTCAGGAAGAACTTCAGGTGATTGTCGACCCCGAACGTCTGGCGGCACGTCAACTGACTGTTGCAGACGTCCGCAACGCACTCAACAGTCAAAACAAAGACACCTCGGGCGGCGACTTCCGAGAGGGTAAACGTCGCTGGGTCATTCGAACGTTGAGCCAGTTTCGGACTCCGGAGCAGGTGCAGCGACAGGTCCTGGCTGTGCAGGGTGGTGCACCGATCTACATAGGCGATGTGGCTGATGTCCGGATTGGTTTTAAGAAGATGGACAGCTTCTCCAGACGCTACGGGGTGTCCAGCAATGGGCTGGGAGTTCGCAGGGTTTCTGGATCGAATGTGCTGTCAGTGATGGCTGGAGTTCGCGCAGCCACAGCTGAATTGAACGAAGGAATTCTCAAACAGCGTGGGATGGAACTCTATCTGTACTACGACGAAACCGACTACATCCAGTCAGCGATTGGTCTGGTGCAGCAGAATATTGTAATCGGCGGAGCACTGACAATGATTGCGCTGCTGATGTTTCTGCATCTCGGACGTCGTACGTTGCTGGTCGTACCGCTGATTGCAGCTTCGGCTGTGGCCGCGGCGTATATTTCTTCGGACTTTGTTTTGGTCACTTTATTGCTGGTGATCATCGCTGGATTCTGGTTTGGTCGTGGAGCACTGGTGGTTGGACTTGCGATTCCGGTGAGTATCATCGGTACATTTCTTTTGCTGGGGCTGCTGGGACGCTCTTTGAACGTGATTAGTCTGGCGGGACTTGCGTTTGCTGTCGGAATGCTGGTCGATAACGCCGTTGTTGTCCTGGAGAACATTTTTCGCCGTTACCAGTCCGGAGAATCCGCTTTCACAGCAGCGATCAACGGGACGAAGGAGGTCTGGGGGGCCGTGATTGCATCGACACTCACGACCATTGCCGTCTTTGTGCCTGTGTTGTTTGTGCAGGAAACGGCAGGTCAGTTGTTCCGAGACATTGCACTGGCCATTAGCTCTGCAGTTGGTCTGTCTTTGATCGTTTCATTTACAGTTGTACCTACGACTGCTTCGCGACTTTTTAAGGATAATCAGGCTGCGGATGATACAAAGACACGGCGTTCAACCGGGTGGCTGCCTCGACTTCTGAGCTGGACTGGTGTACGGCTGGTTGCAGGGGTGACAGGCATCAACCGATGGATTCAGCGGGGAACGATTCGTTCTGTGTGCGTTGTCATTTTCATGGTCGGAGGCTCTGTTGGATTGAGTTACTGGTTTTGGCCCAAGGTGGAGTACCTTCCGTCCGGAGATCGCAATTTTGTCTTTTGCAGGGTGTCTCCTCCACCTGGCTACAACATTGATCAACTGGCGGAGATGGGGGTAAAGATCGAAGAAGATCTGAAACCGTACTGGAATGCGGATCCAGGCAGTGCAGAAGCCGAAAAACTCGAATATCCGGTAATCAGCTATTACTTTTATGTCGTGCGTGGTCGTCGGGTATTTATGGGATGTCTCGCAGAGGATGCCAGTCGTGTGGCCGAGCTGATTCCGCTGTTGAAGAACATTGGATCTCAATTTCCAGGGACGAATGCTGTTGCGAAGCAATCGAGTCTGTTTGAACGCGGACAGAGTGCCGGGAGAACGATCGACATCGAGATTACCGGACCAAACCTCGAACGGCTGGTCGCCATCGGGGGGCGGGTTTTGGAAGACGTCAGAAATTTGCTGCCTGCAGCACAGGCAATGCCGCGACCGAGTCTGGATTTGTCCGGACCAGAGATTCACATTGAACCTCGGATTGTGGAATCTTCCGAGATGGGAATTAACGCGTCTGAATTGGGTTATACGGTTGATGCTCTGATCGACGGTGCCTATGTGGGCGATTTTTTTGTCGATGGTGACAGGATTGATCTGACAATCATTGGCGATGAGTCATTCGCTCGCCGAACACAGGATCTCGATTCGCTGCCGATTTCGACGGCGTATGGCCAGCTGGTGCCTTTGTCATCCGTGGCGGAAATCAGTCTCAACAGCGGACCCGAACAAATTAATCGGCGCGAACGACAGCGCGCGATTACAATTCAGGTGAGTCCCCCGATCACCATGCCGCTCGAAGATGCTATGGATCGGATCCATAATTCGATTGTGAACCCGCTCGTATCATCCGATATGCTCGATGGAGGCTATTTGATCAGGCTCTCGGGAACGGCCGACAAACTGCGACAGACCTGGGCCGCGCTCAAATGGAATCTGTTACTGGCCCTGACAATCACCTACCTGCTGATGGCTGCGCTGTTTGAAAGCTGGCTGTATCCCTTTGTGATTATCTTCAGTGTACCGCTGGGAGCAGTCGGTGGAATCCTTGGCCTGACAGTACTGAATCTGTTCGTGTTTCAATCGCTGGACGTACTCACGATGCTGGGCTTCGTCATATTGATTGGAACAGTTGTGAACAATGCGATTCTGATTGTACATCAGTCTTTAAACTATATTCGTGAACAGGATATGGCACCCCGTGACGCCATTCCCCTGAGCATACAGACTCGCGTAAGACCGATCTTCATTACGACACTGACGACAGTCCTTGGACTGATGCCGCTGGTCGTGTTTCCGGGAGCGGGCAGTGAACTCTATCGGGGTTTGGGCAGCGTCGTGCTGGGCGGACTTCTGGTGTCAACGGTCTTTACGCTGTTCCTTGTACCGACCGTTTTCGTACTCACACTGGACACCAAAACCCGTCTGGTTGCTTTGTTGTCTGCATTCCAATTCCCAACGAAGGACGAACACCGTTAATACAGACGCACTGTACGGGCAGGAAGTCGCTGTGGGAAATTTTCATTGGCATGGAACAGTTTTCAGGGGCACGGCAACAGTGCTCTGAACTTGAAAGAATCCCCCAACAAACAGCAGTCACCACCAGGCATTGACAGGTGTTGCTGGCCATGTGCCGGGATTTGCGGTATTTCACCGGCAGCTGTGCGTGAGTATTTTCTGACTTCAATCAGTCGGTTAATGCTGACTGGATTGGTTTGGCCGCATTGATACCGAGTGCGCTGATTCCGGCTGCGAAGAACGCAACCCCGCAGGCAATAAACGCGTTGTTCCAGTTATCGGCACCACCAACGAGCCATATCACGATTGGTGGCGCGATGGCGGCACCCAGATTGCCCCACATATTTCCCCAGCCGAGGACAGATCCCACGTGTTGACCTCCGACATCCTGAGTGAATGCCCAGCTTGCCGGATTACCTAATGCCGTTGCGAACGCGACCGTGGAAAACAGAATCACGCACAGGGTAACACCTGGGTCAAATAAACACACAATGTAGGCACCCATTGCAACGAAACGAGACAACGAAATCGGTAAAGCGCGTCCCCATCGTAATCCCAGATATCGAACGGCGGTATCCGTCAGGACTCCACCTGCCAGCATACCGGCCCAGCCCAGCAGCGGAGGAATTGAAACGAACAGGGCTCGCTGCTCAACCGAGACAAGATGAACGCTGGTGTAGTAACGTGGGGCCCAGGTCAGCAGGAATACCCAGCCAATATTGGTGAAAAACTGGGTGATACATGCGCACCACATACTGCCACTGGAGACCAAACCCCGCAGCGGCACTCCGGACGACTTCCTGCCTGGATCGAGCACCCCCGAATTGGCGATCAGAGCAGCTTCTGCGTCATTGCAGCGAGGATGTTCGGTTGGTGTTGTGCGACAATTCCACCAGATCAGGCTGGCCACAAAGATGCCCAGCGATCCGTACAGGAACATCATCCGTCGCCAGCCGTTCCCGTATAGTTTTCTGATACTTCTGCGATGCAGCGCTTCCAGTACCAGCCGGTTGACCCGACCGCTCTGAAGGTCACTGATGTTGCCGGAGAGGTTTAGCAGCCGCCGAGCTTCTTTTTCGACTGAGATTCCTTCCCCGTTTAAATCATCTAGCTCAAAAAAACCGGGTGACAGGATGATTGTGTTCAGTTCATTCGCCACGATGTCTGCATCGCTGACAGGGATCACTGTCAATTCCGGAACGGCTTCATCCGGATTTCTTTCTGCCAGTTCATGCTGTTTGCGAGCATTGTCCAGCGCGTCAGCATATTTCTCAGCATGGTGGATCACGATGTTCCGGCTGGAGGTCGAAAACTGTTCCAGACACCTTTGCCGCAATTCATCGACAGGTTTGGTGCTGTTTGATGAACGATACAGTTCGTGGCAAAGCAGTGGTCCGTTCAGGATCTCATCAGGATTCAATGTTGTGCGCGTGTCGCCGGGCGTTAGTGCGACCAGTAAGTAGCCACTGGCAAACAGTGCCAAAAATCCTCCAAAACGACCTCCCAGAGCGATGATTCCACTCGCGGTCCCACGTTTTGAGAATGGTATCCACTTGCTGACGATGCTGGATGCTGTCGGATACGCTCCGGCCTGTCCAAATCCGAATCCAAGTCGCAGCACGAGCACAGCAGCAAAGGAGGAGACTGCACCTGTCAGCCCGGTAAACAGTGACCATGCCAGGACATACAGCGTCAGCATCTTTCGTGACCCAAAAAGGTCGGTCAGCCATCCGGAAGGCACCTGACCCAGAGCATATGTCCAGAAGAAAGCGCTCAGCATCCAGCCCACCTGTCTGTCCGTCAGGCCCAGATCTTCCTGGATGTACATTTCGACAAACGAAATGCAAAAGCGGTCCAGGTAGAGCAAAACAGCCATCAACGACGTCGACCCGATTACGAGGTGTCGAATGCGGGTTGGTTTCTCGTTGGATGTCAAATGCGCAGCCATTTTACGTTCGTGTCCAGCGGATAAATCGGGTGACGAACACTTGTGTACTTCTTAAAATAAAACTCCCGACGGTGAGTGCCCAATGTGTCGGTGCCACAGGGCCTTTCTGCCATCAACGATCCTTCTGGTGACCAGAGCGATTGGCAGCCACAAACGGAACCGTTCAATTAACCCCCAGCAGTCGGGATGCGTTGTTCCAAAAGATATCCTCAACCTGCTGGTCAGAGAGACGCTCTGACCAGCAGGCCCATTTGAGCGAACGCAGATGCTCCAGACCAACCAAAACCGGATCAATTTGCGTATGCTTTTCGCCCCAAACAGGGGTTTGCTCATATAGCCATACAAATGAATCGGCAGCTGACAACGAGCGTCCTCGCTGGTGGCTGATCGGCAAATCTGAACCGTACATTAACCTGTCGTGTCCGATAATGCGTATCACCGCCTGATGGGCAATTGGTTCGCAGTTGGCACTGGTATCAAAATACAGGTTGTCGAGGCCACGTAGATGCGGAAGTCCTTCCAGGTTGTGGGCCGGTTGAAACCCGCGAGCCGAATGGGCAAGGACCATCTTCATATTCGGATAGGCTTCGCAGTAGCGGCGAATACACGCGATGTTCGCTGGATCGGCCACAGCCCGTGACTTGACCATGTGCAGTGTGATCCACCAGCCTTCTTCGTCGGCAACCCTGACGAAAGGTTCCGGAAGAAAATCTTCAATATCAGCCTCAAACGTCGGTTGAGAGGATGCCATTGTATGGTAGCACTTGAGTCCGTGGAGCCCCAGGCGACGGACCTCCTGACGAACCCATTCCGGGTCGTCTTCCGGTTTCATGAAAAAGAGCCCGCGGCAATGATCATCGTTGGCCATCTCCTGTGAAACCCATTCATTTGCCGACTGCATCCTGGCCTTGTTCTCTGCGGTCAGGAATGGAATGAACAGCGCCTTCGTTTCACGTCCCGGATGGATCAGGTCCATTGCGGACATGTATTTTTCATAACCGCAGTCTTCCGGTTCGCTGCCAACAGACCAGCGAACACAGTCTTTACGCCACAGATGTGTGTGCGCGTCGTAGATGCGATCGGGCAGGAATGAATCAAGTTCCCGGGCAAAGAACTCACGATCAACGGTGCACTCACTGGTGGAATTCATAACATCGCTTTCCGCATGTGTCACAACCGGGGAGACTTCTCAGTAACCGAAAGTTTGCTTTCTCGTCAACATACCGGCTTTGCGGTCAATCGACAATTCGTCGCATCTCAGGACAGTTTTCGACTCCGCGGGGAGGGGACTCATCCCCGTGACTTACCGCCGCTAAACTCACTGCTGACAATTCGACAACAACGTTCGTACCCGCAGAGAGCGGCAGTTGAAGTCCCGTTTGAAATTCAGGTGGTTTCGGTACGCCGGAAAGCGTCACGAAGTCCGAGTCTGACCTGGTCGAACTGGAATCTGATCGGCAGGGAAGCACGCACTTCACTAACGACTCGCTTGTTTCCACCACGAGTTTTCGTGGATGCCGTGTCAAATTCCGGTGCCGGGAGGTCCACCAGTTTTGCCAGTTCAGAGTAGTACTGCTGGCGGGTCAGTGTACCGGTATTCACAACGTTCAGCAGCGGAACGTTGTGCAAAGACGACAGCTCAACCACTGAGGACACGGCATCATCAATATGGATCAGGTTGAGGTAACTGTCCGGCTGTCCCGGCACTGATTTTCCTGCTTGGAGGTCCGAGACTCGTCGCAGCAGTCGGTCCGGTCCGTACAAACCTGCCATTCTGAGTCTTGTAAGTGATTCAGGGTTACCCGCATCAGCAAACGCGTTCTGCAGCATCTGTTCGGCTCGAATGCAGCACCTCCCGCTTTCAGTCACCGGTTGAGGTACGGTGGATTCGGTCACTGTTTCACCATGTGCCTGACCATAGACGGACGTGCTGGACACATATAGGAATCGTCGGACTGATGTCGGGAGTTGCGTTAACAGGAATTGCAGACCGTCGATCCAGACGGCTTCTCGTGACTGGGCAGAGGACCGATCAAGACCGACCGACCAAAGCAAGGTATCGGCTGCCGGAAGCGATGGCAGTTGTTCGGCCGCTAAATCACCGACGAGAGTCTCAATACCCATGGCACGCAGTTCATCAGCTTTCCTCTTGCTGCGAGTGATCACTGAAACCTTTGCTCCGATTTGCCGCCATCGACTGGCGGCACGCCGGCCAAGATATCCGCATCCGACGATCAAAACGTGTTTCGGTAATTCGTTCAAGATGGAACCATTCAGGACACGGACGGTTGTTCCTGATTCTGAAACCACTCTATTGTCAGTTTCATTGCGTCTGTGAAATCCATTGATGGATCGTATCCCAGTTGTTCCATTGATTTCTCAATGCTGAAGTCCAGATTCAGCCCAAGAAATTTGATCCGAGCACTGTTGACGAGTGGAGCTGTTTGTTTCCCTGACAGTTTCCAGGCCCATTCCATCACTCCTGCAAGGACCCGTGCAACGTGCAGAGGGACAACTTTCGTTGGGATCTCGTAGCCTGCTGCGATGCAGATTGTGTCCATGAATTCCTTCTTGCTTACGGCTCGTGGGTCACGAATGTTGAAGATTTCACCGACCTGGTCGTCTTGTTCGATCCCCAGCCAGATAGCTTCACAAAGATTGCCCACGAAAGTGTTGTTCATCAGTTTGTCGGTCGCTCCCAGATAGGCAAACTTTTTCGTTGACAGTCTTTCCATCAGGCGTGGTAAAACAGTCCGATCCCGCGGGCCATAGATGAAGCCCGGTCTGAGCACAACACCTGGCAATTCGTGATCCCGGATGTAGGCGGTCACAAGCTGTTCTGACTCCACTTTGGTCAGTGTGTATCCGTCGATGCCCGCGGTGTTGGGAGGAGTTGTTTCATCCGTTCCGTAGTGGTCAGTGCCTTCGTAGACTCCCAGTGAACTGATCTGGATCCATCGCTGAAGTGACCCGGCTTTGAGTGCCGCGTCCAGCAGTGAACGGGTTCCGTCCACATTAATTCGGCGATAGTCTTCGGTCGGGCCCCAGTCACCTACCTTGGCGGCGCAATGGACGATGACGGTCGCCCCTTCGCAGGCCCTTGCCAGACTTTCGGTATTTGTCAGGTCACCGTCGATGACCTCTGCTTTCCATTCGTCAAGCAGACCTGTGGCGGCGGCGGACCGACAGAGAGCGCGTACCCGGAAACCCCGCTGGCGTGCCTGCTCGGCGAAGTGGCTGCCAACCAGACCAGTGGCACCTGTCACAAGAATTAAGTCGCTTTCGTTCAGCTGCACTGTCGTTTCTTTTCTGATCGCATTGAGTCCGGGTTTCCTGTGGGGAGCATCCTACGTGAGGCGTTGGCACACACAAGCAGTGAACACCAATTCAGGATTGATTTATCCATCTGTTGGCCGAGAGATCCCCAGTCCGTTGCTGGCGAGAACGGTACTCAGCGTCCTGCAAATACCGACATTCGCGTGTCTTTGCGTTCGTTAGCCATCTTATCATGGATTTGGTCGGGCACGGAACGCTGGTGTTTTTGCCTCTGCCGCGAAAACCATACAAACAATGGCATGAGCTGCTCGATCAACAGCTGACAGGCCGACAAACCTCAAAATTCCGGGATTCAGCGCCCAGGAATTACGTTTTGAAATGATACGCAAAAATCGAGATGACACAGAGTCTCATCAATTGGCCACAAGACGTGCCACGATCCGTCAGCAGTGAAATGACAATATCAGCAGTGAAATGACAATATCAGCAGTGAAATGACAATAACTGTCACCATCCCCGGCTTATCAGGAGGTTTGACAGCGGATGTCTCTGTTCTCCCGGGGTGTCCGGATCTTCACGGCTCATTGTCAGCTCGCGAGAGACTCACTCGACAGGACACGGTATTGTCATTGTAATTATTGGATACACGCTTCCGGTATTCCGGCTGTGTTCGCCTCCCTGGAAGCAACCGACTGAATTACGCACGATGGACGATTCGATACTCCTTTGTCTGCTTAGCTGTGTGCTGGTTGACTCGACCTGCTGTGCGAATCCGATGGCGATTGCCAGCGGTACGGATCGGTGTTGAATTTCAGAGATCGGACTGTTCGACACTGTGTGATTCCACAGGTCTGAGTACGAAATGATACGCACTGCAATCAACGTGACTTTTCTGAAGGCCGCGGTTACGGCAGCCGTTTTTACACTGTCGACCTGTGATGCTGCCGGTGAAGTGACTCAGCAAGCTCTCAGAATTCTGGAACATCGTTGTCTTAGCTGCCACAACGATGTCGACCTCAAAGGCGGTCTGTCCCTGGAAACCCAGGAAGCTGTTCGGGATGCTGCTGTCATAGATGACGAGCTTCCGCAGAACAGTCATTTACTGGCTGCCGTGTCACCAGCGGACGGAGAACCGCCGGCGATGCCCAAAAATGCCGACCCGCTGACTGACATGGAACGACGTATCCTGCGTCAGTGGATCGTTCAGGGCGCAACATGGCCCAAGGATTACCGACTGAAGCCGACGGCCGCCAATAACTTTGACTGGTGGTCGTTTCGGCCTCTCAGTCGACCCAATGTTCCGCAATTTGATGCCGATTCGTCAGAAGCTCGATGGATCCGGAACCCTATCGATGCCTTCATTGCCGCTAAACATGTAGAGCAGGGTTTGACTCACTCAGTTCCGGCCGACCGCCGGACACTCATTCGACGTTTGTACTACGATCTGACCGGGTTGCCGCCATCCCCGGAAGCTGTTCAGGATTTCGTGGACGACACCGATCCCGCAGCATGGGACCTGCTGATCGAAAGATTGCTGGATTCGGATGGCTACGGTGAACGCTGGGCACGTCACTGGCTGGATATCGTCAAGTATGCGGACACCTGTGGCTATGACAAGGACAAGTTGAGGCCGAATGCGTGGCCGTATCGGGACTACGTTATTGAGTCGTTTAATGCTGACAAGCCTTACACGCAGTTTGTCCAGGAGCAAATAGCGGGTGATATTCTGTTTCCCGGCACTGCTGATGGTGTTCGGGCACTGGGGTTCATCGCTGCCGGACCGTGGGATTTCATTGGTCATGCTGAAGTGTCTGAGGACAGGATCGACGGCCAGGTGGCCCGTAATCTGGACCGCGACGACATGGTGTCCAATACACTCAACACTTTCTGCAGTTTGACCATTCAGTGTGCCCGTTGCCACAATCACAAGTTCGACCCGTTCACTCAGGAACATTACTACAGCCTGCAGTCTGTGTTTGCTGCGGTGGATAAAGCTGACCGTCCTTTCAATATGACTCCGGAAAGTGAACGGCAGTACCTGAGTCTGACGGCCCGACAGGACCAGGCTCGCAAATCACTTCGGGCTTTACGGAAAGAAATCCGCACCGCCGGCGGCGACGAACTGAAACAGGCTCAGCAGTTGGCGGGCGGCTTTGAGGCCGGGCGCAGGGAACAATCACGACCGCTTCAATACGGATACCACAGTCAGATTGAAACAAATGCCGATGCCGTGAAATGGGTTGAAGTGGATCTCGGACGAGTGGTGTCTTTGAAAGAGGTCCGACTGCGGGCGTGTGCCGACGATTTTTCCGACATCGGAGCCGGATTCGGATTTCCGCTGCGTTTCCGTGTTGAAGTTTCCACTTCCCCGACCGATGACCGTTCAAAGACACGGCTGGTAAATTTTGAATCGGCCGATGTCACAAATCCGCGTTTGGCGCCACTGCGAATTCCGGCTAACGACCTGGCTGCCCGGTTTATTAGAGTTACAGCCACGCGACTGGCGGTTCGCCGTAAAGATTACATTTTTGCATTGTCAGAGCTGGAAGCAATTGACAATAGGGGAGTCAACGTGGCGCTGCACTCCACCGTCACCGCCAAAGACTCCCACCAGGCACCGGTACGCTGGGCCAAAGCCAATCTGACGGATGGATTATTTCCGGTTGCTGAGGATCCGGAAGCGGCTGAACGGCTGTTGGAAGCTGAAATCCGTCTGGCCGGAATTCTTGCCGGTCTGCAGACTGCAAAATGGAAGTCCCGACGCCGCGAACTCACTGAAACCATTGAAAACACGCAGCAGGAACTCAATGATCTGCCTCAAAGAAAAATGGTCTACGCGGCTGCCACACACTTCAAAAGTCAGGGGCAGTTCAAGGCAACCGGAGGCAGGCCGCGAACGATCCGGGTTCTGCATCGAGGCAACGTGACACAGCCGCTGGAGGAAGTCACACCCGGCGTTGTTCCATTGAGTGCCGAGGCGGACTGGCATGTGCAGCTGGATCCGGATCACACCGAAGCAGATCGACGGGCAGCCCTGGCTCACTGGCTTTCCGACAAAAGTAACCCGCTGACGTGGCGTTCAGTGGTGAACCGAATCTGGCAGTATCATTTCGGTCTGCCCATTGTTTCAACTCCCAATGATTTCGGCCGAATGGGACAGCTGCCGACGCATCCGGAATTGCTCGACTGGCTGGCCATGGAATTTCGAGACAACGGTCAGTCGTTCAAACACCTGCACCGACTGATACTCAGGAGTGCCGTCTGGCAGCAGGCGTCTGCACACCATGACGGTCATGTACAGATTGATGGTTCCAATCGTTTTTTGTGGCGGCAGACCCGGCGTCGTCTGTCCGCAGAGGAATTACGGGATTCGGTGCTTGCGGTCAGTGGTCGTCTCAATCCGGCCATGGGCGGGCCGGGCTTTTACCTGTTTGCTCTTGAGAAGACCACCCATTCGCCTCACTATGAGTATCACAAATTCGATCCGGCAGATGAGTCATCGCATCGGCGGTCAGTGTATCGCTTCATTGTGCGATCTCAGCCTGATCCGTTTATGACTACACTGGACTGCGCAGATTCATCACAAAGCACACCCAGACGAACGGAAACATTTACGCCGCTTCAGGCACTCTCACTGATGAACAACGATTTCACACTGGTGATGGCTGAATCATTCAGTGTGCGGCTGCGACAGGATTTCGACAAAGTCACAGATGCTGTTCACTATGCGTTTCAGTTGTGTACCGGGCGACAGCCATCTGATTCAGAACATTCTACGCTGGTGAACTATGCAAATGAGTACGGGACAGCGGCGCTGGCTCGCCTGTTGTTCAATCTCAACGAATTCGTCTTCGTTGACTGACACGGATGGAATCACCCTGACAGGTCAGGTCACGCCGCATCTGCCCCGTCAATCAGCTGTCTGTGTGGTAGTTGTGACACTGCAGGAGTAAAGCTTTGATTCCGGCTTCTTTGCCGGTGATGGCCACTGATACAGTGTGGTACACCGATGAGGATTCTGCACGGACGGTAACCGTACACAGACGGATTTCATGCAGGGATTGGATCCGCACCGTACAAGCCGACCGGACGCTCCTGCAGGTCATACCAGTGCGTATCGCGAGGTATTCCAAGAGCCGAGTACATGGTGGCCGCCAGGTTTTCCGCAGACTTGCGGTCGTCCAGCGGCTGTCCGCCCTGACTGTCTGACGAACCAATGATTTTTCCACTGTCGAACCCACAACCGGCCAGCATGACCGACTGCACCGCACCCCAGTGGTCGCGACCAGGCTTGGCATAGTGAGACGGTAGACGGGTAACGTTCGGTGTTCGCCCAAACTCGCCAGCCATCACGACCAGCGTTGAGTTCAGCAATCCTTGCTGATTCAGATCGTCCAGCAGGGCGGAAACTGATCGATCCATAGGCGGTAACAGATGATTTTTCAGATTGGGAAACGCGTTACCGTGCGTGTCCCACGTTTCATTATTGCCGAGGTTGACCTGGACATAACTCACACCTGCTTCCACCAGACGCCGTGCCAGCATCAGTGACCAGCCAAACGAATTACGACCGTAGCGATCCTGTATCTCCGGGGCCGCGTTGTGAATGTCGAACAGCCGATTGAGTTCACCATCGCCCAGCATGGAGATGGCTCGTTCGCGATAACGGTCGTACGCGTGGACTTTGTCGACTGCTGTGAGTGATTTGGTCTGATTCTCAAACTGGTTGAGCAGACTGAGTCGCTGATTGAACTGAGACTCTGTGAGTCCCCTGGGAAGGGCGAGACCGGGCGTGCGGAACTCCAGATTGTTTGAATTTTCCGCGCCGCGCGCGTGATGAAATTCATATTCCGGCCAGGCACCGTAGGTCGTGGGGTTAAAACGACTGGACGTCAGAAACCAGGGTTCCTGCTGACTGCCCATGACTCCCGCGAACTGTCCGGGAAGGACACGCCCCGATCGGTGAATCAGTTTCTCCGGCAGCACAACCGACGAAGGCAGGCCTCCGCGCTCTGGAAGCAGTGACCCCAGGAGTGCTGCGATTGAAGGGTGATCTGTGGGTTTTGGCAGTAATTCGTTAAAGCCGACGGGCAAATCCGTCCGCCCGGACAGCATCACCATGTGCCCCTGAGAATGTTCGTTGTACGGATGACTCAGACTGCGAACAACACTCCACATGTTACTGCGGGCAGCCAGCAGGGGCATATGTTCGCAGATTTGCAGTCCTGGCGTCTGAGTGGCAATGGGGTTGAAATCACCTCGAATTTTCTGTGGCGCACCCGGCTTCATGTCGAACGAGTCCTGTTGACCCAGGCCGCCGGAAAGAAAGATGTAGATAACGGACCGAGGCGATTTTGTTTCAACCGGACTGGCGCACAGAAGAGACGGACCTGCAACACCAGTCGCTGCAGCACCAAGCCACGACCGACGCGAAAAAACGTCGCAGAATTTCCGATTGGAATGAGTCACAAGGGACATCCACTGAAAAGAAACCCGCAATTTCAGCTTCTGAAACGTATTGTGGCCGTGAAACACACCGGTTGTCTACTGCTTCCAGGCCGCATCCACCGTTCCCTCAGCAAAATGGGGACACGAACAGCGAAAGTGGATTTGAATTGCGGGATCTTTTGATCCGATTCCCGTACCGTCGAAGACGTGAAGACGTGAAGACGTGAAGACGTGAAGACGTGAAGACGTGAAGACGGTCCGATCGCTGACAGCAGCCAATGAGAAGGAGGCGACACCTGAACACATCAGGACACGCATTGTGCTTTCGACTGCGAAGAACGAAATTCCGGACTCGTCACAAATTTAGCACAGACACTGCAAGCTCATGATGGTCGAGATGATCCGTCATGCACGACGGCCGACAATGTTGGGTATAATGTCTGACTCAGCGTGATTCATTGGAAGACTCGTCCGCCGGGGCGACGACAGGGCCGATTCAGCAACATGCCAAAATGATCGATTTGGCTGTTCACCTAACGATAATACAGGAACTCTTTGGCATTGAAGAACGCGTGGGCCAGATTTGACCAGGCCCTTTCATCGGTCATTGGATCTTCGGCTACCGAAAAACTCAACACAGCGTTCGTCCACCGATCGATTTCTGCCGGATCCGGCCTGCGTCCGACGGCGCTGATGAACATTACCTGCACGCGTTGGGAGGGATTTTTGTGACCGTCCTGAACGACTCGTTGCCCCCAGGCTTTTGCAAGTTGAATGACGAGCGGATCGTTCAGCAGGGCCAGAGCCTGAGCGGGCACGTTGGTGACGTCGCGACGCCCCGCGGGCAGTTTGAGTTCAGGCAGGTTGAATGCCACCAGAAATTTCGGCGGGTCCATAATCGACATTTCCATGTACAACGACCGCCGACCATTGCTGTCAATCGGACCTGAATACAACCTTTTTGAACCATCTTCCACCAGACGTGGAGGATTGATCGGGCGGCCGTAGAGTTTGGAATCCAGTGTTCCGGAAACCATCAGCATACTGTCGCGGACAGCTTCTGCTTCCAGTCGGCGCGTTGGATAATGATGCAGCAATCGATTGTCCGGATCCTGGTCGACGGCGTGTTGCGGGTGGTGGCCCGACTGTCGAAATGTTTGACTCAGGACCAGTCGACGCACCAGCCGTTTTGTGGACCAGCGGTTGTCCATGAATTCGGTAGCCAGCCAGTCGAGCAATTCGGGATGCGACGGCTGGTCACCCAGCCGTCCGAAGTCGTCCGGTGTGGCAACAATCCCCTGCCCAAATATCCATTGCCACACTCGATTCACATAGACACGGGCCGTTTGAGGGTTGTGGTGACTGCTTAGATATTCGGCAAGTTCCTGTCTTCCGCTGTGCTGACTATCGTTCACGCGATGTGTTCCGTTGAACACCGACAGGAAACCTCTCGCTACTTCTGGACCATCCTCATCCGGATTCCCGCGGACGTTTAACCGATAGTCCATCGCGGCGACGTTACGTTCGTCCATACTGTTGGCTGTACGTGGAAAATCAATCGTGGCTTCGATATTGCGGTAGTCCTCGACGAGTGCGGAGACAGCGTGAGCATCAGCCGGCCGGTTCGGCAGAAAATCCTGTTCAATCAGCCAGTTGATCAGTCGGGTATCACCCGGACTCAGCTTGTTTGAAGTCCACCGCACGACTGATTTGTTGAGCCAGTCAGCAATCTGATCCCATGCTTCGTCACATGTGGTTGCCAGCTGACGGGGCGATTCGTACAGCGACTGGAAGTGATCCAGAGGATCGGTCGGCGCACCGGGTCTGTCGTGAACAACAATGCCGGTGATGCTCAACCAGCTGCGTTTGTCGAATCCATCGTCGCTGGTGTCCAGTTTTGTTTCGCCAGCGCTGGCCAGACCGGTTCTCGGCGGAAAATTCGGATTCAGCGACGCTGTCATGAACTCTGTCATGATGCGATTCACACCATTTTTCAGTACTTTGTCGGTAATCGTGTCCCATTCACTGTTCAATCCGGAATCGAAGAACTTCACGGATTCCGACTGGAACGCATTCTGAGGCATGGTCAGCCGTCCGGCCCATTCGCCACCACGCAGCCGGAGACTTACGTGTTTGCGATCAACATTTTGCTGTGGTGGCAGGCGAACGGCTCCGGGAAGTTTCGATGACAACGCGTGAGTGTGATAACCCTGCGGCAGCAATTCGTCGATCAGTGAGTTACCGGAGAGACTGACGAGTGGTGTTCCTTCCCTGACATAGCCGTGTGTGATTCCGTCACCTTCGGTGGTCCAGCTGTCGGGAAAACCAGGCTGGCTGAAATCCGACAGGACTGTGTAGTTTTGGTTGTTTGTGGTCAGTCGTTCGATCCGTGCTGACTGCCATTGATTTTTCAGAGTTATCCAGTCTGAAGCGATCGATTGGTTCGTCGAAGCTGCCAGACGGGCGATCGGAAACACAACCTGATTCAAGTTCGTCGTTTTGAGTTCATCTGCGTGATCGACGGCCCATTGTCTGAGCGCTGCTGACGTGACCAGCGGGCGGCTGTCAGCAGACGACCACAATGTCACAAGCATTCGATGGATTTCGTCTCGAAGCTCCGTCAGGGCGGCAATGGCCGAATCATTTTTGTGTGGTGCATCGATAACGCGAGACGTCCATCGAGGCGACATGAAAATGCCGGCCAGCGCGTAGTAGTCTTTTTGTGAAATGGCATCCAGTTTGTGATCGTGGCAGCGAGCGCACGCAACGGTCGTGGCAAGAAAAACTTTCGAAAATGCATCTATCTTGTTGTCGATCATGTCCTGGTGCAGGCCGTTAAAATCCAGGCTGCTGCCATGTCGATGTTCACCCAGATGGTAGAACATGGGGCCGATCAGGCTCTCATTCACACCAGCCTGTTCGTTGATTCGGGGTTCGTGCAGCAGGTCGCCGGCAAGCTGTTCGCGAATCAACTGATCGAAGCCGATATCATCGTTGAATGCGCGAATAAGATAATCCCGATATTCCCAGGAGCCCCTCGCCGGGTTGTCCCATTCGTAGCCGTACGTATCGGTGTAGCGCACGGCATCCATCCAGTGTCGAGCAAACCGTTCTCCAAAGTGGGGTGACTCCAGCAGCGCATCCACCAGTTCCGTGAGTGCCTTTTCGGGATCCACTGTGTATCGTGTCGGAAATTTGACGACAAGTTCGGGTTTCGGCGGCAGCCCGGTGAGTGCAAACGACAAACGTCGCAGCAGAACCTCGGCGTGCGCTGGTGCTGAAGGTTGAAGGTTGGCCTGTCGGAGCCTGGCAAGGATGAATTGATCGATTGGCTCGTGAGACCAGTGTTGGTTGCCAACCTGTGGTGGACTAACCTGCCTGAGTGGCTGAAGACTCCACCAGCCACGACGCTCTTCAAACTGAACCTCCCATGCTGCTGCTGCAACCTCGGCGGCAGTTGGTAATTTATCACGAGGATCAGGGGTCCCGCGTCGAATCCATTCTTCGAAGTCTGCGATGACGGTATCTGATAATTTGCCGGCAGGCGGCATTTCGAGAGATTCGTACCTCAGGGATTCCAGCAGCAAACTTTCAGCCGGGTGTTCCGGGACGACGACTGCTCCGGATTCACCGCCTTTCTGCAGGCTGTCACGAGAGTCTAAAAGCAAACCGCCCTTTGCATCGGCAGATGCGGTCGAGTGACACTCATAACAGTGTTTGATCAGGACTGGTCGAATGCGGGACTCAAAGAACGCAATATCCCCGGCTGTGGGTGGTGCGTCCTCAACCTCAGCAGATGTCACTGAGTGCGTAAGATTCGCAACGACGATGAACAAACCAATAATGAAGAGGTGTCGCATCATCCTCTGATTATGTCAAAGTTTATACGTCGATTGTATCCACAGTTTCAATTCAGCGGCTGCTGACGTCTCGTAGTCGAGTCTGCAATTTTTGCAGAGTCTCCAGATCGCCGACCGGTCGGGACGGGGCTCCCTTCGGTGGTTCACTGTCGGTGATATGACCGCGAAGCTTTAGAAACTGGGCACACGAATGGCGGTAAGCAGGGACAGGCGATCGAAATGTGAATTCGCCCAGGTACTGGAGGGCATCGTTCAGTTCATAGAACCGACAGTCACCTGACTCCCACCAGGAATCGCGCAGTGCGAACAGATCCGGTGCAAAACTACTGAGTCCCAGCAGGTAATCGCTGCCGTATTTCACCATATCGATCGCGAGGTCGTTCCCGGTAAACACTTTAAAATCCGGACGTACTTTGTCACGAAGCTGCAGGCGTTCCCATTCCGGAATTCTCTGCAGCGACGAATGTTTCGCGCCCTCGCATTGTGAAATCAGCAGCAACTCCCGGTACACATTCAGCGAATAGATTTTTCCGAATGGAGCAAATGCCGTACTGAGTTCGAATCCTATGAAACGATCGCAGCCGGAAGCAATTTGTCGGTAGGCGTCAATGATGGCCTCGTCGGACTGCTGAGTGAGTCCATAAGACGGGAAGACGACCGGTGTGCCGCCATGCTGATGGATCAGATCCGTCTGGTGTCGGTATCCCCCCACATCGAACGACGACTCAGGCTGATCGGAAACGAAGGCGCCGGCGACAAATCGTCGGCCGCTGGCCAGCTGTTGAGTCCTTTGCAGGACTTCCTGCTGCGTCGCAGCATCAATCAGGTTGATGTACCCGGTGTCCATGTTGACCGCAGGAATCAGGCCGGCATCGAGGGTTCGCGAAACGTGAGTTTCGAACGAATCCCAGTCAACAGCCGTGCCTTCCAGAAACGGCAGCAGAACGGCTGAGATTCCGGTGATTTTTCGGCCGGGAATCATTGCGGGGACAGATGTCAGTGCTGGTGCGAACAGCGTTTCCGATGACATGGGCTGCGAATCTTTCAGGAACTGAAACCGTTCAGGTACGGTACTGTCGCGGAATGGGCCGTGATCTGATCCTGAGCACTCAGCAGCTGGGCCAGAAAATCCCATTCTCCGGTGACCAGCGCGTCGCGCACACTGTCGGGCATTTCCACGGAGACTGAATTGTCACCTGCAGTTGCCGTAAGAGTCTGCAGGTCGACTGTTAACCTGATGGAGGGATCACGTTCGACGGCGTCCGCGAGAATTTTCAGGTCATCACGGCCAGCACACACTGCTGCGATGCCCAAAGATCCGCAGTTGCCAAAGAAGATTTCGGCAAACGATTCCGCAACAATCGCCCTGATGCCCCATCTCATCAGAGACTGAGGTGCGTGTTCGCGTGAAGACCCGCATCCGAAGTTGCGTCCGGCCACCAGAATTGAGGCCGTTTGATACTGTGATTGATTGAATGGGTGACCAGGATCCTGCTGGCGATCGTCTTCGAATGCGTGCTCGCCCAGACCGTCAAAGGTTACACATCGGAGAAACCGAGCGGGAATGATGCGATCGGTATCGATATCGTCGAACATCAGGGGAATACCGGTGCCGGTCACCGTTTTGATTTCAGTGTTGGACATTGCGATATGGAAATCTGTTAGAGGAAATATTGTGCGGAGAGTCAGGAAACGGACAGCCTGGTACTGCCCGGCATATATCGTTTACCGGAGAGAGAGAAGTTTACACGCCGGCCACTTCAAATTGCCTGATATCAGTCACACGACCGTTGATTGCCGCTGCCGCAACCATGGCCGGACTCATGAGCAGCGTGCGTCCGGTGGGACTGCCCTGTCGGCCCTTAAAATTGCGGTTACTGGACGAGGCACAGACTTCACGTCCCTGCAGCTTGTCCGGATTCATTGCCAGGCACATCGAGCAGCCAGCCTCCCGCCACTCAAATCCGGCGGTTTCAAAGACTTCATGCAGGCCTTCATCCATTGCCTGCTCACGAACCAGTTGTGAGCCCGGTACAACAATTGCCTTCACCCCGTCGGCGACAGAGCGGCCATTGACGACATGTGCCGCTTCGCGAATATCAGAGATTCGGGAGTTCGTACACGAACCGATAAAGGCAACATCGATTTTTGTGCCTTCGATCGGAGAACCTTCCGCCAGTCCCATGAACTGGATGGCTTCCTCAATTAATTTTTGTTCACCGGGTGCACAATCTCTGACGTTGGGAAGCTGTTGGCTGACACCCACGGACTGAGCGGGTGTGATACCCCAGGTGACAGTAGGTTCGATGACTGATGCATCGAAAACGACTTCGTCATCGAATTCAGCGTCGTCAGCAGAGGCCATGCTCAACCACCATGCAGCTGCTCGGTCGAATTCTTCTCCGTCGGGGACAAACGGACGTCCGCGAAGGTACTCAACTGTCTTCTCGTCCGGATTGATGTAGCCGCATCGAGCTCCACCTTCGATGCTCATATTGCAGACAGTCATTCGCTCTTCCATTGACATTGCATCGAATGTCGATCCGGCATATTCGTACGCGTAGCCGACACCACCTTCGACACCCAACTGCTGGATGATGTACAGGATCACGTCCTTGGCATAGACGCCTGGAGCCAGGTCGCCGTTGATGATGACCCGACGGACTTTCGGTCGCCGCAGAAACATTGTTTGAGTGGCCAGCACCTGAGCCACATTGCTGGTGCCGATTCCGATGGCGATACTGCCAAAAGCACCATGAGTACTGGTATGACTGTCACCACAAACGATCGTCATGCCAGGTTGCGTCAGGCCCTGCTCGGGGCCAACCACATGCACAATGCCCTGCCGATTGTCATCCAGATTCAGCAATGTAACGCCGAACTCATCACAGTTGCGTTCGATGGCGGACATCATCTGTTCCGCCAGATTGTCCTGAAAGGGTCGAGCCTGACCGGCTGTTGGAATGATATGGTCGACGGTCGCCACGGTTTGTTTTGGACAACTGACTTTGAGTCCTCGGTCCCGCAGGATCTCAAACGCCTGAGGACTAGTGACTTCGTGAATGAGGTGCAGGCCCACGAATAACTGAGTCTGCCCGTTGGGCAACGTGCGGACCGTATGCAGATCCCAGACTCTGTTGAACAAATTGCGATGGTCAGACATAGGAATGGTTCAGAGCTGAAACTCAGACGGGACTGGTGTCCTGTGAGTCTTCAATTGATGAGTGTAATCGTTTTGTATTATCCGAAGTGTTGTTGATTCCGGGATCAATGTGCCTGAGAAGCATCAGTCGATCACCTGATTTTGACTGCTCGCTTCTCCTTTGCGGCTGTGTTCAGGATCCGGGGAATCCTCCTCGACTCACGCTCCGCTCCGCTCCACGCCACAAAATGGTTCCGTCCGTCCGGCAGCAATGCGGACGTACGCATGAGAATTGTACAGTATAACGCTGTTTTCATGAGTTTTGAGCCGTGAACCCTGTCGATTCGAATTTGGGACATGTCTCCTGTTTTGCTGAGTTCATATGTCACAGGTGAGTGAAGAAGACAGGTCGAACGACGGTCGAAGCTGTCAGCGACTTGCGATGCAGAAAGCCAGTCATGAGAATAGCGATGAACCTGATTCGCCTTGAAATTGACGGACCGTGACTGATGTCAGCAATCGACCGAATCGCCGGATGTCCCACCGTGAACTTTACAGAGATTGCTCCGGTTGCCTGTCCCTGCGGCCAGGCCCGACGTGGATACGCGGATGTGCCCGAGTTTCCTGGTACGATTCACGTTACCGACATCAGTGAAGATGCTCAAACGCACTATCACAAAACACTGACCGAAACCTATTACATACTGGAATGCGGTCCTGATGCTGCCATGGAACTGGATGGGCGAAGTTTTGACGTCAAACCTGGATGGAGTGTCGTGATTCCACCGGGAATTCGGCATCGAGCTGTCGGTAAAATGAGAGTATTGATTGTAGTGCTGCCGGAATTTGATCCCGCTGATGAGTGGTTCGATAAAGCCTGAGATGAACAAACTGCAGGCTGGAGTAACTGTCATGGCTGTAAATTACCCGCGTCGTCGCTTCCTGACACAGACGGTCGGTTCGCTTTCCTCAGCTTCGCTGCTGCCTGGACTTGGTGCCGTTTCTCGTGCCGGAATGAGTCTTGACCAGGGAGTTGTGAAGTTTCAGCCTGAGGTTGAGCCGCTGGTGCGACTGATCGAAGACACACCACGATCGCGGTTAATGGAAGAGGTCGGTCAGCGTGTTCATGACGGTACAGGTTACCGCGACGTCCTCACGGCGCTGTTTCTGGCGGCGATCCGCAATGTAGAGCCAAGACCTGCAGTCGGATTCAAATTCCATGCCGTTCTGGTTGTTCACGCGTCGCATCTGGCCAGCATTTCCTCTCCCAATGCTGATCGTTGGCTGCCGATATTCTGGGCGCTGGACGAATTCAAGAGTTCGCAGGCTCGAGACGTTCAGGAAAACGACTGGACAATGGGTCCGGTTGATGAGGCGGCGGTGCCGAATGCACGCAGGGCTCGCGAAGATTTTCATGCTGCCATGCAGGACTGGGACGAAGGGAAGGTTGATGCTGCTGCTGCGGGACTCGTTCGGTTCACGGGTGCGACGGAAGTGTTTGAATCATTCGCACGCTACGCCGCGCGAGATTATCGGAGCATCGGGCATAAGGCGATCTTTGCTGCCAACGCCTGGCGAACACTTCAGACCATTGGCTGGCAGCATGCGGAACCGGTGTTTCGATCGCTTGCGTATGCCATGGTGAATCACAATGGAGAACCCAATCCTGCCACCAGTGATCTGCATGCCGATCGCCCCTGGCGCCAAAACACAGAACTGGCTTCGACGATTCGCGACAACTGGCAGTATGGACGTTTGGATCAGGCGGCTGCGCAGTCACTGTTGGAAACACTGAGGACGGGCACGTCGACAGAATCGTCTGCGGCGGCTGCCGAAATGCTCAACCTTGGAGTGTCACCGCAGTCCGTCTTCGATGCGCTGCATACTGCCGCCACTGAGATGTTGCTGAAACAGTCAGGCATTATTGCTTTGCACGCCGTCACCACCACGAATGCAATTCGATTCCTGTTCGATGCCACAGGAAATGAACACACTCGACGCATGCTGCTGTTGCAGAACGCGGCATTTCTCCCGATGTTTCGCGTATCCATGCAACGCCGAGGCCGCGTGCGCAGTACTAATATTGATGCGGTTATGGCGGCTTCAGCCGACGGTGAGTCAATGAATCTGGAGAGGATCTTTGACAACGTCGGCAAAAATCCGCTCGCGGCTTCCCGCGGAGTTTTCGGTTATGTCGACGATGGTCGTGATGCACGGACACTGATTTCCGCTGCCAGACGAATGATTTTTCTGAAGGGAAGTAACGCTCACGACTACAAATTCAGTTCGGCTTTGCTGGAGGATTATTACAAGGTATCTCCTGGGTTTCGTAATCAGTTTCTGGCCGCTGGATCAACGATGCTGCGCGGCAGCTCGTCCAAAGACAACGGCCTTGTCGGACGAATACGGGCTGCCCTCAGCTAAGGCAGACCGTTTGATTCGATTGATCTCAGATGATCTCAGAAAAGAGTGTTTAAAATGTTTCGTACGGCCGACTGGTACCCTGGACCGTTCGGATAACGTTGATAATCCTGCGTTGATCACCCCCGGCGAGTATTTGCAATGCCAACAGCTGTTCATTGTCGTGATTGCTCGTACCGTTTCAGAGTCGCCGACGAGTACCAAGGAAAGTCCATCCGATGTCCGAACTGCCAGGGCATCGTGAAAGTACCGGGAGCCAGGACCGGTGGCTCGAAGTCAAGGTCGCGTACTGACCGGGTCAGCAGGGCGAGGCACTCCGGACGGCTGAAAAATCTGAGCACACAACGTTCGTCGAAGTCGGCTCGTAAAATCCACCGGCATTTGTTGGTTGTTGGTATCAGCGTTTTCGCGTTTTTGATACTGGCGGGCACAGGGTTTATACTGATCCGTTCGGCACAGCGCAGCGATTCGCCATCAAAGGACCCGGAGCTCGTTGTTCCAGCTGACAACGACAACCGGCAGACACCGTCGGTGACCGAACCAGTGACACCCGAGATTCCCGTTGTGTCAGATATTGCTGAGTCGCGTGAGATAACAACTAAAGACTTACAGGATGCTGAACCTTCTCACATTGTCGATCTGCCTGAACCGAGTCCGGTAAGCCTGCCGGAGTCGAGTTCCTCGGAACCCCGGTCGAAGGGTCTCACTTTCGATCGCGAAGCAGCTCAACGAGAAATCAAACGGACGGCGGAGGTGTTTTACGCGGGATTGCGTGGCCCAGATCGCTATTTGTCCCGACAGCAACTGACAAAGAAAGCGCAAGTGGTTTCGGCGGCCAAACAGTCTCCATTGAGTCAACTCCCTGCACCCGAAACCGGAAAGGATGCAGTGAACGCCGGTGAGGTAGAGCTCGAAGACGATGTGGCCGTCATCTCCGTCGAAGTACGTGCCGGAGGCCGATTGCATCCGACCAGGTTGCACCTGCGTTACGAACAAGATTTGTGGCGTGTGTTTGCTGTCAGCGCAAGGTATCCCGACGGGGAGAAGAGTATCAATTTTGAGGCGCCCGTTGCGCCGCAGGAACAGCGTCCGGGCACGCTTCAGGCATTGCTGGGCAAACCACTGGATTTGTCGGGATACACAATCAACGGTACGCCCCTGAACATATCCGAGTTCGGGGGCAAGATTGTGCTTGTGGATTTTTGGGCAACCTGGTGCGGACCATGCATCAGGGAGATTCCAAATATCCTCGCCAACTGGGAAGAGTATCACGATGACGGCTTCGAGGTCATAGCGATCAGTGTCGACCGTGACTTGAAAAAACTTCGGTCATTCGTGGCAGCAGAGAATCCGCCATGGACAGTCGTGGCGGATAATCATCCCAAGAACAGAACTTCAATGTCGAGGAGATACGGTATTCGTGGCATTCCTGCATTCATTCTGATTGGGCAGGACGGAAATGTAGCCGCGGTCAACTGCCGTGGTGCTCAGCTGGGCAGGGAAATTGACCGATTGATCCGCGAAAGAGGTGCGAGCGTCTCCAGAGGTGGTTCCAAGACTGACCTGGTCCCACAAACCTCCGTCGCACCCAATTCGCCGTGGAAAGGCAGACCTGCGAAAAATCTGCGACACGTTCACCTTTCCGCCGCGAATCGTCCTGCGGTTCCTTTGATTTTGCAAAACAGAGATTTTTTCGTCGGCGGTGAGCAGCACTTTCCACGTTCCCGGTATGGCTCCAGACAGGAGCATCGGCTTATCTCCTCCGTCTCAGGCTTCCGTCCGGGACTGCCTGTCTCTGACGCTCCGCTTCGATCGTTTCATCAATGAGCAGTATTCCCCTTACGTGACTACCCCGGTTGTGACGCTGTCTGTCGGAACCGGATTCAGCCACGCCGGCAATGAACACGAGTGTCGAATCAGGGGAAAGTTAGTTCCCCTTGATTCCTCGTTCTGTTACGGTGTTTTACTCAATTGCCACGCACTCCGGCGGAGCAACCTATTGAGTCAGACGGTCCCTCAGAAACAACAAATCCCTGTTCCTGGGTATCCGGAAAAAACTTTCTGCGGTGAGTTGCTCTCAACGGGATCGGAATGGGTGGTGGACGCTACCGGCTGTGATCCGGAGAGACTGGCCCAGCAACCGGTCCTGCAGTCACTTTGTGACGCCATCATTGCAGACAATCGGTTGAATGTAATCGGCTCTCCGCAATGGCACACGTTTCCCTCCCCGGGAGGAGTTACGGGCCTGTATCTGCTCAGTGAATCGCACCTTGCCTGTCATTCCTTTCCGGAGCATCAACTGCTGACCGTCAATCTGTACTGCTGCCGCGATCATGCTGACTGGGACTGGACAAGCCAGCTCGAACGTCGATTCGGTGCGACTGACGTTGTGCTGAGAAAGATGGACCGGGGTATTCCGCCTTCGGGAGATTCTGTTTCTTCCGGAGACGTCGCATGAAAGTTCGGATTGCCAACTGTCCGTCCTGCGGTGGCCCGGTGGAATTTCAGGTGAGCACCTCGCTGGTCACCATCTGCGATTTTTGCCAGTGCGTGGTGGCTCGCGCAGACAAGTCGGTGGCGGATCATGGAAAAGTTTCCGACCTGGTTCTGACCGATTCTCCTTTAAGTCGCGGGGTCACCGGAAAGTGTCGCGGAAGGAAATTTGAGCTGATTGGTCGTGTGCAGTATCAGCATCCTGCCGGTGGCGTGTGGGATGAATGGTATCTGCTGTTCTCCAACGGGCGCTGGGGATGGCTGGCCGAGGCTCAGGGGAAATACTATCTGACGTCCGAAAAGAAGGCGTTCCACAAACTCGATCTGCCGGAGTTTGATGATCTTGAACCAGGCCGACGGTTTGAGCTTGGAAAGCAGGGTGACGTGACCGTTACGGAAGTCGGAGTCGCTGTCACAAAAGGGGCGGAGGGAGAGATTCCCTGGGCCTTCCAGGAAGGCGCTCCACACAGGTTTGCTGATTTTCGTGGCAAGGGCAGGACATTCGGAACGCTCGACTATTCGCTCACCCAGCCCCGCTTCTTTTGGGGCCGGGAAGTGACATTGGATGAACTGGAACTCTCAGAGACCGGCTGGTCTGGCGGAGTACCGGCGGTTGTCAGTCAGCACGACGAAAGTCGGGTACAGGCACTGTCTGTGAATTGTCCACATTGTGCAGGTGCCCTGACACTGTACGCCCCCGATGAGACGCAGCGGGTCTGTTGTCCGGCTTGTACATCGATGCTGGATTGTCGGAACGGAAAGCTCGAGTACCTGCAGACCCTGAACCTTAGACAAAAAAAACCACAGATTCCACTGGGAACCATTGGCACACTGGATGGTGTGGAATACACCGTGATTGGGTTCATGGAACGCTTTGCCCGGTATCAGGGACTTGACTATCCCTGGACGGAGTACCTTTTGCAGAGTCAAAGATCAGGGTTTCGCTGGCTGGTCTGCAACAAACGCCACTGGTCGTTTGTTGAACCGGTTTCTGCCCATGAATTCACGATTGCAAAACACAGAGGGAGAACGGGTGCGAGGTTCGAACGTCAGCTGTTTTACTTGTATGATTCCGGGCTAGCGACCGTCCGATTTGTGCTGGGCGAGTTCCACTGGAAAGTTGCGGTGGGAGAAAAGGTGCATACCGCAGACTACATCGCGCCACCACGGATGTTGTCCACTGAGCGTTCAGACACTGATAAGTCGACAGAATGGAACGTATCCGTGGGTGTTTACAAATCACCGGAAGAAATCGAGCAGGCATTTGGTGTTACGGACCTGGCGCGTCCGTGGGATGTGGGAGTCATTCAGCCGGGCCCTCAGACAGGAGACGTTAAGAAACTGTGGGTCATGTTCCTAGTGGTACTGGGCCTGCTGGATCTGTTGTTTTTAGCCACTCTGAAGCAGGGTGTCGACCAGTGGTTTTTCGCAGTGTCACTGGGGCTGGTGTCGGTGATTCCGATCGGATTTCTGGCCTTTAAAGGCCAGTTCGAAGTGAACCGCTGGAAAGACAGTTGCTACAGCCCGTATCAGACTGATGATTAAGTAATTGGAAGATTCGTTTCATCGAAGGACGGACAGGTGATGCCTGATTTCAAATCGACTCTCGTCAAACTGTATCTGGTCGTGGGGACCAGTGTTTGTTTGTTTTTTGGCACCGGTGCGATCGCCGGATGGAAAATGCCGAGCATGGATTTTGGTCACAGCGGTATCGGCGGTGGACGCAGTACCGGTGGCTTTTGGGGGATAGGAAAATGATGGCTGTTCTGTCTGCTGTACCCGGCGCACTACTTTTGGCCCAATCCGCTGATTCGGGTTTGCTCATACGGCATCTGCTCGCTGCGATTGTATTTGCGATCGTGGGTATTGTGGTACTGGCCCTGAGTTTCTGGCTGATGGAGAGACTCTCTCCGTTTTCACTCAAAAAAGAAATTGAAGAAGACCAGAATCTGGCTTTGGGAGTCGTGATGGGATCCGTCGTGATTGGCATTTCCCTGATCATTGCCGCATCGATTCAGGGTTAGTTCGAGGTCTCGTTGCTGCAGTCCGTCAGCGACGGTTTGACATTGTTTCCGTTGGTCACACGGGCCATGCGCGCGTTCAATCTGTCATTTAATAAGCAGTCGTCCGATGAACCGGGCACCCTTGTTTCTGTTCTATCTGAACGTGCTGATCATCGCCACCTGCGGACTTATCTATGAGTTGCTCGCGGGGACTTTGGCCAGTTACCTGCTGGGAGATTCCGTCACGCAGTTTTCACTGGTGATTGGAATCTATCTTTCGGCATTGGGAGTTGGTGCCTGGTTGTCTTCCTTTGTTGAAGAAAAACTGGCCCGCTGTTTCATTGAAATCGAACTGGCCGTTGCCCTGGTGGGCGGAACGTCCGCTCCGTTGTTGTTTCTGGCGTTCGGTTATATCGATTGGTTTCGTCCGCTGCTGTATGGACTGGTATTTCTAATCGGAGTCCTTGTTGGACTGGAACTGCCGCTGCTGATGCGGTTGCTGAAGGAACATGTGGACTTTTCCGATCTGGTGTCACGTGTACTGACGTTCGATTACATCGGAGCTTTGCTGGCCGCATTGTTGTTTCCCATTCTGCTGGTTCCGCATCTGGGGCTGGTTCGTACGTCGCTGATATTCGGCATCATCAACGCACTGGTTGGATTATGGGGGACGCATCTGCTGCGACCTCTGCTTTCGCCCAAAGGTCTGGGCGGGTTGCGGGGACGAGCCATGCTGGTGGTTGGTCTGCTGGTCACCGGTATCATCAAGGCTGATGCCATCACCACCGTTGCCGAAGAAAACCAACTTGCCGGCACTGTTGTGCATGCGGAAAGTTCACCTTACCAGCGGATTGTTATTGCAGAGAACAACACCGGGATTCAGCTGTTTCTTAACGGACAGCTTCAGTTCAACTCCGCGGACGAATACCGCTATCACGAGGCGCTTGTGCATCCGGCAGTGGCGTCCTGCCGCAACGCGCGGCGGATCCTGGTGCTGGGCGGCGGTGATGGTCTGGCCGTGCGGGAAATTCTGAGGTACGCGACGGTTGAGTCTGTTACTCTGGTTGATCTGGATCCTGCCATGACGTCTTTGGCTGATCGTTTTCCGCCCCTGGCGGAACTCACCGGCAACGCGCTGCGAGATTCGCGGGTGACTGTGATTAACCAGGATGCGTTTTTGTGGATTGACAAAGACACGGCCCGGTTCGATGCCGTGATCATCGATTTTCCTGATCCAGGAAGTTATTCGGTGGGCAAACTCTACACGAGTTACTTCTTTTCCCGACTGCGACAGCGGCTGGCCCCGCAGGGGGTTGTCACGATTCAGTGTTCTTCACCGCTGGTGTCGCCAAAATCTTACTGGTGTGTCATCAATACACTGGAAAAGTCCGGTTTTCGCGTGCGACCTTTTCAGGCAACGGTTCCCACGTTTGGTGTCTGGGGATTTGCTCTGGCGGCTGTTGAGGACCTGCCGTCGATTCCTCAGCTGTCACCACAGGTCAGCCAGCAGCTGAAATTTCTGGATCAAAGGGTTCTGGATGACCTGTTTATCATGCCCAGGGATCTCAGCCATGTTGAAACTGAAATCAACCGCTTGAACAATCAGGTTCTGGTGCGCTATTACGATCGTGAATGGAGTCGCTGGCAGTAAGACAGGAGTGAGCCGGCGTGACCGGATTTGATCGACGTGAACTTCTGCTGACCGCTCTGGCCGGTTCGTCTTCGATGCTGCTGCCGGGATGTTCACAGACCAATGCCGGATTCACCGGTGAACTGCTGAGTCCCTCGCTCGACGTGGGGCACCGTATCCGGGACGGCGATCTTCCTGAACCCGCGGTGACAAACTGGCAGGAATCAGGTGTGGTGATTGTGGGTGGCGGCATCAGTGGATTGGCGGCCGCATGGCGACTGCATCATGCCGGTGTGGATAATTTTACCCTGTTGGAACTGGAAACGGTGATTGGCGGGACTTCTCGCTGTGGACAGAGCCGTGTTTCGGGCTATCCCTGGGGAGCTCATTACGTGCCCGTTCCTCGTGCGGATAACCGGGCGTTGTGGCGACTGCTGGATGAGATGGGAGTGGCTGCGCAAAACGCACAGGGCGTGTATTCGGCTCACGAACACATTCTGTGTCGTGAACCACACGAACGATTATTCGTCCAGGGTCACTGGGCAGAGGGTCTGTATCCGCACAGTGTGGCCACCGATGAAGATCTCCGTCAGTGGACGTCGTTTCAGGAGAGGATCGCGCACTGGATCGACTGGCGGGATGCCCGGGGGACACCTGCCTTCACCATCCCCCTGGCCGGCTGTTCTGCGGACGAAGCCGTGATCGGTCTGGATGAGGTCTCCATGGGGGATTGGATGCGCCGTGAAGGATGGGATTCAGTACCATTGTTCTGGTGGGTGGACTATTGCTGCCGTGATGATTACGGACTGACGATTGAACAAACCAGTGCCTGGGCGGGATTGTTTTATTTTGCGTCTCGACGGGAAAACTCGAACTCTGTTTCACCCGGGGTTCTCACCTGGCCGGAAGGCAATGGACGGATCGTTCGGCATCTCAGCCGGGTTTTGGGTTCCCGGGTAAACACCGGGCAGGCTGTTTTGTCGATTCAACAATCGGACGACCAAACCGGTCGGGTCAGAATTGTTGTGCTTGATCGCGAAACGAAACAGGTGCGGGGAATTCGCGCACAGCAGGTGATCTTTGCCGCTCCCCAGTTTCTTGCCCGTTATCTGATTCTGAATCGACCTGCCGGGCGAGTTGCGGATTCAGATCAGTTTCAATATGGGGCGTGGGTGGGCGCCAATGTGCATCTTTCGGACCGACCACAGGAACCCGATTTTCCGCTGTCGTGGGACAACGTAATTCACGACAGCCCGTCTTTGGGATACGTGGTTGCGACTCATCAGCAGGGAATCGATCACGGGCCGACGGTCTGGACGTGGTATCTGCCACTTTGCGATGACCAGCCGTCAGATGCCCGCCGCAAACTGCTGGATCTCACATGGGAACACTGGGCTGAGATTGTCATCACGGATCTGGAACGGGCACATCCGGACGCGCGGGACCTGGTCACCCGTGTGGACGTGATGCGGTGGGGGCATGCCATGATTCAGGCACGTCCCGGTTTCATCTGGAGTCGGTCACGGCAGAGGGCTGCGACCGCTGAAGGAGCGATCCACTTTGCCGGTACAGATTTGAGTGGAATTGCCCTGATGGAAGAAGCGTTCTATCACGGGATTCGGGCGGCGGAAGAAGTTCTGACGGTGCGGGATGCGTTATTTTCCAGTTTTCTTTAGAGTGGAACTCACTCGGAAGAGTCCGTGTGGGTGTCTCTGAACGGATGTGGATGTGATTCGGTGAGTCCGGACCGGCATCTATTCGAAAATGCATTCATCAAACATGTCATCATCAGCCAGTCCGGTTACTTCCAGGGGCACGCTGCAGAAAAGTCTGTGGCTGTTTTCGCCAGCCGTGGATCTGTGCACATTTCTGGGCAGTGCATTGATTGCTCTCAGCCTGTTATGGGTTGGCCATTCACGCGGCTGGCTGAGCAGTGAGACTCCGGAATGGCTGTGGATTACGTCGATTTTGATGATCGATGTTGCCCACGTTTATGCCACTGGGTTTCGTGTCTATTTTGACAAAACGGAATTGCGACGACGACCCTGGCTGTACGCTCTGGCTCCCCTGCTGTCGTTTGTGATTGGGATTGCGCTGTATTCAGAGAGCCCCTTGTGGTTCTGGCGGACACTGGCGTATCTGGCCGTCTTTCATTTCATTCGTCAGCAGTATGGCTGGGTGGCTCTGTATCGTGCCAGGGCGGCGGAGAGTGATCGGATTGGTAAATGGATTGATTCACTGACAATCTACCTTGCCACGATCTATCCACTGGTCTACTGGCATGCTCATCTGCCCAGAAAATTCTGGTGGTTTCTGGAAGACGACTTTGTTGAGCTGCCAGTGCTTGTGGCGGACATGTTTCAGCCGGTGTACTGGGGCATCATGCTGCTTTATTGTTGTCGTTCCGGGTACCTGGCTATGCGGTTCCGACGCTGCAGTCCCGGAAAAGATGTGGTTGTTGTCACTACCGCGGTCTGCTGGTACGTCGGAATCATTTCATTTAATTCCGATTACGCGTTCACCGTTACGAATGTGATCATCCACGGCATTCCGTATCTCGTTCTGGTGTACTGGTATCGCTGGAACAAAAAAGAGATCGCACGTTCTTCCCGCCACCCAATTCGCCGAATTGGTGCGTTCTTTGGCATCATCTGGCTGCTGGCGTATGTGGAGGAACTGCTGTGGGACAACGGTGTCTGGCACGAACGGCCGTGGCTGTTCGGCAGTGTGTGGAGTCTGGACGGCTGGAGCGGCCTGCTTGTGCCGCTGCTGGCCGTTCCTCAGATCACGCACTATATCCTTGACGGTTTTATCTGGCGGCGAAGTTCGAATGAACGGCTGGCCGGATTTGTGAATCCACCGAACGACACCGCGTCGTCGCCGCTCACATAACCTGAGGCAGCATGGGGTTTGTGCTGCCGGTCTGTTTCGGCTTTTCATAGAGGAGTCTCTGTCGCTGAAATTCATGTGTCCAAATTCTGGTCACCATTGATTCATCAATCGACTTTTTCACTGATGTTGACGTAACTCTGCCCGGAAGCGTTCGTCAGTATTGTTCTAATTTGAACAACAGCAACGGTGAAGAGAAGTCAGGCCCCGAATGGAAAAATGCTTTCCGTTCAGCTGGTGTTTTTTTATGTCACTGGCTCCTCGTCGGGTTCGGTTTCCGTCTTTACGCAGGTTGCTGACGATTTCAGTGGACTCACCCTCTCGTTCCTCCCTATCCTTCACCCCGTGGAATATCTGTACGGATTCGATCGACGAAGTTTTTTGCTGGCGGCCGGCGGTACTCTGACGACGCCTCTGGCCAGCGTTCTGCAGGCGCAGCCTCCCGGGACAGCTCCGCGCCGACTACTCGTCAATTGTGACGGGTCGATGATCCACTGCTTTGGGCGGGCGGCCCTGGGGAATCCGGAAGGCCCACTGACTCGCGAGCAGTTTGTTTCACTGGTTTTCACGCCGCTCGACGAGAAGGCGGTTGACGCATTGTTCTTCAGTTTCGGCAGTGGCAACGTTGCGGAGTACCAGAGCAACGTTCTGGAGTGGCCGGGTGAGGCAGATCAGTTCCGATTTCCCGAAGCGCGCACCTGGCACGGCGGGATCGAGGTCGATCCCGCCGATCAGTACCGCAATCCCAGGGCGCTGGCCGATTCGGGAGCGAATCCGCCGGCGGTCGTCGTCGAGGAATGCCATCGACGCGGTATCGACGCGTTCGTGTCCCTGCGGATGAACGATTGTCATGACGGACAGCACGCCAAAGGTGTGCGACCCAATCCCGAACTGCCTACCTTTAAACGACAGAACCTGGACTGGCTGGTACCGGACCTCGACATGTGGAGTGCGCTCAATTACGCCCATCCACGCGTGCGAGCTCTGAAGCTGCGCCTCATTGAGGAATTTTTCGATCGCTGGGATTTCGATGGCATCGAACTCGACTGGCTGAGGCACACGATGCATTTTCCCCGCGGCACCGAGGCCGAGAACGCGCATCACCTGAACACATTCATGCGTCAGGTGAGGCATGTTCTCAATCAGCGTGCCGAGAAACGCGGGCGTCCCATCGAGATTGCCGTTCGCATCCCCGAACGGGTGGATTGGTGCCTGGAAGGTGGATTTGACATCCGCGCCTGGATCGCAGAAGACCTCGTCGACCTGTTGATCCTTGGTCAGGGTCTCACTGAATTGCCGAGCTTGAGCGAGTTCCGAACCCTGATGACCGCGCGGCAGTTGCCGATTTATCCCTGTGTAACGACATACGGAAACGGATACCGCATTTATCCGGAAGATGTGGTGCGGGGAAACGCCGCCAACCTGTGGCGCGACGGCGCAGACGGTCTTTCCACCTTCAACTGGTTCTTTCACGGTGACTGGCGTCGTTCGCTGCTGGGGCAGATTGCTGATCCGGCCCGGCTTACGGGTCGTGACAAACGTTACGTTCTTGTGCAGCGTGTCGAGGCTCCGCGGCGTGAGCCCGGCGGCGATTATGTCCGCTTCAATACCCAGTCGCGTGCTGCGCCCGTGCCAATGAACCTCAACGTCGGAAGCGTGGCCGAGATGGCGATTCCGCTGGCGGACGATGCGTCCCCGGGGCGTTCTTCACTCAGCACTGCCGAGCTCTGTATTGGCTTCGAGTTTTCCGGTAAGAGCGACGAGCTTGAGCTGACACTGAACGGACAGCGACTTGCTGTTCACCGCGAAGATGACCGAATCGAAATGGATTCCGTCAATCAGCAGATCGATATACCGGCAGGACAGGGGTTACTGGGATTTCCCTCGAAGCAGTCGCTCGATTTGTCGTTTGCCGGGCTGAGGATTGATGTGCCGGTGGAGTTTCTTGCGGCAGGGCACAATTACCTGACGATGGAATTACAGCGTCGCACACCGGGAATCGACCATCCATTGCGAGTGACCCGCGTGGAACTTGCGACGTACTATTAAATCGGACAGGTGAGCGTCGTCCCTCTATGCGATCACTTCGGATATGAGACGACCGCCAAGATCGGTCAGACGTTTAAAACGACCGCTGTGGTAGTACGTCAGGTCGTAGTCGTCCAGTCCCATCAGGTGCAGGATGGTCGCGTGCAAATCATGGGTGTGATAGACATCTTCAACCGCTTTGATCCCCAGTTCGTCGGTGGCTCCCAGCACCGTTCCCCCCTTGACACCGCCACCGGCTAACCAGAAGGGCATGGCGCTCTTGTTGTGGTCACGTCCGGGATTACTGCGGAAGAAACTCATGTGGTTATCCGCCGTACGGCCAAACTCGCCACCCCACACGATGAGCGTTTCATCGAGGAGTCCACGTTCCTTGAGGTCCTGGATGAGGCCGGCAATCGGTTGATCGGTTTCCTGTCCGCGCCGTCTGTGTTCTTTGGCGATGTTGCCGTGTGAGTCCCATCCGAGCGAGTAAACCTGGACAAAACGCACGCCACGTTCGACNAGTCGTCTGGCCATCAGGCACCGACGTCCCATCGGTTCGGANATCTTGTTGTCCAGTCCGTACAGCTTTTGCGTGTCGCGNGATTCATCCCCCAGATTCACGGCATCCGGAACCGAGTTTTGCATGCGAAAGGCCAGTTCATAGTTCTGCATGCGGCCCAGCAAATCAGCGTTTCCGGGGTTGGAGTCAAGGAACTCACCGTTGATGTCACGGAGCAGGTCCAGGTTCNGNCGCTGGCGCTNGTGACTGATTNCGCCTGCCGGCATCAGATCGACAATGGGCGGGCCGACNGAGTTNANCTGCGTTCCCTGGCAGGCCGGTGGCAGATAGGAGTTGGACCAGTTGGCGGCGCCGCCAAACATCATTGTTTTTTCGTCCGGCAACACAACGAAAGCCGGCAGGTTCGAATTCTCGGTGCCGAGTCCGTATACGACCCAGGAGCCCACCGACGGACTTCCTGGAATCGCCTCTCCGGTGTTCATGAAGTACGTCGCCGGCTCATGTGTTTCCACGGAAGTGTGCAGCGAGCGAATGATCGCCATATCGTCGACACAGTGGGCAAGATTGGGAAAGAGGTCGGACACCTCAGTTCCGGATTCACCGTAACGGGAGAATTCGAACGGAGAGCCAACGTACATGCGTTTTTCAAGGCTGCCATAGACACGTGTCACGGGTTTACCGTGGTACCTGTTCAGGGTCGGCTTCGGATCGAAGGTGTCCATCTGACTGGGGGCGCCGGCCATGAACAGAAAGATGCACGACTTCGCCTTAGTCGGATGGTGTGGCTTCTTCGGCGCCAGCGGATTGTCGGTCAGGGCCGCCTGCAGACGGCCGTCTCTGTGCAGGAGTGAGCTGAGAGCCAGTGAACCGACTCCTGAGCCGAAGCGATACAGGAAGTCGCGTCGTCCTAATCCACCCAGCCGTGGATCCGGGAACGGTTCAACACGGTGACAGAATTGTGAATCACGTTTCAACATGGGACGGTTACTCGAGAAAGACAAACTCATTGCTGTTCAGAAGGACGAGACACAGGTCTGTGAGCCGGTCATCGTTGCTCGGTTCTGTTGGGGACCGCTCTGCTGATGCGCTCGCCAGTATCCGGGTACGAATCGAATCCTGCGACCGATCGAGGAAGCTGAGGCATCTCTTAAGTTCACGCCCCGACGGTAAACGCTGAAAGGTCCGCTGAAATGCCTGTTCGACCTGGCGGTCAGGGTCGTCTCCGGCTTCGATACGGATGAGGCTGGCCAGGGCCTGACTTCGCTGCAGCACGAATTTGCTGTTGAACAGTGCGAAGACCTGTGGCGTGACGCTGGTCGTTTCCCGCACCGGGCAGCTGAGGTTCGGGCTTGCCCTGTCGAAGGCCTTGAGAAAGGGAAGCTCCAGTGACCGATAATTCAGCATGTACATCGTCCGACGATGACGCTCCTCCGGGGGCGACGGGGCCCACCAGGTGGGTGCCCGCCTCAGGACAGCGTCGTCGACTTCGGGAAAAAACGGCGGGCCGCCGATGTCGCGATTCAGCTCACCACTGACCGCCAGCAGACTGTCACGTATCACCTCGGCTTCCAGACGTACGGGGCTGCGAACCCACAGGTACCGGTTCTGTGGATCCACGGTTTCAAACTCCTCCGCGCGCGGATGCTTCATCGACTGCTGATAGACACTCGACGTGACGATCAGTCGGTGCATGTCTTTGATACTCCAGCCGCTTTCGATGAAGCGGGTCGCCAGCCAGTCGATCAGTTCACTCTGAACGGTACCGCTGCCGTTGTTACCGAAGTCACTGGTCGTCGCGACGAGACCTTTTCCGAAGTGATAGTGCCAGAGGCGATTGACCATCACGCGGGCCGTCAGCGGGTTCTCGGGGCTGGCGATCCATTCCGCCAGAAGCTTGCGACGACTTCTGCCGAGACCCGTGAGGTCGACGTCGTCCGAGTTTCCCGTCGCGGCCGTCAGAAAGCCTGGCTCCACGGGGGCCTCCCTGAGCTGGAAATCGCCGCCAGTCAGTACGTGTGTGGCGACGAAGTGACTCAAAGGTGAGTCCGAAACTGTATAGGCCTTTGGTTCGAAGTAGTCCGGGTGATTCGGATTGACGAAACGGGCTGACTGTCGACTGATCAGTTCGTAGGTTTTCTGCTCCTCGGGACCGAACAGATCGCTTTCCAGTACCGTCGTCTTCAGTTCAGATTTGGAGACACCGACGACGAGGTCCTTCAGGTCGGCGGAGGATGCCAGCACGCGGCCCTTTCGGATGCGCTCTTTGAACTCCTCCAGCCGGGCGTCCTGCCACTTCTTTCTCTCGCCGAGTCGATCCTTCCACGCCTGTTCTTTGGCTTTCCAGCGTTCCGGATCAAGCCCTGGTGCTTCGTATTCGCTGAAAGGAATCGCGGCGGTTGACACCTGCGAGGGAGCGAAGAATGCCTCGATACGATAGTAGTCAAGAGCCGGAATGGGATCGAACTTGTGGTCGTGGCAGCGAGCGCACTCAACGGTCATGCCGAGAAACACGGATCCGGTGACGCCGACCACGTCGTTGAGGAAATCACGCCGGCGCTCCTGGGGGGTGTCTTTCGACACGTTGACCCACTGGTGCAGGAAGCCCAGGCCGAGTCGCCCCTCGTTCCCATAACCAGAAAATGCATCGCCAGCGAGCTGTTCACGAATGAAGCGATCGTAGGGGCGGTCCTGGTTGAAAGCACGCACCACATAGTCGCGGTATCGCCACATGTGTGGACGGGGAAAGTCCGTTCCACCGCCTGCCGAGTCCGCGTAGCGTACGAGATCGAGCCAGTGCCGACCCCAGCGTTCTCCGTAACCTGGATCATCCAGCAGTTTTTCGATTTGTTGCCGGTAGGCTGCGGGCGACGGATCCTTCAGGAAAGCCCGCAGATCTTCCGGGCGGGGGGGGACACCGATCAGTCCGAAGTAGAGCCGTCGCAGTCGTGCCCGTGGCGAGGCGGGTGGTGCCGGTTCGAGTTCGTGTGTTTCAATCTGTGCCAGGACGAAGGCGTCGATCGGGTTACTGACCCATTCGGATTGTTCAACTCCGGGGACCTCGGGCGACCGTAATTCTGTCCACGGCCAGTCGCGGGCCTGTACCGTGTTTCCGCCAGTACGCAGATCTGCGGTGGCGGACGCCACCAGTGGCGCGATGAGGAAAAACGACAACCGAGAGAAGCTGGGCATGAGGGCGACCTGTCGGATTCGATCCTGATACCACGCGGACGAACAATCTGCTGCGACTCTAACCGACGCTGCAGGATGTGGCAAATCGAATCCCTGAAGTCGTTGGTCTGACTGAGACCTTGCCCATCTGGTATGGACGTTTTGTCGGTTCTTCCGGAGGAAACGTTCTGATGGTTCTGCCTGTGCTCTTCAGAACTCTGCAGATCGTCGATGATGTGTCGTTTAACGGTAACGCCTGCCGGACTCAGGAGGGAGCCGACGGCTCTTTTCAGAACTCTTTGTGACCGTGGTTTTTGAGTTTGTAAAGGAAAAGAAGAACGGAAAGAAGATGTGTGTGAAAAACCGAATCAACACCAACCAAATGATGACAGATCCGGCAACAAAAAAAGAAACTTCGAACCAGAACGAAACCGGGCTTGAGCTTCTGTAATGGCCGTCCCTGATGATTTGTACGGTCCAGTAAGGAACATAAAGTGCCAGTCCGATACCGGACAGAAGTGTCGCAACGCAGACAATGGCCACTGCCCATGCACCCAGTAAAGTCAGGAGTGACGTTTTGGTATTAATCCATTCGGAGACTTCTTTGTTGTTTGTACCCAGCTGTGTCAGGAGTGACGTGTTGGGTGTTCCGTCGGGATTTTCGACCGGTGCGACATAGAGAAATCTGTTTTCGTTGCGGGTTTGCTGTCCATCAGCATCGGGAAAAAGGTTCTCATCCGGTGTTATGACCACTTCCACTTTACCGGGTTGCAGATCGTGATCTTTCATCAGCCGGATCGCACCGGACACATTGACAGCTTCGACGATCCCGGCCATCTTGTTGCCAGTAGAATCTTCTACAGCAAGGAAACGNTATCGGCTCATGGTCCGCAACCAGTCACCCCTGCGCCAAGCAGANAGATCAATGGAGAGAATCTCATGCCGGAGACCTTCGATCGATGACCTCGGTCAAATGCTCGATCAGTTTGTCGAGCTGCGCCAGTTTGTGAATCCTCACAAAATCAACGAGCACAATCAGCACGGCGACAGGCACGAAAAGATGAATCGCAGCAGTGCGATAAGGGATAGTCAGTCTCAAACGCCAAACAGTACGTCAGGGTTACCAAGCACCGTTCAATGTGTGTCCCAAAATCCATTCCCAGTAAAAACAAAGTCGGGACGACAAGATTTGAACTTGCGACCTCTGCACCCCCAGTGCAGCGCTCTACCAGGCTGAGCCACGTCCCGATATTTTAAACTATATCAGGTTGGTTCCGTGTCGCAATTCGGTGTCAATTCCCGGTGCTGATCTCATTTCCAGTCAGGAGGACTCCGGGTTGTTGTGCAATGAGGATGGCTGAGCCTCATTGGGTTTGGTTTCTGAATCCATCTGGCCGAAATCTTTAGGATGTCCTACAACACGTTCCGGTTGCCCTGCCAGGGGCGCCGTGACAGCGGTTCCAGGGCCAACTAAGAATGATCCTGCAATGGATTGCAGGGGCGAGGTTCGGGACGCATTGCTGCTGTGTCATGGATGGCATCATGGGCGAATACAGACAGAATCCCGAATCTTCGGGCGGTTGCGGTGATTCGCTGCCGATTTCACATGAATCATTGCTTCAGTTTCCCACGGATCCGATTGCCTGCATGAAACGATTGCAGGCTGAATTTGGTGATCTGGCCGTTATGGAGGACGATGGGAAGCGACTTGTTTTCGTGTTTTCTCCGGACCTGAACCGTCAGGTACTGACTGACACGGAGACATTTCATTCGCGGTTCTTTGCCGTTCGAGGCGGTCGTCATTCAGCACAACGTCGTGTGACGTCCGGATTGCTCAGCCAAAACGGGACAAATCATCGCGAATCACGCCGCGCCATGATGGACGTGTTCACGAAACGGATGTTGCCTCAGTTTCATGAAACAATCACGAATCTGACCTGTGAAATGATGGAATCCTGGCAGAAAGGTGACGTCCAGGATCTGAATGACGAGATGGTACGCCTGATGTTGCGGCTGACCAGTGCTCTGTTGTTCGGAATTGATGATGTCGCCTATTCAGTCGAGCTTGGAGAAAAAATTGATCGATGGGTGCGATGGAATCATGAAGTCGGAATGGGAGCAATGGTTTCATCCAGTCGATTCTCTGACGGCTACGAATCGCTGCTTGAAATGGCTGAGGACCTGGAAGTCAGTGTCGGTGAAATGTTGCAGCGTCATCGGCACGGCAACGATCGACGTGTGAATATTCTGAGCTTGTTGTTACAGGCCCAGGCTGCGGACTCTGGTATGACGGACGATCAATTGGTTGGCCATGTGACGTTGTTGTTTGCGGCGGCTCATCTCACCACGGCACATACTCTCACCTGGACCCTGTTACTGCTGGCCCAGCATCCTCAGGTCATGGAGATGGTTCGCGCCGAGATGGACAGAGATGACGGGTCTTTGACGCCGGATCATTCGACAATCGAATCCTTGACATATCTCGACCAGGTGATTCGGGAAAGTATGCGCGTCTTACCGGCGTCGTCCTATTCACAGCGAGTTTGTGTAAAGGCCACGCGACTGGGACCGCTGAATCTGCCTCCCATGACGCCGGTGATTTTCAGTCAGTACATCACTCATCACAGACCGGATCTGTACCCGGATCCCAGTCGATTTCAACCCGAGCGATGGGATGCGATTACGCCATCATCTTATGAATACCTGCCGTTTGGTGCCGGATCCCGACGGTGTATCGGAGCGCCTCTCGCTATGGTGGAACTGCGTACCGCGTTGACGGTGATGCTTAAGAAGTTCCATTTTGAATTATTGCCGGGTTCGATCGTTGACGGTCAGGTCGTTTCCACAATGCTGGGGCCGACCACGACGGTACCCGCACGACTGTTGTCGACAAAAGAAATACCGTCAGCTGTGCCTGTTGCCGGTACGATTCGGGATTTGGTCAAACTGCCGCCAGCACCGTTTTCGGGTAGTCAACGGAAGGCCGCCTGAGACACGAGTAACCGTGTGTGGCATCCGATCGAGTCGTCCTTCGGCAGCCTTCATGGCGTCATGATGGACGCGACCGTTCCATGATTGCCTTCGAAGTCCCAATTCACGGTCGACAGGTCAAATGTCTCGAAATACGCATAGCTCAATTTCAGACAGGACTCGTTTCAGTTGAGGTGTCGCATCAATCTTTGACATCGTCACGACTTGCGATTGCGACAGGCGATATCGTGCCGTAGTATCGATTTTGCTGGTCGTTCTTCCAGGCGGCATGGCCATACGATGTCTGTTGAACGATGAGAGCAGTAAGTTGTTTGAACTGGCTTGATTGTCCGTGCAGGCGATATCTTCAGCATTCCTTGAGCTGTTCTCAGGAAAGCCGTCAAACAGTCGGAATGGGTTCGGATACCGTTGCATTGGTCCTGATCTCAATCCAGGGATTCGGCGTCCGGCCGGAAACCCTGAAGTTCCCCAAAACGGTCCAGTCACTCGTTCGTAGAAGGTCGAAACACCTGCTGAGAGCAGTGTTTTTTTTTACCCTGTAACTTTGACTCGTCCGGTTCATGTATCCGGGCAACCTGCTGCGGCGAGCGGTACCAGTCGTGGCGGCGCATTAGTGTCGTACGTACCTCCAGCCGTTGATAGAACGATCTCAATGAGAAAGCTGCGCCTGGGCGCCGGAATCCTCAATCAGACTCCTTTGGATTGGGATGGCAATGCAGAACGCATTGAACGTGCGATTGTCAATGCACGAACGCAGCAGGTTGGTGTGTTGTGTCTGCCGGAATTGTGTATTACGGGTTACGGGTGTGAGGACATGTTCTTATCGCCACGCGTGTGGTCAACGGCGTGGGAAATGCTGCAGCGGATTGTACCTCAAACGCGCGGGATGATTGTGGCTGTGGGGTTGCCGATCTATGTGACGAACGGAGTTTACAATTCAGCCTGTGTGATTGCAGATGGTCGTATCGCTGGCTTTGTACCTAAACAGCATCTGGCTGGTGACGGACTTCATTACGAACCTCGCTGGTTTCGAGCCTGGCCCGAAGAGGTGGTCAGCGAATACTCTGTCGACGATGAATCGTGGCAGATCGGAGATCTGATCTTTGAATTCAGTGGTGTTCGTTTCGGATTCGAAATATGTGAAGACGCGTGGGTCGCGGGACGACCTGGAAACCGGATGGTTGAACGCGGTGTCGACATTATACTGAATCCCAGCGCCAGTCACTTTGCCTTTGGTAAACACGAAGTGCGACAACGGTTTGTGCTGGAAGGTTCAAGATCATTTGGTGTGAGCTATGTCTATGCCAACCTGGTCGGGAACGAGGCGGGCCGTGCCGTCTACGACGGAGGTGCATTGATTGCAACTGCCGGTGATCTTGTGGCGGCGGGACCGCGATTTGAGTTTGCTGACGTGGATGTCGTTGTCGCCGATGTTGATGTTGATCTGACACGTACTCGTCGTTCCAGCGTGCATTCGATGCGAGCGGATGTTTGTGAATCCATGGATGATCGTATCGCTTGCATCCCGGGAGAAATCTGCGTTCCCGACACTCAAATTGAGTCCTGTATGGCTGACGTCACAACCGTCAGAATCGATGAGTTTACACAGGCGATTGCGCTGGCTCTGTTTGATTACCTGCGCAAAAGTCGATCAAAGGGATTTGTTGTCAGCATGAGCGGTGGTGCCGATTCGTCAGCGACGGCGTGCCTGGTGCGATGTATGGTTGAACGCGGCCTCCAGAGTCTGGGAGCAGGCGGGTTTGCAGCAGCGCTCGGCTATCTTGGCGGAACAGATAAGACAATGGGGTCAGAGCAGTGGATGGCTGAGTTGTTTACAGGGATTTATCAGGCAACCAGGAATAGTTCGGATGTCACGTTGCGTGCCGCCAGCGCGGTCACTTGTGCAATCGGTGGAGTCTGGCATGAGCTGGATGTGGACCCGATTGTCGAAAGCTATAAATCCGTGGTGCAGGAGGCGATTGGACGTGAGCTGTCATGGGAGAATGATGACGTGACACTCCAGAACATTCAGGCACGAACACGCTCGCCGTCTGTCTGGATGTTTGCCAATCTCAACAATGCTCTGTTACTGTCAACCAGCAATCGATCCGAGGCTGCTGTGGGATATGCCACGATGGACGGAGATACTTCCGGAGGTCTCAGTCCGATTGCCGGAATTGACAAGGCGTTCCTGTGCCAATGGCTCCGTGCGATGGAAACGCACGGTGCTGGTGGTTGTTCGCCCGTACCTGCTCTGTCCCTGGTGAATGAGCAGAAACCGACAGCCGAACTGAGACCATCTGCCAGTCATCAAACGGATGAATCGGATTTAATGCCGTACCCGCTACTTGACGAAATCGAGTGTCTTGCCATTCGTGATAAGCTCAGCCCGTGTGAAATCCTTACGAAACTCGTGGAAAAACCTCGGGAGGAAAATCGTTCCGAACTGATCGTCTACATACAGAAATTTTTTGAGCTGTGGTGCCGAAATCAATGGAAGCGAGAACGTTACGCTCCTTCTTTTCATGTGGATGACAAGAATCTTGATCCTCGCACCTGGTGCCGTTTTCCGATTCTGTCCGGCGGGTATCAGCGTGAACTTGCACAGTTGCATTCAGGGTAGCTGGCTAACTTTTGTTATTGCTCACCAGTTTTAACGTTACTGTGTGGCCGGCTCGCTGGTTCCAAACGGCAGTCGTTTGGCATAGGGGCAGAGGTCTGACAATCAGAACCACGGAGTTGGCGAACACCGGCTCAGGTGTATCGGTCGCGAATTCACCGCCTTCTTGCGTAAGATCTGCATTTCATTGAATCGGATGTACAACGGAGAACCGGGTTGCAGCGGCTGCTGATTTTTGAAGTTCTTCATGCGTCTGCGGAGGAGTTTACACGGACATCGCCCGCCATGCGCTGTGAAGGGCGAGCGATGCTGGATGCATTACTCACGGACGCCGTCGCACTGCACGATACGGCTGTCTCTGTCCTTGTGTGTGAAACCGCTCTTGCGACATTCGACAATATGCCGGACTCCGTGGCAATTCACTGCAGTGCTGATCAGTCCAGCTGGCCCGACGAACTGGCCGGAGCTGCCCGTGACTGTGATTTTGTGCTTCCGGTTGCACCCGAATGCGAAGGACTGCTGCTCCGGGCTGCGCAAACACTGTATCCCTTGTCCTGCACCACATTGCTTCCGTCCGTGTCGACCGTGGAGATCTGCAGTGACAAGTGGAAGACATGGAAATTGTTCGGTTCATCAGACACTCCAATGGTTGACTGCGCACCGGTTGGTGCCGAATCGACCGACGCCCGATTTTCCGATCCGCAATTTGTCTATAAACCTCGCTTTGGTGCGGGGTGTGACGGGATCCGGCGCGGTCGACTTCCGTTTACAGCTGATCCGTATGACTACATTCGACAGCCGAAAATTTTTGGTCAATCGCTTTCGGTTGGTGTTCTCGGCGGCCCCCGGCGGGTTGAGATCCTGCCGGTGGCTGAACAGCGAATTGTGTGGACCGAAGACAGACCTTGGTACAGTGGAGGGTCCATTCCTGCAGACATCCCGCATGAGATTGCGAGGAGGGTCTCAACAATTGCTCGACACGTTATCGAACGCATCGGTGACTTTCAGGGTTACATCGGGATGGACTTTTTGGTGTCACGGAATGACGGCACCATCTATCTGAACGAAATCAATCCTCGCGTTTGCACAAGCTATTTTGGCTATCGACAGTTGCTTCCGATTAATCCCCTGGAGCTGGTGCTGAATGAAGTCGAGTGTCCTCCTTTCGCATCCAGCCTGGCGCCGATCAGGTTTGAAATCGGTGAAGCAGGGATGATGATTTGTCAGTCGTGAACTGTCATGTGGCCTGGGTTCGCATAACGCCAGGTACGGCGAGTACCGATATTCGTTCAACGACAGCAGTACGTCGCATTCCGATCCTGGAATTCGGCAGTCACAAGACTGTGGCGGAACAGCAGTCGCCCGTCGGATTGACGGAACGCAGGCGTTTTCGTCTGGTCCGTTGGTTTACGGTATCTCATTATGTAGCCTAAGTCGGGCGGCATGTGGTGATGGTAGAACATGTCGTGTAAGCGCTACATTGGGGCGTTTTCCGCCACATCCCCGCGAATCGTGCCTGCCGTCTCGTACGCATCTCATCTGTCAGTCTGCTGCAGCCTGAGGATGGCACCGTTTCATCAGCAAACAGCAAAGGCCGGATTATGATCTCAACAATGCAACAGGCAGCAAAGATCTGTGCTGTCATGTTCGTGGGAGTTCTGTTTGTCGCCAGCACAAAACTGCACGCGGAGGACTGGTCGCAGTTTCGAGGACCAAACGCCACCGGAATCGCTGCGGAGAGTACGAATCCTCCGGTCAAATTCTCAACAGAGCACAATGTCAAGTGGTCTGCCGCACCGGGTAAAGGAGTTGCGGGTCCGATCATCACAGACGGTCGCTGTTTCGTGACGACAATGACGGACGACGGAGAATTTGCTGTGCTGGGCCTAAATGCCGTCACTGGTGAACAGTTGTGGAAAACGCGTTTTGAGGTCGGCAAGCTTCCGGAAATTACACCTCCCAATGAACATGCGTCATCGACTCCAGCATCGGACGGAGAACGCGTGTTTGTGCATTTCAGTACAATCGGTTTGATTGCACTGGACGCAGCAACCGGTGACGAATTGTGGAGATATCCACTGCCACTGCCGTTCTACCTGATGGGCTGGGGAGCTGCGAATTCACCGATCGTTCATGACGGGATGGTGATCTTCAATCTGGACGACGACCTCAATTCATATCTCATCGCGGTGGATGTCGAGTCGGGAGATGTGCGATGGAAGGCTGATCGTCCTGAGATGCTTGGAGGTTATGCTGTTCCGGTACTGTGTACGGCTAATGGCAGGACCGACATTGTGGTTGCCGGAAGTGGGAAGCTGAAAGGTTACGATCCTGCTACCGGCCGGGAATTATGGACGTGTAATTCACTGCTGCGCACAATCATGACGACACCGGTGGTGCAGAACGATCGAATTTATATCACGGTGCAAAGTTACGGTGACACCGACCGAGTTCTCAAATATGCGTTGCTGCAGTGGCGAGATACGAATCAGGATGGAAAGCTTGCCAAGGATGAAGTGGAACCGGCGTTCCATAAAAAATTTGATGATGGTGACCATAACGGGGATGGCTTTCTCGTTGATGACGAGATCGACGATGCGTTCCAGGCAAAGACGAATCGCGTGGGTGGCGGAAACATTATCCAGGCGATTCGTGGTGGCGGTGAAGGAGACGTCACGGACACACACATGATTTACAACCTCCATCATCAAACTCCGTCGAATATTGCTTCCCCGCTGGCGTATGCAGGGCGTTTGCTGATGGTCAAGAAAGGTGGGATTTCGGCGGCGTTCAGCCTTGAGGACGGCAGCACGATCTGGATGAAAAAGCGGATCCGCAATTTTGGCAATTATTATGCTTCGCCGATCGCCGCGGGAGGACGCATTTACGTACCAGGTGAAAACGGAAAAATCGTGGTGCTGCAGAGTGGGCCTGAACCTGAAGTTCTGGCAAGAAACGACGTCGGTGACAGTCTTGTGGCGACACCGGCAATTGCCAATAACCGCATTTATGTGCGCACACTGAACAAAATTTATTGTTTCTCGGAGGAAAATTGATGCATCGCCCGGGAATTCCTGCTGGTGTCGCTGTTGCTCTGTTGTGGACCTGTGTCTCCTTGCGTGCTGCGGATGTCGTACAGATTGTATACGGACTCAATGCACCAGCTCTGCAGCAGTACGCAGCCAACGAACTTGGCAGCCAGTTTGAGCGGCTGTTTGACGATATTTACGTCACTGTTGTGGAAACACCAGGGGACGTTTCCGGAACGACGGTGTATGTTGGAAGCCCACAGACCAATCCGTATGTGGCGAGGCTCCGTCCGGACTGGCCGGAGGTGTCCAACCAGGGAATCGTAATCCGGTCATTCCCTGATCAGCGCAGCCACGTCGTTGGCGGTGGAAGTCCGGTGGCAACGATGTGGGCCGCTTACGAACTCGGGTACCGACTGGGTATCCGTTACCTGCCTCGAGGTGATCTGTTCCCCGCCAAGAAGAAGTCGTTTGATCTGGACGGAGTTGATACTGTGATGGAGCCACAGCTGCGTTCCCGTACATGGCGAACAATCAACGACTTTGCAATCGGTCCGGAATCCTGGGGCATCAACGAACATCAACAATTCCTGCGCCAGCTTGCGAAGATGAAATTCAACCGGGTCATGCTGGCCGTGTATCCGTGGCAACCCTTCGTGCGTTACGCATTCAATGGTGTCGAAAAATCAACAGCGACGCACTGGTTCGACGAGAAGTATCCGGTGGATGGTGACACCGTCGGCAGGAAAGCGTTCGGTGGGAAAAAGATGTTTGAGAATCCCGATTTCTCGGGGCTGACGACGGCAGACGAACGTCATGAGGCCGGTCGACAGCATATGCAGGCGCTGATTGACACGGCTCATGAGTTGGGAATGACAGTCGGTGTGAGCATCGTACCGGGCGAGTTTCCTCTCGAGTTTCAGAAGGCGCTGCCAGGGTCAGTCATTGCTCATCAATTGAAGAATTTGACGATCACCGCCGGAAGTGATCTGGGACCAGCGGACAGAACATTCCGTGACCTTGTGGCTGCAAAAATCCGTGCCTATGTCGAAACTTATCCTCAGCTGGACAGGCTTTATGTGTCGATGCCCGAATTTCCTACATGGGGCGCTCATGCAGATCAGGCTCTGCATATGTTGCAGCAGCGGGGGCTGTCTGCCGAACTGACCATGGGGAAACTGCAGCAAATGGCACGTGATCGCGATGTCATTGTGTCGGGTGATCGTGGCGCGCAGGCAATTCAGGGAAATCTCGTTGGGCTGGCCTTCTTTCATGTTTTGTTCGAAGACGCAGGGTTGCTGAAGCGTGCCGACGGCAGATCAGTTGAACTGGTGATCCAGAGCGTTGATCCGGCGCTGTTTTCCGTACTGGATCAGGTCGTCCCGGGGAACGCCGGAACACTGAATTTCCTGGACTACACGGCTCGGAGATCTGCCGACAACCGTCATTTTATTCCGCAGGTGCCCGCAGCACAGGTTTCCAGCGAACTAATCATGACGCTGGCTGATGACAACGTTGGTATTCTGCCACAGTCAGCAGTTAAGAGTTTGAGCACACTCGTTGACGTTATTAAGCAGCACGGCTGGGCCGGGTATTCAACTCGTTACTGGGTGCCGGGAGAACTTGATCCCGCGATTTATTTTCTGGCTCGAGCGTCATGGGACAAAGAGCTTAGTGGCGAACAGGCAGTGCGGGAACTTTGGACAACAGCTACCGGAAACAAGGCTGCCGCTGACCGTTTGTGGAAGGCATGGGAGCATCTGGAAACAGCGACCGATCTGATCGACAGGCATGCGATTGGATTCACGTTTCCGGTCCCCGGTATGATGATGAAGCACTACCACGCGGAGCCGATCCCGGAATGGTGGGCGGAGGCAACCGACGAGTACACGCAGTACATGATTGAGCTCTATCGTGCTCAGGGAGCGATCGACGGTGATGCCAAGCCGGTCCTGTTTTATTATGCAAAGCGGGGCGAGTATGTCCTGGAATATTTTGCGGCTGTCAATGCAGTGAGACAGGCTGCCATCGCGCGTGAGGCAGGGGACACGGAACAGGCGATCGAATATCTGGAAACCGCACTTGAGCAGACCTATAACTGCATCAATACGCTGGCCGATGTCGCCCAGGACCAAAGTGACCGTGGCGTCATTGCTGTTCTGAATGCGTATGCTTATCGACCATTGCTGGACGAGTACGAAAAACTGGCAGATGCCGAATAGGCAGTTTTTGTTTGTTACTGAGTGTCAGTCAACGCACATCAGCCGCATTAGGAAATACGGTGCAGGACATTTAAGTCGGTCATGTCTGGAGCGTTCAAACGTCGCGAAGAATTCGGTGTCGGGCAATCATCCAGCGATCGGTTTCAACTTCATCTTTGATGACAATCGCTGATTCGTGCAGAGCAACGGTTGGACAGATGTGGACCGGAAAAGCAAACAGCAGGTCACCGGGTGCGTATTTAACGGCATGCTCCGTTGTGACTGTCAGGTGTTCCTCGTTATGGATGATAGCCTCCGCATCCGGCAGGTCCGGCAGTACAGCTCGGAAGTCCGCTGGTGGATCCGCGGCAATGGCTTTATGGCCGACGTCGAGAGTCAACTGGCCAGGAACCGCGTTGCTCACCACCCGGGTTGCCACGGCCGCTGCGACATCAAAGACCAGATCAGGACATTTGCGGCCGTAGCCGACGTCATGCAGTGTGCAGGTGCCCGGACTCAGGCGGATTCGCGGATTTTCAAATTTCGCGTACACCGGAAAGGACGGGGTACCGCCACACAGCAATTCAGGGACTGGCAGATCTGCTGACTCCAGCCGATGAATCAGACTCTCCACTGGTTGCCATGCCGCTTGGATTGCTGCTGTTCGCTCATCAGGGTCACTCTGGTGGTGATGGCCATCGTAGATGTGCAGGCCGGCCGGATGAAGTCCGCTCAGACTTTGGACAAGTTTGTAGAGAGTTTCTGCATTTGGGGAATCCGGAGTGACTCCGGTTCGGTGCAGTCCGACATCAAGGTCGATCATAACTCCTAACGAGATACCGGCGGCCAACGACTCGTCGGATGCCTGTCGGATTGGTCCTTCTGCATCGGCCGTAATACTGATCCTGACCTGTGGATACGCGGTGACAACCTGCTGCAGCTGAGTCAACGACGGACCAACGGGATTACCGGCAAGAACAACATCTTTGGCACCGGCGCGACAGAGCATATCGACTTCGACAACGGTGGAGGCCTTATGCTGAGACACTCCAGCTGCGACAAGACGCTGCGCGACTTCAATCATCTTGTGTGTCTTGCAGTGAGGCCTTAATCGCCCGGGATCTCCGGCAATCTGCACAATACGGTCTATGTTGGCATCGATGGATTCCGGCCACACCAGTAATGATGGAGTGATCAATTCACGGGCGGTGTCGGCATTCAATTTGGGTGTCTGGACTATCACAGCCGGAAATCTCCCAAAAACAATCAGACGGCACTGCTCCACCATGCGGTGTGGTGATGTGTTCAACGTCTGTGAAAAGGTTCGGCTACTTACCAGCACCCAGAGGTGACAGCATGACGGACATCATGCGACCGCTTTCCATCCGAGGGGACTGTTCCACACTGGCGATGTCCTCGAGTGACTTAACGATCTCTTCAAGCATTTCACGGCCACGATCATGATGGGCATTTTCGCGGCCACGGAACATGACGTTGATTTTCACTTTGTCACGACGCGCCAGGAACTCTCGAGCCTTGTTGACCTTCACATCAATGTCGTGCTGCCCTGTCTTAGCCCGCAGACGAAGCTGCTTGAGCTGTGTTTTGTGCTGTTTACCGCCACCAGTTTTCTTTTGCCGTTCGTACAGCACTTTGCCGTAGTTCATGATACGGCATACCGGTGGTCGGGCTTCAGGACTCACTTCAACCAGGTCAAGACCTTGTTCCTGTGAGATTTGCAGTGCCTGTTCTGTTTCCATTTCTCCCAGCATCTCACCATCAGAGTTGACGACCCGAATGGGAGAAATGCGAATTCGATCATTCATCCTGGGCACATCACGCTGTGGAACCGGACTTGGACGAAAACGTTTAATGGTTACCTCCTCAAAACAACCTGGAAAACTCAACCTGTCAGCCGTGGATTATCCCGAACAACTCCTGGCCGGGGCTGAAGACGCATTCAGCTGATCCGCCATCACCGGAGGAACAATACGTCCGGATCTGACAAAAAATATCCCATTGACCGCAGCCAGCCGCAGAAGACTCAACGGTCACAGGCACAGCATGTTATGAAAAAGTGGTGTCTCGATCAAAGTATCCGATCGTCAGATTCGCCTTTGTTCTCTGGAATTCCCGAGAGGTGATGGCAGCATTTGGGCCATTATGGATGCGTTCGTCTCACATGTCCCTTGATGACACCTTGCGGACTGCCATGCTCTCCACAACAGGTCCTGACACGCAACATGCGATTGATGTGGACCGAACTGTGGCGAAACATCAACTCAGGTGACAGAATAAGGCGTCACTGACCTGCGTTCCCTGGTAAATTATTATGAGTTCCCTCCTGGAATCGGAAGCGGTGCAGTCGCTGCTGTCAAGACTCGCTGCTACTCCGTGTTCGGAAGCGATCGATGACTGGCCTGCCGACAGACTGCAGGCACTGAATGCTGCCGGTGTCATGAAATGGAACCTGCCCGGGCAGTTTGGTGGTCTGGAACTCGACGACGTCACGATGCTTGACGGATATCGGGTACTTTCATCCGCCTGTCTTGTCACCACATTCATTCTCACGCAGCGCAACGCGGCCTGCCAGAGAATCGTGACTTCACAGAACTCGGACGCTCGTGAATCTCTGTTGCCGGAGCTTGCCGACGGTCGTCTGTTCGCTACCGTAGGAATCTCGCATCTGACGACCTCCGGGCAGCATCTGGCGACTCCTGCTGTGCGGGCTGAACCCAGTGAGGACGGGTTTCGCCTGTCCGGTGTTGTCCCCTGGGCAACAGGGGCCGCTTACGCCGATGTACTGGTCACGGGTGGACAACTTACTGACGGTCGACAATTACTGGCCGCAATTCCCACCGATCGTGACGGGTTGCACGTCAACGAACCTGTGAAATTGATGGCGCTCAGTTCATCGCAGACCGGATCGGTTCAACTGACGAATGTAGAGGTGAGACCCGAAGAAATCCTGCACGGTCCGGTACCAGCCGTCATGCGGCAGGCCACGGGCGGTGGTGCCGGGTCTTTGGGAACATCGACCTTAGCGGTTGGTGCGGCAGACGGCATGCTGCGACATCTTCGTACCGAAATGAATCGTCGTCCGGATCTGAGCGAATTTGTGGAACCGTTGAGTAAGTCGTCAGCCGAACTGGTCGATCAGATTCATCGTGCTGCACTCAGTGATCATTGGGAGGGGCCATCTCCGGCAGAAGTAGTACGGCGTCAGGCGAATTCACTGGTACTGCGCACTGCGCAGGTCTGGCTGGCGGCAACTAAGGGAGCTGGCTACGTGGCCGGGCACGCCGCTGAGCGGGCTGTGCGAGAGAGCATGTTCTTTCTGGTCTGGAGTTGTCCGCAACCAGTGCTGTCTGCCAACCTTCGCGAGCTTACCTGTGTCAGCCACTCGGCGGATTGCTAAGGATGGAAATTTCCAGCCGATTTCGTGTCGGTCGGTTATTCAAATGGCTGCCACGTGAGTACTTTAGTGTCATTGCTTCAGACACCAGGTGGAGTGCCAGGAACCTCAGAAATGAGTGAGGTTTGTGCAGGACGACGTCGATCGTGTTCGCTGTCTTCGGAATGAGACGGTTCGCACCCGACTGGAGTTCTGCCGCTGGTTCGTTTCTTTGTGTCAGGATGACGTCCGCCTGATTTCCGTGTTCGGATCAGGAGTACCGCACGATGAAAGTGATGTCGCACGCTCGGACTCAATGTCAGCGATCTGCGTTCACTCTGGTTGAATTGCTGGTCGTCATGTCCATCATCGCCATGCTGATGGCACTCCTGCTGCCGGCAATTCAATACGCACGTGCCACGTCACGCCGAGTCCAGTGCCTGAATCACATGCGTCAGGTTGGTGTTGCTATGCATGCATATGCAGCAAAAGATACGAATAAGCAGTTCCCGCCATACGGGACATGGGGAGACTACAAAGACAGTTCCGGGATTTGGCAACCAGGAGGCTTCTTCGGACGCCAGTTGAGAAACTGGGTTGTGGATATTTTGGGAGAGCTCGATCGTCAGGATGTCTACGATCGCTGGGATCACACTCGGGAGCACGATTCAACGTTTAGCGGTGCAAATGGACTCTCCAACCACGATTTGATCCGGCAGTATGTATTGGCAGTTCTGATATGTCCTGCCGACCATACGGCTCAGGGCATCCCTGGTACGCTGAGTTACGTCGTGAACGTGGGGTATGCAAATATCGATGGATCACTGAGTTCCGGCAGTGGCTGGGGCTCGAGCAATTACCATAATTTCAATGATTCCGACCTCGATTTCAATGTCAATGGAATCGTGAATGATGCTGAGGATCAAGACGTATTTCGTCGCAGTGGGGTCATGTGGCGTACAGTACTGGATCGCAGTGGTGACGGAAATCCGACCAAGACCCTCCCCAGTGGAAGCCACGGTCCGGACAACATCTATGATGGCCTCAGCAACACAATATTGGTCACAGAGAACGTGAATGCCGGCGAAAAGCAATTGTGGGGAGATCCCGATCCGCGTAATTGCGCCACCGTATTTCCAATTGATCCGGATACCTCCGGATTCGATTCGTCCAGCTATTTCCCGTCGGCACCACTTGATCCGGCTCATCCGTATGGCGTCATCAACGGAGCACGAGCTGGTCCGGAAGGCGAGCGTCCGTTTCCGAATTCGAATCATTCGGACATCGTGAATATCGTCTTTTGTGATGGTGCTGCACGCACTGTCTCTGAGGACATTGATCTGAATGTCTACGCCCGATTGATTACTCCGGAAGGTGACAAACCTTCGGCGTCTGTCACGCCCCAAACTCCCGTGAGCGGCGAAAGCTTTTGACGGACCCCGTGGAATCGCTTGGTTCAGGTCGGCCATGGGCTCGGTGCCGGTGGCGCACGATGATCCGGCCGTTTTTATGTTCAAATAACTGCGGGCGCTTTTTCGAAATCGTATGTGGTAAGCCTGTGACAGTGTTGGTTTCGATCTACCATAGAACAGGCAGGCTGTAGCTGGTCTGCGACAATCAGGCAGTGTCAACGGACGATCACAAAAGATCCTTGCAGCCAGTGATGACTCAGCTTGATAGACTCCATTACTCCTGGACCTGTCAATTCACGGGCGTCACTATGGTCTCTCCTGTTCTTCGCAGCGTATTCTATTATCGTCGAGTGAATGTTATCGTGGCACTGGCCGTGGCGATTTCCACAGCGGCCATTGGCGGAGCAATGATTGTTGGCGATTCCGTGCGCCACAGTTTGCGTCAAATGACTCGACTGCGTCTCGGAAAAGTGACTCATGTTGTTCACGGTCGGTTTGTTCGGGAACAACTGGCTGCGGATATCGCGGAGCATTCTGGTGCAATGGTTGCTCCGGCAGTGACGGTGTCGGCCGGAATGGAACTGCAGCAGCAAACAATCAGCCGCCGAGTAGGCTCTGTCACCGTCACTGGTGTCGATAGATCGGCCTGGAATCTGTTGGATACAGCTGATACGTCCGTTCCTGTGGACAACGATATTGTGCTGGGTTTTCGGACAGCACGTGAGTTGGGCATCCGGCGGGGCGACAGTGTCTCGGTATGGGTTGAACTGCCATCTGCGATTCCCCGCGACAGTCTGCTCGGTGAGCGTGAAGAAATTTCTGCCGAGCTCCAGTTTGTCGTACGAGACATCCTGCCCGAGACAGCAGGCGCTTCGCGATTCACACTTAACCCCGGACAACAGCTGGCAAAGAATGCATTCGTGTCTCTGCACACTCTGCAGGAACGGCTGGAAATTCAGGCGACAGAACGTAGTCGGCGCAATCTGACGGCGAAACCTGCTTTGGTCAACACGTTGCTGATCCACGGCAATGCTGCCGAGATAGCGGATGGTCGACTGCACGACGCAGTCAGTGAAAGTGTGACGATGGCCGACTTAGCGTTACGCGTGCGGGTCGATACGGACCGTGGATATGTTTCGGTCGAAACCGATCGAATGATTCTTGAACCGGCCGTCGCGAAGAGCATAGCCATGACGGCCGATCAACTGGGATTGAACACTGCCTCAACTTTGGTTTATCTGATCAATGAGTTCGCCGCCGAAGGTCGCGACCATCCGGATGAACGATATTCAATGTATGCGATTGTGGCCGGTCTGCCACATGATGCTGATCCCCCTTTGGGTCTGATTGGTGGTCAGGAACTGTCCGAAGATGGAATCATTTTGTCCGAGTGGCTCAGGGATGATCTGGAGGTTGAAACAGGAGACTGGATTACGGCCCGCTGGCACGAAGTCGGCAGTCACGGAGAACGACCTGAAATTAAAATGACGTTCAGAGTTGATCATGTCTTTTCCGCAGACGATTCGGTGAGTATTGATCAGGGGCTGACCCCCACCATCCCGGGCGTCACTGACGTGGAATCATTCAGTGACTGGAATCAGCCATTTGAAATGGAAACGAATCGGATTACAGCACGTGATGATGCATGGTGGGCTGAACACCGAGCAACACCAAAGGCATTTGTCTCACTGGAAACTGCCCAGAAGCTTTGGAGCAGTCGATTCGGGCAGGTGACATCGATTCGAATTGCCGCAGACATACACCCGCTGCCGGCAGACCGACTTCGCACTATAGCTGACAAACTTTCCAGGCTGATCCCGTCTCAATGTGACCTGGCGGCAATCGGACTGGCTCCAACTGCTGTGCTGGAGTCGGGGCTGCGAGCCGCGAACGGCGCAAATGACTTCACGCAGCTTTTTTCTGGATTCAGCTTTTTCCTGATCCTGTCTGCCATCATCCTTACTTCGCTGATGTTTCGGCTGGGAATTCAGCAGCGTGTGAGTCAGGCGGGTTTGTTGCATTCTGTTGGATTGCCGCCTGGGGCCGTGCGATGGTTCTTTCTGGGAGAGGGCCTGCTGGTCGCCCTGGCTGGCGCAGTGCTGGGAGCTTTCCTGGCTGTCGGATTCGCAAAACTCATGGTTTATGGACTCACGACCTGGTGGATCGGAGCGATTGGTACGCAGGATCTTCAGCTCGAGATCCGCCTGTTGCGACTTCTGACTGCGGCATTGATCTCGTTGGTGCTGGCTACCGCAGTTGTCCGGGTCGCAGTGGCAGGACTGCGCCATTTGTCTGTCCGGCAGCTGTTGAACGGAATGACTTCGGAAAGGCCAGGCTTCAGACGATCGAGTGGAATCGATCTGATCACAGTCGTGTCGTTGCTGACCGGAATCCTCTTACCGGCTGTTGCTGCGGGTGGACTGCTTCCCGGCGGTGAGGCCTTCAGTGGACTGACGTGGAATATGGTGGCCTTCTTTGTGGGCGGTATCTCGTGTCTGATCGGGGGACTGTTGTTGTTGCGTCAGAGACTGCAGGCCATCGCGTTGCCTGGCGACGAACGGATGGTCCGGAACCTGTCCGGTTTTGCAGTGGCGAATGCAGCTCGCAGTCCGTGGCGAAGTTTGATGACGACCGCACTCATTGCCAGCGCAACATTTCTGATTGTGGCGGTTGCTGCAGGTCGACGAAATCCACAGTCGGAAACTCCGGACATCGAATCGGGAAACGGTGGTTTCCGACTCGTCGCAGAATCATCTCAACCCATTCTGCAGGATATTAATTCACCCGAAGGACGCGTTGCTGTGAATCTTGAAGACGCTTATGCGGAGGCAGGACTCGAAGATGTCTCTTCCATCTATTCGTTTGCGGTTCGTCCCGGGGAGGATGCCAGCTGTGTGAATCTGTATCAAACACATCTGCCAACACTGCTGGGGGCATCGGATGGATTCATCGAGCGAGGGGGATTTCGATTTGCTGACACACCCGGAGCGAATCCGTGGACTCTGCTTCAGGATTCGCCGGATTCGCCGGATTCGCCGGGGCAACTGCCACTGTATCCGGTGATCGGTGACATGAATACACTCAGATACAGTCTGAAGAAGAACATCGGTGATGTGATTCCATTCCCCGACGATCAGAATCCGACCGCGGGGTTGCAGGTCGCAGGAATGCTGGACGGCAGTCTGTTTCAGGGGGTGTTGGTGATGACACGTGCGAACCTCCAGGAACTGGATCCCGGGGTGACGGGATACGAGTACTTCCTGGCAGAGACTCACTCTGCCGGACAGGCAGACGCGTTGGCAGTGCTGCTTGAGAGTCGACTGAATTCATCAGGAATGGATACAGAGTCAGTCGGAGATCGTATGGCCGGATTCCTCGCGGTGCAGAACACTTACCTGGCAACATTTCAGTTGCTGGGTGGTTTGGGTCTGTTGGTCGGAATTTTTGGTCTGGCGGTCGTGATGGTCCGAAACGTGGTGGAACGGCGAGGTGAAATTGCCATGTTGCGAGCGATCGGGTTTACCGGATTTCGCATTTGCCGTCTGATTCTGATCGAAAACTCAGTTCTGCTGTTCTGGGGGATGCTGCTGGGAACCACCTCCGCATTGCTGGCGATGCTGCCACATTTACGCAGCACAGGAGGTGATTTGCCCTGGCAATCACTTGGTATCACTCTTGTCACGGTGGCTGTGACCGGCATGTTGGCATCAGTCGCAGCAGTACGCAGTGCTCAGCAGGTGTCCATACGCGACAATCTGACTGTGGAAACGTAGCCGACGGTGTTGCAATGTCATCAGCCGCGACCGACGAGTGGCATGTTTGTAGCCATCACGGTCATAAACTGTACGTTGGCGTTCAGCGGCAGGCCTGCCATATAGACCACAGCCTGTGCAACGTGTTCGACATCCATCCGAGGTTCGACCATCATCGTTCCATTCGGCTGGATTACACCCGAATCCATGCGTGCGGTCATTTCTGTCGCTGCGTTGCCAATGTCAATCTGCCCGCAGGCGATATTGTATGCCCGACCGTCGAGCGACGTGGATTTCGTGAGGCCGGTGATTGCGTGTTTGGTGGCGGTATACGGTGACGAAAACGGTCTGGGTGCTGTCGCGGAAATTGATCCGTTATTAATGATGCGTCCACCCTGAGGATCCTGGGACTTCATCATCCGGAACGCCTCGCGTGTGCATAAAAAAGAACCAGTCAGATTCACGTTGACAACCTGTTGCCACTGTTCCTGAGTGAGATCTTCCAGCGGGATGGCTGGTGCACCCATTCCTGCATTGTTGAATACCACATCCACGCGTCCGAACTCGTCCCTGGTCCGTTCAAACAGCTCCTGTACCGAAATTTCGACGGTCACATCTGTGGACACCACCAGCACTGGAGCAGTTCCGCACAGTTCTTCGGTTTTCCGCAAACGGTCCTCTCCTCTTCCCGCCAGGGCAACGGCGTAACCCTCCCGGCAAAGTGCCAGCGCTGTGCTCCGACCGATGCCACTTCCAGCTCCGGTCACGATGGCAACTTTTTGTTCAGTCATTTCAAGCAGCTTTCTTTTCTACACACTGACGTTGGGAAACGACCAAATCCGCCACAGACTCATCGCCCCGGACCAGCCGGTCACTCAAAGCGTCCAGCCGATCCATTTCATCCTGAACATGAGCCGTCATGTCAGTAATCTGCTCTCGGCTCAGGTCAGACCTCACCACGATTGGCACACTGGTGATTGCCACGATTTTAGAGAATGGCTTGGGAATCATGATATCGGACCAGCGGCCCGGGATTTTCCAGCAGCGCGTTGCCTTCACCGTCACAGCGACAATCGGGCGCCCCGTACGTGCTGAGATGTATGTAATTCCATCCTTCATTTTGTGACGTGGACCGCGTGGACCGTCGGGTGTAATACAGATGTGCTGATCGGGCATTTCCAGCAACTGCTTCGTCGCCTGAGCTCCACCTCGACTTGCTGACCCTCGAATCGGCCGAATGCCCAGAATCTCGATCAGATCGCTCAGATAGGTTCCGTCTTCGTGGCGACTGATCAAGGTTGAGAGCGAATGCGCTTTGTGGCAGAACAGGGCGGCAAGAATAATGTCATGCCACAGGCAGAAACAGTAACGCATTGTCCCCGCCGGAGGAGCGTCGGTCATGGCACCTTTTTGGGCTACGCGAATATCTGTCCGCACCGTCAGGAAGAGAGTTCGGAGCAGCAGCACAGCACTCCAGGCGATGGCTTTGTGGACAATTCGATTACGGATCTTCACGGGCGACATCCATGCCGGAGGCAACGATCTGAATCTAAGTTGAATGAAGTGTACCTGCGATGCCGATTCAGCGAAATCCCGGTTCCAGTCCGTTGTATCCGACCTACTTGTGCAACGTCAATTTTCGTCGATCGTGTGACAGAATCAAATGCATCACAACTTTCTTATGTCCTCGTCTCTACCATTGTTGTTTAGTCCGTTTCGTACTTTCAACAAGAGACCGCGAATCACACGAAGTTCCGTTTGCAGGTGTCTAAGCCGGACGTGTCGGAATTCAGACAGCGACCTGCGTTCCCGAAGTCTGGAGACTCAGGCTGCATTTGCACTGCTGCTTCGCGATGTGCTGTTCCTTCAGTTTGTCGTTTCGTCATCAACAGATCAGGATTCGCTCGGCGATTGGTCCGTCTCGGGAGCGCGAACCCGTTTGCGAACGTCTGTTTCAAGCTTGCCGAATGTTTGTTCGTGGCGGTTGAGCGCAGTAGCAACAGCACTGAGAAGACGTTTTGCGCTAAAATGGTTCATAATAATCCGCTGACTTACCTGCACTTTTACTTTGCCTTTGGCGTACGGATTGGGATTGAGACCCAAATCCAGTATCAGCTCTTCGGGTGTGCTGGCAACACGACAAAAGTTGGCGTAACCGGCATGAACGTTTGAATCATCAACCACAATCTCCTGAGTCGGCTGAGTCGGCTGTTCTGCTGCTTGTTTTTCCTGAGTTGCTTCACTCATCAGACGACACTCCTGTTTTTTTAACCGTAAACTGTAAGTCATTACCAGTCGTTCACATCCTGCAACACAGATCCATGTTGGTCAAAGGAATTCATCGCCCCGCAAATGCAGAAATGATCAAAGAGACATTCTGACCCCCAAAACCGAAACTATTGGACCGTAGCTTTCGCAGTGGCATTTCACGAGATTCGTTGGGAACAGAGTCCAGATCACATTCGGGATCTGATATGCCATGGTAATGGCGGGAGGAAGTACTCTGTCGCTCTTGTTATGAGGCATGTGATCGCCTCGACACTGCCGGTGGCAATCTGGTGCCCCATCTTGCTCTTGATGCTGGAAGCCGGTACCTGTTGAGCGTCTTCACCTGAACGATTTTTGATGGCCATGGTTTGAATGCGTGCGTTGACCCTGGTATTGGTTCTGTCAGCATCCGCATTATTTACATTGCCAACTTCTTCTGGATTGATATTGGCATCGTTGAGCACCATGCAAATGCAGTGAATCGTTGCTCACAGAGTCCTAACGTTCGGGCCGATTGAGCCGCATAGCTCACGCCAACCAAGTCGCACATTTCAGATGTAATCTCGTAGCCCGTGTGTTAGGCTTATACCGTTTTTCGGCAAGCGTTTTCCGCCCCTTTCCATGCACGCTGTCCATGCCTGTGCAACTTCATCAAATACTGTCCCATTTTGTGCTGCTGATCACTGTTGCGTATGTTCAGGCGACGGAACCGGTCAAGATTGATTTTGACAACGATCTCCAGCCGATTTTGACTCGACGCGGGTGCAACCAGGGTGCCTGTCACGGGAAGGCACGCGGTCAGGGTGGCTTTCAGCTTTCTCTGCTTGGTTTTGATTCCGACTTTGACCACGAAGCAATTACCAGGGAAGCTCGTGGTCGGCGTATTTTTCCAGGTGCACCTAAAAGGAGCCTTCTGCTGTTGAAACCAACCGGCCAGGTGCCGCACGGTGGCGGAATTCGGCTCAAAGCCGACAGCTCAGAATACGAAATGATCCTGCAGTGGATTCGTCAGGGAGTGGCACGTCGCGTTGATGAAGCACCCACATTGACGTCGTTCAGCCTCACACCGGATTCTGTCGTTCTCCAATACGAGCAGCAACAACCGCTGAAGACGATCGCGCACTACGATGATGGCAGCGCTCGTGATGTTACGTTTCTCACTGTTTTTCAGTCGAACGAGGCTCCAATTGCGTCCGTCACAGAATACGGTCAGATCACGGCCGGTTCCATCACCGGAAGCACAGCCATTATGGCGCGCTTTCAGGGAAGAATTGCGACGTGCAACGTTATTATTCCCCGACCGGAGGCAGTTCCGGCGGGAGAATACGTGCGACTGCCGGTTAATAACTTCATTGATGAACTGGTGTGGCAACGACTGCAGCAGCTCAATATCACACCGTCCCGGGTTTGTGAGGACCACGTTTTCCTGCGGCGAGCGACCACCGACATTTGTGGCCGGATTCCAACACCGCTGGAAGTCCAGACGTTTCTCGAAGATCCGTCCATGGACAAACGTCGAAAACTGGTGGATCGGTTGGTGCTCGAACCCGATTTTGCTGACCACTGGGCTAATAAATGGATGGACCTGTTGAGACCTAATCCTTACCACGTTGGGATCAAGACGGTCATGAGCTATGACCGGTGGATAAGAGAACGCTTCCATCAGCGGATGCCGTGGGATCAGTTCGTTCGAGAACTGATTACGGCTCGGGGTGGAACGTGGCGGAACGGAGCGGTCACACTTTTTCGCGATCGACGGTCACCTGATGAAATTACGACACTGGTCAGTCAACTTTTTGTGGGAGTACGGCTTGAATGCTGCAAGTGTCATCACCATCCGTTTGAAAAATGGAGCCAGGATGATTTCTTTGGCTTTGCTGCCTACTTTGGACGACTGGGACGCAAAGGATCAGGGATCTCCGCGCCAATTTCCGGATCAGAAGAATTTATCTTCGCAGGCAAAAGTGGAAGTGTGTCGCATCCGGTCACTGAAAAGATCATGGCACCAAAGCCTCTGTTCGGCGAAGCAGCAGTCACGGCGAACACTGTTGATCCTCGTGAGGTTCTTGCGGAATGGATGACGTCACCGGATAATCATCTGTTCGCCCAGGTGATGGCAAATCGCATCTGGGCCGATCTGATGGGGCGAGGTCTGGTCGAACCGGTTGATGACTTCCGAGCGACAAATCCGGCGACGAATCAGCCCCTGCTGGATGCTCTCGGTGAGCACTTCCGCAACACCGGATTTTCACTGACGGAACTCATCAGGACAATTACAGCGTCATACGCGTATCAGCTGGATTCTTTGCCAAACGATCGCAACGTAGCCGACACACGTAATTATTCGCGTCACTATCGGCATCGGCTTCGCGCTGAAGTATTGCTCGATGCATTCGTTGACGTCTCCGGTGTTGCTCGGTCATTTGACGCAATGCCGCCTGGAACCAAGGCAAAGCAGATCTGGACGCACCGCACGACATCACTATTCCTGGATACGTTTGGACGTCCGGATCCCAATCAGGATCCGCCTTGTGAACGGACAAAAGAATCGGCAGTCGTGCAGACTCTGCATCTGATGAACTCGGAACAGATGTTCCGGGATATCCGGAATGACGAAGGCAAAGCGGCGCGTTTAGCAGCTTCCGAATCGGATCCATCAGAACTGGCTGGAACATTGTACAGAATGATCTATGCACGCAGTCCAACTCCCGAAGAGACGGAGTTGGTGACCAGTGTGCTCAGTGAAGAAAATGCTGATCGACGCCAGTCAATCGAAGACCTGATGTGGGCAATGATCAACACGGCGGAATTCGTTTTTCAAAACTAAAGGCCTTAACATTTCGGATTGCGCCGGCGGTCACGGTTCAGGAGGGTTTTACGAACAGAGGTGGCGACAACCGGAAACGGCTTTCGGGGGATCATGAGAGATCGTTGCCCTGGCTGGGCCGTCTCAGTTAGTTTTCTGTCGCGTTGGTCTTACAGATGTGGTGTTTTGCGGCACAGGGCAATACACTTAATGTCGTAACGTTCTTAAGGTCGCCACCTTGTTGCTGTGACCTTGTTGCAGGACATAGCAGACTCACTGCAGGGTGCTGCACCGCGGCCAACGGAAGGATTTTAACATGACACTCCGGAAAAACTGCGAAGGTACCACCCGTCGAGACTGTCTTCAGTTTGGCATTGGAGGACTGTTTGGGGGCAGCCTGGTCAACACTCTGCGTGTCCGGGGCGAATCGGCTGGGGTGTCTGCGGGACCGAAACCGACTGCGGAACGAGTGATCCTGATCTGGATGGACGGCGGACCAACTCACTTTGAAACGTTCGATCCGAAGCCCGATGCTCCATCGGAGTTTCGTGGAGAGTTCGGATATGCAAAGACATCAATTCCCGGCGTTTTGTATTCAGAGCATATGGTCAGGCTGGCTGCAGGCCTGGACGACTGCGCTATGATTCGATCGATTCGACACAGCCATGGAAATCACGGTGCGGGTAACCACTATATGATGACCGGGGCGCCAACTCGAATTCCGGTTGGCTGCGGCGCATTCGTCAGCTTTCACCCGAGTATGGGTTCCGTCATTGCCAAAGAACGAGGCAAAGACAACGGTTTGCCTCCGTACTTCACCACGCCACGTATGTCACGATCCGGCGGTCCCAATTTTCTTGGAGCAAAATATGCTCCATTTGTTGTTCCGGATAATCCGAACGCCGAAAAATTCAAAGTGCGAGATGTGGCCCTGCCGCGTGACCTGGCAGTTAACCGATTTGATCGACGAACTGATCTGCGGGCGAAAATCGACAAACTGGTTCGACTCAACTCAGAGGTAGCGGGGGATCCCGTGGCAGCGTTTGACGAGTATCAGGAACAGGGATACAGCCTGGTCACGTCTCCGGACGCTCAACAGGCCTTCGACATCTCGAAGGAATCCAGCTCGATGCGCGAACGTTACGGTCGCAATGAATTCGGCCAGCGCTGCCTGCTCGCTCGTCGACTGGTGGAGGCCGGCGTTCCCTTTATCACCATATATGATGGTGGATGGGACAGTCACAGAAACCTCTTTGGTGCTCTCGGTAAACGTTTGCCAGACTGGGACAACTCTGTTGCAACTCTCATCCAGGACCTCAAAGAACGAGGACTTCTGGACACAACGCTTGTCATGGCGATGGGTGAGTTCGGTCGCACGCCAAGAATCTCGACGTTGTCAGGTACCAGCGCGCCGGGACGTGATCACTGGGCGAACGCAATGTCTGTTCTTATGGCTGGTGGGGGCACACCGGGCGGAACCGTTGTTGGTTCAACCGACCGCAAGGGTTATGCGGCGCTTGACCGCGTCCTCTCACCCGAGAATCTGATATCGACGGTTTATCACAAAATGGGGATCGATCCGGGACAGATTCTGTACACACCGGAAGGTCGGCCAGTCCATCTTGTCAGCGATCCCACGCCGATCAGTGAGCTGATTTAATGGGGAACAGTGTTCGGTCGAATCAGTTGTCACGTCGATTGCTGATCGAAACCGCGATTCTTGGGATTGCAGCATCAGTGGTGGCATCTGCCGCAGACGGGCCAAACATTGATCGTCTGTATCCGGCCGGTGGTCAGCTCGGGACAAGCGTCAATATTCAGCTTGGGGGTCAGCCCGGTAAGGAGAGTCTGCAAAGCTGGTCGAGTTTGGGCCAGCTGGAGATCACCATCGCGGAAGACAAAAAATTTGCCACGATTGTAATCCCGGAAAATGTTCAACCCGGTGTGCACTGGCTGCGATTTTTTAATGCATCCGGTACGTCGGCTCTCAGACCGTTTGTAGTCGGACACATCGCCGAAATTGTCGAGGAAGAATCCAATGATCTCCAGGATCAGGCGGATGAAATCAGCGATGAAGCAGTGACTATCAATGGAGTACTCAGTCAGGCAGGTGATGTGGACATCTGTCGAATTCGGGTACCTGCCGGCCGAACACTCGTTGCATCAATGCAGGCAAACGAGGATCTGGGTTCGCCCATGGATGCGACCCTGCAACTGCTGAACGAAGCAGGAACCGTCATCGCTCAGAACGATGACGATCACGGAATGGATCCCCAGATTGCCTTCAATGTTCGAACAGAGGGGGTTTTTTATGTCCGGACTTTTGCCTTTCCATCTGCTCCTAACAGTACCATCAAACTGGCCGGTGCAGAGAATTACATCTATCGGCTTACGGTGACCCATGGACCGTTTATCGACCATGTTTTTCCGGCCGTTCTGGATCATCGATCGACTTCAGCCGTGACCGTGTGCGGATGGAATCTGACCGAGCAGCTGCAGACTGTTGGTGTCACGAGCTTTGAGGGACAGCAAACCTGTTTTGGACGTAAATTTGCTTTGCCGCACAATCTGTATGGCGTAAAACATCCGAGTCATGTGGAATCGACGGTGTCGCGGGCGATCGCTGTGAATTCTTCCATCACCGGCCGCATTGCGGTTCCAGGCGAAAAGGATGTGTACATGCTACCGGGTATTAAAGATCAGACGCTCACTGTGAGTGTACAGGCCCGTGTTTTTCATTCATTGCTGGATCCCGTGTTAACAATTACTGGTGCCGACGGCAACGTTTTGTCCGAGGCCGATGACGGTGGTGCTGCGCTATATGACTCAGAGGCCACAATGACCGTGCCGGCTGACGGCCTGCTGAAAGTTTCGGTCGAAGACCGATTCGGAGACGGTGGATTTCGGTATTTCTATGCGTTGACCTGCGAGATTCCTCAACCGGCGTTCACGGCAACGGTCAACGCAAATCAGTACCTGGTCAACAATGCCGAAGCAGTCGAAGTTCCGGTGACGATCACTCGAACGAATGGTTATGCGAAACGTCTGACGGTTTCACTGGAACAGCTGCCTGAAGGCGTGACGGCAGAATCGGTGGTTTCAGAGACGGATGGCGACAGTTCCAAAGCCGTGACACTGAAGCTCATTCGCGATGAGAACGCACCCGCGTTTTGCGGCGCAATTCGGGTGCTGTGTCGAGCTGAAGACTGTGGCGATCGCCAATTGGCAACCGCAGCAATTGAGAATTCAAAATCAACAACATCAGAAATCTGGCTGACGGTAATACCGGGGGAAGAAACGCCATCGAAAGAGGGTGGATAACATCTGCTGAAAGTCCTGATGGATATCATCTCGGTTCGGATCGTCTGGAATGGTCCATCGCAAGAGAATTCCGGTGCTCACCGGAATTTGATTTCGGAAGAAACACACGACATCATCACGGACTTTCGATTGCAGCTGTAATGTTATTTAATCGGAAACATGTTTGGGATGGATCATGATCCGGATCAATGTTTTGGGTGCTCCGGATGTGCTTTGTGTATCTCTTTTTTTCGGCCTGATCGAGCCTGGAACTTTGTAGACATGCGAATAAAAAAAACTGGTGTTCTGGTGCCCTTGTTCCTCCTGATTTCGGTGGTCGCAACGTGTTCCCTCAGCGCTGAAGAAAAGACGTGGACACTGAAATCCTTCGTGGATTTTGGCGATGGCACGCTGGTCGATGGTGGTGCAAACACATACGTCGCGGCCAACGGGACAGTCCGCCTGATCAACCTTTGGGACTTTAACAACGATGGCAATTTTGACCTGCCAATTGCCTGTGGGCAGGACCACGATGAACGGGTAGACCTGTCGATCTACTGGTCCGATGAAAGTGGATATGCTGCGGATCACCGAACCCGCCTCCCTACGGAGGGGGCGCTGGCGGCAGCGGCCGATGACCTGAACGGTGATGGGTATGTCGATCTGGTTGTCGCCAATCGATTCGATGGGGAAAAAACGAACCTCGAGTCATATATCTATTGGGGCAGTGACGATGGATTTGATGACTCGAACCGCAGTGCGCTTCCGACCAGAGCGGCCCAGGCAGTTGCGATTGCTGATCTCAACGGCGATGGACATGCTGATATCGTCTTTGCCAACCGTGGTGTCGACTATCACGTTGTTATCGACAGCTTTAAAAAATCATTTATTTATTGGGGCTCTGATCACGGCTATTCCACTGATGCGATGACAACGCTGCCGACGACGAACTGTGGCGATGTGACAATTGCAGACGTCAACCAGGATAATTTTCCAGACATCCTGTTCGCGAATGAAGGGAACGACGAAACCCAGAGTGGCGTTGTGATTTATCTTGGCGATGTCACTGGAGATTATTCCGAGCATCGCTGCATCGAACTTCCTGGGGTCTGTAGCTCCGCAGTGACGGTCGCGGACCTGAACGAAGACGGTCATGAAGACATCGTTCTTGTCAACATGTACCATTTGAATCAGAAGCCCGATCCGCCAACCGGCAACAGTGTCCGGACCTATCGCGCCAACTCGTACATCTATTGGGGAGCTGCTGCCGGATATTCGGCCGAATTGAGGACCGAACTGCCAACGATCGGTGCCCGAGCAGCCGCGGTCGGAGACCTGAATGGTGACGGACTGGCTGACCTCGCGTTTGCAAACAGTGCAGAAGGCGTCTCTTACATCTACTGGAACAGTCCCCGGGGATTCCTGGCCCACAAGCGTTCTCAGGTTTTGGCTCCGTCTGCGAATGATGTTGCCATCGAAGATATGAATGCGGACGGAGACGCTGATCTGATTTTGGCGAACTACGCCAGTGACGGTTTCTTTGACACGGACTCGTACGTTTACTGGGGTGGACCGGAAGGCATATCGCCGGACCGACGATTAGAATTGCCAACATCCGGTGCTTCCGGAATCACGATTGCCGATTTTGACAACAACGGACGAAAGGACATTGTCTTTGTCAACAAGATTGAAGGAGTTTCATATCCAGGCGGGACGACTTCCGCCTTTGCCGAGCTCGGACCGACCACGTCCTGGATTTACCTGGGCGATGACCAGGGACGATTCAGTCCTGAACGGCGGTTGGGTCTGCCGACTGTTCGTGACACCGACGGATATATCAATTGCGACTTCAACTGTGACGGCTTTGCTGATCTGTTGCTGGCCCAGTACAGCACTCCTACTCACATTTTCTGGGGTGGACCGGCGGGCCTTTCGGAGGACAACGCCACGATTGTACCCGACGGGCAGGCGGGGACGGGTCGTGCGGCCGACTTTAACCGGGATGGCTATCTTGACCTGCTGCTGGATTCGAACGTGATTTACGGTCAGGAGTCCGGTTTCTCCAGGATTAATCGTTTCCGTCTGACGCCTCGGGGAAAGTCAGAGTGTCTGGCAGATTTGAACGGTGACGGCTGGCTCGACATTGTGTCTGCTGCTCGCCATGAAGTCACCCTGTTTTGGAACGCGCCCGGTGGTTTCGACAATGCTCGTACGACATCATTACTGATGCCGGGCAAAGACGCTTCGATGCCCGAGATTGCTGACCTGAATAACGACGGCCACCTGGATCTTGTTGTGGTGAATCAGGTTGATGAGGACAAACCGCTTGGTCCTGGAGAAGCGCTCGTGCATCTGGCCAATCCGAATGCAGACGCCTGGATCTACTGGGGAAGTGAAGCGGGTTTTTCGGAATCTCGTCGTTCGGCACTTCCAACCATTGGTGCGAACGATGTCGTGGCGGCGGACCTCAATCGAAATGGGTACATTGATCTGTTTTTTCCCAGCTATCTGGGCGGAATTCACCGACATTTTCCCGGCAGGATTTACTGGAACAGTGCTGAAGGATTCGACGTTGAGCACCGAACGGAGATCCCAGGCTATTCCGGATGTGGTACATTTGCAGCTGATTGCAATCTGGACGGCTATCCGGAACTCGTTATCGCGAATCATACTCGAGTGGGAAATCACCGGAGTGACGTGTGGGTGTATCAGGGAAGTTCGGACGGTTATTCCCCGAACAAGCGAACATCATTGCCGGCGACGGGTCCGCATTTTTTTTCACTTGTTGACATCGGCAATATTTATGATCGTTCGGAACGCTATGATTATCTCTCGCCGCCATTTGATGCCGGCCCCGGAGCAGACTACGACCGAATTTCATGGGAGGCGGACACACCGTTTCACACGCGTCTGGAGTTCCAGATTCGTACGGCAGAGTCAGAACATCAGCTGACATCGGCCATTTGGCAGGGACCAGTCGGTGCTGACAGTTTCTACCGCACCAGCGGAACCCGAATTGTGGCTCCGAAGAACCATCCCTGGATCCAGTTTAAGACCAGCCTGATTAGTCCGAATATGGCCAATACGCCTGTGCTGCGTTCGGCCACAATCAGCTATTCGACCGATTAGTTTAGTCATCTTCGAACCAGTTTTCCGGAATCTGCAGTGACCAGACTTCACTGTTGAGCGGTATGGCGTGTCCTCCGGCAATCCAGATTTTGTCCTGAAACACGAATCCAGAGTGTTCGTGACGCTGTTTCCAGACCACATCTGATTTGAGTTGTTTCCAGTCCCGTCCGTTACGGGAATACCATGTGTCATTCCAGTTGGCGAACGGTTTGTCGGACCAACCGCCGATCACCCACATACGATCTCGATAAACGACGGATGAAAACCAGATTCGGGGATGCCATGGAGCACTTGCGGTTTCCTGTCGCCAGTGAATCCCGTCCGCCGAACTCCAGACGTCGTTGAGTGCGTGATATTTTGGGCGATAGTCTCCTCCACCGAAGATGTAGATTCGATCATTCAGGACCAGGGCCTGATGGTATGCGCGCGGGGACCAGCCAGCGTTGTCCGTTGCCAGCATCCATTTGTTTCCGTCCGATGACGTCCAGACATCGTTTTTGGTGCTGTTTTCGTCACCAAAATAGTAATTCTCGGTTCCGCCCAGCAGCCACATTTTTCCCCTGAATTCGACGAGTGCGGCTGCGATCCGTGGACTCCAGCCTGCGTCATCAGTGATCTGCTCCCATGACACACCGTCCGTCGAGGACCAGACCTGATTACTGGCAGAATGGCTCGGTAGACGCCCGTCATGCCAGCCGCCCATGAACCACATGCGGTCTTTGAACACAACGCTCATTGACAAATCGCTGTGTTTCCACGGAGCCTTTTGTTCGATCAGCGTCCATGTCTTTCCATTCATTGAGCTCCACACGTCACGTGGTGGTGCGTCTGTCGTATTGAACCATCCGCCGAAGATCCACAGGCGGTTGCGGTAGACAACTTCACCCTGCGAGTCCCGAGGCTGCCAGCCGGCGTGGTCGGTTACCTTCACCCAGTTGACAACGTTTTCACCTGCCGAAGCAGGGATCGATGTCAGGACGACCATCGACATAATAAGAGCAGAATGTTTCATGGCAGAAGGCATTTTCCACTGAGCATATCTTGGACTGGATTGTGTCACAGATGGCCAGGTCATACAGGCAGGTAAAAGCCTGGCGACAGGGTCGAGACATTGATGCTTGATCTGCTGTCGTCGAGGCATTTGATCTGCTCTGTGAGTCCAGCTCAAGCGTAGAGTTGAACTGTGGCAGTAAACGGCATCCTTCCTGACGGCACATCAATCATAGATTCGCACCGAGTGCCACGTCCTGCTCACTCTTTCCGGCAGGAGATTGCCGTTGAGTTGAGTGCGGGGTCCGGAGTGACGTCATATCAAATGCCGACAGCTGTCTCAGGATAGTGTCGCAAAGGCGGTCGGCGACAGAACGGGGTGAAATCTGCCCGATGACGCATGGCGGTTTCCGACATGGTGATCGATCTGCGACAAAAGAACACTTTCTGCTGTCACGACTCACACGACAGCTGTTCAATAGTCGTTCGTGGACAAAAAACGAAACAGAATTTCAGCTGCCAGGTCCAGTTGAGCTGCTTCGATCCATTCGTCTTTTGTATGTGCCTGATCGATCGATCCTGGACCAAAAACAACTGTGGGAACTCCTGTGGGTCCCGTGACAGCGGCATTAGTTCCGTAAGCGACTCCAATTTTTTGATGCCGTCCGGATACGGCCTCGACGTGCGTCAACAGGCGCTCCGCCAGAGGCCCGTTTTTGTCATCGGAGAGGGACCCGGCCATGCACCACGGTGGAAGCATTTCGTATTCGAACCCCAAGTATTTGCGGAGCCAGGTGTCTACCTGCTTGATCACAGTTGATTGATCTTCTCCAGGGATCACTCGGCGATCAATTTCGATCGTGCACTCATCGGGCACGACGTTAACACTGATCCCTCCGTTGATTCGGCCCACGCTGAGTGTTGGGGAACCACACAGGACGTGCGGAGTCGATTCACGTTCGAGCTGAGCAGCGTATTCCTCAAGTCGTCGGACAACTTCAGCCATACGATAGATGGCATTGACGCCCTCCGATGGCTTTGAACTATGTGCTGCTTTCCCGGTTGTTCGCAGTTTCCATCGCGTGACTCCCCGATGAGCCACCACGATGTTCAGCGATGTCGGTTCGGCGATAATGATCGAATCCGGTGTGTGTGTGAGCCAGTCGTCGGGGGCATTACCCGTCTCAGTCCATCGAGCAGCGAGATCCCGTACGCCAGTCATTCCCTGTTCTTCGTCACATGTGCAGGACATGATGATGTTACCAGCTCCGGCTGGTCGTTCACGCACAACCCGAGCAAACGCCGTGAGCATTGATGCCATGCCACCTTTAACATCGCAGGATCCTCGTCCGTAAATCCGTCCATCTCGTTCTTCAGGATCGAATGCCGGGATTGTCATGCCGTCAACAGGAACAGTGTCCTGGTGCGCGTCCATCATCACTGTCGGACGATCGGGATTCCCTTGGTAGCGGGCAACGATGTTGCTGCGGCGCGGCATGAGTTCGATGCGTTGATGATCAGCACCCAGGTCTGTGAACCATCGTTCCAGATAGTCGGTCATCCCGGCTTCGAGAAATTCTGGTCCACAGACATCGCGTCCCATCGGGTTGACGCTTGGAATGGCGATGAGTTCTTTGAGCAGTTCGGTGGGGGTCATGATTCTATCCCAGTCGATAGACCTTCACTGCGTTGTCGTGAAACATCTTCCGTTGGAAAGTCGTTGATCGGCTGCTGACGACCTCTTTGAGTGCTTCGACCCATTGCCGATACGTCGCACCCAACAGGCAGACTGGCCAGTCACCGCCGTACACGCAACGGTCCTCGCCGAAGGTGTCCAGACAGAAATTGATATTGGGAGCCAGATCATCCGGCGACCAGTCGTGTTTGTTGACGGAAGCGACAATTCCGGAAATCTTGATGAACATGTTTTCCTGGTCGGCCGCTGCGCGAATGCCATCCTGCCATTGTGTCCGCAGTGCCTGGTCCGTCGACTGAACACTGAGATTGCCGCAGTGATCCATAACAAATCGCGTGTTGGGGCATTTCTTTGCGAGAGTTGCGCCATGGATGACTTCATTGGGCCGCAGACAGAGGTCGAAGTTGATCCCCAGATCTGATAGTCGGCGTATGTTATCCACGAATTTGGGCTGCAGACACATACCTGTCGGGCGGTCCGGATCATTGAGTACGGTGCGGACACCCTTGACCGCATCTTTCTTCGACAGCGGGGTGATGTAATCAGCGAAGCCGTCATCCTGTGGATAGCCACCAATAACTGCTCCCACCATGGAATTGTCTTTTCGTTCACACAGATCGATTACATAGTCGGCTTCTGCCTGTTGCTGAGATGGATGAACGTTGATTTCCATGTAGACCGTCTTGACGACATTGAGCCCTTTGGTGTGTTCAATGTAATCCGGCATCAGAAAGGTGTGTCGAATCGGCTCCAGTTCTTCGCTGTTCGGATCCATCCAAGGCAGATGAAATTGACGGAGATCCCAAAGGTGCTGATGTGTGTCGATTATGGGTAAGGATTGAATGGTTGTCGGAGCCCCTTCGGTGCGTGATAGCGAGGCAGCACCAATGACTGATGCAGCAACAGCCGAGGTTGATTGCGAAAGAAAATCGCGGCGAGTGGTTGTCATGTCGGACCTTTCGTGACATTGAGAGTCAGGGACAAAGGATCGTAACGCAGCAGCAGGTTTGTTAGAAATGAATTTATTGACCACTGTCGCTGTGTCCCGATGAGCAGCCAGGTTGTCAGGATTCCGGGCGTCAAGACGCCTGGAAACAGCTGTGCCGGGTGGATTCCGAAGGCGCAGTTCTCAAAAATCAGCCAATTGGAACAAACAAACGACGATGTACGAAACGAGAGACTTCAATATGAGTGCTGCAATTGCCGATGTTCACGCCCGCGAGATTCTGGACAGTCGCGGAAATCCAACCATCGAAGTTGATTTGCTGCTGGATGACGGAATCACTGGACGAGCGGCAGTCCCCAGTGGGGCCAGCACCGGGGCCCACGAAGCACACGAACTTCGTGACACTGGTGTGATGAATCGGTATTTGGGCAAAGGTGTTCAACAGGCCGTTCAGAATGTGAACGATGAAATTGCGGACGCCATTATCGATCTGGACGTGTGCGATCAGTCTACAGTCGATCGGGTCATGATTGACCTGGATGGTACGGAGAACAAGTCGCGTTTGGGAGCGAACGCAATTCTCGCCTGCTCGCTTGCGGCCGCTCACGCCGCTGCAAGGGCGTCCGGACTTCCGTTGTTTCGGTATCTGGGTGGTGTGGGGGCCAATTGTGTTCCAGCGCCAATGATGAACATCATCAACGGTGGTGAACATGCGAACAATGGTATCGACATTCAGGAATTTATGGTCATGCCTTTGGGTTTTGACAGCTTCAGTGATGCACTGCGAGCGGGTACAGAAGTCTTTCATGCTCTTAGAAAAGTACTGGGTGACAAAGGATTGAGTACGGCTGTTGGTGATGAAGGAGGATTTGCACCCGATCTCAAGACCAATCAGGAGGCTCTGGACGTGATTCTCGTTGCTATAGAAAACGCAGGATATTCAGCTGGTGATCAGATTAAGATTGCGCTGGATTGCGCAGCGACGGAGTTCTACGACGCGGATAAGGGTATTTATACGCTCGAGGGCAGGTCCATTGACTCTGAGGGTATGATCGGATTGCTTGCAGAATGGACAGATCGGTATCCGATCTGTTCGATCGAAGACGGTTGCAGTGAAGATGACTGGGATGGCTGGAAGAAAATGACCGATATGATTGGTGACCGCTGCCAGCTTGTCGGTGACGATCTTTTCGTAACCAATTCGAAACGTCTGAGCGAGGGAATTGACAGAGGCGTTGCGAACAGCATTCTTGTCAAGGTCAACCAGATTGGCACACTCTCTGAGACGATTCAGGCGGTGCAACTGGCCGGGAAGCACGGTTATACGTCCGTGATGAGTCATCGTTCGGGCGAAACGGAGGACACGACCATTGCCGACCTTGCGGTGGCACTGCGGACCGGACAGATAAAAACCGGGTCAGCCAGCCGAACGGACCGTATCTGTAAATACAATCAGCTCCTGAGGATTGAGGAGATACTCGGTGAGACCGCCTCATTCGGCGGCACCATTTGATAACGGTCTGCCACAGTTACACCGGACTCGTTCCGGCAGCTGTGTGGTGTGCCGCTCAGCAATCATGTCCGAAACCATATCGCAACCAGTCGGCGATTCACTGTCCGAGACAATACCTTCCAGGGTGTGGGCTGTTTCGCTGGCGTTTTGGATGACATTGCTCACCGCAGCGTTGATGTATGGTTCTGTTGCGATTGCTCCGCGGCTTTATGCGTGGATTGACATTCGTCACGGCTTCATTCAGAACGCTCATCAGCTAAAAACGCTGGAAACGGAAGTTGACTACCTGGAGAGGGTGCGGGATGCACTGAAGTCTGATCCGGAGTTTGTCCGCAGAATGGCGAACGCGTCGATCGCAGAAGGTGCGGGAGACGAAGAGTTGATTCCCGTCAGCGGCGAACTTCTTTTTGGCAGTGAAGACCAGTTAAAGGAGCGAATCAAGGAGATTGAAGCGACTCCGGGGACCACATTGGCGAAGCGTCTTGCCGTTGACAGAACGTTGCGTGACGTCCTGCTGGTATGTGCCGGTCTGCTGGTGATCTTTGCGTTCACGGTGCTCAACGGGACTGGTGGACGTTTTGTGGCACTGATCAGGCAATTGGCCGTTTCAGCCATTCGGCTGCCGCTCGCGCGTTATTTTCGAACCACGTCGCCACAGTTGGAGAACGCCACCGAATTTCAGCCGGCAATGGATCAGAGCAATCCTGATTGCAGCTTACCTACGGCGTCAGCAACTTATCGAACATGAAAGCTTCTG
>JAKVAY010000089.1:4978-25014 GCA_022447185.1 Fuerstiella sp. | reverse complement strand
TGCCGGAGTTCAGATTCAGCATGCACCTGACCATCGGGAGCAACGACCATTGAACGACAGTTCTGATGCGGATCCAGGCACGCGTTGCACGATGCAAACCAAATCGTGTTTTCGGCCGCTCGGGTCGTGATCATGGAATGATGAAGGGGAATCTTCCAGGCATTGGGACGCGTGGTGTTATTCTGTGGGTGAAAGACAAGGCGTGCTCCCTGACGGACGCATTCGGCCGTTGTTTCCGCAAAACGGAATCCCTCAAAGCAAATCACCACGCCCACACACACGTTGCACAGTTCAAACGTCTGCATCGTGTTCCCGGATGAGTACGCTACGGCATCGAGGGGTGTCAGCTTCGTCTTGTGGTGAACACCCAATACTTGACCCTGCTCACTGATCACCAGCGCTGAATTGTACGGTCTGGCATCTGGCTGACCGGCAACTGGAGTCTCCGTTCCCAAAAAGCACGCTATGTGTGCGCGGGCGCAACGCCGCGCCACTTCTTCGTGCAGTTCATTCAACTTCCCGACGGGACACGGTGCATGGGTTTCGGCAATATCAACACGATAGCCAACCGTCTGTGTTTCCGGGAAACAGACGATCTGTACGTTTGCACTCGCTGCCTGGTCCATGAATCGCAAAACCGCGTCCGCATTTTCATCGAAATCCGAAGTCTGTCGGGTCTGCGCCAGGCCAATTCTTAGTGTTGTCATAACGAAACCTCACTTGAATGACCAAACACACAATGATGTACGCAGTCTCCAACTGCAGGAATTTTCACAGATGTCTGCCATTCGTCGTGTAGGAATACCGTTATCCGAACGAGTCCGACCAAAACAACAGACACATCGTGGAACCAATCACAGCACCAATCGAGGAACGTGCCATCTGCCACACACGAATCAATGAAAAGAGGGAAGGACAAGTCCTTCCCTCTTTCCGCCGAGCGTCTGCCGAAACAGACAACACGACAGGAGATTCCCGCTCGGGCAACACACCCGTTATGAGCGGGAACAGGCGAACCAGACAGCCCAGGGAATCTGCTCCCGACGTGGACAGGAAACAGATGGTCCTTCAATGAGCCCTGGTGAAACACCGACCTCCGTGTTCAACTAATTCCGATTCTGCCGTATCCTCTTTTTCCCGGTATCTCATGCCAGACATTCGTGATGCCGGATATCTTCCCTTACATCAAAAAAACATCGTTCAAACAACGCCCAATCTGCTTCTGGATCGGTCTTGAATTACTCGTTAGGCAACAGGCGCGCCAAATCGGCAGAAAAACTGTGATCTGTGTTCCGTGATCTCTCGAATTTGGCGGAAATTATTAGGTTCACGTATCGGAACATTTCCTGTGAAACCTGCTCTCCGCAGATTTCGACGGATCAAATTGCACACTTATGCATCAACGTCGCCTATTCAGCTGGCAATCTTTATTCACGCAACCATTCCCTGATTCGGAACGACCTGACCTGCTTACGTTCCACTTGACTCAGAAGTTTTTTGAGAACGTCATCCGATAAATTCTGAATCCGGCGGAACAATGTCAGGTTAGCCAGAATGCACACGCGAAAAGAATCCGGGACACATACGGCACGGTGGCGCCATTTCACGGAATCCGCATCCAGTGCAAATGCAATGAGCCTTTTCGGGGCGTTGGATCGGCAGCCGGCTGACATTTTTGATATCACTGAGATGTGTCTCGTCGACACTAACCGGAACTGACACACCGCTGCCTGACGCATGAGCACTTACCAAGCCCTCATATTCACTGACCAATCGAGGCAGCGGCAGCGGCCTCCGTTACTAAGGAGAAGGCGGGGATGCTGAGAGCTGGACATTACATCTCAGACGACTGGAACGTCGCTCAGTCACATCCTGTGCGTACCCCTCGCGCATAAAAAACGCCTGCTCGATCCCAATGGAATGCTCGAGACAGGCGTTGGATGTGCCAGATTCAGTTCACACTGTGCTAATTGTTCTCCGACAATGCAACATTGATTCTGCGCCCCTTGCGGTCGAAATACACTTCACCTTCAACGAGTGAGAACAACGTGTAATCGTTACCCATTCCGACGTTTCGGCCCGGATGCCATTTCGTGCCACACTGTCGAACCAGGATGTTACCAGCAGTCACACTCTCGCCACTGTACTTTTTCACCCCTCGACGCTGCGCCTGAGAGTCACGTCCGTTGCGGGTCGATCCCTGTCCTTTCTTGTGAGCCATATTACTATTCCAGTCAATCTTATTCACGGAGGACCAAATCAGGTCCCTCAGACAATCACGGGAGTCAGCGAACTAGCGATCTCACAGCCTATAAGTACTGAATTTTGACGCCCTGCGCTAAATATGCAAGACATCTCTGAGCACCTGTCCCGCAGATTCCCAGAGCAGATCGTTTTTTTGTGACTCGGATGGTCAATAGGCTGCGTAACCAGCGAAGATTTGACTCACTGGCCGTGTTGATGACTTCCGGATCACCAGTCAGCTGGCAGGAACGATTACCTGACTGTCGGATCCACTGCTCTGTTTCCGAGAACAGAAATCACACCTGGGATGTCGATCGTATCTTTGCGTGGCAAATAGATCCATTTCGGGTCTCCCTCGACACGAAACTCCCGATCACTTTGTGCAAACCGATCTCCGGGACGACCGAATTCCTGAACAATACACTTGTCCTCAACCTGAATTTTGCCGTCTTCGGTTGAAGTGAGCCGATAAGCATTACTGAACCCGGACATGATCACTCGAAAAAAGTCTGTCTCAGGATCGACATTTCGCCAAATGGCAACGCCGTAGTGTGCGTTTTCCAGCGCGTCAGGATCGTCCGCTTTAACCTGCTTACCAACATCAACAGCTGAGATGGCCTCGATACTGTTCAGAAGCTGCAGATCTTTTGCATCATCACGAAATTCTCGGCTAAACACAGCCTGCTGTACCTCGTGGTTGACCTCATCAACGTAGATGTGTTTAGCACCTTCGTCTGTTGTTTGCAGCGTAAAGCGAGGCATCGCCAGACTCTCAGGAATAACTCTTTGGTCCTGGGAATCCACCGTTTCATTTCGAAGCCGTTTCAGCAGACTCAAACGAGATTCTTCAGATCCTGCCAGATACGTATAATCGCGTGGTATAACCCGGTACACCATGTACCAGACCAGCTCACGCTTTGTCTCTTGAGTTCGTGAATCTCTGACCGGCAAACGGAGCAACCGAACCGGCTTGTACTGCACTTCGGCAATCCACAATGCTGGAAAACCCGGACCAAGAATGGATTCGCCTTCCGCACGGTTCACCTGGGTTCCGAGCATCTCCTTTACGTTGAGAATAATGGAACTGCTACGAACAAACCCTCGGTTCAGTTCGGCCTGGATCGTTTGGCTGTGCGCGGCGTGCTGGTTACTAACCATGACAACCGCAAACAGTATGAGACAGAAATGGCAGGTTCGAGCAATCATCGAACGGATCCTGATGACACGTATTGGACTGGTCCGAAATTTCAAAACATCTGTCGCTTTAACATCCGACCCGGACATATCGGCACATTCCGCCGACTGGTCGTGATTCTACGACGGTCCCAAAGAACTTATCGACCGGATACAGGACGGAGGTTGCTCTATCGTCTGCGCAAGCTGTGCAAAAGCAAGGAAATTACCAACGACAGAAGGTCAGCACCACCTGGATGCTGTTTCAACGATGGATTGTTTATAGGGATTCGTATACGTGTTTTCGTTATATTTTACCCAGACATAACGTACCACGGCAGATTATGAGTATCGCGCCGTGTAGGTCCAGTGGGGGAAACAGTCTTCGCTGCCGATTCAAGGTTCTTCAAAAAATACATCACCCCTCTGTTGTTCGACATTCCCAGTCGAAAATCCTCATGCTGCAGTCCTCCGGACGACTCCGAATCCCGGCAAATGCATGACAAAACAACGCTTCGTGTGGCGCAATTTGTCCGCGGGAATAAACACCTGCGAATAATTGAAATGTAGATCGAAAGATGATTCCGGCGAAGATTTTACTTCAACGCTGTGTGGGTAGATTGCAAACACAATGACATGCGACACACTTCCGCGCACCCGACAACTTCAACGGCAATGCATTTCCGTAAATTTTTCCTCGAAATACACTCATATTATGCTGGCATGAAGAGTCTATCTCCGGCAACCATCGCTTAGCATGGTTGTACAGATTGATCTAAAGACCACGCAGGGGAATCCCATGTTTCAACGTCAACATCGTCGAACATTTCTGACCAGGCTTGCCGGGGCCGGCGCCGGACTGCTCGTACCGCCCCTCTGCCCTAATCCGTGGCTGTTGGCTGCAGAACGTGTTCGCGACAGGCTCCGTATTACTGAAATTGAGAGCTACACGTTCTATCTCCCCTATCACGAATTCAATTCAACAGATTTATTGCGCTACCACAGTTACCGCCTCCAGGCCAATACCGTAATTCTCGTCAGAACAAACGTGGGCCTTGTCGGTACCGGACAGTCATGGGGGATCTACAACGTCTCGGATGAGCAACAGGTGAAGTACATCGGAACGAGCCCTTTTGACTGGCTGGCCTCCCGTTCCGACCTGCCGTTCAACATGGCGATGTATGACCTCATGGGGCAGTATCTGGATATTCCGGTTTGGAAACTTATCGGTGAGCAGGTTCGTGATCGAATGCCGGTGTCAGCGTGGACAGCCTCGTTTGCCCCCGAGAAGATGGCCAATGAAATAAAGCACGCCGCATCGCTGGGATACAAATGGCTGAAGTATCACATCGATGAAACCCAGAATGTTGTCGATCAAACACGAGCCATGCAGGCGGTTGCCCCCCCGGACTTCAGGGTTCATTACGACTTCAACGTCAATTCACATCGAGCCGCCATTGAACCAGTCCTCGACGCTCTCCGCGAATTTCCGATAGTTGGACGCATTGAGGACCCGATCAGTACCGCGAATCCCGAGGACTGGCAGTACTTTTGCGACAAGTATGACTTTCCTATTGTGGCCCATCATGCGCCGGTCAACTTTATGGTAAACGGAGCGGCAGATGGTTACATGGCGGGACACGCTCCGGTTGGTCAGGCCATGAATGTCGCCAGCGTCGCGGAACACGTCAATAAACCAATCATGCTGCAGCAGGCCGGCACCTACATCAATCAGGCGTTCCAGGCACACGAAGCCTCTGTGTTCCCAACCGCGACAATGGACCAGGTCAATCTGGCTGAACTCTGGGACGACCACGTCACGAACGAAACCATGCCGATCGAGGACGGCAGCATCTCAGTGCCCGACGGTCCTGGGCTCGGTGTCACAGTCGATATTGAAAAATTGAAACATTTGGCGAGTCGGCCTAAAAAACTTCTGAAGCCATATCTCGTGAGAATTGTTTACAAGAACGGTCCCACGATTGTCGCTCGACATATCCCGGGCACTGAGGGTCACACCGATGACATGAGGATGCTCACGAGGCTCCTTGGACAGAAAAAAGATCTGCCTGGTCCGATTCCTGGTTACATGAATGACGTTCAAACGGACTGGTGGGACGACATCGATGACCCGGCCTGGCAAAAGGCATGGAACGCAACTAAGAAAAAAAAATACGTTCTCGTCTAGAGCGACCTGGTCGATGCGTTTCAGATCAATTCGTAAATTGGAGCACCTTCCGGCAAAACCGGAACAGGGCGACCTGCGGGTGTGATCGTCTCCTGCGTCGGATCGATTCCGAGGTGCCGATACATTGTTGCCAGCACATCGCCAGGACTCACCGGACGTTCGACTGGCAACTCGCCCTTCTCGTTCGACGCCCCGACAACCTGACCAACCTTCAATCCACCGCCTGCCAGCAGGATGCTCATAAGCGAGCCCCAGTGATCCCGACCTCCTGTTTTGTTCACCCGAGGAGTACGACCAAATTCACCCCAAACAACCAGCAGCACTTTGCGATCAAGTCCCCGTTCATGCAGATCGGTCACCAGCGCCGATACCATCTGGTCCATCGGCGGACCGGTTACCTCCATACCACGGTTGGGCCCCTGCGAGCCATCTGATGGTCGATGATCATTGACAATGTTGCGATGCCAGTCCCACGACAACGAGTCCGGTGCCGTATTGAGCGTGACAAATGTGACGCCAGCTTCCACCAGACGCCGTGCCAGCAGCGCCATTTGCCCCCAGCGATGCCGCCCGTACATGTCACGCGTCTCATTCGATTCACGGTTGAGATCAAATGCTCGACGCGCTTCACCGGTCGCAACCATTTCAAGTGCGGCGCGAGTAAACTGGTCTACACCATCGATCGATCCGGTGACATCGACATTGCGTGCCAGACGATCGACCCCGGCCAGCAGCGATCGGCGGTCCTCCGCCCGCTCCACCGTCATATCATCAGCCAGTTGAAGGCTGGCAGTGGCCTCACGAATTTTTTGAGGATTAAAGTCGTCGGAAAACGGATCCTGGAACACTGAAAACGGCGAATGCTGAACCCCCAAATGGCCAGGTCCCATGACTTCGCCGATCTGGAGGTTCTTTGTCTGTTCATCCGCAAGCAATACATACCCGGGAAGCCCCGACCGATTTGAACCGCGAAAACGTGAAGCAATAGCACCCGCGGATGGGTGAGTCGCTCGTTCTGCAATTCCAGGATATCCTGTTGCGCACCAGTGCGATCCCACGAAATGGCCATTCGTTGAATGTGTCACGCTTCGCACAATCGAAGCACGATCAACGATCTGCGCCATTTTGGGGATCATCTCGCAGAATGAAATCCCAGGGAGCTTCGTCCCAATTGGAGAGTACGGCCCCCGAATTTCTGACGGAGCCTGTGGTTTTGGGTCGAATGTTTCGAACTGACTGGGCCCTCCTCCCAGCCAGATCTGGATGACTGCCGTATCGGATTTACCCTGAGTTTCCGTCGACGCTTGTGCACGGAGTCTCAACACATCGTCCAGCGCCAGACCGGCACCACCCGCCAGAAGACTTGACTGCAGAAATCCACGACGTGTGCGTCGACGGGACTGCTCAACGAATCTGGTCTTCACGGGCATCAGGAACTCCGAAGATTTGTTCAATACATCACAGGAAACGATGTTAACTAACTGTTGAACTGCTGACAATAACTGTTGGAAAGCAACTCGATTCGCTCACACCTGAACCCAACATACGTTTTTTCGACACTGGCATTGATGGATCGTTATGAACTGATTGTCCTTATCGCAGTCGGATTAGTGGAAAACTCAGCACGTCCGGTGTAAGTCGGACGGATCCGTAAATGCGTCATATACCTGTCATACCGGATGAAACTTAAGGGAATCAAAGAACCAGAAGCCATACAGATCAACCGTCAATGACGACAGACATTTTGTCCACGTTGTTCGATGCGTCAAGAAAAGATGACGACAAATGGACGGATGGCGGTCGCCTTTATCTCCAACACTCGTGAAAAGTGATCCGTCAACACAGTCAGGTCGCAGCCAGACTCAGCGAGGTCATGCGACGGCCGATTCATCCCACGCGGTTCGGTATCATGACAAAAACATGGCGTCGCTTTGCACGTGACTGATCTGTGGTTCGTCGTCCGTCGTGAATACTGTATTTGCTGGACACTGTGCGATGCGAACGTTACGTTGCCTGCACTCTTGAGGTGGTTGCTTATGGGCGACGCAAGAAGGTCGTTCGGAGGTTCGGAATGAACATCGCGCAACTCGCGGTTGATGGGGTGACAGAGTTTGGAGAATACGAGTCCTGGCATTTTGAAGGTCGGTGGCACACCAATCGTGAACTGCTTGAACGTGGGCGCAAACTCGCCACGGTACTGTGTGAACGAGGTATTCAGGCTGGCGACCGCGTCGTCGTGATGATGACTTCCTGTATGGAAGTCCCGCAGGCTTTTCAGGCGATCGCTCGGATCGGCGCTGTTGCAGTCCCGATTATGCCTCAGCTGATTTCCAGAGAAGTCAGTTATATCCTGAAAAACTCAGAAGCCGCCACTGTGCTTACGGTTTCCGATCTGACTCAGACGGTTCGTCAGGCTACGGAAACAATCGATGGTTTTCGGCAGATTCTCGTCTTTGGTGAGACAGATATTGACGGTACCGAAAACATTTCCTCGATTGCAGCGTCGTCTGTTCCGCACGACGAACTGCATGACGCGAATGATGACGACCTGGCTGTGATCATCTACACATCAGGCACCACTGGTCGTCCGAAAGGAGTCATGTTGTCGCATGGCAATCTTGCAAGCAATATCCGCGCAACTGCAACCCTCTTTTCGTCAGCGACATCTGATCGCTCACTGATGGTCCTGCCGATGAGTCACGTCTATGGAATGATGCTGATGAATATCGGTGTTGTTCTCGGTGGACAAACCGTGCTCATGCGGCAGTTCGATCCGGAAAAAATACTTCAGGCAATTGAGGAATTCAGAATCGAACGTTGCTCACTGGTCCCGGCAATGCAGGTCGCACTGATTCATCATCCGACTCGAAAGCACTACGATGTGTCCAGCCTGAAGACTGTGACCGCCGGGTCGGCACCACTTTCCGAAGAAGTTCGGACCACCTTTTCAAAACTATACAACTGTCGCGTGGTCGATGGATACGGACAGTCGGAAGCAACCTGTGTCGTTTCAGGTTACGGTGATGCAGAAGAGCCCGTCCCAGGATCAGTCGGCCGGTCGCTGCCTGGTGTGGCAGTTTGCATCCAGGACGAAAACAACAACCATCTGGGGCCGAATTGTACCGGAGAAATCTGCGTTCGCGGACCAAACGTGATGAAAGGATACTGGAAAAATGAAGAGGCAACAGACTCAACTGTGATTGACGAGTGGCTACATTCCGGTGACACAGGGCATATTGATGAACAGGGATACATTTACATTACTGACCGCAAGAAAGATATGATCATCAAGGGAGGCGAGAACATCTCCCCCCGTGAAATCGAAGAAGCGATTTCAACCATGTCACAGGTTGCGGCGGCAGCGGTCTACGCGGTACCCGATGAAAAATTCCAGGAGGAAATCGCAGTCTCTGTGGTTCTGCTACCCGGTGCTGAAGTGACCGGGGATCAGATTCGTGAAGTGGCTGCAACCCGGATCAACAGGTTCAAGATCCCGAAATACGTGATATTCACAGATGCACTTCCGCGGAACGCCAACGGGAAGATTCTGAAACGCACGCTTCGCGACATGTGGGTGGAGAGCACGGCAAACGACAAATAGTATAATAAACACAGCTGTTTCGAATGATTGAGGTTCGAGTTATGACTCTCGGTTCCCGGCAATAGCGGATCCTGCATGCGTCAAGAGAGGGACCACTTTCGTCCGCTGCACTTTGGTTTCCGCAGACGGGAACTGAGGATGAGTCGTCGACGAATCATACTTGCCGCACGTCCGGTCGGTGTTCCGAGAGCTTCTGACTTTCGGCTTGAAGAAACAACGAAACCGGAAACCGAATCGGTACAGATTGTTGTCAAAGCAAAAATCCTGTCCGTGGCCCCTTCTATACGCGGTCGTATGAATGATACGGCACCGTATGCAGATCCTGTTCAACTGGGAGATTTCATGACTGGCGAGTTCGCAGGACGTGTGATTCAATCGCGAAATCACAAAGTTCCAGAGGAACCGTACGTTTCCGGTCAGTTCGAATGGCAGGGATTCGCAGTACAATGCAACTGAAGTACCAATGGGGCCGCGACTCTTCTGGCATCTGATCATCAAGCGAGCGACAGTAAGACATTTAGTGTTTTCGATTTTCTGCCGTAGTTTCGGGAGGCACTTCAGCAGATGACTGATTGGTATACAGCCGGCCGATTGAAGTGTCGAGAAGGCGTAACAGACGACATCGAAAATGCGCCACCGGCATTCATCGAGATGTTGCAGGGTGCAAATACTGGAAAGCAGCTGGTTCGACTATGACCAGAATAAAAATTGACCCGGCGACTGTGAGCCAGTTGCCTGAAACATACCGCCGAACGATTCCGAAAGACTACCTGGACTCAATGGGCCACATGAATGTGATGTGGTACACGCATTTGTTTTCGATGAGCTTTATGGGGCTTATGGAACTCATGGGGATGACAGACGCACTCGACGGCCGCCATGACGGGGGGACATTTGCACTGGAGTCACACATCCGGTATCTGTCCGAGGTCCACGCCGGACACACAGTACGGATTCATTCACGGATAATTGGCAGGTCCGAGAAACGATTTCACGTGCTGCACTTTATGATCAATGAAGAGAAACAGGATGTGTCAGCCACTCAGGAAATCGTCAGCAGTTATGTAAGCCTGTCACAGAGACGTACAGCTCCCATTCCGCCCGAGATGGCCAAACCTATGGACAAACTGCTCGCTCAAAGCAGTCAACTTACCTGGGAGGCTCCGGTATGTGGGATAATATCGGCGTAGTCTTTTGACGTGTCATCAGGAGATCAAAGTTGCAAAACGACCCGTTTAACCTCATCCAGATTCTGGAACACGCGGGCCGATTTCATTCACACGTGGAAATTGTTACTCGAAGTGTGGAAGACGGTTCGATTCACCGTTCAAACTACGGAGAAGCGGCAACGCGGACGCGACAGCTTGCGAACGCACTGAAACGGCTGGATGTGCAGGTGGGCGATCGGATTGGCACACTGGCATGGAACACACAGCGACATCTGGAAGCCTGGTACGCAATCTCCGGCCAGGGTGCGATCTGTCACACAATCAACCCGCGACTTTTCGTGGAACAGATCGAATACATTATCAACCACGCCGAAGACCGCATTCTGCTGATTGATCCGACGTTTGTCCCGCTGCTTGAACAGCTGCAGGGACGACTGCCGACCGTTGAGCGATATATTGTGCTCACCGACCATGTGCATATGCCCGAGACAAATCTGCAAAATGCCGTTGCCAGTGAATCGCTGATCGACGCGGAATCTGATGACTACCATTGGCCAACACTCTCCTATGAGACACCAGCAGGTCTGTGCTACACCTCGGGAACCACAGGCAATCCTAAGGGAGTTCAATACACACATCGCTCAAACTTACTGCACGCTTATGCGGTCAGTGGTGCCGATGGCGCAGGAATCAGTTCAACTGAGACCGTTCTGATGGTTGTCCCGATGTTCCATGCGAACAGCTGGGGCCTGGCCTATGCATGTCCCATGGCAGGCGCACCACTGATCCTTCCCGGCGCCCGACTGGACGGCGGAAGCATCCACGAGTTACTGGAAACCGAAAAGGTGACGTTTTCCGCTGCCGTGCCCACCGTTTGGAACATGTTGCTGTCCCACATGAAGACCAATGAACTGACGCTTCCTTACCTCAACGAAGTTTTGATCGGTGGATCGGCGGTACCTCGGCACCTGATCGAAACATTGGACAAAGATTATGCCGTTACCGTTCTGCAGGCATGGGGAATGACTGAGCTTAGTCCACTGGGTACGGTCTGTCGGCTGAAGGCCAGCATGAAGGACTGGTCATACGATCGGCAGATCGCAGTGCGGTTGAAACAGGGAAAGCCAATCTTCGGCTGTGACCTGAAGATTGTTGACGACGACAACAATCAACTTCCACACGATGGCAAAGCCGTGGGAAAATTGCTCGTAAAGGGACCCTGGGTCGTTCGTCGCTACTACAGAGATGACCGTGATGCGGTCGATGCTGACGGATGGTTCGACACCGGCGACATCGCCAACATCGACCAGCATGGATATCTGCAGATCACCGACCGCGCCAAGGATCTCATCAAGTCCGGAGGAGAATGGATCAGTTCTGTTGATCTGGAAAACGAAGCAATGGGCCATGCCGAAGTCCAGTTGGCTGCGGTGATTGGCGTTTCCCATCCCAAATGGGAGGAGCGTCCTTTGCTTGTGGTCATACGGAAGCAAGGGACCGATCTTTCCAAAGACGAAATATTGACGTATCTAAGCGACAAAGTCGCTCGATGGTGGCTTCCCGACGATGTCGTCTTCGTGGACGAGATTCCAATGACCGCGACCGGAAAAATCAGCAAGCTCCGTTTGCGAGAACAACTCTCAGACTACTCGTTGTCGAATCAATCCACTGCGAAGCAGGATTCCATCAGTACGACAACGGAAGACGAAAACGACTGAAAGTTCACTTGAAAAGTGGATCAGAGCAACAGGTCATTTCGCCAGGTGCTGTGCATTTCCAATGCAATGCCTGATTGGGCTGGTGCATCATCAGCACCCGTTTTGGGGATTGCATGAATCCAGCCGAAGGTGTGAGAACTCGACAGGAGACAGATAGTCAAATCGTTGCGCAGGAACATTGTTCAATCGAGCCGTACAGAATTCAACGATCGTCGGCATGAGTTAACCCGAACCAACACACTGCAACTTCACCCCGCGCCACAATGGCCGGCTGCCCTGAAAATACCCCGCCAAAAGTATGATCTGTCCCATTGCCACCAGGCGACCGTCAGTTTTCAGGTCCACTGCGTGGAACAACATACTGCCAGATTGTGTGAACCTCACGGGCACTGAATCCACTCGTCATATAAAGCTGCATGGCTGGCGTATTCTCTCGATCGCAATACGCAACAATGTTATTCGTATTTGATTGCTGCGGATCGGACGTGCTGACAAAACTGGCCTGTTTCAGAAGACGTCGCGCAATCCCTCGTCGTCGAAAGCATTTGACAACCCCAAGGTACTCCACAGTCACCATATGTGCATCGGTATCCTGTGTTACAACAGCCAGACCTGCCAACCGGTTCTGATCCTGTGCCATCAACAATTCCGGATCTGGCAGCGACCTCCATCTCGAAAGCAGACTGTGGGGTGTTACTGGACCAAGCGCCTGCAAATCGCGCGAACTGTCCAGGCATCCCGCAATCAATTCCTCGATTGGTCCGGCACCATAAGCCGTTACTGCGTCTGAGAGTGACCGGACGTCAATTCTCGAATCATCATCTCCGGAAAGCCCCTTCAGATACTTCCAGGCCTGCAGCCTGACAGTCGGTTCAAATCCATGAGTGGCAAGGCTGGCCGTTGACACGGCAGGACAACCAGATTCTACCAGGCAGCGTACGAAGTTCCGCTGACTGTGACTCGCCGCTATCTGTGTCTCCACAAGTACCAGATTCGAAATATCGTGAATCGCTTCAGACGACAGTCCGGCCTGCTGAACGCAGACAAGGTCCATCGAATCGTCAGGATTCAACAAACCACGGACCTGCAGTACGGGATGATTTCTGTGCAACACCGTCCAGCAATAACCGTCGTCATGGTCAGCAAGAATTCTGAACCGGTCTTTCACTGGGGCAGACGGCAGCAATTCGGGCTGCATGGCCCCGCTTCAGGGGGTGGACAACCTGGACTGATCGGCAGTGCTGAGGCATTCGCCACACGGCCGGAAGCAACACTCATAAGCTTGTCAAGCTTTTGCGAACCACACTGCGGGCATTCAGGTGTCTCTCGGACTGCAACCAGTAGCTCAAATTCAGAATCGCACTGAGTGCAGGAATATTCGAAAAGTGGCATTAGACAGCTCAATCGTTTGTCCTGAGGACTCAGGCGCAAAGCAGGAAAGAAACCACGTTATCGCTGATCTGCGGACGCGCGGTTGACAGGAACTCCATTTTGCGAATCGGTCACAACAAATTCTGACGTATTCGACGACTGCGTCAATGACTGTTTGAAACGAAGTTCGTGGGCACTGCCGCCGGAGAATACGATCGTGTGTCCTGCCAACGTCATTTTCTGATCCAGCTGAATCGACTTCGGCAGCTGCGTCAGCTCATCCATCAGTATTTGGCCCGACCCTGAGAACTCCGACGTATTCAGCTGAAACCCCTGAAATTTCAGAGGGAGGTCCTCATTGAACTGATGCGGAACCATGCGAGTGGTCCCCTGCACAGAGAATGTTGCTTCCAGATTTTCGATCGAGTCGATGAAACAGACGCAATCGCAGCGTGCGGTCCCGGGCACTCCAAGCGATACGAATTGTGTTCTTGTCCACTCGGTCCCCGAACTCAGACTGGATTCTTCAGCTGCATCTTCCGTCGGTGGATTCTGCGATTCAGTCTTGGTCGTCCGATTACCGGTACGCCTTTCAGAAAAGGGCCTGAACGGAGGACGGCTGGCTGCCACCGGGACACGAAACGGAAGATCGAGCCACGAACGAAATACGTCTTCGCTGCAGATCTGAGTGAGCACATGATGCGACTGCGGTGTGTCAAAGCGAAAAACAGAGTCACTCGCGACGACTTTCACGGCGTTACCGCGGTCAGATACCAACAGCACGACAGCGGGAATTCTGAAAACCTTTCCTGCATCAAGTGATTGGGTGGTCTGTTCACCATTGTTATCGATCGTGGTCCGATTCAAAGAACGGATCTGTACCTGCAACCGGGCTCTGCCAGACCGATCATAGCCCGACATTTTGTACTGCATCAGCACTCGATCCGTAACATCGCTGACATCTGTATGGTTACCGATCTGGATCTCCGTAACGCGATGAGTCGTAACTTGTACGGAAAATGTCTGCCCCTTCGACAACTGCCAGATGGGTATCGCACCCGAGACCGACAGTTGAGTCCACCACACAATTGCCAGAAGATTTAACGTTGTCATTAACCGGCGAATGTTAATGACGTGACAGTCACGACCGAAAACAGCAGACCGACATCGAGAAATGACGAAATCATTCCATACAGCTGAGTCCATCAGCTCACCTGCTCAAGCACGCTATCGTCAACCAGGATTGTGATGGCTGGATTGTCATGTATGGCCAGAGCAACTGCATCGCTCGGACGGCAGTCGATTTCATGGGTCTCATCACCCTGGCTGACGCGCATCAGCGCGTAATATGTGTGATCTTCAATTCGGGTGACCACAACGTCCTGAATGACACCGCCCAGCGCTGCAATACAGTTGTGCAGCAGATCGTGTGTCATGGGACGGTACGGTGATTCTTCGAGCAACCGGCGATTGATCACCGAAGCTTCAAAATCCCCGATCAAAATCGGAAAGACACGGTCACCATCGACTTCCCTGAGGTAGATGGCACGTTGGTCGTTGATGTCAGAAACAATCACACGACTCAGCTGCATCGGAATCAGCATGGAAACTCCTTTAATCGTGGACTCGCCAGGAGCAGGACACGCATACTCACACAGATCTACCCGGTTTTCTCTCAGGTCACCAGAGAATGGCCGTTTGCGCACCAGTTCGCGTCTGCCCCGTGGTTGATGGAACCCAGGACAGACGCGGATTCTGATCTACGGCAGGCGACGGACTTTGATCCCTCGGTAGTAAACGACACTTTTGGGATCGTGAGCCTGAAGCGCAAATGTGCCACGCCCAAGACGTCGCTCAAATTTTTCGGAGAAAGCAGGCTGATTCTCTGGTTCAGTGTAGTCGACAACAACCGTATCATTCACCTTAATCACCACATGCCGTCCCTGGACACGAATGTTTGTCGTATACCACTCATTATCTTTGGCTGGTGGATCAGTAACTTTGACAATGCCATAGATGCTGCCGGATTTAATGGAATCCCGATGAGTGATATTCACCTGGCATTCCTGCCCCCATCGAGGCCAGTCTTCGACCTGGTAGTCTGTATGGAAGTAAATTCCGGAATTGCTGCCCGGAGTCGTCATTGTTTCGCACTCAAATTCAAAATTCGTAAACGGTTCGTCGTCTCCAACGTAGAACAGATGTGCTTTGGGTCCATTACAGACCAGTTTACCGTCTTCAATTCCCCAGGAATCTGCGTTTTTTCCGACCTTCCAGCCAGTCATCGTACCATCAAAAATTGATTTCCACTCCCCGGTTTCTTCAGCGGAAGCTGCTGAACACAGCAGACCAGTCAACATCAGGATGGATATTCGATACATTCGTCGTTCTCCGGTAAGTACAGATGCGGCTTATAGATACAATTGTGGCATTTGAGCGAGGGTCCCGTACAGGGATTACTGGTGGAGGACACGAACCCGCCCCCTCACATCGACGGTGCACCATGCTTTGTTGTTTCTATGCAAATCCTCGAACACTTTCCACTCATTCATTTTGAATCGACCGACAATTTCAACGCGTCGGCCTGACTGGCTGTAATCGAATCCTCCATGCGAATCGCCCATCTCATCACACGACTGATTATTGGTGGCGCCCAGGAGAACACACTCTTCAGCGTTGAAGATCAGCACCACCTGCACGGAGACCAGGTTTGCCTCATCACCGGACCGGCTACGGGGCCCGAAGGTACTCTGGTTGACCGTGCCGGAATGCGGCAGTTGGATGTTCGAATTCTGCCACAGCTTCACCGAAATCTGAATCCACTCAATGACACCAAAGCGTATTTTGCCGTCAAACAACAACTCCGTGACTACCAGCCGGATCTCGTTCATACGCATAGTTCCAAGGCGGGCATTCTCGGGCGTCGTGCGGCGCATACGCTGCGTATTCCGTGTGTGCATACAATTCACGGCGCTTCCTTTCACTATGGTCAGCCTCGTGTGCTGCACTGGGCCTACCGTCGCGCAGAGAAGTTCGCCGAACGGTGGTGTCAGCATTTTATTACCGTCTGCGACGCGATGACTCAGCAGTATCTCGACGCAGGTATCGGGACGCGGTCAAAATATACAACGATCTACAGCGGTATGGATGTCAATCGATTCCTCAACCCGAGTGAATCGACAAAGGCAGTTCGAACGCGTCTGGGAATCGCGAACAACGACATTGTCGTTGTTAAAGTCGCACGCCTGTTCAATTTGAAAGGGCACGATTATCTCATCGATGCCGCGACACAGGTAACAGCGGCAATTCCCAATGTGAAGTTCTTACTCGTTGGTGATGGGATTCTGCGTAACCAATTTGAGTCTCGAATCGCCGCACTTGGGCTTTCGGATCACTTTGTATACACCGGACTCGTACCGCCGGCTGACGTAACCAACTACATTCATGCGGCAGATCTGGTTGCACACACCAGCGTGTGGGAAGGGCTGGCCCGTGTATTACCACAGGGGTTAATCGCAGGAAAACCGATTGTCAGTTTCGACATCGACGGCGCTCCCGAAGTCTGTATCCACGACGAAACAGGACTCCTGGTCCCGACACGTAATGTGAAACTGCTCGCCGATGCGATCATTCGCCTGGCATCGGACGAACAACTGAGAAAGAGACTCGGAGAAGAAGGCCGACGCCGATTCACCGAACAGTTTCGGCACGAATTCATGACGGAACGCATTCGGGAAGTTTACCGTACAGTTCTGACTCAACGCTAAAAACACAGGCTCCGGATCAGAACGGGTTGCAATGAACCTTCTTTCCAGCCCCCGTCATCTCAATTCGTGAGAGCCTGATCCAGCATTGCAGGCACCTCATTATCTCTCAAAGCATCTTCACCTTGCTCTTTATCAGATCCAACCGGTGATTCATGCTTCGCCCGGTGCGCGAGTACCTGTTGTTCATAATCCCGCAGTGGGCCAATCAAAGCTTTCGAAACGAAGTGTCGGCGATTCAGAAATGCATCCCGGTTCTTTCCTGCGACGGCGGCGATTTTTTCCATTTGCCGCAGCGCCGTCTGAGTGACCTGAATAGACAGTTCTACATCACGCTGCATTCGCACGGCCGATGGAGGCTCAAATTGCGTGCGTGCCTCCCACCGCAGGATTAACTCCTGGACAAGATCATTAAGATGATCGAATCGATCGACATCTTCAGCCAGTAGTTCTGGTTGCTCAGTGAGCTGCTTCATTGCTGCAACGACATTGCGTATCGAATAGTCACCTGGCTGTGTGTAGTGGATGGTGTGCAATCGATGCTCAAATTCCATCCGAGGTGCTGGATGTTCTGCCAGTTCGTGAATTCTGACTAACTCGTGGTGAACAAAATCCGAGATCAACGGCTCATAATCCACTGAAAATTCGCTCAAGCGGCGCAGCTCCGACAGTGGCACCTGACCACTTCGCACCTGCTCCAGCACTTCTCCAAGTGTCGTCACGTATGCTTTGCGATGCTCATCCAGCGGATGTGGGAGACGGTGCAGTTTACCGTCACGAATCACCTCCACTGGGCGTCGCGGATTGCGCTGCATTTCCGACCTCAGAGATTTTCGGTACACGCCAGGCTGATCCGGAAAAGCAGTGAGTATCTCAACCTGCTGAGCATACGCACTAATCCTGCGTCGGAACTCCTCGTGAGCCGGACTCGTCGGCACGGCCTCTGCAATTCTCATTTGATGTGGGGCCAGCAATTGATGGACGTTTCGCACATGGTTAACTGACTGCACTGTCTCCCAGCCCAAACGCAAACCCAGTGCCCCAGGACTGGTCTGCGAACCCGTTGACAAGTCATGGTGCTCCCACAGTCCGATCGGATCGGCCGAGTCAACGATTGGCAGAGCCGCCAGCTGACACCAGTCCCATCCACAGCGACTCAGCTCACGCTGTACATGCCTCCGGGACATGCGCGCAAGTACACCCTGATCCAGCAAAGGCAGGGACGAGTTACTGCCGAGTAATGCAATTTCTCCTGGCCCGATCCGTACCATCGCAACATTTTCAAATGCCTCTGACACCCTGCCCAATAACTGCAGGACACTGTCCCTCCCAATATACTGTTGACGAATTCTCTGACAAAACACGCCATCGGCCGCCAGTCGTTCAGAGACCGCTCTAAACCAGGACACTGACATCCGGGACAATGAAGCGCTTCTCAAAGGGTCTGCCAGAACAGAGATTAACACGTCAACCGGAGCAACCGATGTATCACGAATCACAATCTCCGGAGCAGTGAGCAAAACCTGAGTATCAGCATTTTCCGAAGTCCCGTCACTCGTGTCGTGCCCACGCACGGCGGGAGGTTTAATGACAGTCACTCGATGCAGGGGAAACTGCTGACACGTCCGCAAAGCAACTCCGGAATAGTCGCCCATGAGCAGGACGCTGCCCGGATGTTCGTGCAGCACCAGGGGCAGGACACACGTCAAAACTTCTGCAGCGGGCTGGGGCGTCGTTGACGTATTTGTGGAAACTTCACCAACGCTGTGACCGTTCAGTCTTGTTTCCAGTACGTCCGCGTGAAGCCTCCATTTGGTCACGGTTCCTTCTGCCGAATCGTAACTCTCTGTCATCCGGGCAGTATCGGTCTCCGGGATCATTTCTGTCGAGACACCGCGGTGAACAGCGACAATCGGTCTTATACTGAACAGTAGTCGAGACGGGCCGGCCATGTCCGGTGATGCACCCATGATGCCCGTCACAGCTGCCGCTGCAGACAGTGACCCCATCACCCGAAAACGGTTGCTGATTGCCGGTGCTCGCCAAAGCAAAGTGGCTGGAGCGACAGCAATGACACCAATTGCAGTGAATACCGGCCAGAGCGGCGCAATGCCCAAATGAGAAACCAGACCCGCAACCGCGGCTCCCAGACAAAACGACACTGGGCGAATGTTTGGTGTCAGACACCTTTCACCACCGACAGCCTGACAACCGGCCAACGCGGCCATCAGAATGGAACCCGACCAGATCGAAAGCTGAAATCCCTGCCAAAGAACCATTTCAGCACCAGTTGATATCGTCGCACGAAGATACAGGTTCCAGTTGACCGCCCCGGAAAAACACCACGGCAGGACCGCAACAACAGTCAGGCAACCGGCCCAAACGATCCATGGCCGGTTTTCAAGTCGCAACAGTGGCACCTTCACCAGAAGCAGCGCTCCGCCCGTGCATACGATTCCTGCTGAAGCCGCAACCAGGGAAACGGAAAATACGCGGTGCAAAATCAGGGCTCCTGCCACAACGCCAATTCCCGCTGCAACATTCAACAGCGCCTGCATGATTTCGATGTACCCCGCCCGTGTTCGGTGTGATTTCCGCGGGACAGAAACATTGCTTGGCCGCTGAAGTGCCACTGCAGACACACACGCCGCCAGCAGTGCCGCGGATGATGCAAACGACCAAGGCAGCCAGGCATGAACGACAAACATCACAGTACCCGCGATGCATCCGATCACACGGCGGCGAGCAGTGCCGGCAGAATCAAAGTCGAACAGAAGGCAACACACAACAGCACCGGCAGCCGCGGGC
>JAKVAY010000089.1:0-4968 GCA_022447185.1 Fuerstiella sp. | reverse complement strand
AAGCAAACGTCCAAACCACAGACTGTGGGAACCCCATGCCGGCGCTGAACCTCAGACAGAAATCGAAGCAGACGGGCGCTGTCACGATCAACAGGACACTCATCACACCGGCAATAATTGTCAACAGATTCCGAGCAGGAATTAATCTCCTCAATGGGTAGTGCGCGGCAGATCCGACACTAAAGACCAGACAAAATACCGCGCTCGACAGAGCTGATGCGCCACAGACCGACAACCATTCAAACAACAGTGTCAACAGCAGCAGAGCAGCCAACGCCGCTGTTAGTATCGACTGAGCAAACCTGCTCAGCGTCTCAATTCGATCCCGAACATCCATGCCTCTGTCTCCACGCACTCATTCGTGGTCATTAAAACCGGCTCACCATTCAACGGAAAACCCTTCTGCTTCGTCATTCATTTCCCGGTTGACCAGCTCCGGATATCTGCCTGCAGTGCAATCCTGACAAGTTGTCAGGATTGCTCCGGCATTCAGTGAATTAGCTGATTTCTAACGTTAAAGCCCGATCTGCCTCAAGATCAGCCCCAATCACGTCCCGACTATCAGAGCAGACCGTTCAACTGGAGTATTTTTGGCCTGATTAAAGCAAATCTGACGTCAGTGGATCACCAGAGTACAGAGCACATGACATGTTTGATGTCCGGGAAGACAGGTGGCACCAGTGGACCTGCTTTCTGCGGCCCCAATCAGTTAAACGGACGAATTCTATGCAGGTTATCATTACAGCCGTCGGACCGGACAATCGGGGACTGGCGGATCCCATCGTTCACTACGTAACGGCAGCCGGAGCCAACATCTACGAAATTCAGATGTACGACCGCGACAGCGAGCATCTGTTCGCGATGTTGCTTCGAATCAACTGGCCGAAAGAACAAGGCAGCATTGAAGCGCTGAGAGACCATCTCAGCCAGATCGGTCAGGTCCGTGGATTACAGATCCGAATCTGGGCCCGCGGCGAGCATCAGCGAACCCCACGAATTGCAATCTGCACGACCTATCGAACCGAACATCCGCTGGCGATCCTGCGAGCAATTCGCGACCGACGGCTCTTGGCTGAAGCGGCTGTCATGATCGGCAACCGGGATTCCTGCCGAAGTGTGGCAGAACAGTTCGATGTCCCCTGGCACAACATCGGCGATTCTTCCGGCAACCCGGACTGCGATCGTCTGGAATCCCTCGTTGATGAGCACAACGTTGACTACATCGTACTGGCACGGTTTATGCGTGTTTTGCCAGCAGCGCTCTGCTGGAAATTTGCCGGGGGAAGAATCATCAATCTCCACCACGGTCTCCTGCCATCGTTTCCTGGATTTCGTCCGTACGAAGATGCCCACCAGCACCACATGCTGTGTTATGGAGCGACTGTTCATTTTATCGTTCCCGAACTGGATGCCGGAAATCAGATCATCCATCAGAGTTCATTTACCGTATTACCCGGTACTTCACTCAGTGATATCAAACGCCAGGGCGAATCTGATCACGAACCCAACTGTCTGGTGGAGGGCCTGCGCAGAGTTGTAGACGAGGAAGTCGAACTTCACTTTCATCGAGTCGCCCGGCGACAGAAGTGATATCTTCTGTTGAACACAGGTGCCGCATTTTTAATAAGGAAAACAAACTCTCTGGTTTAAGTACCATTCCTGTTCTGCCGCACACCACACGAAACGAACCAACTCTGCCCATGCACATGACAACACACCAACGACCCGGGAATTTTAATTCTGCGTCTGAAATCTAGTGTAGGAACCTGAGACTCATGCCTCACGCTCGCCAGCTAAATTTTCACCCGCCGTTTGCCCCAGCATCACATCTGCCTGCTGGGTTATCAGTTGACGTCCGTGATTAAACACCGGGTGCGAATCCGATTCCAGCGGCGCCAGTGGAATCCGTTTGAGAACCTGATTGAGCCGCATCATCAGGCGATCGTCATCAGCGTAGTCGTATAGAAACCTGACTTCGCAAAAGATGTCGATAAATTTTGCCAGTTCGCCAACCGGCCGGGGCACTACCAGATTCACCGACTCCTGGACCCACACAGAATCAACCGACTGCAGTGCATTGTAATATCGGGGAAGCAACTCAGGGTCCCGACGAGCCAGTTCGTTGTCCAGCAGCAATTCGGTAACGACATGCCCCAGCAGGCCAGGACGATGATCGCAGGGATCGGGCATCAGTCCACGAAACCGACGAGCTAAATCTTCGCTCACCTGCTGAAATGCGATGCTTCCGTGAAACACATCATCGTCAGCATGATGCTGCATGATTCCCCCACACAGCCGCAGGAAAGATTCATCATTGCTTTCTTTGATCATCCTGCCAACCAGACGCGATCGAGCACGAACCCGAGGGGCCACCACCCGCAGCCAGTCCGGCACAGCCGTTCCGGCAACGAACAGCGAGTCATCCAGAAACCGATACCCATGCGTCAGATAATTCATACCAAATATGTTCAGGCAGTGAGATTTAATACATTCAACGCGGTCACTTGCAGAAATGCACTGCGGAACTCATCCTGTGCCCCGTGATTATTCGTGGGTCAGAAAACCACCAACACATCTGATGGCCGATCCCGCTGCCTACCGGGCCCAGTGTTTGGATTCGGCACTTGTACGCTTTCCAGATGGGACATCAAGAAACAACCGCCAATCCAAGACTCGCGACATTTTTCCTCAAACACATACTTGGGAGAATACCGAATGGTCAAGTACGGAATGAATTTGCTGCTATGGACTTCTGACGTCACAGAAGAGCTGTTTCCGCTGTTTGGACAGCTCAGAAACATTGGCTATGACGCCGTTGAGCTGCCAATTTTCGACATCGACGAGACAAAGTTTTCCCGGATCGGGCGAGAGTTGCAGAAAAACCAACTGGACGCAACAGCTGTTACAGTATGCGCCGAAGACGCCAATCCCATTTCGCCAGATGCTGCTGTACGCAGAGCAGCCGTTACAAATCTCAAACAGAGGGTCGATATGTGCGCTGCCAGCGGCGCAACACACCTGTGTGGCCCAATTCATTCCACTTTGGGACAGTTTTCCGGAATTGGCCGGAGCGATAACGAATGGAACTGGTGCAAAGACGTCCTGTCCGAGGTTGGTGACCACGCTCAGGCCAACAACGTGACGCTGGTCGTCGAATATCTCAACAGATTTGAATGTTATTTTCTCAACACCGCTGCAGATGCAGCACAATTTTGTCGTGAAGTGAATCATCCGAACGTACGGACGATGTACGACACATTCCACGCCAACATCGAAGAAAAATCCATCACAGAAGCTGTCAAAGCCTGTTCCGAATACCTGGTTCACGTCCATATTTCAGAGAATGACCGTTCCACACCGGGAGCAGGTGGTGTCAACTGGGACGAATCATTCACTGCCCTCAAACAAGTCGGCTATGACGATGGCTATTTGACGATTGAAGCATTTGGCCAGGCGCTCCCCGAACTGGCAGCCGCCACCTGCATCTGGCGCCGAATGTTCGAGACGGAACTTGACGTTGCACGAAACGGATTCGAGTTCATGAAGAGTCGGTGGGAAGCGTGAGTCTCACTGGCACTGGTCGACTGCTGACATGAGTCTTGTCGCGTGAATAAACGTGAAATGGATTTGGACGTCTCTCGCCACCTGCGAAAGCCAGGAACGTTCGCTGTTGCGTTCTTTATCCTTGCGGCCGCTCTTCTGACGGTGGCGATCGGCTGTGCATGGCTGGCAACACTGATCGTGAAACCCGACCCCAACGGAAATCGTTCGGCGTTCATTGTGTCGTTTCTGGTCAGCACCGGATTACTGACCGTGGGAAGCATCCAGCTGATCCGGGCGACCGGATTCGTCAAAAGGGAACGACAACGTGAATTTCGTCAGTGTTTGACTTCGGCTCTGACCGCCGGAACAGCGTTCGTAAGCGTACAGACATACGGACTGTATTCTCTTATTACACTGCGCACCGACGATTTCGCGACCGGAGTCAGGCATGCCGCGTTTGTCTTTATCATGCTTCACGCGGTTCATGTTGTCATCGCCCTTCTTTTTCTGGTGTACATTCGATTGCAGGCTCTGACAGATCGATATGACCACGAGTACTCGCTCGGAATTACATTCTGCAGCTGGTTCTGGCACGGACTTGGCATCGCGTGGGCTGCTATCCTGGCTGTGTTTACCGTTGCAGGAACCGCAGCGATGGCTCATTAAGCAATTTGCACAACAACACCGTGCGGCCCTGTGTGACCGTGGCAGCATTGTTCGGGCAGGACCATTGTGCGAAACTACTTGATTGGTTGGCTGGTTTCGTTTCTTTGACCCGTGGTATTCGCACAGCTGAAAATTTTCGATTTATGATCCGAGCTGCGCTCAAGAATCCCTACCTCGTCATCGTTATCGTTTTGATGGTTGCTGTCATTGGCGGGATCAGTGTGCTGAAAATCCCGGCTGACCTTTTGCCAACCTTCGAAACATCAGCGGCTCAGATTGTTTGCTTCTATCCCGGCATGCCGCCGGAAGTTATGGAGCAGGACATCATGAGCCGACTGCAGAGGTGGACCGGACAGTCGTCTGGAATCGAGCACCAGGAGGCAAAAGCCATGCAGGGCGTCTGCGTGGTCAAGGACTTCTTCCACCCCAATGTCACTCAGGCCGAAGCGCTCAGCCAGGTCAGCATGTATGCAATGAGCGACATGTTTTATCTGCCCCCGGGTACGATTCCGCCGATGGTCATGCCGTTCGATCCGACCGCCAGTGTCCCGCTTTGTCTGGTGTCGGTCTCCAATCCGGACATGACCGACGCGGAACTGTACGACGTGGCCTACAAGAATCTTCGGAACAACCTGCAGTCTATTTCCGGAGTCATCGCACCGGCCGTAAACGGCGGCACATTGAGACGTATCCTGGCCTATGTGGATCCCGATAAGCTGGTGGCTCACAATCTTTCGATCATGGAGGTCCACGCTGCCC
>JAKVAY010000088.1 GCA_022447185.1 Fuerstiella sp. | reverse complement strand
CCATTCGTATGTGTCAGGCCGTTGAGTCGTCTGAACGGGGGCTGGCTGCCGGCGTGATTATTGGTAATGCTTTCACTGATGTTCCTGCGCTGCAGTCGAACGTGATCGTGACCACAAACGATGATCCGGATCTTGCCCGGGGTGAAGCGGAACGAATCGGGCGATTGATGTGGGACAGTCGTGAACTGTTCCAGGCAAACCTGGTACCTCTTGAGGAATCCATTCGGTTGGCAGAGCAAGCCGATGGTCTGGTGGTGTTTTCTGATGCGGCTGATGCCACGTCCAGCGGGGCCTCCGGTGACAGCAACGCCATTCTTTGCGGATTGTTGAAAACCGGATTCACGAAACGGGCGCTACTGGCGATCGTGGACGTACCGGCCGTAGCGGTTGCGTTTGAGGCGGGTGCTGGAGCAGTGATCGACGTCTCTCTCGGTGGTACTCGTGATCCGGAACGGTTTGACCCCGTTCAGATTACTGCACGGGTTGTGAATCTGTACAATGGTGAATTCACGTACGAAGACGGGACGGAAGCTCACGCGGGCAGAGTGTGTGTGTTGACTGTCGAGACAATCAGTATTTTGGTCACTGAACGTCCTGTTTTTCTTTTCGGACTGACCGTATTCACCGCTCATGACCTTCATCCGCAGGAATTCGATCTCGTAGCTGTTAAGTCACCAAACGGATTCCGGACGTGGTACGAATCGATTTCAAGTTTGATTGTTCCGGTGGACGTTCCTGGGTCGACAAGTGCAAATCTGAAGTCCCTGCCCTTCGAAAACTGTGTTCGACCAATCTTTCCACTCGATGAAGACGTTCCTTCCCCATTTCAGTGATTCGGAGTACCAATGAAGATTACTGACGTTGAACCCATTCATCTGCGGGTTCCCGTAGTCGAAGAGATCCCCGACGGAACCCTGGATGTGCTCGTGGTACTGATTCACACGGATGCCGGTATTACCGGTGTCGGTGAAGTCACGAGTCAGTCTTATGTGTGCAAAGCCTGTTTCGATGCTCCGCGATCTGCGGCACGTCGACACGGGTTGACATCCATCCTGGTCGGTGAAGATCCGCTGGATGTGGAACGCCTGTGGGAGAAAATGTACTACGAAACAAATCGCTACGGGCGCCGAGGGGCAGCCATTCACGCGATCAGTGGTGCAGACATTGCACTGTGGGATATTCGGGGCAGGTCTGAGGGCAGACCTGTTCATGAATTACTGGGTGGGTCGCACCGGTCATCGGTGCGTGCCTACGCCAGTGTGCTGTTCGGTGATACACCGGACGACACCGCCAAGCTGGCACAGGAATTTGTGGATATGGGCCTGACAGCAGCCAAATTCGGCTGGGGACCATTTGGAAAAAACGCCGAAACCGACGTCGCCCATGTACAGGCTGCACGAGACGTTTTGGGTGATGAACGTGATCTGATGGTTGATGCCGGACATGCCTGGGACGCTGACACCGCCCGACAACGGGCAGAACTGCTGGCCCCGTTCAACATCGGCTGGCTGGAAGAACCGTTGTCGCAGGATGACCGTCGAGGCTATGGAGAACTGTGTCCTCAGTCTCCGGTTCCCATAGCCGCCGGGGAAGGCGATGTCACTCACTGGGACTTTGAAGATCTGATCCAGCGTGGTGTGCACGTTGTCCAGCCGGACGTTGCCTTTTGCGGTGGGTTGACCGTTTGTCGTCGGGTTTCCGATTTGTGTGCCGAATACGACCGCAGAGCAGTACCGCACTGCTTCAGCACAGGAATCAATCTGACCGCCTCACTGCACTGGATGGCATCTGTTCCGAACGGCGACCTTGTCGAATATTGCCTGCGTCCGTCACCACTGATGCGAAAACTGGTGAAAAATCTGCCACCGCTGGTCGACGGCCGCGTCCCTGTACCGAACGGTCCAGGACTGGGGATTGAACTTGATGATGCTGTGATCAGGGAATTTCAGGTTGCATAAACGAGGCCGGGATCTGTTTTATGAACATGTGGCATGGAATGTGGCCGGTTTACGAACCGATGTAACGGTCTTCCGGTTTCTCCATACATGAGAATCCGGAAGCGAATTCCACGAGTTTGATCAACAGCCACATTGTATGTCGGCAGGTCGGTTATAACGAAAAGCTCGGCCCGTGATAAATGCATCTGCGATGGTGTGTGGTGGTTTCGGGATGAGTGTCCGGTCTGGGATACCGGTACTCCGCGGGGAGACAACAGCGGCACGACACAAAATGTAGGCAGAAATATGACTGGAAACGAGATTCGTTCAAAGCTGCGCGCAGGAGAACGCGTTTACGCAACGTGCGTTGTGGCTGCGTCTCCGCTTTGGCCGAAGACACTGGCCGGGGCGGGCATCGACTTTGTCTTCATCGATTCCGAACATACTCCTGTCGATCGGGAAACTCTCGCGTGGACCTGTCGCGGCTATGCGTCCGCTGGTGTTCCACCGGTGGTGCGTGTACCCAGCCCCGATCCCTATGAAGCCGCCAAGGTTCTGGACGGTGGTGCCTGCGGATTTATTGCACCCTACGTTGAGACAGCGGAACAGGCACGACGCATCACTGAGGTCGCACGTTATCGTCCGCTCAAGGGTGATCGTGTCGAACGCGCTGTGGCCGACGAAACCTCTCTGGAGCCGGAGCTTCGTGATTATCTGGCAGCACGAAACGCCGATACAATCCTGATTGCAAATATCGAAAGCGTACCTGCTATCAATAATCTAAAAGAGATTCTGACCGCAGGTGATCTGGACAGTGTGCTGATTGGACCGCACGACCTTTCATGCAGCCTGGGAATTCCCGAGCAGTACGATCACCCGAGATTTGACGAAGCGGTTCGGGAGATCTTTACAGTCGCACGTGAGCACAACGTAGGTGCAGGCATCCACTACTGGCTGGATATTGAAATGGAGGTTGAGTGGGCTCGTGCTGGTGCTAACCTGATCATGCACAGTTCCGATCTCGCGATCGTCGGCCAAAATCTGAAGAGTGACCTCGCGCAGTTGCGTTCCGAACTGGGTGATGTTTTGGATGATGGCAGGGATACGGAAGCGGATATCATCTGATGCCGGAGATGACGAGAATCATTTTCACAGTGATGTGTCTCATCGTTCTGGCTGGCTGCATAGGCCTTATTGATTTGGAACAGCAGGTACTCCGTGAATTTCAACAGAGCCGGTAGTGGATGGAACACGGTTAAGGATGCATTTGATGAAGTATAAAAGTATCTACAGGCTGTAATGCTCGACTCTGATCGTCCGTTATTATGACTCATCCCCTAGCCGTGTGTTTATAGAGTTATAGTAACCATATCGTAACAACCTTTACTCTGAAGCGACGCAATATAGATTGCGATCGGTTCGCAGAAACAGTCGCCGGTTGCTGACAGCGGGAGATGCATTGGCGCGACTGTCATCATCGTTCAGTACGTTGTGCGCCAGTAATTCAAAATCGGGTTGGGCTGCGATGACAAAGGTGCCTTTGTGCTGCGATACGTAATACAGTTTTCCGTCCGCCAAAACGGGTGACGACCAGATGGTACCGGAATCGGGGTGCAGACGCTGCTGGTACACAATTTCACCGGTTGTGGAATTCTGGCAGCAAGCGATATTTCCGTCGCGAGTCCAGTACAAATGGCCTTCATAATAGATGGGTGACGACACATTCGAGCCTCGATTCAGTCGCCAGAGGACGTGTGACTTGGTGACGTCTCCGCTGCCACCGATACGCACGGCCAGCGACGTGTGGCCGCCGCCGACCACGTAGACAACATCATCGTGGTACACAATGCTGGGGCATACATAACGATGTACACCCTCAGCACGCCAAAGCTCCGAACCTGTATTCGGGTTGAAACTGATTATGTGATCCTTAACGCTGACAATGAGTTCAGTTCTTTCAGTTCCGGGAACCAGCATTGGAGTATTCCATGATGAACTGATTTCTTTGGCTCGCCAAACTTCTGTGCCCGTCATTTTGTCAAGCGCTATCAGCGAGTCGCTTTCAACACTTGCATTGACGATCAGAAGATTTCTGTAGAGCAACGGGGAGCAGCCTGATCCCCAGTGGTGGGTCTGATCCCCGACGCTGGTCTGCCACAGTTCGTTCCCTTCGAGATCGAAACAGAACACACCCGACTTGCCAAAGAAGACATAAAGTCGTTCTCCGTCGGTTGTAGGAGTACTGGCTGCGTAGCCGTGGTATGCCCCCTCGCCTTCATACTTGTGTTCGGGCAACTTTGGTGCGAATTTCTGCCGCCACACAACGTCGCCAGTCCTCTGGTTCAGACACAGTAGGTGTCGGGTCAAATTTTTCTGGTCACCATCATTTGGCTCCAGACCGTAGCCCGAGTAACAGGTCACGAAAACACGATCATGCAGTATCAGTGGGCTGGATGATCCCGGTCCTGGCATTTGGGACTGCCAGACAATGTTTTCTGTCGATGACCATCTCGTTGCCAGTCCTGTTTCATGACTGACTCCGAGTCCACGAGTACCACGGAACTGCATCCAGTCAGTGGCAGGAAGGCTGCTGGTGACGAAGACAATGATTATCGCGGCGAATAAGGACGAAGCATGACGTGTCATGGAATGTTTCTTATCTCAAGCGAGAGATGGGGCCGAGGCAAATACGTGGAGTGCGACAGGCTGGTTGCGATCAAGATTTATACCACCGGTAAATCCAGGGCAATTGTACATCAATACCTTAAAAAACATGGGCTATGAGACGCTGACAACTTGTAATCGAGCTTCTGAAGTAGGCATATGAAAACGACTTGACGTTTCCAAATGGGAAAACGTTAGCTGTGTTATGCGATTGTGCTGCCTGTTGCCCCCCAGGACAAAGTAATTGGAACCGCTGGACTGTCCTTGTACATTGACGCCGTTTTTGACAGTAGAAAATACGTCTAAACCCTGAATGCTGCATTGGTTACAGAGAACATTCCTCAATACGCTTCCGTTGACACCGGTTATGTAACTCACCAGACTATGCGAAGACTCCGGCTCAAAGGTAAGTCGCCAATACCTCTCTGATGTTTTGTTCACTGGAACGGTTTGCTAGGTGTTGCGGATGCGGGCGCCAGCTGTGTTCGAGCCGCCGAGGATCGAATGGGAAAAAGTCCAAATCATCTCACGCTGATCGTCTTGGGACAGATCACTCTTCTGGCCGTTCCGGTTTGGGCAGATACGACTCTGGTTGGAGTCGATGTGAACCCCACATCGGTATCGCTTCGGGGGCCTGTCGCGAGATATTCGCTTCTGGTGACTGGCAAATCGGAATCCGGAAATCTTCTGGATCTGGGTGGAGAGGCGGTTTTTCGAAGCGATTCTCCCGAGATTGTGTCAATCGATGAACAGGGAGTGGTGCGTCCGGTTGCTGATGGTGACGGAATGGTCGTGGTCGAAGTTGCAGGCCGGTCGTTGTCGGTGCCGGTCAGCGTTGAGAATTCACATTCGCCTCGCGAGTTCAGCTTTGTGAATGACATCATGCCGTTGCTGGATAAGAAAGGTTGCAACGGTGCCGGCTGTCACGGGAAAGCAGAGGGTCAGGCCGGTTTCAAACTGTCCGTGTTCAATTCTGATCCAGAGGCTGACTATGAAGCTATTGTAATGCAGGGCCGCGGTCGGCGGGTTTTTCCTGGGGCTGTTGAACGAAGTTTGCTGTTGCTGAAGGTGTCGGGACAGAGGCCACATGGTGGTGGACGGCGAATGGAACTTTCGTCTCCGGAATACAACACACTGAGGGACTGGATTGCGGCCGGTGTACCCTACGGCAGTGACGCTGACTCGCGTGTTGAACGGATCACTGTTACACCAGGAACACGAATCCTGTCCGGGAACGCCCGACAGCAATTGCGTGTTGTGGCGTATTACAGCGATGGTCGCATGCGCGATGTCACCCATCTGGCTCAGTACGAATCCAATAATCCCGGTTTGGCGTCGGTATCTGCAACCGGGTTGGTTACCACCAAAGATCGACCTGGGCAGGTGGCGCTTCGGGCCGGATTTATGAATCAGTTTGACATGTTTCAGGCGCTGATTCCACGTTCGGACAGGATCAGCATCTGGCCGGAGCTGGCCGAGCACAATTTCATTGACCGCCATGTATACAACAAGTTGCGGGCGTTGAACATTGTGCCGTCCGGTGTCGCAGATGATGCCGAGTATCTTCGGCGGGTGTACCTGGATGTGATTGGTACGCTGCCCAGTGCCGAAGAGATTCGGCGTTTCCTGAGTGACTCCGGTCAGGATCGGCGGAGTCGAATAGTCGATGAACTGCTGAAACGTCCTGAATACGCGGACTATTGGGCACTGAAATGGTCAGACGTACTCCGCGTGGAAAGAGAGGCGCTGGGTCATCAACGAGCCTACGCTTACTACAAGTGGGTTCGCGATTCTTTTGCCGACAACAAGCCCTACGACCAGCTTGTACGCGAGTTGATCACGGTCGAAGGAGCACTCATCGATGTTCCGCAGGCCCACTTTTACGGAGTAGAGGGGGAACCGGGAAAAATCGCCAGCCGAGTGTCTCAGACGTTTCTTGGGTTACGCATTGCATGTGCTCAGTGCCACCATCATCCAGCCGACATCTGGAGCCAAACCGATTACTGGGGAATGCAGTCGTTTTTTACTCAGGTACAAACCAGAGACACACCACGTGGCACGGTGATTTTTGCCGACGGGAATCCCGAGACAAAACATCCTCGTACGGGTGAAGTGGTCCATCCCTATCCGCTCGGAACAGACATGCCGGCAACCGCACCCGTTACAGATCGTCGGAAGGTGCTTGCTGACTGGATGACGAGCCCGGACAATGCGTGGTTTGCCAGAAATATCGCGAATCGGATGTGGGCACATTTCATGGGACGTGGGTTGATTGAGCCGGTTGACGATCTGCGAGCAACCAACCCGGCATCAAATCCCGAGCTCCTCGACGCCCTGTCAGAACATGTCGTGACAAACAACTACGACTTGCGAGAACTGATCCGAACCATCACTCGTTCACGGGTGTATCAACTGACTGCGCAACCTAATGAGACAAATCGCCTGGACGAACAAAACTATTCACATGCTAATCTTCGGCCGCTGGAAGCGGAAGTTCTGCTGGACGCAGTCTGCCAGGTCACAGGTGTTGCGGAAAGATTTCAGGGTGCTCCGCCTGGGGCACGTGCGATCCAGTTGTGGGACAGCGGAGTGTCGCATTATTTCCTGAAGTTGTTCGGCCGTCCTGTTCGTAAATCGGCCTGTGTTTGTGAGCGAGTTTCCGAACCTAATGTCGCTCAGGCTCTCCATGTTATGAATTCACCCGCAATTCATCAAAAGCTGAAACACGAAGGGGGAACCGTCGCCCGTCTCCATGCCATGTTCCCGGCAGATTCTCAACTGGTTGAAGAGCTGTACTTGGCATTTTTCAGTCGAAATCCATTCGACCAGGAACGCGAAAATGGTGTTGCCTATCTGCGCAGTAAGCCGGATCGCAGGCGTGCTGCCGAGGATCTTGCGTGGAGTATGATGTGCTCTATAGAATTCATATTCCGACACTGACGGTCCAGAATTGATTGTTGGCAGGTAACCCCGAATAAGGGATCTGATTATGACAAGCAAACGCCCGTTTTGTGACGGCATCATTCGCCGTGACTTTCTTCGTGTGGGGGCCGCAGGTGCATTCGGTTTTGGTGCTACTCTGCCAGGGATGCTTGAACAGCAGGCCCTTGCGACGGGAACACAGACATCCGGTCCTCAGGGGCCCCCTGGTGACGTATCGGTCATTTATATATTTTTGCTTGGTGGGCTCAGCACGATCGACACGCTCGATATGAAGCCAAATGCGCCAGCAGAAGTGCGTGGTGAATTTTCGCAGATTCAGACGAATGTTCCGGGAATCGAAGTCTGTGAGCATCTGCCGCATACGGCACAACATGCCGATAAATTCTCGCTTGTCCGGTCGTTCGCTCATGGGGACTCGGGGCACGGATCAGGCGACAAATATATGTTAACCGGCTATCTGCAGCAGGAACGCCCTGCATTCGGATCAGTCGCGGCTCATGAATTCGGCAGCCGGGGTGGTATCCCGCCGTATGTCGTCATGCCATCCATGCATCCCAGTGCCGGTCCATCGTTTCTTGGATCAGCTGCCGCGCCATTTTTGATCGACGCAGATCCCAGTGCTCCGGGATTTGCGGTGCCGGACCTGGCGCCGCCACTGGATATTGATGCCAGTCGTCTTGCCGATCGTCGATCGGTGCTTGGCACAGTTGACCGATTCCGGCGTCACGTTGATTCTCGAGGTGAGGCGGGGGCTTATAACAAGTTTCGCGAGCGAGCTTTTGCGCTGATGACGTCTGCGGAGGCAAAAAGAGCCTTTGATATTCAAAGGGAATCGGAGAGTGTACGACAGGCATACGGCATCAATACGATGGGGCAATCCTGTCTGCTGGCTCGCCGACTGGTTCAGTCTGGTGTCCGATACGTGATGATTAATCACAACAACTGGGATACGCATGCGAACAACTTTGGCGATCTAAAAGACAATCTCCTGCCCCAACTGGACAAGGCTTTGGGCGAACTTTTGCGAGACCTTTCGGATCGAGGCATGCTGGAGAAGACACTGGTACTTGTCTCGGGCGAATTCGGACGTACTCCGAAAGTGAACGAGAACGCCGGTCGCGACCATTGGGGCAACTGCTTCACATTGGCCCTGGCCGGTGGCGGAATTCAAGGTGGTCGAGTTGTTGGTTCGTCTGACAAATGGGCGGCCAAACCAGACCAGAACCCGATTGGTCCTAAAGACTTTGCCGCGACAATGTTCCATGTGCTCGGGGTCGATTCAGAAAAACTGGTGTACACGATGGACAATCGGCCGGTCAAACTGCTTGACGAAGGACGCAGGATCCACGAATTGCTCTAACAGGGTGATCCCATGCCACACGACCGCGTTAGGCTGCTTAGGTTCATTAGCGCAGTATTGCTGACGTTTGCAGGGACGTCATGTCTGTATGCAATCGAGCCCACTGCGTCTTATATTTTTCCCGCTGGTGCTCAGCGTGGGACGATTGTTCAGGTTCGTGTCGGTGGTCTCTACCTTCATGACGGGTGTCAGTTTCAAATGGGGGGGCCCGGCGTCGTGGCGTCGGATCGTATCGTTGCGACAGATACGGTGCGGTTTGCTCGGCAGTTCGCTGAGCAAAAATACTTTCCCCAGGAAAATTCATATCCGCGGGACTATGACGGTTCGATCAAGGTTGATGCAGATTCGCCACTGGGAATTCGGTACTGGGATTTGTGGACATCCCAGGGCGGAACTCCGCCGCAGCGATTCATGATTGGCGACCTGCCGGAAGTTATGGAATCCGAAATCGATGGAGATGCGATTCCACAGATTGTCCAGCTTCCCGTTACAGCAAATGGACGGATTTATCCTCGCGAAGACATTGATATCTGGTCATTCAAGGCCCGTGCTGGACAGGAACTCACGTGCGAAGTTCATGCAGCCCGTTTGGGATCGACGCTGGATTCCTTTCTTGAGGTGCGTGATGGCAGAGGACATCGAATTGCTGAAAATTCGGAGCGGTTCAGCTCTGATTCATTCCTTCGCTTTACTGCACCGGCCGACGACACCTACTCCGTCCATATCCGTGATGTCCGCATGGGGGGACTTCAAAGTTCAGTGTATCGGTTGACGATGACCGACGGACCTTACATTGACACCACGTTTCCGATGGGCGGTCAGCGAGGTGAAACGGTTTCGCTGGAACTTTCAGGCCAGGCTGTGTCCAGGAAACCTGTGGAAGTCGCGCTCCCCGCGGATGGTCCGGCTGACTATACCCACGAACTTGACGTTGCCGGTGTCAGACAGGTGATTCGTCTGGATCTCAGTAAATTTCCAAATGTGCTGGAAACAGAACCCAACGGTGATCCGTCAAATGCCACCGAATTACAGGCTCCGGTCGTTCTCAATGGCCGGATCAGTGAGGCGGAAGACGAGGACTGCTGGCGTCTCAAAGCCCGGAAAGGGGAAACGGTTCAGTTCGAGTTTCGAGCGCACCGATCGGGTGCACCGCTCAATCCGTTTCTGATCGTTTCTGACAGTACGGGAGAGAATCTTCATCAGACCGAAGATCGCAGTGAATTCAGGTTTCCGGAAGACGGTACCTATTTTCTAACGATCAAAGAGCGGTTCAGGCCGCGTGGCGGACCGAAGTTTGTTTATCGACTACAGATTGGACCGTCGCTGACTCCGATACCCGATTTTCGTCTGACTTCAGGTTCTCAGGCACTGACCCTTGTACGAGGTGCGTCCGTTGAGTTCGACGTCCATGCTGAACGCTTGGGTGGATTTGGTGGTGAAATTAAATTGTTGGTGGAAGACCTTCCTCCCGAGGTAACGGTCGCAGATGCCGTTATTCCGGATGGCAAGAAATCGATTAAGATTAAGCTCTCGTCCGGAGATAAGACATTGGTCGCGGCCACGCGGATCAGGATTCGCGGGACCGCGGAAATCGAAGGGCAGTTGGTGACACGGACTGCGAGTTTTCGGCTGAGCCGAGCCGAGCCGCAGATGGACACGGTGATGCTTGTTACTGCGCTGGCAGCTCCTTTCAAATTCAGTGGTCAGTACAAACTTCCATTTGCCTTGCGGGGTACGACTCATTATCGACGTTACCAACTGGACCGCGGTGGATTTACTGGTCAGATCATTGCCAAACCGGCTGATGTGCAGCCTCGATATCAGTGGGGATCTTCCGGTCCAGCAATCCGCATTCCATCCGATGTTGCTGAGTTCGATTATCCGCTCCAGGTGTCGACATGGTCGAAGGTCGGACTGACCGGCCGTTCCGTCATTATGATTGTTGGTGAAGTCGAAGATATTGATGGAATGAAGCATACCGTGGCCTGGTCTTCGAGCCTGCAACCGGACCAGATCATGATTCAACCCAACGCAGGGCCGCTTGCTATCACGACGCTGAATTCATCAGTGATCGCTTCATCTGATCAACCAGCTGAGGTTCAGGTACGGATCCGTCGTGATACTGAATTACCATTGCCAGTGACGTTGACTTTGCTGACGAGCGCTCACATGCAGGGGGTCGATGCTGTCCCCGTCGAAATTCCAATGAATGAAGATCGGGGTACTCTTCGGATTCGGTTTGCCTCGAATGCGGGACCATTCAATATGCCACTGGTGATTCGCGCCACTGCCCGACCTCCGGAGGCTATGTTGGTGCGTGGCCGGCCTTTACGTCAGGGCGATCCAATCATTGCCGATGCACGCATCGAAGTAGTTGTGCCTCAGTTAGTAAAACCTCTGTGAATTGCAGGTCCCTGATGAGAGTGGTTTGATCGACTGCAGTGGTTCGTGACGATGTTCGTCGGTGTGGTAAACCATTCAGTCGACATTTCAGCGTTCCGGGGATATACCAGCTGGTGGAAGAACGAGTGTATTCCTGATTGGCAGCTTGAGCCCGTTCGGATTTTCTTCAGGATTTACAGCAACGTGTATATCGACCGGATCCGAATGCCGTCTTTGTCATCGCTTCGGCCGCATTCATTATCTGTGACGATGTGTCGTGCAGTCGGTCCACAGGAATGAGAGAGAGTCGTTCTTTCAGTTTGATCCGGAAATTTGACACCAGGACATACTCGTGATTCGTTTTGACACTTAGTGGATTGAATCGGAAATACCTGACGTCTTCTGTTGTTTTCCGTTTGGATCCTGAGTCCTCACTGGTTGGGCAGATACGTGTGAACGCAAAGGAACGCGGTCCGTATGAGATCGATGATGTTCCCTGCGAATATTAAGGTTTTCTGCAACCTGCGGTTAGAAATGAAATTCCGGAGTGATGCATGGATTTCGACGATCGAGTGATCGAGTACGCGACGCTGGCCGGATATCTGGTTGTGATGCTTTGGATTGGGATCCGTTCTGCGAAACGCGTGCGCTCATCTACGGACTATACGCTGGCTGGTCGAGACGTCCCGTGGATCTTCGTACTGGCAACGACTGCGGCCACGATGCTGGGTGGAGGAGCATCTGTTGGCATGGTGTCAAAGGTCGGGCAAATTGGAATTGCCGCAGCAGTCTTTACGTGCGGCTGGCATTTGCAGCTGATCCTTACGGGATTGTTCGTGGCTCCGAAACTGCGCGGACTGAACATTATTACTGTTGCCGACTATTTTAACCTGCGGTTCGGACCACTGGCACGTGAGCTGGCTGTTGCCAACAGCATTGTGTTCCTGGTGGGTGCCCTGGCGGCTCAGATGGCAGCCATTGGTCTGGTGACCAATACGATTCTGGGAGTTCCCTATAATGTGGCTCTTCTGATCGGGGCAACTGTCACCATCTTCTATTCGACAATCGGAGGGATTCGGGCAGTCGTGAGTACGGACGTTATCCAGTTTGTCATTCTGGTTGTCGGTTTCGGAACAGCGTCTGCAATGCTCGTGTCACAGCAGGGAGGATTCGCGGCCATGGAGTCTGTCGCGAACGAAGGTCAGTTCCACCTTACGGGACATCTGACGGATATTGAACTTATCAGCATGTTTGTTGCATTTCTGCTGGGTGAAGCATTCGTACCGCCTTACTTCGTTCGCTGCTTGATTGCCAAAAATCAACAACATGCAAGATGGGGTGTTGCCGGTGGTGGTCTGTTTTTACTGCTGTTCCTGCCGATAGCCACCGTCGTTCTGGGCACTGCAGCACAGACAAATCCAGAGGTCCAGTCGGCAATTGAGAAGGAAAAACAGGATCTTCTGTCGTCAGCATTGGCCGATGGTCAGACGTTGACAGAGGAGGATGCGTTGAAACAGGCCTCGCAGGTGACGTTTCCTGCGCTTGTGCGTGTGATGTTTCATCCTTTGTTTGGCGGGATCATGATTGCGGCAATTATCGCGGCAGTGATGTCGTCCGCGGACAGCTGTCTGTCGTGCCTGGCCACAGTAATGATGGAGGACGTGTTTCGCCGGCACGTTTCACCAGGAGCGACAGATCGTCAGTTGCTGCTGGTCGCTCAATCCAGCACGCTGATGCTTGGCATTGCCGGTGCTGTGTGCGCATGGTTCTTCAGCAATGTGGCGGACATCCTTGTATTCGTCTATGATTTTTGGGCGCCCACCATGGTGCTGCCGTGTCTGGTCGCACTGTTCTGGTATCGTGAATCACGGGTCTATGCGGTTGTCGCTTCAATGATTAGCGGGGCGGTTGCCGCGGTAATTTGGAGATTCGTCCTGGACACGCCGTGGGGCGTCGGCCCGGCAATGTTTGGCTTTGGCGTGGCGGTTGTTACGTTCTTGACCGTGCTGCCGCTAAGCAAAAATGTGCCCCTTTCTGTACTGTTCCGACCTGATCCTGTGGAGCATGAGGAACGAATCGCGTGATTCCCATCTGGCTGTTAACGATTCTGCATTACGTGTCACTGACGACGGGCGCTTGTGTCCTGGCACTCCTGGTGTGGGAAGCAGTGAGATTACAGCAGGGAAAGTAAACGTGCTGCCAAAGTCTGCGAAGGTTGTGATTATTGGAGGCGGTGCGTTGGGGACCAGCGCGGCATTTCATCTGACAGACGCTGGCCAGAAGGATATCGTGCTTCTCGACCGAGGACCTGTTGCTGGTGGGACGACTCCACAGGCAGCCGGACAAACCAGCTATCTTAGCTCCGACCGGTTCGCTCTTGAATATGGCAGATACTGTGTTGGATTTTTTGAGAAGTTTGAGCAGCACACCGGGCATCCCATCGATTTTCGTCAGAGTGGCAGTCTGCGTGTAGCGCGGACGGAGAAATATTGCGATGATTTGGCAGCGCGACTCAATGCTGCCGATGGACGTGAAGATGTTGAGTTCATTTCAGGTGATCGTGCACGCGAGTTGGTTCCGACGTTCACTCCTTCCGACGATTGTCAGATCCTGTCAATTCCGCGTGATGGGTATGTTGAACCGAGGTCGGTGGCGGTGGCCTTCTCGGCTGCCGCCAGAGATCGAGGCTGTTTGTTTCAAACGCGACTCGAATCGACCGGCCTTGTGACTGACAACGGTCGTGTGACAGCCGTGCAGACTACTGAAGGGACGATTGAAACAGATTGGGTTGTATTGGCGGCCGGCGCCTGGACGCGGCATTTCGCAGCGCAACTGGGCCTTAACCTTCGTTCGGTCCCGGTCCGTCACCAGGCATTTGTCACAGCTCCTTTACCCGATGTATGTCCACTTCAGCCGGTTGTTCGAATCACGGAACCGCAACTCTATGTTCGACAGGAAGCAGGAGGATTACTGGTCGGTGGCTATGGCTATCGTCCAATGAGTTTCGATATGAGTGAGTTTCCTCGTGATTTTGAGATCTCAGCGCTGCCAGCGGATACGGTTTACTATCAGCAGCTTCGGGACCAGGCCAAACAGTTCTTTCCTTCACTAGTCGATGCAGTGACCGTACAGGAACGTCGTGGCCTGCCAACCATTTCACCGGACGGACGACTTGTGCTCTCGGAACCTGGGGGCCTGCAGCGTCTGGTGGTTGTGTCTGCATGCGGAGTTGGCGGAATCGATCGATCGCCAGGTGCCGGTCGGCTGGTCGCTGACATTATTTGTAATCGTGAACCGTGGATCGATCCTGGTGTGCTGAATGTCGACAGATTCGGCGACGACTTTGCCTCAGACGCAAGTTTGCGGGCCCAGTGTGAACACACCTACGCCCACCACTACCATGAATTCTATTAGTCCGTGGGTACGGCAATCTTTTGACAGATGACCCTGATTGCGCCGCGGTTCGATGCAGAAAGGATACGGGGACGGAGGCTTGACGCATTCGCCGGCGCCCGATCAGTGGTGAGTCATGTCCCGGAGATCTCCCGATTCCACCAAGAGGGAGGCGGTGTCGTGAATGTGTGCGATTGTCCCTTCAGTCCCTCGATCTTCAGTGACCATGCGTGAAGACACATTGCCGGTTCGTCGATTGATAATGTCCGATTTGGACCAGTGGAACCGTCCGAAAGCCAGACTGGATCGTTGACGACTGGCCATCCGAGGGACCACAGATGAAGGCGGATCTGATTGGTGCGTCCGGTGACCGGTGTGACCTTCAGGAGACAAGTGCCGTCGTCCAGTCGATCGACGACGCGAAATTCGGTTCGCGCAGGTCGTCCGTCGTGGTCATCGATTTCCCTCAGACCGGACGGGCCCGGTAATGCAGAAATGGCAGCAACGCAGTTAAATTCATCGTCCGCAGGGTGCCCGTGCACTCTCGCCAGATAGGTCTTGCTGACTGAACCGGTTTCGAATTGTTTTTGAATCGTTCTGACCGTTGACCGTTTTCGGCAAAGCATCAATACGCCTGTCGTATTGGCATCAAGACGATGAACGAGCAGAGGACGCTGGGGAGCGTAGACTTTGCTGAGTAGAGACTGCAGCGTATTACGATTAAATCGGCCGGATGGATGCAGTGGCAGCGGTGCTGGTTTATCGACAACGATCAGGTGCTCGTCTTCATAGAGGAACCTGACATCGACGTCCACATCCGGTTCCACTGTTGCGGGGAGCAAATGTTCCAGGCGTTCGCCTGGTCTGACGACTCGTTGAGGACTGAGCGGCAGCGGTTCTTCAGGTGATGGCATCCGGCGACGTCGTCGGCCATAGCGCGGGGACGGGACTACTTCCGACTTCAGGATCTTTTGCATCCAGATATCCCGTTCGATTTGAGGGTGCCAGCTGCAGAGAAAGTCAATCAGCGTAAAGCCGGCATAGCGTTCTGGTACATTCAGTGGACGGCGGTTGAAATAAGGAACAGATCCCGGCAAAGGCACTGAAATTTCTCTGAGACGGGCCTGTCGCTTTTGCAGCATGTCACTCATTCGTGTTGCGGGAGCCTTCCAGCATTCCGGGCAAGACTTACCGGGGACATACTCCTCCGATTCCTGTAGCTCGGGACTCACAACAGCCTGACACACGAAGCATTGAGTAAATCCCGTTTCCTGGAGCGCCGCATCAACAGCAACCCTCTGGTCGAAGACGAAACAATCCCCGTCGTAGTGTTCGTTCCCACATTGCTCGAAGTACTTCAGAATGCCGCCATCGAGCTGAAAAACGTTCCTGAAGCCAGCCTGTTCCATGCAGGGCCCCGCTTTTTCGCAACGAATTCCGCCGGTGCAGAACATTACAACGGCTTCGTTTTTCATGGTTTCCGGCAGCTGTTGAACAGCATCAGGAAACTGACGGAAGTGATCGATCCGGACGGGAATCGCATTTTCGAATGTTCCGATATCGACTTCATAGTCATTTCTGACGTCCAGAAGCCGGACTGGTCTGCCTTCATCCAGCCAGCGTTTCAATTCCTCCGCCGATAGTTTGGGAGATGTCTTCTGTCCGGGGTCCACCCCGTCCATTCCAAATGAAATGATTTCCTTTTTGATCTTAACGAGCATACGGTTAAATGGCTGGTAGTCACTGAAGCTCTCTTTGACAGAAAGGTCTGCAAATGCAGGATCAGCGTGCAGCTCTTCCAGCAGTCTGTCGGCAGCGTCTCGAGATCCTGCCACGAACAGATTGATGCCTTCCGGACTTAGCAGGATGGTACCTCGCAATTCCAGTTGTTGTGTCAGTGCGCGCAAGATGCTGCGGCGTTCTTCCAGGTCGGAAATCGCCACAAATTTGTAGCCTGCGATGTTGACAACAGAGCGATTCACAGTGGACATGTCATCAAAGAATTTGCGTACTGGTAGTGGTTGATGCTGCAGAGATTACCGGGGTCGTCCGGCGGAGCAAAAGGGGAAGCAGAACAAGGTCGCCAAACAGCCCACAGAACATTGATAGACTCATGAGTCCGCCGAAATAGACCAATGGAATGAAACGAGACGCTGTGAGTACTGCGAATCCGGCGATCAATGCAAGATGAGCAAACACGACGGCTCGTCCCGCGCCCACGTGCGCCCGCTGCAGCGCTTCGGGAACATTGCAGACACGACGAGCGCGTTCAAAAGCAAAGATGTAGTGAATCGTGGAATCAACCGTCAGGCCCATTGAGACACTGGCGATCATGGCAGTGCCGATATTGACGGGAACCCCTGTCCAGCCCAAAGATCCGAGCAAAAGAGCGACAGGAAAAATATTGGGGAAAAGTGAGATCAGGCCAATCCGCAGACTCCGAAATGCCACCGTCATACACAAAAAAATCCCCGCTGTCGCACACAGGAAGCTGCGCAGCTGATCCTGTAGCAGGCTGTGAATGATTTCAGTGAGTAGTACGAACATACCCGAGGCAGTGGTTGATCGCTCGGATTTGGTTTTAAATAGAGATTTCTGGCGTTCAGCGAATGCCTGAGTAATCGTTCTTATGTTTTCTATTTGTGTGGATCGTGAATCGGCAGACTGCTGCTCCAGTGACCGCAGCACAATTCTCATTCTCGCTTTGTCTTTATTATACATACCGGCAATCAGCTTCGGAAAACGAAGTTCCATCCGTTTCAGCATCCATTCCGGGCCCCGAATTCGCGGCGGCAGGTTGGCGACGTCCGCCAGAGACAGGATACGCATCTTACCTGCGTCCGCGGATGCAGATTTGAGATCGGATGTGAGTGCTGACACATTGTTCAGATAGTCGTCAGTCAATTCCTCGGGAGTGTCGAAGGCGACCTCCCACGTACCGGCGCCACCCAGACGCGATTCGATGAATTTGAGAGACTGAACAATCGTGGATGACTCTTTGAAGTTCCGGCTGAAATCTGTTTCGATGTCCAGGCGAAAGATGCCAGGGATACACGCGATCGTGATCAGCAGGAACGTAATCCCGATCTTCCGGGGATGGCACTCCAGCCAGTTGCACAGGAGCGCGAGAGTTCGATCAACCCGGTGTTCCAGCGGTGCGACCGATGGTGTTTGCAGGCTGCGACCGGACGCCATCATTGCAGGCAGGATCAGTACACAGGCCACAATGATTACGGTCGTTGCGAGAACCATCATCACTGAGAAACTTCGAACCGGAGTGATCTCGCTGACCAGCAGTGACCCGAATCCAACCCCAGTGGTGACGCAGGTCCAGAACACCGGGACGGCCATGTGGCGCATGGTTTCGTTCGCCGCCTGGCGGGCTCCGATCATTGATCTGCCATCGGCACTGCTGAGTCGTAAATCCCGATAGTGAACAATCACGTGCATGCAGGTCGCGATTCCGATCACAGTGACCAGGGAGTTCAACATCGAACCGACCATGCTGAGTTCGCTTTCAAAGAGAACCAGAACGGCACGGGTACAGATAACGACGCCAAGTACCAGGCCGATTGTCCCCAGCATCCAGCGGAAACCACCGAACAGAATCAGAAGTACTGCGGCAAGGACCCCTAGCGACGCCAGGAACAGAATTTGGGAGTCTTCTTCAACCAGTCGAAACATGTCGTGAATCAGAACCGGTTCACCAGCGATTGCAGAATCCGGCTCAAAGTCATTGGCAGCACTGCGGATTTTTTGGAGTGTGATACTCCTGGGCACTGGCGATTCGTCTTCCGGCTCAAGCGTCAGAACGACTGACGTTGATCGAGCATCATCTCCGATCAGTGTTCCTGCGAAGAGTTGCAGGACTGCTCTTCGTGCAGCACGAATTTTTGGTGCATTGTCCAGAAACTTCACCAGGCTTTGAGTCTGTTCGCTGTTGACTCCGGGAATCGAGCTAAGTTTCTCGGAGAGTGTTGTGATACGTTCATGGGCCTGGTCTGTAAGTTCCGGTTTGAACTGTCGATCATCGATCAGTGTATGCAGCGACGGATGGTTCGGTATGTCATGCCGTAAGAGTTGTTCTTCCGTCCATGCGACAATAACGAATTCATCGCCCCCGAATTCTCTGCGACTGCGACGTAAAATCACGATATCCGGATTGTCGTCAGCAAAGAATGATTCCAGTCGCTGGTCAAACTCAAGGCGTTCGGACAGAGGGACGGATGCCGTCACCGCAATTGCGGCGAGAACGAGCAATGGATTCCGCAGACCAATAATCCGATTCATGGAAAGGGAAGCCCGTTAGTGCGTCATGGCAGAGGCGTTGTGGATATTCAGACCAGTCTCGGTTGCTTGCTGATTCCATCGTAGAGTCGATACCGGTGTAACACAGCGTTACAAACCAGCAACAAATCCTGATCTTCGCGATTTTCAAATGATTTGACGTTGATGATCGCTTCCAGCCCGCGACTGATCGAGGTCAACAAATTCGTGTGTGGTGAAGTGCCCATGAACGATAAGGTGTCCAGGCTGATGGCGAGGAGTCAACGGACTATCGGGACACTCTGGCGCGGGCTGGAGCTGCAGCCAAACCCCATATTATAATTGAGTTTGTCTTCAGGGTACATCGCATCCTGGGATCACCCTGTTAAACTCGATGAATTGTGCTGTGATCGCAAATTCCAGCCAGCTCTTCTGGCCTCTGAAACCACTGATCCGTTACGCTTTTCGACCTTGCGCACTTCTTACCAATGGTTCATTCCGGCAACTTAATCCGGTGCAGGGTCCCTGATCGATCGATTCAGGTTATGAATTCCTCTGAGCAGCTGCGGATTTCAGACTGCTGAACCATGCCGCCCGGCGAACTTAATGGATCAGGATATCTATGACTCTCTCGGAGTTGCTACAGAATCGATTTCGAGCCGACTTGCGCCACCGTGGAGCGGCCTACATCGAAGCGGAAAGAGTATCACTTGTTCGAGTCACAGCGGAAAACGTGTTTGGCACTGTGGTAGACGGAGTCGAATACAACACCCAGCTGCGCTATCAGGAAACTGACATCGCACTTTTCTGTACATGCGACCAGTTTGCCAAATCCAGTGCGTGCAAGCATTTGTGGGCCACAGTGCTGGCGACGGATTTGGAAGGTCATGCGCACCCCTCACTGAGACCGGGACGCCTGGTTCCATTCGTGGTTCGGGAATCGACCCTGCCGGTGACCATTGATGATCTGACCAGTGAATTCGACTTGGGTTCCGACCCTGACAGAGGCAACGGCCGTAAGACCAAAGCTGTCGTAAAAAGAACAGAACCTCGACTCAAACCCTGGGAATCGCGTCTCAACGAACTGCAGGAAGAGATATCTGCTGAGGGCAAAGGAGGAAAGACGCAGTCATCGGATCGACAGATTTACTATCAAATTGATCTCGAAGGAAGCCGAGAGGCTGGGAAGCTGGTCATACAGGCGTCGCAGCGACAGCGGCGATCGAGTGGCCAGTGGGGTAAACTGAAGCCACTCAAGATACGACCGGGCCAGCTGGATCAGATCGAACACGAAGACGATCGTATCTTTCTTTCCTATCTGTCAGGCGCTATTCCGGAACGTAATAACTGGTCGACACAGCAGGCAGAACTGCAGGCTGCTGCTCATCGATTTCATGTGCCTTACGAACTGGGACGACTGATCTTGCCGGAAATGTGTGGATCTGGTCGCCTCACACTGCTGGGAGTTGACGACTCAGGTGGTCAGACTTTGGAATGGGACGGTGCCGAACCATGGGAGCTCACGATTCGCATCAGGCGTGACACCGATATTGAAGGGTGGAGCGTTCATGGTCAGCTTATTCGCGAAGATGAAACGCTGGATCTGGTGGACGTTCCTTTGGCGGTTGCCGGTGGGTTCGTTGTGACGGCCGACAGCATTGGTCAGTTACGTGATTTTGGGGCGCCTCAGTGGATGTCCATGCTCGCAGCAGAAGGTCGGCTGACGATTCCAGGTTCCGACGAGGAGCATTTTGTCGATCGACTGCTGGACATTCCGTCGTTGCCACGGCTGGAACTGCCCAAAGAGCTACAGCTCGAAGAGATCCAGGCGAAACCATCGCCACAGCTCAAAATATTCACCCCTCCAACATCACGTTGGCGCAGTGAAGCCCTGACAGCGGAAGTACTTTTCGAGTATCTCGGAACTTCCATTCCTGGTCGGAATGCACGTTGGGCAGTTGTCCAGCGGGAGGAAAATCGATGCATCATTCGTGATCGTGTTTTTGAAGCTGAATGCTGGCAGCAGCTTCGTGAACTGGGATTTCGTAAGCGTCTTAACGGATCGCAGACGAATGCTGATGTGGAGATTTTCCGCCGGGATATTGCTTCGGCGGTGCGGCATCTGGTTGAAAACGGCTGGGAGGTCTTTGCCGACGGCAGTCAGGTTCGGCAGCCAGGTAATATGAAATTTAGGGTCCAGTCAGATATAGACTGGTTCGACGTTCATGCCGACGTGGACTTCGAAGGTCGTCGAGTTGCGTTCCCCGAACTGCTGCAGGCACTTGAGCGAGGTGATTCCATCGTTCGACTGGATGACGGTTCGCTTGGGATTCTTCCGGAACACTGGCTTGAGCAGATTGGTATGATTTCCGGGTTGGGGACGCTGGACGAAGATTCGCTGCGATTTTCGAACTCCCAGGCCGCTCTGCTCGACGCATTGCTGTCGGGTCAGGACCACGTGGATTTCGACGAACGTTTTCAGGACCTGCGAACCCGATTTCAGTCTATATCGGGGGTTGAAGTTGTAGATGTTCCGAAAAATTTCAAGGGCGTGTTGCGCGATTACCAGCGTGACGGGCTGTCATGGATGTGTTTTCTGAGGGACTTCGGGCTGGGAGGCTGTCTGGCGGACGACATGGGGCTGGGAAAGACGGTTCAGTTCATTGCGATGTTGTTGCAGCATCGCAGCAAGTCCGCAAAGACCGAGCCATCGATGGTGGTCGTGCCACGTTCGCTGATGTTCAACTGGTACAGTGAATGTGAGAAATTTGCTCCCGAACTGAAGGTGCTGGACTACAGTGGACTGGAGCGAGCAACGCTCCGACCGGAGTTTGACAAACATGACGTGATTCTGACGACTTATGGAACAGTCCGTCGCGACATCGGTGCCCTCAAAGACTTCAAATTTGCGTACGTCGTACTGGATGAAGCACAAACGATTAAAAATCCGTCGTCTCAGATTGCCAGAGCGTCGCGACTCTTGAATGCGCGACATCGGTTGGCACTCAGCGGGACCCCGATTGAAAACAATGCCGGCGATCTGTGGTCAATTTTCGAATTTTTAAACCCAGGCATGCTTGGACGCAGTTCGGCTTTTCGCAGCCACGTGGCTGACCCGGACAGTCAAGACACACGTGACGTTGTTGCACGCGGTCTCAGACCGTTCATTCTGCGGCGGACCAAGAAACAGGTTGCGGCCGAACTGCCTGACCGGCTGGAAGAAACCATCTTTTGTGACATGGATGACAAACAGCGTCGGCTGTACAACGAGTTGCGAATACACTATCGCGACTCGTTACTGGGGATTGTTGAGGATAAGGGGTTGGCACGCAGCAAGATGCATGTGCTCGAAGCATTGCTTCGACTACGTCAGGCCGCCTGTCACCCTGCACTGCTGAACCGAGGTGAACAGTCGGATCCATATGCTAAGCTGGAATTCCTGATTCCTCATTTGCGTGAACTGGTGGCAGAAAATCATAAATCTCTTGTATTCTCGCAGTTCACCAGCATGCTGGCGATCGTTCGGCATCATCTGGACGAAGCGGGAATCGAGTACGAGTATCTGGACGGTCAGACACGAGATCGTAAAGCCCATGTGGACCGTTTTCAGGACGACGATGACTGCCGGATCTTTCTTATTAGCTTGAAGGCGGGTGGACTGGGCCTCAACCTGACCGCAGCAGAATACGTTTTTCTGCTGGATCCATGGTGGAATCCGGCAGTGGAAGCTCAGGCCATTGACCGAGCGCATCGTGTTGGACAGACGAAGACGGTCTTCGCCTATCGGATGATTTGTCGGGACACAGTTGAAGAAAAAATCCTCGAGCTTCAAAAGCAGAAGCGCGAACTGGCTGACGCGATTCTTGCTGGTGACAGCAAGGGCAGTATTCTCAGCGATATGTCCCTGGATGACCTTGAATTACTGCTTTCATGACTGCCAGACGCGTCGTATTAGCGATGAGCGGTGGAGTGGATAGTTCGGCAGCAGCCGTACTGTTACACCGGCAGGGCTATGAAGTTATTGGACTGTTCATGCGTTCCGGTGAAACAGAGGACGCATGTACTGTTGCATCAACCGATTTGCTTCCGGTTATTGACACTCCTGCAAACCGACAGGGATGCTGTAGTTCTGAAGATGCGGCAGATGCCCGTCGCGTCGCTGATGAACTGGGGATTTCGTTTCATTCACTCAATTTCCGTGAAGCATTCACGCGTATTAAAGACTACTTCGCGGATGAATATATGTCCGGTCGGACTCCGAACCCCTGCGTGCAGTGCAACAACTGGCTGAAGTTTGGTCGTCTTTGGGACTTCGCACGGCAGATTGGAGCTGACCACATCGCTACCGGACACTATGCTCGCATTACCACTGATTCTCATGGACAACACCAGTTGCACACCGGAATTGATCCGAAGAAGGACCAGTCCTACGTTTTGTTTGGTCTTCGGCGCGAATTGCTGAGTAAGGTAATTCTGCCGGTAGGCAATTTCCACAAATCGCAGATCCGAGATTTCGCGAGCGAAGCCGGGCTGAAGGTGGCAAACAAAAAAGACAGTTACGAGATCTGTTTTGTTTCCGATAACGACTATGCCGGTTTTCTGAGCCGATACCGCGGACAGCAGGACACAGTCGGTGAATTTGTTGATACCGACGGCAATGTGCTGGGACAGCATGCCGGCTACGAACGATTTACCGTGGGACAGCGAAGAGGGCTGGGGATTGCATTCGGCGAGCCTCGATTTGTGGTGTCGGTGAAACCGGAGAGCCGGCAGGTCGTGCTTGGTCGTCGTGAGGACTTGGCCGTTTCCAGTGTGATTGCAACACAACTCAACTGGCTGACCGATCGGCCAGCCGACAAATTCCGATGTCGTGTAGCGTTGCGGTATCAACAGCGGGCGTTACCGTGTTCCGTGTCGGTCGACGAAAACGATCGAGCTGTGATTCAACTGGATGAAGAGACCTTTGGGGTGGCGCCGGGTCAGGCATCGGTCTTTTACGATGATGATCGTGTGCTGGGTGGAGGCTGGATTCAGTCGACCGTGTCCTGACGCACAACTGACAGCCCGTTAACCATGGATCATATTCAGCCTGGAATTTGTGTGTTGGATGCTTTGATGCATGTATCGTATCCGACAACAGCCGCAATCATTACTGCTGCCTTGTTCGGTTCTTACGCTGCCACCATTGCTGCACTTATAGATTTCATCGTAGTCAGTTTTGAATTGATCTGACCGGGCGAAAACATCGATCAGCTATGTCGGTGTGGACATCATTGCCCCGTGAAATGAGGGGCGCGTTTCTCAACGAAGTGTGCGACACCTTCTCGGAAGTCATCGCATTGAAAACTCAGGATCATTTCTTCGTTGGCGGTTTCGATGGCATCACCAAGGTCGGTGAAAAGGGCCTGATAGATTTGTTTCTTCATCACCTTCAGTGACCTGGGGGAGACCGTCGTTGCCAGCATTTGCGCGTATTGGTGGGTTGTCTCCATCAGGTTGTCATGAGGAATCACTCGACTCACGAGGCCAATGTTCAGCGCCTCGTTTGCGTCGATGATGCGTGCTGAATACAGAAGATCCAGTGCGTGACTGAGTCCTGTTATTCGTGGCAGCAGCCAACTGATACCGTGCTCGGCAATGAGTCCTCGCTGGGCGAATGCGGTGCCGAATCTCGCATTGTCCGATGCAAAACGAATATCACAGTATAACTGAAGCACGAATCCAAGCCCGACAGCCGCACCGTTGATGGCACCAATGATCGGTTTGCTGATGGCTGGGAAGTAACTCCATGTTTTCTGAAAATCAACGGGAGTGGAGTCATGCGGACGTTCCGGCATAAATTCGCGGCGAGTTTTATCGATATTGGCGGTTGCCCAATTCGTTTCTGTCACGCTTTGCAATAGTTCGAGATCAGCACCGGCACAGAATCCACGTCCATTGCCTGTCAACACGATCACTCGTACATCACTGGAGACGTCGGCCAAACGCATTGCTTCCAGTAACTCCGATTCAAGCTGTTTGGTAATTGCGTTAAGACGATCCGGTCGATTGAGTGCAATTGTGGCGACATGCCGGTCGACACTGTAATCAATGGTGTCAAATGACATCAGAAAACCTCTGGAAGGCAGCAGGAGAACAGAAATGGAAATTGGACTAAATGACCGATGGTGATTACGCAGACATTAGCGTGTTTTTTCAAAGAGCCAGGAGTCTCAGTGGCCGTTGTTGTGTCTATGAATCAAAATCGGCTGTCGACTGGTGGCCGTCGTCAGGACTCTTTGATTTCTAAGTTTGCACCCTGCCCCGTTCGCGTCCATTAATTTGTATGAAGTGTTCCACATACAGAATGTGGCAAAATCAGAAAACGTTTGTTTCGCAGGAAATGGACATCCTCCACCGATACAGAACAAGTTTCAAAATGCTGGCTCATTGGATTGTCACCGTCAATCATGCGGGGCGGACGCCCACCGACGCAGGACGGATCTGTTCATGTTGCAGGCTGGACTCATAACCTCCCGGTGCAGGCTTCAAATTGCATGTTGTATCGTGTGACAGCGCGACCATACGATCACGGAAACTGCGTTCGGGAGTCCGGTTATTCAGAAACTTACCCGCGAACCAGGTTTGAGTGCGTGCTCAGGGACCGGGTAATTGTCATTGAAGACTCGCATTTG
>JAKVAY010000087.1 GCA_022447185.1 Fuerstiella sp. | reverse complement strand
GTGTCCGGAGGGAATACGCAGTGCCACGGGCGCCGGCACCGTTTTGGTCGGAAACAGCAGTTGTCCGTAGACGTGATGAAACAGGTCAATTCCACCAACACTCACACTGCCAATCGTATCCCCGTGATAAGCTTCACCAACACAAATAAACAGGTCACGCGGTTCAGATCCGGATGACTTTTGCCGCTGATACTGGTAGGCCAGCTTAATCGCGACTTCAACGGCAGTGGATCCACTGTCTGAATAGAAAACATGCTTCAGACCGTCAGGGGTGATCTGGGCCAGTTGTCGTGCCAGCCGAATGGAGGGCTCAGAGGCCAGGCCCAGCAATGTACTGTGAGCAACACGGTCCAGTTGCTGTTTGACCGCCTGATTGATCTGGGGAACACAATGACCGTGAATATTGCACCACAGTGATGAGATCCCGTCCAGGTAACGGCGACCGCTGACATCAATCAGCTCGAAACCCTCACCCGCCACGATAATCGGTGATTCCTCACTCCGATGAGCGGTCATCGGAGTGAAGGGGTGCCACACATGAGTGTTATCCCATTGTCTTAATTGTGCCGATTCAGTGATGTCAAATTCTTCTGATGTCATAACGTTGCGGCTGTGACGATCCTGGTCGTCGGTCAAATGAAAAGCAGGGCGATTCTGTGAAACACGGACTGTATACGTCCGTCTGTGGATCCCGGATTCCTGCCTTAGACCGGAACCGGTGTCGATTCAAGAATTTCGTTCAAAATCTGGACAGCTTTGACGCGCTGACCGTCACCGAACGATCCTCGACACACGATACGATGGCTCCATACCGGAATGACAAGTTCTTTGACATCATCGGGGATCACGTAGTCACGCCCGCTGACCAGAGCCAGGGATTGAGCCGCTCGATACATGGTCAATGCACCACGGGTACTCACACCGAGCGATAATTCGCGGTGTTCGCGCGAGAGGTGGGTGATCGCCAGAAGATAATCCGAAATGGAATCATCGACTCGGACAGCCGTGACCTGTTCCTGAATCTGTAAAATCACCTGGCTGTCCGTCACGGCTTCCAGACGATCCACCGGCTCGCCTGTTCGGTGCCGGGTCAACACGTCACGTTCTGTCGTTCGGTCCGGATACCCAACCTCAAGACACACCATAAATCGGTCCAGCTGATTTTCAGGCAATGCATAGGTGCCTTCAAATTCAAAAGGATTCTGTGTTGCTATTACGAAAAATGGCTCCGGCAGTAAACGCGTTTCGCCTTCGACAGATACCTGGTTTTCGCTCATCGCTTCCAGCAGCGCACTTTGCGTACGTGGCGTGGTTCGATTGATTTCGTCGGCAAGCAGGACATTGGTGAATACGGGGCCAGGCCGGAATTCGAACTCACCCGTACCAGGCAGATACACGTTTGAACCGATGATGTCACTTGGAAGCAGGTCAGGCGTACACTGCAGACGCGTAAACTGACATCCCAGGGACTTCGCCAGAGCCCTGGCCAGTGATGTCTTTCCTAAACCAGGTGCGTCTTCCAGCAGAACATGACCACCTGCCAACAGCGCGACTACTGACAGTCGCACAGCTCGTGTTTTCCCCAATATCGCGGAATCGATGTTCTCCAGCAGGCTGGAGATTGTGTCTGATGTCACAGCAGATTTCCCAAGATGTATTTTGAATCTAAGATGAAGGGCCCGAGTGTCAGATCACTTTTAGTTTCATGCCCTCCAGAGCTTCGGTTGACGGGACATCGGTACATGCTGGACAGGCGCCCACGACCTCGGTCTTTGCTCGACGAAATCCGGATCATTCATGGATACCGAAGCGTCGAAAAAATTCGTCAGCAGTGGAGTCGTTTTAACAACTGAGGTCACTCGCGACGTCGGGACAACAGTCCGGTCTCGCGTATCAGGGTCCACACAACAGATCCAAAATAATAGTGCGGCAGCCACCACGATGGTCGGGCACGTGTTCGATCGAATTGGCTCTTCGTTCATCGGATCTTCTTCTGGGCCTCGCACCATTCTCCGGCAAGCCGTGCAAACGCCCGGCCACGTTCCTGGAAATCAGGAAACCAATCGTGACTGGAGCAACCTGGAGACAACAGCACAATATCGCCTGGTCGGGTGAGTTCAACTGCATGCTCAAATGCGGTGACAAAGTTGGTTGTCTTAATCGCAGTCAGTTCCTGTTCTTCACTCACTCCAGCCATGGCTGACTCGGTCAGAACAGCGGCAGTCGCCCCAATCGCTACCAAACGATCGGTGTATCGGTGGATCTGTTTTCCCAAAGGAACCAGATCCACTCCCTTGTCACCACCACCCGCAATCAATACACATCCCGACGACAGGGATTTCAACGCAGCGATCGTACTTTCCGGTGTGGTGGAGGCGGAATCATCCACAAATCGTCGACCGTGACATTGCGCAACCGTACGCATTCGGTGAGGCAGTCCACCAAAATGCTGTATAGCCGGCTGCAGCTGCAGTGTATCGTTGACCACCAACTGCACGGCCGCCACAGCTGCTGCCAGATTTTTCAGGTTGTGATCACCCTGCAGTGTCGAATTCACTGAAAGGCGCTCTGCTGATTCGACATCATCCGTTCGAATAACGATTGCACCATCTTCGATGAAGACTCCGTCCTCCCCCGAATCAGATAATCCGAAACGGAGGCAGCGTCCACGGATCGGCCAATCGTTCAAATCATCTGGAAGGACAACGCCATCGGTCGCTTTCTGAGACGCAGAGATCACCTGCTTGGCGGATACGTAATGTTCGAGATCAGGGTGCCAGTCGAGATGATTGGGACTCAGCCCTGTTATGACCGCAACGTCAGGGCAAATTCCTGTGTCTTCAAGCTGGTGCAGCTGAAAACTGCTCAGCTCCAGCACCACGATGTCCTCAGAACGAATGGAAGGCAGGTCCGGAAGCAGACTTTGACCGATATTTCCACCGACGCGGATGCCGCGTGCTGGATCAATATTCTCCCGCAGCAGATCGTAAATCAGCTGGCAGGTTGTCGACTTGCCGTTGCTGCCAGTGACGGCAATGGTGAATGCAGGGTTACGGGCAACAAAAAGTTCAATCTCACTGGTGATCGCGACGCCACGATTGCGGCATCGCTCGACAATCTTGTTGCCGGGTCGGACCGCCGGGTTCACAACAAGTAATTCACATTTCTCAAACGCTGCGTCCGGATGGCCGCCGAGATAGCATGTCAGATCGCAGCCATCGTCGTTTAGCTGTCGCAACGAAGCGTCCAGCTCATGTGATGACCGCAGGTCCGTTACGACGACATGAGCCCCCTGACTCGCGAGGTACCGGGCTGCCGCAACACCACCACCCAGTCGCCCGAGCCCCATAATGGTCACGTGTTTGTCTTCGTAACTCCTGGGCAGCACGGGATACCTGCAATCTTTTCCTGTCGCGAGTTATGCTGATCGCGGTCCGGAGAATTGTATCAGACTGTATTCTGCACAGAGGGGCGTCGCACCAGCTGCACACACAAGATTAATACGACGAACGTGGTCACCAGAGTCACAGTACAGCACATGAACATTGATGGCAGCGCTTCGCCGACCGGCAGCGTCTGGGAATACAGCAGACGCCGCAGTCCTGCAACGCCATATGTTAATGGATTAACCTGAATGACGACCGACAGCCAGCCGGACTCTCCGCCTGGAAAGAAGGATCCTGACAACAACCACATTGGCAACAGAAACACACTCATGATGGCGTGATATCCCTGCGTGGAATTCATCGGCCACGCAATCAGAAATCCGAGGGATGTGAGCTCAATCGCTACCACGGTGAGAAACAAGCCGGCAACGAGTCCCTGTTGTGGTGTGATTGAAACCGGGATTTCGGGGGCCAGCCCGGTGAGAGACATCATTGGGCCCAGACACAGGAACAACCCGGCCTGAATCATGGCCAAAATTGAACCTCCAACGACCTTGCCCAGCACGATAGCTGCCCTCGAAGCCGGTGCGACCAGCACGCCCTGCAGGAACCCTTCACGACGGTCTTCGATTACGGAAATTGTTGCAAAAATCGCCGTGAACAAAACAATAAGCACGGCGATACCCGGCAAGAAATACTCCTGATAACTGAGCGGTCGCTCCAGAGAGTCCGCCCACCCGGGAGCCTGAAAGGATGCTCCGAGTCCTGCTCCAAATACAATCCAAAACACAACAGGCTGACCGATTGCCCCCAGGATGCGCGATCGTTGACGAAAAAAACGACGCAGCTCTCGTACGGCCAGTGCCCACGTTGCAGATGTAAGACGGCTGGTTGCCCTGAAAACGTTCATTCGAAAAACATGAATCCAAACACAGCAACAAGAAGACATGGACGAACCTGAAGGCACGTTATACGTGTTCAGTGAGGTCTCCAAAAGCCTGCCGATGTCGGAGTGACCAGAAACAGTCGAAGCGGTTGACTGGAGACTCGAGTTACTGCACATTGCCGAATTCACGTCTTGTTTGTGTTTTGGCACCAGTGAACGTTGTGGCTCGGTACCCGGGACGGAATTCACTAAGCCGAGCGGTGCTGAAAATTTACATGGTAAGCAGGGAAGTCAGTCGGCTGTCTCCAGGTCAGACATCAAACCGGGAACAACACACCGGCTCGCCGGTGTGTTGTTCAATGCGGGTTCCTAAACAGTAATACGTCCGTTTCATGCCAGGCAGTGCACGGTCCGGCGCCTGGTACAGCTTCAGGCAGCAGAAGCAAAGAATCGCGAACAGTTGCTGCACACCAGTGTTCGGGGATCGGCGTCGAATGACGAATTCAGCAGACAACCCGGATGCGATGGCGGCCAGTGATGCCGGCGCCGACAAATCCGTAACATGTGATTCGCCGGGAAATCGTCAGGAGGAACGTTTCAATCAGTTGCTCGTGCTGCTGTCCATGTACATCGGTTACGCGGTGTTCATGATAATGAGAATGGCTCCGGTTCCTGTCAGCAATGCCATTCTTTCCGACCCGGCGCTCGACATCGATAAAGGCGACTGGGGTCGTATCCTTGCGATGGGAACCACTGGTGCGGTCATTGGAAAATTCCTCGCGGGATATGCGGCCGATCGCCTTGGCGGACGTATCACCTTTTCTGTCGGTCTTGTGGTGTGCTCGCTCGGGATAGCGGCCTTTTCTCAGGCAAAATCCGCGTGGATGTTTCAGGCTGCATTTTTTGTTGCGCTGCTGGCCAAGTCGGCCGGCTGGCCCGGCATGACGCGGATCATCGGTCAGTCTTTCCGTCCGACGGAATTTGGTCGCGTCTGGGGTATTCTTTCAACCAGTTCCCGCGTTGGAACCATGGTCGTGACGTTTGGTCTGGGACTGCTCATTGGAACGGTTTCCTGGCCGAACCTCCTGCTGATTGCGAGTGGAGTCGGACTTGTCGCGGCTGTGGCCTTTAATGTATCTCAGGCGTCGGCCGCCCATCGGCTTGCAGCGTGTCGGTCCGGAACGATCAACTCAGAAGCGGATGATGATGCCGCGCGACTCAGCCATCCACTGGACGGAACAACACTCTCGACTGCCATCCGGCGTTTCTGTGTCTGTCCTCGCTTCTGGCTCATTGTGGGCAGTCTGGCAACACTGACCGTCCTGTGGGATTTTCTGCTGTTTGTCCCGATCTTTCTCAGAGAGAACATGGGAATGACGGAACGTGCTGCATCTGTAGCTTCCAATGCCTTTCCGTTGGGAAGTCTGATCTCGGTCCTGTGTGGAGGCTTTGTGTTTGATCTGCTTAGCCGTCGATCGACGGCCTGGATTATGGGAGGGCTCCTGTTGACAGCAGCCGGTTGCATCGGCGCATTTTACATGATGCCGACATTGAGTATGTCAAACCAAACAGCGGCGGGAATGTCCGTGGTGCTGTTGTTCGTGTTCGGTTTGTGCATCGCACCCTGTTACTACATTCCAATGAGCGTGTTCTCAATTCAGTTCGGGGGGCCCCATGCCGGATTTTTGGTTGCGACTCTGGACGGCATCGCATTCTTTGTGAATGCGATTTTCTATTGGTTTGCCGGAGAACTTGCCGAGCAGAGCTGGTCTTTGTTTCTGTCGGCACTTGGGGCCGTTGCCGTTGTGTCTGCTGTGATGACGTTTTTGTTTATGATGGCTGAGGCAAGGCTTGCTGAACGTCAGGTCGAAATTGATCCCGCGTCCTGAAGGGGAAAGTTCGTCTCAAATATTAAAGGTGACGTTCAGACGACTTCAAATAATCCTGCCGCTCCCATTCCTCCTCCCACGCACATGGTGCAGACAACAAATTTTGCGCCCCTGCGTTTTCCTTCGATCAGCGCATGGCCCACCATGCGAGCGCCGGACATTCCATACGGATGACCAATGGAAATCGAACCACCGTTGACATTCAGCAGTTCGTTTGGAATGTCGAGTTTCTGACGACAGCACACGACCTGCACAGCAAAGGCTTCATTCAATTCCCACAGCCCGATCTCGTCCAGTTTCAATCCGTGGTTTTTAAGGAGTTTGGGAACGGCAAAGACAGGTCCAATGCCCATTTCGTCGGGTTCCGTTCCAGCCACGGCAATGCCACGATAAATCCCCAAAGGTTCAAGGTTGCGTCGTTCTGCCAGTTCCGAATCCATCACAACACATGCGGCAGCACCGTCGGACAGTTGACTGGCATTTCCGGCCGTGATTACGCCCTCTTCAAAGACAGGTTTGAGTGCTGCCAGACCCTCTGCCGTTGTTGTCGGACGATTGCCTTCGTCTTTTTCCAGCGTGACCTGCCTGAAGCTGATCTCTTTTGTCTCTTTGTCCATGACGCCCATGGTTGATGTCATAGGGACGATCTCTTCGTCGAACCTGCCTGCGTCCTGACCGGAGGCCGTTCTCTGCTGACTCTGCAGGGCGTATTCATCCTGTTCCTCTCGCGAAATCCTGTATCGCTTCGCGACCACCTCTGCGGTTTCCAGCATTGGCATGTAAATGTGGCGGCTTGCAGTAACCACGGCCTCGTCCTCCACCCGGTACTGGTTCATGTGTTCATTCTGGACAAGGCTGATCGATTCAATACCACCTGCCACGACAACGCGCATGTTGTCATGCAGGATTTGTTTTGCTGCAATTGCAATCGCCATCATTCCTGACGAACACTGGCGGTCCACAGTCATGCCGGAGACGCTCGTGGGAATTCCCGCTGCCAACGCTGCCTGTCGGGCAATATTCAGTCCGGTTGAGCCCTGCGGCAACGCGCAGCCCAGCACGACATCGTCAATTTCTTCCGGATGAACGGCGGACCGTTTGACGGCGGTACGAATCGCGTGTGCCGCAAGCGACTGTCCCTGTGTGTTGTTAAAGGCACCGCGGTACGCTCGTCCAATTGGCGTCCGGGCTGTGCTGACGATGACGGCGTCTTTCATGATTCACCAGGTTAATAATCAATATACGTCAGGTAGTCGATCAGCGAACGTGCTGGTGTTCACCAGGTTGCCCGACAAACGGATGCCTGTTCCCGATCATTTCACTTCAGTAACAACTCAGCGACAGTAACAATCCAGCCACAATGGCTGTCCGCCACATGTTGTCACTCATCCGGCGACCAGACATTGATTCAGATATTCACGCGATCGGTTGATCTCTGCTGTGACTGCTGATGTCGAGTCGAGAATGGGAATTCCGCGCGGAACCGGATGCATAAAAATTTCAGTCCAGCCCTGGTAATCAATTTGTTTCAGGGCGGCCGTGATTGGCCGGAAGTCCAGCGATCCGCGTCCCGGCAGTTGCAGCAGTTCCTGTTCCTTGGGGCGCTTAATCCTGCAACCCATGCCGTGCTGCCATGCGTAAAACATTTCGATTCGACTGCCCAGGGATCGAATCAGATTCGCAATGTGTTTTTCGTCCTGAGGTAAATGATAGGGGGCCAACGCCACCCCCAGATGAGGATCAGGACAAAGCTCTACCATCCATTTCAACGCGTCAGCGGATTCAAACAGATTGGAACCGTGATTCTCGATGGCGATCGTCACATCATGCGCCTGAGCGACCGCCAGATGAGGCTTCATTTTACTGACAAACGTCTGAACAGCCTGTTTGAGATCCTGTCCCGTCAAACCTTTTGGTCCTTTGCCCCCTGTGACAATGGTTGAACAGCCAAACCGCTTCGCCAGGGGGATTTCATCTGTCAGACCGAAAGGACCCAGCTTGTACTGCGTGATACAACCCAGACGAATCCGGTGTTCCCGCAACATGGTCGCAAATGCCTCTTCTCCTATCTCGTCCAGTTCTTCTCGCTGATTTCCGTGAACGCGCGGCCAGATGTCAATCGCCTCCGCTCCGATCTTTCGGACTTCAGGTGCGATTTCCTGCAGCGCGGTGTATCCGTACATGCAGGAGCCAAGTAGATACCGAAATCTAAAGGATGATTCGTCGTTTTTCGCAACAACATCAGAGATATGTGGACCGATCGTGCTGCCCACAAGTGCCAAATTAAAATTCCGCCGACTGATGGAAGATAAGGCCTGATTCATTCTGATCACCTGAATTGATGTGACTGTTGGGGAATCTATTTTCCGGTACCGGCAATGCAATAGAGAAATTCCTGACGCTTTCCGTCGACACGCCTGGCAATACGCGCATAGATACGGCTGTCACAGATCACCGGCGTTGCATATACATCGTCACCGAGCTGATTCTTTGCCAGTAACTCGAAACCATCGACTGAACTAGAATAAACAAATGTCAGTCCCGATTCGTTGGTCACGTAAATTCTGTTGCCGACCAAAACAGGAGAGCTGCTGAACGTGCCTCCCAGTCGCGCTTTCCAGATTTCTTCACCCGTTGCTGCCTTCCGACAGGTTGCGATTCCGACATCCATCACAGCGTACAAAACTCCGTTCTGAACCAGCATTGACGGAACGTAGGTGCGTACCGGAATTCTCCAGACTTCATTTCCTGAACCATCAGCAGTTACCGCCGCGATATGGTTGTCTGGATAGCCTCCACTCGTGAAAACATGCGTGCCGTCAGTAACGGTCGATGTCACACATTCGGTGGTAGCGCCCGTGGTTTCCCACAGCTCCTTCCCGGTCGCGGGATCGAGACTCGTGACCAGGTCACAACCGGTGAGCAACAACTGATCGCGTCCGGCCACCTTCAGAATTACGGGGGAGGGATAATTGGGCTTCACCGGCCTCTTCCGCGTCCAAATAATATCACCAGTGTCAGAATTCAACGCAGAAACCGCCCCTCCGCCTTTGTTGTCAGCCGACACGATCACAAGATTGTTGTACAGCGCCGGTGAGCTCGCATATCCCTGGTGAATCACATAGTCACTGATTTTTTGTTGCCACAGCTGGTCTCCTGAATCCAGTCTGAGTGCTGTCGTCAAGACACTGCCGTCGTTAAAAAAATTAACGAATACCCGAACACCGTCGCACGCCGGAGTTGTGGAGGCCAAAGACGCTTTTTCGTTGCCGTTTGTCGGAAAACCCTGTTCGTGGATCACTTCCCTCCAGATTTCCGTGCCGTCGGTTCGGTTGAGGCAAATGACCATCTGTTGCAATGTTTCATGATCGGCTGCTGTGATCAGTACGCGGTTCCCCACTACGATTGGTGATCCGTGCCCGCGCCCGGGAATTGGAGTTTGCCAGGCAATGTTCTCCAGATCACTCCAATGCAGGGGCGGATTCTGATCGGGATGAGCCGTCCCGTTGCGTTCCGGTCCTCGCCACCACGGCCAGTCACGAGGAGAGATCTCAGCTGCAGGCAGAGAGATTCCACAGGTCACAATGAAAACGATCAAATATGCAAAAACGGAAGACCGATACGACATGGAGAACACCTGAAACTGAGACCGGAAGAGTGCACGCTCCGCTGCGTCCACCTTCCCTAAGCCTGTCGATTTGCAGTGCCAGCGTCCAGAGACTGATTGCCCGTTCCCGTAATTTCGTGCTTCTCCACTGTATCTGTGTGCAAAATACATCAATGACACGCTTTCGGGGCTTTGATTCGGGCGTGCTGTGAAGAGCCGGGGTAAATTGCTATAACCATTCAGGTGTACGCGAAGGAACAGCATGGACGACACCCAAGAGGAATGGTTCGATGTCGTTGACGAACACGATCACGTGGTTTGTCAGAAACGACGGACGGAAGTTCACAAAGCACGACTGCTGCACCGCGCTGTCCACATTTTCGTCTGCCGCGCTGATGGCAGGCTGCTGATTCACAGGAGATCCCGCTCAAAATATGAATTCCCGGGAGTCTGGACTTCGTCGGCTTCCGGTCATGTGAGTGCTGGCGAAAACTATGCCGTCGCAGCGGGTCGTGAACTTACTGAGGAACTTGGGATCACTACGCAGCTGCATCGATGTCAAAAGTTTCAGGCCTGTCCTGACACCAGCATGGAATTTACGGTGTTGTTCGAATGCCGATGGGATCATGAAATCTTCCCGGATCCGGGCGAAATTGAGCAGGTCAAATGGGTCGAGACTGATGAGCTGGCTAACGAAATTCAGGCAGCTGCTGAAAAATTTTCACCGGCATTCCGGTTGTTGTTTCACTGGCATCATCAAAATCGAGGCAAATAATCGTCAGCTGTGTCGTAACAGGGTCATTGAACTTTAGTTCTGCGGTGGGTCGGTTGGCAGATCTTCCAGTTTTTCGATCATCGCCTGTGCCGCCATTTGCAGCGCGATTGGCGGCACCGTATGCGGTCCCGTGAAGGCGGCGTACTCCACATTGAAACCATGTTCGGAAAGCAGATCCCGTAACCAGGTCGATGGCTCGATCGGGAGAACCGTGTCGGCGTTTCCGTGGGTCTGAATTACTCGACACCCTCGATGTTCATCGGCCAGTTTGGTCCAGTCAGCCCTGCAGAGAAGTGTGCCGGACATCAGAATCAGCAGCGCGGGGCACAAGCCGCTGCGCAGGACAACATCGGTACTTACCATTGCTCCCTGTGAAAAGCCGCCCAGGAACAATTGTTCACCGGTGAGTCCGGCATCTTCCAGCATTGCCTGGACGGCCTGAGAAAGTCCTGCAGAAGCGTCCCGGAGACCAGGCGGTTCAACTTCAGTGAGTTGACTGTAGTCCCTGGTCTGAAAGACGGTGGCCAGTTTTTCCATATTGATGAGCCACCACGCCCGGCCTCCTGGCATTCCTGCTGGTGTCAAATCAACTGGCGCCTGTGGAAATATGAACCTCACACTTCCAGCGATCTTTGGACTGGCATTCAGGAATTCATATGCCAGAGGGACCAGGTCTGTTCCGGGAGCACCGAATCCATGTGAAAGCACGACCAGCAGGCGTGGTGCCGCTCCCTTCAGTTGATCGACAACGGTGCACTGAAGATCTCCGTATTGTGTGTTCTGGACGATCGCAGACATTCAGGACTCTGGCTAAAGAAAAGGATTGTGGTCATGTCTGGTCAGATATCTGGAAGGCCATCATATTGTAGAATATTTTCTCGATTCGTGTATGTGCCTGTGCCCTCGGTATGTGTTCACTTCGGTGTTTATTCGCCAGGTTGAGTCCGTCTGCGCCATGGCTGTCCGGTACCGATACTCAAATGCGTTTCACTGTCTTACGTTCTTACGTTTCTGGCGATGTGGTCGTCTTTGATTACAGGCTGCAGCTTTTCAACGGGAAGCAGAGTGATTGCATGAGTCAGATTCGGACAGGTACTCACACTGTCAGGCTTGAGAAAGATTCGGGTCAGTCGGACGTATTAGATACATCATGCACCATTTTATTCAATTTCTGAAGATCCGCCTTCGTATACCCATCGTTCGTCGTTGTTGGCAACATTCTGATGTACACTTTTTGCACAGGATAACGTCATCTGGATTGATCATGACAAAGTTATGAAATCAAAGGAGATACGACGATGTTTCAACGACTGTCGACAGGCTGGCAGCTTGCCTGCCAAAGTTTTCGTGTTCTGAGACTCGACAAAGAGTTGTTGCTGTTCCCGCTTCTTAGCGGAATGGCCTGCATGCTGGTCCTGGCAAGTTTTGCAGTGCCCTTATGGTACACCGACAGCATGGCTGGTCTTGATGATGGTAACGGCGCGAACAATCCTGTCGCCATCGTTGTGCTCTTTGCATTCTATGCGATTAACTATTTTGTCATCGTGTTTTTCAATTCAGCACTCGTCGCCTGTGCGATGATCCGGTTCAAGGGAGGCGACCCCACTGTCAGCGATGGATTGCGGGCCGCTTCTCGACGGTTGCCGCAAATCGCAGGCTGGGCACTTGTGAGTGCGACCGTCGGTTTGATTCTTCGCATCATCGAATCCCGATCGGAGAAAGTCGGGAAGTTCATCGCTGCATTACTTGGCATGGCATGGACCGTCACGACGTACTTCGTTGTGCCAATCCTTGTTGTTGAAAAGGCAGGTCCCGTTGACGCATGTCAGAGGTCTGTTGCTATCATGAAACGCACCTGGGGCGAATCACTGTCGGCAAGTTTTAGTGCGGGATTTATTAACTTCCTGTTGAGTCTTCCAGGGCTTCTTTTAATTGTTCCGGGTATATTCCTGATCGCCAGCGGCAATCCGCCTTTCGGGATTGGATTGATTGCTGCAGGAGCGGTCCTGATGTTGCTGGCTTCGTTGGTTTCCTCTGCCGCCAATGCAATTCTGCTGGCGGCCATTTATTTGTATGCGACCGAGGGCGATGTGCCGGAGTATTTCGATCGCAATCTGATCGCTCATTCCTTTTCACGCACCTGATGTTTTTTCGACTCGTGTGTCCGACGGACGATAACCGATCGATCAAACGGAAATAGACTCAGTGATGGATCGATGGCAAGTGAGAGGGAACAGCCAATCCAGCAATCGGAGTCTCTGTTTGTGAACGCACGCAGGCTGCTGGCAATTGAGTCGTCCTGTGACGAAACGGCTGCGGCTGTCATTTCTGAACAGGGTGACGTGCTTTCCAACGTGATTGCATCGCAATTCGAACTGCATCAGGAGTTCGGAGGCGTCGTGCCTGAGATTGCCTCACGCGCACACGTGGCACGCATCCTTCCGACAATTCGTACTGCCCTGGCAGAATCAAATACGAAAGTCACTGAGCTTGCCGCAGTCGCAGTCACGTCTGAGCCCGGGTTGGTTGGGTCACTGCTGGTTGGGCTGACAGCTGCGAAGACAATCGCACTGAGCCTTGGAGTTCCCCTGGTGACCGTCAATCACGTTGACGCTCATATCTTCGCCTGCGGCATTGGCAAAGAAACATCGATCTTTCCCTGTGTTGGTTTCGTGGTCAGTGGGGGACACACAAATCTGTATGACTGTCGGTCTGCGACCGACTTTTCACTCATCGGCAGCACTACGGACGATGCAGTGGGAGAAGCCTTCGACAAAGTTGCGAGAATTCTTGGGCTGCCCTATCCTGGGGGTCCGTCCATCGAACAGGCCGCTCGATCCGGCGATCCCCGTGTATGGCAGATGCCCCGTCCAATGCTCAAAAAACCAGGACTGGAATTCAGCTTCAGCGGATTAAAGACGGCCGCACTTTATGCAGCCCGAGGCGTCCCAGGACCCGATCAGCTGACGACGACACCACCGGAGAGAGTGGCTGATCTGGCGGCTTCGTTTCAGGAAGCTGCCGTTGATGTTCTGACAGTCAAAGCGCGGCGTGCACTGGATAAAACTGGGCATCCAAGGCTCTGCGTTGGTGGAGGAGTGGCGGCGAATCAACGACTTCGGCAGAGTTTGGCAGCAATGTGTTGTGAAGCTCGCGTTGAACTCTGTATCGCGGATATGGAATACTGTACTGACAATGCCGCTATGGCTGCGATTGCCTGGGAACATCTGAGTGATGGCAACATCGCGCAGCTGGATGCCGATGTTCTTCCAGGACTGATACGGCACGGAGCTCTGCAAAAGTCCTGACCTGCTTCGCCGCACTTTCGCAGGATTGACAAATCCCGCGGTTGTGTGGGTGGTGTTCCGGGCAGGTGCCTGTCGGTGCAGCGAGTCGCTTGTCCTTAATCGTCGCGACTGATGTTGCGCCGAACTGCGATCAACATAAAATCTAGCGAAATTCGATTCGCTTCGGGCAAAACACTGCGAGACGAGCCGGATCGATGTGAATACCAAGGCCTGGACGATCAGGAATCGTTAACAACCCCTCATTGTCCACGATGAAGGGCTCTGAGGTCAGCTCGTCGATATAAGCGCTCGGAGTCAGATACTCAACGTATCGTGCATTGGGCAGAAATGCGGCAATCTGTAAATCTGCTGCCAGTCCGACGGCAGTATTCCAGCCGTGTGGCACCACTTCAATATTGCGATCTTGGGCCATCTGAGCAATACGTCGGAACTCGCTGAGTCCGCCACATTTGGTCACGTCAGGCTGCACGATGTCAAACGCGCGCCGTTTCAGGAAAGGCTGAAATGACTGTCGACGAGTCAGCACTTCACCACCGGAAATGGGTATTGGCGACACTCGCGTGAGCTCTGTAAATCCGTCGAGGTCGTCTGGTGGGAGCGCCTCTTCGAACCAGACAATACCGTAGTCAGCCAGCATAGAGGCTGTATTACGGGCCCAGCTGGTACCGTGCGGCCAGTGTTGTTCACTCCCGCCAGCATCCACCATGAGTTCCACGTCGTCTCCGACCGTCTGCCGAGCCGTCCGGACAAGTTGTTCATCGAACGCCCGATCACGCCGCCCGAACGGTCGCCAGCCCATTTTGATCGCACGAAATCCGCGTTTCACGGTCGATTCAAGATTCGCCGCGAGTACCCTTGGCTCATCGAACAGAATGGAGCCATAGGGTTTGATTCGATTGCGATAGTTGCCTCCCAGCAGTCGAGAGATCGGTTGCCCGCAGAGTTGCCCCATGATATCCCAAAGTGCGATATCAATTCCGCTGATCGCATGGGTCACCGCGCCACCACGTCCCTGCCAGAATGTGGCCTGGTGGAGTGACTCCGAAACACGTTCCGGCTCTTCAGCTGACTGACCTTTTAACAGAGGCCACAACAAGTCAACTGCGGCCGACACCAGTCCTCCAGACGTAAAGCAGCTGCCGTAGCCGGTGACACCATCTTCAGCATGAATCACGACGAGCGCATGAAGGTCCTCCTGAGGCTCGTGCCCCTGCGGCCACCCGCCATCGACCGTGGCTCCACTCAAAGGGCAGACATCAATTCCTGTGATCCGCACGATTCCGGGGCTCCGTATTCTTCAGTCAGACAGTTTTCAAATCGTCGACACCAGTTGGGACCGGTGCGGTGACAGATCACAGACGCTCTTAATATTCAGTGGAATTCGCCGTCGGCCTGGACAGCATCATCGGTGACCAATGCCAGTTGGATGGCCTGTTTGAGTGATGTCGTCAGCCAGGATTTTTCTTCGCCTTCGGCCACACGGCCCGCGGTTGTGTAACCTGCATAAATCGTCGCAGCCGCACTGAGAATCGCCTGTTCGGACGGCTTGAGCGTTATGGCATGTTTTTTCACGAAAGTGTCTCCGGAAACGGGTGTTCCCGACGAATTGAACGACATCGTCAGGAATTGGAAATATTGACCATGCGTGAACACGGAGAATGTTCACGAGTCCTCGGACTGGAACGGGCTGCACGAATAATGTTGAGTCGCTTGAACACCGCGCTCCGGACTGTGAACTCGGGACCAATTCTGCAGATTCCGGATCAATCGTCAATTCTTATGAGATCTCCCTGTGCGCTGCGATCTGTTGGTATTCGGAGTTCCTGCATGTTTCTCCGACCGCGTTAAAAGTTGACCGGTGAGATGTTCAGGTTGAGAGTTTGTCTGACTCAGACAGGTATTTTATTCGTAGTCAGTCAATGACATGGTTGTTTTCAGCTGCGCTGGCGTTTGGGTATTATCCATGGAACGGTCGAATGCCGGGTGCGTGGTGTCCGGCGAGACTGTCGACCCAATTGTCTATTTCAGTGTTTCAGCAATATGAGCACCCTCGTCTTTGTTCGCCATGCGCAGGCGTCGTTGTTTTCCGACGACTACGATCAATTGTCACGACTGGGTGAACAACAGTCGCGAGAACTGGGCCTTTACTTCAAATACCAACACGCCAAATTTGACGAACTCTACATTGGGCCCCGTAAACGACATCGACAGACAGTCACGGAGGCTGGACAGGTCTGCGGGAGTTTTCCTGAGTTTGTGGCATTCCCGGAATTTGACGAGCATCATGTTGACCAGCTTGTTACCCGACATCTCGATGCGTTAAGTGAAGAGATCCCTCATCTCAGAGAACTGCGTAACCGTTTCCACCGATCAGAATCATCTCTCGAACGCCAGCGTGCTTTCGCTCGATTGTTTGAAGCGGTTGCTGTGCTGTGGATTCGCGGTACATGTCCATTATTTGGTGTTGAGTCCTGGAATCAATTCAGGGAGCGAGTGTGTGTCGGCATCGATCACATTGTGCGTCGGAGCGGCAAAGGTCGCCGGGTGCTGGTCGCGACGTCCGCTGGTACAATCGTCGCTGCACTGCAGCGGGCGCTGCACTGTCCGAATGAAACGGCGCTCGGACTTGGATGGCGCATCTGGAATTGTTCTATGACCGCATTTGCGTTTACGGAAGGTCGGTTCACTCTCGATCGATTCAATACAATGGCTCACCTGAAAGATACGGAATTGTGGACCTATCGGTGATCCTGCCTGCGTTGCCGATCGATGGCCATGCCTGTTGCAAAGACTTTGAGATGGGAAAATATCGGCGCCCACGACCAGCGTGTCTGTCATTTCCATGCGATCTCCGCACGTATCCTTTAATCCTGAGGGACAAAGATGGATTTTTCAATTCCTGAAGAAACTCAGGTGATGCTGAAGCGGGTTCGCAAACTGATGGATGATGAAGTTCTTCCTGTGGAGCGCGAGTATCTTGGCAAGAATTTTCTGGACGCTTTGCCGGCTCTGAATCGCGTGCGACAGAAAGTTCGCGATGCGGGTCTGTGGCTGCCTCAGATTCCCAGGCAGTACGGTGGGGTTGGTCTGGGGTTTATGGAATACGCAATGACCTGCGAGCAACTCGCCCGCAGTCCTTTTGGTAATTACTGCTTCAATGCGCAGGCCCCCGACGCAGGCAATATGGAGATACTGATCGAGTTTGGATCCGAAGAGCAGAAGGAACAATGGCTGAAACCGCTGACGTCCGGTGCGATTCGGAGTTGCTTTTCGATGACGGAGCCGGGACGCGCTGGTTCCAACCCGGTCCATATGGATACCGTTGCGGTTCGTGAAGGAGACGAATTCGTGATCAATGGTCACAAATGGTTCACAACATCAGCGGACGGAGCAGCGTTTGTGATTCTTATGGCAGTTACAAATCCGGACGCTGCTCCACATCAGCGGGCAAGCCAGATTATCGTGCCGACCAATTCGCCTGGTTTTGAACGAGTTCGCAACATCAGCTGTATGGGGCATGCAGGGCATGACTGGGACAGTCATTCGGAGATTCGTTATCACGACGTGCGAGTACCGGTGTCGAATCTTCTGGGTGAGGAGGGATCCGGCTTCTCCATCGCGCAGGCAAGGCTTGGACCGGGAAGAATCCATCACTGTATGCGCTGGATCGGAATTGCTGAACGGAGTTTTGAGCTAATGTGCCAGCGTGCTGTCAGCCGTGATCTGGCGCCGGACGACCCTTTGGCCAATCGACAGACCGTTCAGAACTGGATCGCAGAAAGTCGAGCCGCCATTGATGCTGCTCGATTCCTTGTGCTGCATGCTGCCTGGAAGATCGACAAAGTCGGCGCAAAAAACGCTCGCGTGGAGATCTCCAGTATTAAATTTTACGTAGCGCGAATTATGATGCAGGTCGTTGACCGTGCGATTCAGACTCATGGTGCACTGGGCATCACAGATGATACGGTGCTGTCAACGTTCTACCGCAACGAACGGGGATCCCGCATCTATGATGGTCCGGATGAGGTACACCGCGGAGTTGTCGCACGGCAGGTACTGAAGGAGTATCAGTTGTGATGCTCGATCAGGCTGGTCCGGTTCGCTCAGGCGAAAACCTTGACCTCAGGCGACTGGAAAAATGGCTGCGGCTGCACCTTGCGGTAAAAGGCCCATTGAGCATAGAACAATTTCCCAGTGGTCACTCGAATCTGACGTATCTCATCAGAGTCGGTGATGAGGATTTTGTACTGCGTCGTCCGCCCTTCGGAAATCAGGTTCAATCGGCGCATGATATGGGACGCGAATATCGAGTCCTGTCAAGACTGTGTGAAGTGTATGCCCCGGCGCCACGTCCATATGTGTACTGCGAAGATACGAACATCATTGGTGACGAGTTTTACATCATGGAACGGCGCCACGGCGTCGTTCTCCGTGGCAACAATATGCCAAAACAACTCGTGTCTGATCCCGATGCTGTAAGACGATCGGGATTATCTCTGATTGACAATCTGGCTGCACTGCACGCTCTGGATTTCAAAGCGGCAGGGTTGGGCGATTTCGGAAAGCCTGCCGGTTACACTGAGCGACAGGTCACCGGATGGAACGAACGTTATGACAAAGCGAAAACGGATCGGTGTCCGGAAGTTGAACAACTCGGTCAGTGGCTGCAGAAAACGATTCCCCCGGACTCGTCACCGACATTGGTTCATAACGACTACAAGTACGACAACGTAATGGTGTCGGCCAGCGATCTGACAACAATTGTCGCGGTGTTCGACTGGGAAATGGCGACGATCGGAAACCCCCTCATGGATCTGGGAACGTCACTTTCCTACTGGATCCAGGCAGATGACCCGGAAGATATCCGTAAACTTGCATTCGGTCCCACGATGCTGCCAGGCAGTCCAAGTCGTCAGGAGTTGGCGACTCGTTATGCCGAGGTAACGGATACCGCACTGCCGGAAATGCTTTATTATTACTGTTTTGGCATTTTTAAGCTGGCGGTGATTCTGCAGCAGATCTATGCACGTTACGCACGTGGTGTCACAAAGGATGCCCGCTTTGCAGGAATGAATTCAGAAGTTGCCGCGCTGGGTCGGTTTGGAATCAGCGCGGCCGAATCGGCTCAATACTGAATTCGTTATGCGGCTTTCAGTGGGCGCGATCGTCGAGCCCACGAGATCCAGTTCGAGACCTCTTTAAGATCAGGTTTCTTGTTGTCTTGGATAATTCTTTCACCTTCAATCGTGTCACAAAACGGCTGGATAACCGAGAACAGCTGTTCCGGAGACAGGTTGACAATTTCGTCCGCATCTTTTCTTCCGCAGGCGACAAGGATCTGAGCGTCGAGACCGCGCAGCTTCGGGATTGTGCAGACCAGGGCCGACTGAGATTTCCACTGCTCAATCAAAGGCGCCGTGATTTGGTGGTCATCAAGCAACGTTACCAGAGTATCGGTATCGCTCTCCAGCAGATCCTGGACGGTCCCGATACCGACACGAGCCAGACGTGCGGCCGTTTTTGCCCCAATCGACGGAGCTGCGTCAACATCACTTGAAAGACTCAGACAGAATCTCAGTTCCGTTTCCCGGTTGACGGATCTGCACTCGTTCACGGGGCCGCTTATCTTCCTCTGACGACGGCGTGCACTGCGAATTTCACGGCGGCGGTTATTGTCAGAGACTCGGGCTCTTACACGGCGAAGCGACTCCTGGTTTTTGGAAGGACGGTTGCGCCGGCTGCTGTGTCGGGTTGGAGTGCGCTGTGATGAAGACTGAATTCCGACGGATCCAGAGGCCTGTGACATCCTTGCAAAGGACGCCACACGGGCCCGGTCGACCGTTCGAGCATGCAACGCCCAGCGGTTCCAGCTAATGGCCTGTTGCCTGTCAATTGTTCTGCCACTGCGAAGGAAACGAGTTCCGGAATCAGATTGTTGAAACCGTTGGATCAGATCAAAAATTGCTTCTGGTCTCAATCGAGCCAGTTGTCTGGTGTTGTCAATCCCGGCAGACACAAGTAATTCGGCGTCACGCTGACGCAGCATCGGGACGCAAACAGCCAGGACGGCCTGAATTTGCAGTTCCCGAAGACGGGCTTCGGTCATGAAGAATCCCGCACCCTGAATTCGTTCCTTAACGTCCATGATTGAGCACGTCAGCAACTGGTCGATCGTGCCAATGTCAGCAGCCGCACACCCATTGAGTTCACTGATCTCGATTCCGGAAAGATCGCTCACCGGGTGTTCGGGCTCCAGATAAAACAACCAGTGAGAATCATCCTGCCCGTTGGAAATCACTTCGTCAGGAACATCCCGGACCGGACTGTCGAAAGCTCCGGAAGTGAGCGACGTATTTGTCATGGATGTGGAAGCTGACTCCACAACAGAAATCGGCGCCGACCCCGAAGCGGCTGGAAGGTTGTAAACAGCTGCTCCACGACTTGCGAGCAGCTCACGGATATCATTCTGACACGTCAGCATCACAATCTGCTGGCCGTCTACCGCGAGTTCCTGCAGCAGATCGGCCGCAGCGGCGTCTCTTTCATCATCTGAGGTTATAAAAACATCGTCGATGATGAACGGCATTCTTTGAGAGGTTGTCGAGTGCACCTGGAGCAGGGCGAGTCGCAGAGTCAGCGCCAGCTGATGCTGTGTTGTGAGACTCAGCTCAGCGATTCGTAAAGGCTGTGGCGAGGTTGTCGTTTCGACGAGCAATTCCGAACGGTCCGAATCGGGCAGAATTCGAACACATTCGCCGGATGTGAGCCGTTGAAGCCATGGTGTTGCAATTTCAAGAGCCTTTGGCAGTTGGCGCTGAGTCAATCGTTCAACCACCTGTTCCAGTAACTGTTCTGTTCGCAGCAAAATATCTCGATGGCTGACCAGTAGTTCTGCACGCGCTTCGACTTCCGCCAGCCGAGCTCGCAGATCGTCAATTTCTTCGAGAGACGGAATCGGACTCAGCTTCTGAGACAAAATGTCAGAACACGAGCTCAGGCGAACAGATTCATGTGCATTCCGAGGTGATTCTGCAGGAGCAGATGAATGGCGATCGTTAACGGCCGGTCGTTCTGATTCGCTGGAATGCAGGGAAGCATTTGACGCGTCATGAGCGCGTCGATAATCGCAATGCCACAACGATTCGCAGGCGGGTGGCTCGTGCTGTACTGAATCACTGAGAATATCCTCCGCTCGATTCAGTTCTTCCTGAATCCCCAGAATCTGGTCCTGCAACAGCGATTCGATACGGTGGATACAGTTTGAAGCCTCGCTGCCGTATTGTGATTCGAAACGTCGTTCAAACGCCTGCGATCCTTCCTGCTGTTGTGTCACGAACTGGCACAAAGCCGCTATTTCCTGTTCGACATTGCTGTGCCATCGCTCGGTTTCTTCCGTTTTTCTTTGCCGCATTCTTTCTTCGAGGCGGCTCACGACGGCTCGAACCGAATGTGCTGAACGATTGATTGCCGCAGCCCCGAAAGTTTGAACGGCGCGAGTCTCCTGATCGATCAGGTTTCGAATCCGACGCCACTGGTCACGCCGTACGGTTAATTCAGCCAGCAGTGCCTGCAAGTGCCGCTGATTCAGCGCCAGCAGATTTTTTTGTCTGGGTTCCTCCGGGCGATGTTCTGCGTCCGTGGTTTCCTTATTTTGATTCAGCTCCCGCGGGTCATGAATCAGCAGACTGCGCGTGGATTGTGCGGAAACCGGTTCCTGAATCGAACTCATGCCATCCGAAACAGAGGAATCATTTTCTCTGAGACTTCTTAAATCGTTGTTGAGTTCGTCTCGCTGGCGTTCCAGATCATCGATCTGCTGACTCAATCCAGGTTCCAGCTCAGTACCCTGACGCTCCCGAACGGCTTGTGCTATCGCGGTCTTTGCTCGCTGTATTTCAGTTTTAGCTGCCATCGACTCTCCGGTTTCAAGGCAAAGCTTTGTGAGCAGTGTGAACTGTTCTGCTTCCTGATATCCGGGACAGAGGATTTCCTGAAATACCCGATCAGAAATCCAGTCCGGAAAGCCGGGCTTCCGTGTTGCTGATCGTTCCGAACTTCCATCGTATTGCACGGTCGTCTGTTCGTTTCCAGTGACCGACATGGAACGTGACAACGTCCAGCTGTGATGAGACTCAGAAATCTGAATACTGCCGACATTCGTCTCGTCCGGATGCTGTGTGGTCAGCGAGTCCGCGGAAAGAAGAATGTCCCGGAGAAAACGGGCAAGAGTCGTTTTACCGCTGCCATTTCCACCGTGGATCACACTCAACGCCGGTAAATTATCCAGAGACAAATGCTTCAGCACACCCAGCCGATTTACATAAATATCGTTCAATTGCATTTTCTGCCTCTTCCTCTTGTTCGCATATCGTCGGCAAATTGATTAGCAGTCAGTTCCCGACGGGCTCGATAAATACAGGGAGACGGATACTCGTATTTTTCCTGGTCAGGCTGCCTGACGCATCAACCTCACGCCGGTAATGAGTTCCGCAAAAACAACAGGTGCCTGTTGATGCGATTCTTTAAGTTTGCCAAGCAAAAGGGACGTCAGTTCATGAGCCGCCCCCGGCTCAAAAGGATCAGCCAGACACACGTCTGAAGATGTGATTTTGAATTGTCTTGGCCAGACTCCCAGATGCCCCTTTTGCAACGTGCTGCGCACCGAGTTCAGAATGTTTTCTTCACGCCACGATTCGATGTTGCCAGCGCATGCGAAAGGACTGTCGAAATGCCAGTCGACGATGGTTGTTCGGCGCTGCCTGCGAGCCAGGGTTCGTGACTCTTCGATGACCGCATCCGCAATATCCTTACTGGTGGTAATCGACGGTGCCTGAATACTTCGGGTCTCGAAACGCAGGGGATCGGTTGGCTCGAACACAACGTCAATCTGTGCTGTATCGGGATTTGCTTCTACAACAAGGCAGCCGAATTCGCCCTGTTCGTGCGGACCATGAGATTGTGGTGCGCCAGCTGAGTACACAGGAGAATTCTCGTTTGATGTTTCAATACTGTGCCGAACCTGGGGATGGATCAAATAGCTGCATTTGGCATTTGAAGACGTACCGGTCGGCACGGTGCCGATCGTGAGATCTGATTCGGCTGGAAGATTTGTCGGACCAACTGCCAGATCGACGCGATCGGCAGTGTTGGTCGCATGAAGCCACTCATCCGGCTGAAGGACAAGATCTGCCAGCGACTCGGATTCTGCGTGTCCGGATGCTGCGATTACGACCTGAATGCCATGTTGGCGCAGCCTCTGAACAGGTGCCTCAAGCCATTGGACAACGTTTGGACGAAACTGGTCGGCTGGAGCGCAGATCTCGCCAATCAACACAAAATCCACATTTTGAGTGACGGCAATATCAAAGATGCGGGAAACCGCTCCTCGTGTGGCGTCACGAGCCAGACGCCGCAGCCAGTCAGGCGCCGCAGCCAGTCCGGCAATACTTTCGGCCAGTCGTAGATAATCTGTGTGGACGAAGCGTATTCCGTTCATCGTTGCATCCCTGCCGAACGTTGTCCCTTTCGATTGTCGCAACCGTGGTTCACACTGGTAGACACGACAGTAGAGCCATTGGAATCGCTTACCACATCCTGTGGAACGACAACGACCCATCCAGCCGACTCAACGTAAAGGTGAGTCAATTAGAAGGACGGTATTGAAACCCGCAGGGTTTGGCCATACGGGTTCGGCAAAAACTGCCCGTAACTGCCGGGCCGGGATATTCGCGCCAAAAGTCACCAGTCATCCTAAATTAACGAATCATGGTGCAGTTCTTGTTGGCAAACAGGGCAGCGGTGTTGCTATTGTTTAACGAACGACCGTTTGACTTGTCAGGTGACCCGGAGATGACAATTGACTGGGTTAGCGGACCACATGAGTCCTCTGTTCCGGGGTTAAGTGTGACAACGGAAATTGATCCTCACGAGTCACTGTCGTTTTTTCTGTTGACCGTCTGATCACTATTTATCTGAGGAAAGACTGAACGTGAACTCTGTTGTTACAAGGATCGTCACCATCACATCGTGTGTGGTTTTCAGTGGTGTCTCAGATGCACAGTACACCGATCTGTTAATGAACCGATCACTGGATCACTGGATGATGCCCTCGGGTGAAAATGTCGAAAAGGGCTGGGCTTTTGATACCGATGGAACGCTGCATCTCAAGGAAAAGGGCGGCAACATCATTACCCGGAACAAATATGGCGACTTCGAATTGTGGTTTGAATACCGCATTTCAAAGAGGGGTAACAGCGGAATCAAATATCGGGTCCAGAGTTACGGAACAAGTCTACTGGGCTGCGAGTTTCAGATCCTCGATGACGACGCATTTCCTCATCTGGACCGGAATCACCTGACAGCGTCTCTTTATGATGTTTTTGAGCCAATAGCGAATCCAACGCGTCGTACGACGGACGAGCAGTTCAATGTTGGTAAAGTCCTCGTCCAGGGCAATCGGATTAGACACTGGATCAATGGCCAGTTGACGATCGATGACTACACGGGGACTGCCCGCTGGGACGAAGCAATCGCAAACAGTAAATTCAGTGAGCACCCGGGCTTCGGACAGAATCGCTGTGGTCATATCATGTTGACGGACCACAACAGCGAAGTGTGGTATCGGAACATGTTTATCAGGCCACGGTAGTTGAACACTGCCGGCTTGTTACGACATGTGATCACATCAGGGCTTGTGGAAAACGCCACTCAAAAATCATGGCAACGTAGCGAAGACTTCGGACGCAAAAAGAGAAAAGGCCGGTTCAGAGATCTGAAGCATCCGCCGTTCACGCCATTAATGAAGCGACGCGCATTGCTGTCTTTCAATAAAGACACAATCAGTGGACGGTTTTCCGACCAGGAAGAAGTCGGCCTGACTATTTGGCCGCCGGCGAGAGCGGACGAAGTGTGACGCCCGAACGACGTGCGAACAGTTCCCGGCTTCCATCCTCTGCGGTCCGCACTCCGGTACGTGTCGGCTTGTTGGTTTCCGGACAAATCAACTGTACATTCGACGCGTCAATCGGGAGTTCAACGTGCAGACGACCGCCCTGGGGGCTCTTTGGATGCCCACGCCGTACATGTTTGTAGACGCGGTTCACGCCTTCAATTGTGACTTTGCCGCCAGAAGGATCTACGGTCAAAACTGACCCGCGAGTTCCTTTACTGCTGCCGCTGATCACTTCAACTGTATCACCCTTGCGAATTCTCATTGTTGTGACTCGTGGGTAAAACTGCCCGCAAAACGGGGTCTGGAAGGAATCTGCCTGAGTTTATAAGAGCAAACTGACAATAGCTGCCGGCAGCGTGGCGACGAAGAATGACAGCTTTTTGTCATTGTTTCAAGGCCTCTGTGCAGCAATTGGTGTTGCAGGAAAGATTCGGCAGAAGTTCCACGCTTAACAGTTCATTCTCAACGTCTGAATCCGTCGTAATCGATGATGAACCGACGACGCGATCTGCGTATAAGAGCATTTTCCCGGATTCTGTCACTGACGGTCGGTCAGCCGGATTCGGGATTTGACAGTACCCTCATGGATTTGAACTCATGAATCACGTGCATCAGGCCTGTATTCATCCTGAATGTGGCGCAACATACGACGTTGGCCAGATCCTGACAGCATGCCCAAGCTGTAACAGCCTGTTGGATATTCAGTATGACTGGGACAAAGTCGCCGTCCCCAGGTCACTGAGCGAATTCGAGTCCCGCTGGGGCAGTCGTCGAGAGCCACTCGACTTCAGTGGTGTATGGAGATTCCGGGAACTGCTGCCGTTTGCCCCCGATCACCAAATCGTGACGATTGGTGAAGGGCAGACAATTCTGCAGAAAAATGATCGTCTGGCAGCACAACTTGGCATGAATTCGGGTCGTCTCTTTCTGCAGTATGAAGGACTGAATCCCTCCGGGAGTTTCAAAGACAACGGTATGACAGCTGCGTCCACCCACGCACATATGGTTGGCGCCCGGATAACGGCCTGTGCCTCGACCGGCAATACAAGTGCCTCTTTGGCGATCTACGCAGGTGTTTCGGGGTTGTTTCAGTGTGTTGTATTTGTGGGCAGCGGCAGGATCGCGTATGGCAAACTGTCTCAGGCACTGGACTACGGCGCCCGTACTCTGCAAATTCGAGGCGACTTCGACGACGCACTGGCTCGTGTTCGCGAGATTTGTGAACAGCATCCGATCTATTTGTGTAACAGTGTCAATCCGTTTCGTCTGGAGGGACAGAAAACGATCATGTTGCGGGTCCTTGAGGGACTTGGTTGGGACGTTCCGGAATGGATTGTGGTACCGGGTGGCAACCTTGGAAACTGCAGCGCTTTTGGTAAAGCCTTCATGGAACTCAAACAACTCGGTCTGATTGATCGGGTGCCGCGTTTGGCAATTATCAATTCGTCCGGCGCCCATACGCTGGAACAACTTGTGAATGCACATGAACTGACATGGAATTCCGGTCAGGTCGACGCCCCAAAGATCGGTGATTACTACGAATCCATGGATGAACGCAATGAACGGGCCAGGACGCTGGCCTCAGCGATCGAGATCAATCGTCCGGTCAACCTTGAAAAGGCACTGCGTGCCATCGATGTCTGCGACGGCGTCGTTCAGAGTGTCACTGATCAGGAAATCGTTGATGCACGAGCGATGATTGCAGCGGCCGGATTCGGTTGCGAGCCAGCCAGCGGAGCCACGTTAGCCGGATTGCATCATCTCAGAGAACAGAATCTCATTGGTACAGATGATCGCGTGGTATGTGTGCTGACCGGTCACCAGCTGAAAGATCCGGATCTGACGGTTGCCTATCATTCCGCAGACGAGAATCTGCGAGCAAAGAAACTTGTTCCCAGCGGTGTCACCAAAGCACCTTACGCCAATGCTCCTGTCGTGGTGGACAACGACGTAGCTGCCATTCTGGAGGCACTGGAACTGTCTGAAGAATCGGCGGCCTTCAATTGAAGTTCTCAGCAACAGCTCGGAAAACGGCGAATGATCGAGTGTCACACTCTCCGACGAAATGCCTGCTCGGATTCCTGTTTCTCTGGTCCGTCATTCAAGGAACGACACATGCCTTCGATTGCTACCTGGTTCAAACTGATCACGGCTCTTTTCCTGATCAATGTAACAGCATCGAGGCATGCAGATGCCGACGATTTTCCGAATCCGGTCAACAGTCAGGCATCCGGTGAACATCCTCCTGCACCTCAGGAAATGCCGGGGCTGTTTGAGCTTCCTGATGGCTTCCGGGTCACACTGTTTGCTGGTGAGCCGGATGTAAGACAGCCAATCGCATTCGATTTCGACGACCGCGGCCGAATATTCGTTGCCGAGAATTACACGTATGACAAAAGAGGAAATATTGATCCCGATCATCGCGACCGCATCATCATCCTGGAGGACACCGACGGCGACGGCCAACATGATATTCGGAAAGTGTTTTGGGATCAGGGCAATATGCTCACCGGGCTGATATGGGGCTATGGTGGTCTGTGGGTGCTCAACGATGGCACATTATCCTTTATTGCCGATAAAAACGGAGACGATGTTCCGGACGCTGAACCGGTGGAAATGCTCAACGGATGGACTAAAAGAGCTGTGCATAATTTTGTCAATGGATTGCTGTGGGGCCCCGATGGATGGCTCTACGGCCGTCATGGGATCACCGATTCGTCACTGCCGGGGACACCAGACACGCCGTCAAAAGACCGCAATCCGATGAATGCGGGTATCTGGCGATTTCATCCGACACGACGAATCTTTGAGATTGTTTGCCACGGGACGACCAACCCCTGGGGACTGGACTACGACAAGCACGGCCAGTTGTTCATGACCAATAATGTGATTGCTCATTTGTGGCATGTCATTCCCGGAGCCCACTATGAACGCATGTACGGACAGGACTTCAATCCCTACCTTTACGAACTCATGGGACCCTGCAGCGATCACTATCACTGGGACGACAACGTCCGGTGGACCGAGAGTCGGGACGGTAAAGCCAAAGACTTTGGCGGAGGACACAGCCATTGTGGTGGCATGATTTACCAGGGCACCAACTTTCCGGAGGAATACCGTGGAAAAATATTTATGTGCAATACACACGGTCGATGCATCAATATTGATCGGCTGCAGAGAGACGGGGGCACTTACGTTGCCAGTCACGAGCCG
>JAKVAY010000086.1 GCA_022447185.1 Fuerstiella sp. | reverse complement strand
TTTTGGTTGACCACCCCTGGCGACGAAATTCGTCGGCTAGCCAGTCGAGCAACTGCGGATGACTGGGCAGGGTACCCTGAGTTCCAAAATCGTCTTCGGTTTCAACAAGACCTCGCCCAAACAGACGCATCCAGATCCGGTTGACTCGTACACGTGCCGTGAGTGGATGATCGGGGTGCATCAGCCAGTTTGCAAAATCGAGTCGTGTCCGTGCACCTTCTGCCTCGGCAACTTCCGGCAGCACCGCCGGGACGGCAGGAGTCACTTCATAGCTGGTCCTGAGGAATTCCCCTCGAATCTGCAGATGCGTCTTCCGTGGTTCATCCAGTTCCTGCAGCACCATCGTGGTCGGAATCGTCTTCCTGATTGCATCCAGTTCCTTCGTAACGTCCGTAAGCGAAGCCCGAACTGACCCAAGCACAGCGTCCTGCCGCAGAAAAGCATCGTCCAGTTTGTGATTCTGTTCCTCACTGCGGTCAGCCGGATCGATCGCAACGAGCACTGCTAAAATCGCGGGGTCGGGATCGTACTGCCATTCCGTTTCAGACACTCCAATACGAAAACGGCCGATTCCAGCGCCTTTCTTCGCAAACCGCATCTTGAATGTTAATGAATGTTTCAGCTCGACCTCCAGCGGTGTGGGCAGAACAAACCAGGCCGTTCTGTTTCTGTTCAGACTGCCCTCCGGCGCTTCGTCGATCGCCCACCCGGTATCGTTCTTGCCATCAATCGTCTTTGCAGCTTCATAACCTGGCTGAGAATGCTGCGCACCCGCCGTGGAAAATCGAAGTTCACGTCCGTCACCCGTGCGAAACCAGAATTCAGACAGCTCAAAATTTCCGTCCTCCGCACGTCCGGGCCCCGTGTTTGGCAGACTGTCATGCGTCAGCACTTCCAGACGCACTGATCGAATCATTTTCAGGGGACTGGGTGCTGAGACATGATACTCATCGGTATCATCCGACGGTCCACTTGCGAGAAGTGAGTGATCCTGCAACGCACTCAGTTGCGCTCGACCTTCCAGCGATTTTCCGGAAAGATTCAATATGGACCAGCCTGCGTCAGAATCATGCTGCTCCGACGATCCTTCACTCGCCTTTTTAAGCAATTGTTGTTGCCACGCCAGCTGGCGGCTTTCACGACCCGGATCCGTACTGATCTGCTGCTTTAATTCCGTCTGCTTTGTTTCAAGACGCAGAATATCAGATTTCTGTTGTGGTCCCGGCACCTTCACAATTGGTGTCTCGGAGTTGTTATCAGCCGTCGAATTAAAGAAAGCGTACAGCTGGTAATATTCCTGCTGACTAATCGGATCGAATTTGTGACTGTGACATTTTGCGCAGCCCACCGTCAGCCCCATCCAGACGAGTCCCGTGGTATCAACGCGATCCTTCACCTGTTCGTCACGAAACTGATCCGCCTTGGTTCCACCTTCGGTATTGATCAGCGTATTACGATGAAAGCCGGTGGCAACCCGCTGAGACAGGTTCGGGCTGGCAAGCAGGTCACCGGCCAGCTGTTCAATAGTAAACTCATCGAACGGGAGATCGCGATTGAATGCGTCAATCACCCAGTCGCGATACGGCCACATCGATCGCTCGTTGTCGTTGGTATAGCCATGTGAATCGGCATAACGAGCCTGATCGAGCCAGTGACGGCCCCAACGTTCTCCGAAGTGTGGGTTATCCATCACTTGATCCAGCAACTGCTCCCATGCGTCTTCACGCTGATCAGAAACGAATTCGTCCACTTCTTCGACAGAAGGTGGCAGCCCCAGCAGATCGAGATACGCACGCCTGATCAAGGTGTAACGATCGGCCGGTGGCGAAGCTTCGATATTACGTGAGGCCAGGCCGGCAACAATAAAATTGTCGATGTCATTCCGAACCGGATCCATTGGTCGAACCGATGGCACAGATGGCCGTTGGATCGCTTCGAATGACCAGTGATTCGTATAGTTTGCGCCTGACTCAATCCATGTCACCAGCAGATCAATCTGCTTCTGCGATAGCGACTTCTCAAATGTTGCCGGTGGCATTCTGGCTTCCACATCTTCTGAAGTAATTCGCTCCACAACTGTACTGTTCACCAGATCACCGGGCACGATCGCTGCATGCCCATCGCGGTCCGCCAACGCCCCTTCCCGCTGATCCAGCCGCAGGTCCGCCTGACGAGCATCGTCATCCGGGCCGTGACACTGGAAACAGTGGTTAGAAAGAATCGGACGAATATCTCGGTTGAAGTTGACCTCTGTTCCTGTTGCCCACGGGCCAACGAACAGAAACATGGCAATCACGGGCGAAACCGGCAGGCAAAGACGTCGCATCATCGCGGCCACGATATTCACAGTCAGGACACCCGTCACCGAGCAGTGGGATCGGAGAGTCGAAGTGTGGAAGAAACAGAGAAAACAAGGTTCTTTGTATATTTTGGGACGTTTCTCCTGGCGATGCAAGTTGCGCGTCGCGAAGACGACGAGACCCAGGCAATCGCATGTCCCAACATCAGCATTGTCAGGATTTCCGGGCATCGGGAAGCAAACTGGATACATTTGGCAAGGCACAGCGTTTTTGTGAATATTTCAGCGTATGGCTCGGCTGATGATCAGGAAACAGCGTTGACATAGGTAATAAAAACGTAAATTTTGAATGATGTAAAACACCTGCTGACAGCGGTTCCGACACGATCCAGATGGCAATTAAAGGAGCTGACAATGACATCCGTGGTAAATAACGTCCCACAGTTTAATTCTGATATCTGCACACGCCGCAAGTTTCTGGCCACATCTGCGGGCGTCGCAATGGCAGGTCATCTGTTACCGAACAGCTCAAAGACGCTGCAGGCGGCCATGAAACGTTCTGAGTCTCTGCATGGCCCCGTGACTGTCACGGACATCGAAGTTCACGAAATTACGAACGAATTCGTCGACTGGCAGTCCTGGCAACTGAACCATTTTTATGGCCCGTGGACACGGACAATCTACGTCGCACACACGAATACAGGACTCATCGGACTCGGTGAAAGCGGCTGGACGGAACCCCCGGAAACCATCGAAAAATACATCGGGACGAGTCCGTTTGACTGGGTCGGTGATGAAACATCACTGGGCCTGGGAACAGCGATGTATGACCTGATGGGAAAAGCCGCCATGGTTCCGGTCTACAAACTCTTCGGACAGCAATACCGCAAGTGGGTGTCGGTTTCTTCGTGGACAGTATCAACACACCCGGACCGTATGGCGGAAGCAGTCCGGCGTTACTCGCAAATGGGCTACACATGGATGAAATACCATCTGTCACCGTTCGAAAATGTGCTTGATCAGATGGATGCCATGCAGGCTGTTGCTCCACGCGGTTTTCGCATTCACCATGACTTCACAATGCACGGTACCGACGACCATATGTTTGAACTGCTGGAGAAGATCTCAGAATATCCGATCGCCGGCTGTTTCGAAGACCCGCTGACGGCGCGGGATATCGATGGCCATGCCGAGCTGCGAAAACGCTGCCGACTTCCGATTGTGTATCATCATTCCCCCTTAGGGGCCACATTCGAAGTCCAGATGCGAGCTGCCGATGCCTACATGCTTGGACATCAGAAAATCGGAACAGTGATGCGGCGGGCAGGTCTTTTCGCGGCAACCAACACACCCTTCATGCTGCAGAATACCGGCGGCAACATTACTCGGGCGATGGTGGCGCACATGCAGTCAGCATTTAAAACATCAAGTTTCCATTTCGGAACTGCAGCGGAAATTATGAAATGGGACGTGGTGAAGGAACGACTTGATCCCGTCAACGGTTTCCTGCGGGTCCCGGAAACGCCAGGACTTGGTGTGACTCTTGATCGAGAAGAACTGGAACGGATCAAGAACCTGAATGTCCCGGGTCAGGACAAATGGATCGTCAGAACACGGTTCGACAACGGCACGGCCATGTACAACATTCATGATCCGGAAGACTCAATCTTCATGGTGCGCCCGGACACGCATCGGCTGATCCCCATGAGCTATGACTCTCCTCTCACGACTGACTACTGGGACGACGACGGAACCGACGAATACCGCAACATGTTTGCCCGGATTGAACGCGAGGGAATCGTAATCATCAGGGAGTGATCGATTCCCAAAACACACGTGAAGAAGATACGGGGATCGGCCTCACAGACTCGCAATGCAGGAGTTCAGAAAACACGTTAGTTCCGGTCGGTCGTCAACCGGCATTGTGCGACACAGCACCGTCCGCTCCACGGGTGCCTGATGCAACCGGTCGCGGTCCTGACCGAAACGTCAATTTCGCGATCAGCGAACAAAAAATTTCACACAGGCCGGTTGCCCGATGCTGATCGAATGCCCCGTGGCCTGGAATTCGCCAGTTTGTGCATCAATACGGAAGACGACGATGTTGTCGCTTTCCCGCCCCTCCACGAGGGCAAAGTTGCCTGAAGGATCAATGTTGAAGTTACGGGGCACTTTGATGGTACCTCCGGCAAACTGGCCAATTGCTGTCAGTCGACGGCTGACCGGATCAATTCTGAATCCGGCGATCGTATCATGGCCGCGATTTGACCCGTAGACGAATTTTCCGGAAGGATGAACAACGACTTCTGCAGTCGAGTACCCTTTACGATTCACACCATCAGGCACAGTGGAAATCGTCTGCACAGCCGTGAGCTCCCCGGTTTCCGGTGTGTAGTCAAACAACGTGAGACTGAGTTCCGATTCGTTGATCACGTACGCGTGCTGTCCGTCAGGATGCCAGGCAAAATGACGAGGTGCAGCGTCAGCGGCCACGATTCCGGCGGGTGGATCGTTTGGCGTCAACGTTCCTTCAACAGCGTCATATCGGTAGATAAAAACCTTGTCCACGCCCGCATCACAGACAAATGCAAAACGATTGACAGCGTCAAGATGGATCGCGTGCGCCAAGGGGTTTTTTTTCCTGCCGTTGGAACCGATCACAGACCGGTGCTGAACAAAACCGGTCTGCGGCCCGAGTCTTCCGTCTGCCGACAACCGCAGGACAGACGCGTTGCCAACATAATAATTGGCAACAAGAACATGAGCGCCTGACTCGTCAACAACCAGGTGACAGGCTCCTGCTCCACCCGATGGCTGCTGATTCAGCAGCTTCAGATCTCCGCTGCCCTGGTCTATTGCATAAGCCCCCACACTGCCGTCGCCGGATTCACTGACCGCATACAGGAATTTTTTACTGGGATGAATTGCCAGAAACGACGAATTGACAGCCTCCACCGCAAGCACTGGCTCCGCGAGTTGACCAGTGGCGGGATCCAGTTCAGAACGGTAAATCCCGTGACTCGTCGGACTGTTGTAGGTTCCGATGTAGAACCGTGTCATTTCCAACACCGCATCATTCGCCACAAGGGCGTCAATCAACATCAGTTGACTCGTGAACAAACACAGAAAAACAAATGCGACGGGTGAAAATCGAAGCATGATGCGATTACTCTCTGCTGGTAAAAGAAGTTGTCTGTGATATTTCGGAGCAGCAACATCACTGAAACAGGCTGCCCCGGCTTCTCTGTCAGCCTCTCGGTTTCAGCCGAACAATCGTCCATCCGGAACGAAAGCCCGTTCAAATTTATCCGGCTTGTGATTCGTTGGGAGTCATTCCCAGAACGATGTTGAAATTTGCATGTAATTCACCGGTGGTAGATCCATTCAGCGGGTTGAAGTCCACGAGCAGAGTTTCTCGCGCCTTGAGATCTTCGACCTGACGGAACAGGAAATCCCTGTTGTTCAGTTTTTCTCCTCTGATGTACAGCTGAGTTGTTAAAAGACGTTTACCCGATCGCTCCACAGCGACATGGATGTGTGGTGGTCTCCCCGTATAGCGAACGGGTTTGATACAGCGAAAATAGTATTCCCCGTTCAGATTCGTGGAAAACTGACCAAACCCCTGGAAATTTGCGTCGAGCCTGTCACGACGACCTCCACGACTGTGGAGATAAACGGCGTTGTTATCAGCCTGCCAGATTTTCACCAGAACATTACGGAGAGCGTTCCCCCTCACATCCGTAACTCGTCCGGTGAGGTGAGTGATTTCACCTACAGCAGGAGTAATCGAGTCGTTGATAATGATGAGATCATTATCGGTGTCGAGTGGAAGTTTGTCGGGATAAAAAGGCCCCTCGCCCTGCGGGGCTGTCCGTATCAACTCGTCAGCAAACGCTCCAGGAACAGTGAATAGTGCTGCTGAACCCATCGTGGCACGAGATAGAAATCGACGTCGTTCGCAGACGGAACATCGTTGCATCACTGGTTCCTTTGGCTGGTGAAAGTCGGACTGTCAAATGAGGATCAGAAGTCACATTGAACAGGGTCAGCCGTTCAGGAACCAGAGTGCGGGCCTGTCGAGGTCAGAATTTCAGCTCAGTTGACGAGCGTGAACTCTCCTGTGACCGTACTCAACGGTTATGTGTGCAGCCTCACCCCCGCGTGGCACGACCGGACAATGGCAAAACCATGACGACATGGAATTCACGTTCAACCGGGAAAGGTATGGTCCCGTGATGATTTCGACACATCTGAACGATCAAACATGGACCGTCACACCCGAAGAGGAACTTGAACGACATCCGGAACGAATTGTGAGTGGCTGCCTGAATCCATGAATGAATTATTCATGTCGTTCTATGACAAAGGCGAGCAATGAGATGATGACTCGTTCTGTCCGGAGACAACGTTCAAAGAAAACAGGAGATTCGGTTTTGATGAGGGACCTTATAAGCGATGACTTGATGCCCCGAATGCAAACTTAATCGGGTCCTCGGACAGAGCTAGACACCCCGACCCGTCAGTGGTCACTGCGTGATTTTGCAGTGACAGAAATGCCACGATTCACGGAAACGAGAAGCCCTCGGGAGGAGTGAATGAATCATCGGGTGACTCTGAAGACTCACGGGACAGGACGTGCTGGTGATCGAATGGATTTTCTTCGACACCTTGGCTGTAGGCGACCGGATCTTTGATTTCAACGGACTGTTGCTGGCCTGGAAAAACGGAAAAGTCTGCCGTGAATTCCGGACGAGCAGTCGGTTCAGACTCGTAGGCAACCTTCTGAATTTGCGTCGAAGCCTGTGCCGCGTGATTTGGTTGTTTCAGCAGCCACTCATCGAAGCCGGTACCAATATCCGCCACAACAGCAGTGGAAGATTCCAGCATAGCCGCTGACGTCACGCCGGGATCAGTCAATCCGGAAAACGAACCCTCAATTGTCTGGTCCGGACGACGATCCACCAGGGCGCTGTCAAAGTTCTTAACTGCATAGGCGGACTCAGCGGACACTGTCACGGGCCGTTTAAGCGGGGCTTTCGTGAGAGATCCCGGATCAACACCATTGGCTCCAACATTCTCGAAACGAAATGCTTCTTTGGTTTCACTCATTGCGCTGGCTGTTTGAATCGCAGGAGTATGATCACCTCCGGCATATTCCGGATCAGATTCAGCTGCCAGAAATGGATCTGCATCCAATTCGGCGTACTGCCGACGAGTAAATCGACCGGAATTCTGACAGCCAGAAAACAGACTGACCGTCAGGATCAGGACCACTGCACTCGTCCATCGGTGTTGCGACATGGCGAATCCTTCGCACTATAGTGACCGGCGGCTTTCCAGTCCGGTTTTGGAGCCCTGCTACTTCGCCGGAACTCGATACCGCTGGTTAAAGATTTCAGGGTCAAATTTGTCGATTCTGTTCCGGCGGCGGGCGTCGTCCAGTATGCCCCCCTCAGCTGTTTTGGCGACACGATTCGTCACGCCGAGAGCTCCGTCGGGGTCTATCGACGTCACAACTCTCCGTGACGAATCCCGCTGATGTCGTGTCTTGAGCACCTCCGGTCCCAAGTTACCAGCAACATTCAGTGCGGTGTCAGCAAAAGATGCTGACTGCCGGGTGCTCGTCATAGTTTTCTCTCGCCGAACGCCGTCGACCCAGGATCTCAATCGATCACGCTGGACCGTCCCAACCCGCCGCGCAAACGGATCAGCTTTCATCGAACCATGTCGAGTCATGGCCATCTCAAGAAACTGATTCGGCTGCATTGCTGCAGAATCAATCTGCTCCAGAATCGTGGTCAGGTTGCGCGCGGCGATTTGCGGGTTGGATCCTTTGTGAATTGATTCCATCACAAATGTTCGGCCGCTGCCCTTTCGATGGCAGCTCGCACATTTGTTGGACAGCAATGGCTGAATCCGGCGAGTAAACTCACCAGCCAACTCAAATGACAGTCCACCAAGGGAACGACGAGGCAACGCCATTTGGATGGCAACGTCCTGCTGCGGTGGTTGCGCAGCATCTGCGGGAGACGATTCATGTGTCTGATTCTGAAGCCGAACGACCCTTGCAAGCATTCTGCGAGCATCCTCGCGATATGGGTCCAGATGAAGTGCGTCAAGCAATTCACGACGAGCCGTTCCCCACAGCTGATGATTCGAACACCACGAGGCAATTTGCATATGGATGTCCGGCGTCAGTACGGCAAAGGAGTCTCTTATTGTTTGATGCGCCTGAGGAAGGTCGTCTGCCAGCAGCCAGACCTGCTCTGATCCAACAAACATTTGGCCGTTCTTCTGATCGATGTCGTAGCCCGTACCCCGAGGTCTGATATTTCCTTTCACGACCCGACCAGATTTCAGGACCAGAATTTGTTTGTTTTTTGTTGAATCGACCCCGGCGACTTCATCACCGGAAGTCTGTTGCGCACGCGCGGCGGAACCGTTGGCGCAGACGGCAAGAAGCATGAGTCCCAGGAATCCATTCCACAGAGACACGGCGATAATCCGTTTGATTCAAAATTCTTTGCCGAGGCGGTTTGTCACAGTCGGCAGCCGCGAACGGTATCCGCGTATCGAGGTTTGGGTCAATACATGTCTGCAGACCTGCTGCAACCAGAAGACCTGAAACTTCAATGCCTACCCATCAATGCGAATTAGTCCTGATGAGAGCTATACGGGGACTGGCTTATGGCCGTTCGGGCCAGTCCGAAAAAGGGAACAGGCAGCGAGCCAGGTGATTTCGCCCGTGTTTCATAGATCGTGACCGGCTTTCACCTGGGGCGGCTGACATCAGGCCACCCCACATTTCTTCCGTGTACAGTCAATCACCTGGTCAAATCTGCATTGGCAGCATTCCCGAGATCATTGAACCTGCCAGCCGCATTCCTGTGACAGTTTCGCCGGTCTATACTCGGCAGGCTTCAGCGCTGCTGTTCGAGAAGATAGAACGCGCTATCCGCGCGGAGATTGGCAGCCCACGCCCGATCCACCGCACGGCCCCGAATAATCGGACTCTCTTTGACAATTGTCAGCCCAATGCTCGTCATTAAATCCCGGAAATCATACATCGACATGAAATGCAGATTGGGCGATTCGTACCACTCGTAGGGCAGACTGCTGGTCACAGGTGTCCTCCCGCGCCACAACACTTCCATACGGACGCGCCAATAGCCAAAATTGGGAACCACCACGAGCGCGCGTCGAGCAACCCGCAGCATCTCTGTTAGCAGTTGCCTCGGCTCCTTGACTTGCTGCAGGGTCTGACTCAACACCGCAAAATCGAAACTTTGGGACGGTATGTCCTGCAGTCCCTCGTCCAGATTCGCACCGACAATCGGCAGACCACGTTGAATAACCGAGACGAGATTGGATCGCTCCATGTCAATCCCCTGAACACTGCAGCTCATTTCTCGTCGAAGTCGTTCCAGCAACCGACCGTCACCACATCCCAAGTCGATGACTCGACTTTCGTTATCAATATGCTGCATGATCAGCTCATCCGTGAGACGGACGCTGATATCCGGCAATTGGTAGCGGTTGGAAACTGACATGACAATTACAGAATCAGGAGACTGATCAATCAAGTGCCGTGGATGAATCGATGTCCGTCCTGTGAGAATTCGTTACGTGTTCCCGCTCAGCGACGCTGGCTTGGTCAATGAACGGCCCAATGAGTTCGGACAGAGGATCGATGTCGATGAGGAACGAGTCATGTCCAAAGCTGCATTTTAGCTCAAGAAATGACACGTGCTTGTCTACTTTCATCAAGGCCGTCATCAGCTCACGACTTTGCGACGTTGGAAACAGCCAGTCGGTATCATAGGAAATAACCAGAAACCGGCAGGTAGCACGCCGGCAGGCAGCAGCCAGCGAGCCATATGATTCTGCGAGATCAAAATAATCCATCGCTCTGGTGAGATACAAATAACTGTTCGCGTCGAAGCGCTGCACAAACCGTTTTCCCTGATGGTGCAAATAACTTTCGATCTGAAATTCTGTCTCCCTGGGCATGTCATATGCGAATTTGTCACTGTCCTGAAGACGGCGACCAAACTTCAATTCGATGGAATCTTCCGACAGGTAGGTAATGTGGGCAATCATACGGGCCAGCGCCAGTCCGAAGCGCGGCGGGTTCTCTGAATCATAGTTCCCTTTGTCAAATCCCGGATCGGCATAGATAGCACGACGACCTACAGCATTGAATGCGATTCCCTGAGCAGACAGGCGATGACCCGCAGCGACAATAATTGCCGATGCAATTTGATCCGGAAAACGCACAGACCAATCCAGAGCCTGCATACCACCCAGGCTTCCACCGATAACTCCACAAAGTCGGTCGATTCCCAGGGAACGTACGAGCTCCGAATGCACTGAAACCATGTCACCGACGGTGAGAAACGGAAAGTCCAGACAATAGCGTTGTCCCGTTTGCGGATTCACACTTCCCGGACCTGTCGTTCCCTGGCAACCACCGAGCACATTGGCACAAATGATGAAATATTCATGAGTATTCAGGCCACATCCCGGACCGATCAGACCGTCCCACCATCCAGGTTTCTTATCGTCCTGGCAATGAATTCCCGCAGCATGCGCGTCCCCGGTGAGGGCATGGCACACGAAGACTGCGTTGTCCCGAGCTTCATTCAGGTGACCATAAGTCTCGTATTCAATAGTGACCGGACCAATGGATTCACCGGAAGCCAGTGTCAATGGCGGATCCGAAAACAGGATCGCTGTCTGTTTTTCCACAATTTCAGCAGATTGCGACAGCGTCTGAGCGCTCTTTGGCTGTGAACGTGCAGACATGTGGTATCAGGATCGGTTAAGATGCGAATGGTAGGGAATTTGATTCTAAAGTGGATGCCGACCGTTTGGGCGCCGAGTGGACCGGAAAACCCTGCAAAACACACAATCGATTCGCTACGGGCGGTCATATTTTCACTCACTTCGACATTGAGTCCCGAGTCCGGCAATATCGCTCGATTCCGAAACCTGATCCCGCGAATCCTGCCGCAAGGTCGGACATCCGCTGACGGACACTCTCCATTTAACACGGGTTCGTCTTGCAACCGTCGTAGCCAATCTCCTAAAAAACAGTTTGCGACATTCCCTGAAGACAAACGTCTGTACAGTGTTTTTCCGGGGGACCGGTGTCAAACCGGGCTGGGTCTTTGGCTCGCAGAAATCAGTGGGCACCGGATCCCTGAATCGGCAATCATAGAGATACACCACGCAGCAAGGAGGCTGGGATGTCAGAACAACAGACGCTGACGGCCGGACAAATTGCCGATCATGTCAATGGTCGAATCATCGGAGACTCGGAAACCAGCATTTCTTCGGTTGAAGTAATCGAGCGCGCAAGCGCGGCGCATCTGACCTATTTGGGCGACCCGAAAAAGCTCTCTCGGCTGGATTCATTAAACGCGAAACTTGTACTGGCCCAACATTCCGCCGAACAGGTGGTGAGCCATCTCAAGCACGTCACGTTTATTCTGGTTGAGGAGCCCGAAGTTGCTTTCCTTCAGATTGCAGGGATTCTTCACCCTCGACGAACTCCGACAGATACGGGAATAGCCCCGACAGCTGTAATCGCACCGTCTGCAAAGATTGGCAATGGAACGGTGATTGGCCACCATGTGGTGATCGGCGAACACGTCACCGTCGGCAATAACTGTCGAATTGAACACGGCACTGTGATCGAAGCTGGCTGCACTCTGGGTGACCATGTCCTTCTGCATCCAAACTGTGTGCTGTATTCGGATCTGATCATTGGAAACAACGTCACAATTCACGCGACCTGTGTTATTGGTGCCGATGGTTTTGGATACCGCACAGTCAACGGTCGCCATGAACGACTTCCGCATTACGGAACCGTGCGCATCTGTGACGACGTAGAGATAGGCGCTGGCACCACCATCGATCGAGCCAAGGTGGGTGAAACTGTCATTGGAACGGGTACACGCATCGACAATCAGGTTATGATTGGGCACAACTGTCAGCTCGGACCACACAATTTGATCATTGCTCAGGCTGGGTTAGCGGGATCAGTTTCGACAGGTGCGTACGTTATTTGTGCCGGTCAGGCCGGGATTGCCGACCACGTTCATCTGGCCGAGGGAGCGATCATAGGAGCCAAGACAGGCGTGCATCGAAACATGAAAGGCGGACAATCGTATTTCGGCACTCCGGCACTGCCGATTGCCGAAGCAGCTCGGAACATGATGGCACTGCGACGTCTGCCTGAGATACGAAACGCTGTTAAACAACTAAAACACGACGTTGCAGATCTTCAGGAAAATATGGCGAAAACCAGAATGTCCGGAACTTCGTCTATGACCCAGTCGGACGGTGTCACTCCGTCAGCGCCTCCGACGGTCGACGGTGAAACTCAAGCCGCCTGAACATACATGGATTTCTCTGATCCTGTTGATCGCCCGTTCATATTCTGCAAACCATGACTTCCAACTCCTCACCCGACCAAAACCTGATTCCGTTGTCTGCAGGTCGTAGCGGACCTGATGCAGACGGTCCGATGAGACTCGGATTGCTGGCAGGTGGTGGCGATTTTCCGATCCGTTTTACCCGATCGGCTCAGGCAGCCGGCCATTTCGTTTTTGGACTCGGCGTGACAGGAATGGCTTCAGATGAACTGGCAGACGTCTGTGACGATTTTCGTTTCGCACCGTTGGCTCGAGTCGGCAAAGCCATTCGATTGTTCAAACGCGCTGGTGTCCAACGAATCGTGATGGCCGGGAAGATTGATAAAACGGTAATTTTTCATCCGTTTCGATGGATCCGGCATATGCCGGACTGGCGCACCGTACACATGTGGTTCCGTTACGCGAGTAATAACAAGAAGGATGACACACTGCTGATGGCAGTCATCCGTGAATTTGCCCGCGACGACCTGCATTTTGATTCAGCCCTGACCTATTGCCCGGAGCTTCTCGTGAAACATGGCTTCTTAACCAGAAAAAGGCCAACCTCGCTGCAGTGGAAAGATATTCAGTTTGGCTGGGAACTGGCGCGCGAAATGGGTCGACTGGATGTCGGGCAAACGGTGGTTGTCAATGATACAGCCGTCATTGCCGTAGAAGCCATAGAAGGGACAGATCAGTGTATTCGCCGAGCAGGTAATCTCTGCCGTCGTGGTGGCTTTACAGTCGTCAAGGTGGCTAAGCCTCAGCAGGATATGCGATTTGATGTGCCTACTGTCGGTATAGACACCATCAAAACAATGCACGAATCCGGGGGTCGGGTCCTCGCCATCGAAAGCGACATGACAATTTTACTGCAGCCGAACGACGTCACACGACTTGCCGATAAATTTGGTATTTCGGTAGTAGCAGTCAATACCGAAGAAATCGCCATGCGTTCAGCTGCTTAACCTGTTTTGCCTGCCGCAACTTGCTGTAGTTTTTTCGTGACGAAAATGTTGCACCACATTGCTTTGGGCCGCAAAACCGACCGTTTTCGATCTTTTTGAGCGACTGCTTTGCTGTTTGTTGTGTTCTGTTTCCTGTTCAGATGAAACAGTATCGTTGGACGGGATACCTGGCCTCTTACACAGTGGCTCACACTGGCTGTTGTTCGCGGGCACAAAGCTGTACATCAATCAGAACAGACACTCTGTGCCGAACTCGTACACCAATTGAGTGTCAACATTGACAACCCGCTCGGGGTGCCCTGCAATATGATTCATCAGAGTGAATGTCGCTCGCTGAATCCTGTGTCGATCTCGCATCGACAACAATACGTCGATGTGCCGCAATGACGGTTACAGTGACGCACGCATAAGCGCCATTGAGAAAGTTTCTCATGCCGGAAACTTCCAACAAACCGCCAGAGCCAGCAGGTGTGACGCCTCCGTCTGCCTTGCGAAATATTCGCCGTCCGGTATCAAAATGCATCGCCTTTGTGATGACAGCTGCAATATTTTTCTTTGCTGCCAGCAGTTATTCGCAGGACACGCGTTCTCAGCGCCGACTGTCACACGGTCCGGAACCTCTGAAGCCATTGGATCAACTGCGGTTAATGCTGCAAATCCAGCGCACGACTGAGATGTTGACGCATCGGATGAACAACAGCCAGAACAGAAAGTTCAATCGGGAAACGATTCGAAAACTGACTGAAGAATTCGGAAACCTGTATTCACCAACATCACCAGCACAATCACGGCTGACGCACCCAGAACCCACCGGAAGTTTGCAGCTTCCCGAAGCTCTCCGATCACGTTCCGAAGATCCTGACCACTCGGAACAGAGCCGAACATTGCACAAAACACCCAGGTCGGCAATTCACGAAGCAACACCTGTCGTCCCGGGATCAGACGTGGCGTTACACGGTCAGCAGGGGACCGAATATATTCAACGATCACAATCAGTCACTGTGCCGCCCCCCGTTCGCGAGACGCATCAGTCCCCATACAATCGTGCCGGTCAGTCGAAGCAGTACGAACAATTCCTGAACGAACCTCGAAAGAATCGTACAGGTGAGAATATTGTGCAGCATTCGACAGACCGACGTCAGGAGAACCAGATAGCTGCCAGTAATTTGTCCACATCAAACAATGAAATTTCGCCATTCGACATCGACAGGGAACTGGAGAACGGAGGCCTGAAGAAAACGCTCAAACGGCTGTTTCGAGACGTCCGAGAAGAGGTGCAACAGAAGAGTCAGGCGGAGATCGCGACGTCGAAAGAAACAGCCGCAAATTCCGTGTGGAACCAAGCTCTGTCAAGCATACTGAATACCGTCAAAACCGACATTGTGCGCGTTGTCCGTGACTTAAAAAAGCACAAACCGGATCGTTCCAAACAAGACCGTACGTTAACGAACACTACACATAGGACTCACGTGCGATCAGCGTTGACCAACTCAAACGACGAACTGACTTCGGCGAAGACATTCACTCCACCCGCAAATCCTCGAAAGAATCCAGTGTTAACAACGTCAGGAAATTCCCCAGTCCGGTCCTGGTCTCTGCGGGACTCCGATCTGACTCAGTTGCTTGCCATTCTGTTCTGTTTGATGATCGCAGCGTTCATCATCTTTGGCGCAGCACGGAATACCACTCGGGCCGTTCACAGGAAACGAGCTCATACACTGGCCGCGATCAGGCCGGACAACATTCGTACGCGTGCTGATGTCATTCATGCGTTTCACCAACTCACCCACTGTCAGTCGCCGGACTCTGCAGAGTGGTGGAATCACCTTCAGGCTGCAGCCTCCCTATCGCAGACGATTCCGAAACGACAGCAATCACTGCAGCAACTTACGTATCTCTATGAGGAAGCTCGCTATAAGCGGGATACCCACACGTTCGACCAGACCCTCATTCAGCAGGCACGTACTGCACTGGCCGGATGTCTGTCATGAGAACCTGTGTCTTCGGAATTGCTCCGAGTACCGCACAACTGGCCATTTGCTGGCTGCTGGTGTTGGTGATTCCCGATACTCGTGCGCAGACCTTCACGAACGCTGATCCTCCTGCCATACCTCCGACGTGGGATTTTGATTTCGATCTGTTTCAGACGTTGCTGGAAACTCAGGGAGTTGAGTCGCAAAACAGAAAAAATGTTCAGAGCAATCGTACGGACTGGAATCGTATGATGGCTGATCCCTCCAAGTCGGTGATAGTCCTTACCGGAAACATTGAAGAGTTTTCCTCGTGGAGCAAGTTCCACAATTTTCTGACAATGGGCGGTGTGATTTTCGTCGCATCCAACGAGCCGGTCGACATCTATGGCTTTTTCAAAATTGATTTCGGTCCGGTGACTGCACCTGATCGGAAAGTTCGCTGGCATGGTCACGAAGACTGTATACAGGTGACCGATCTCGACATTTCGAAGGCTCTCATGAAGGATGTTTCGACGGTCGTGGTCAACCGCTCCGGCTGGATCGGCCGGCTGGACAATTCGATGGAATACCAATGGTCACGATTGGCCGTTTTGCCGCATAATCTGCGACCACGGGAATGCGCTCACCAGCCGGTAATTGCTGTTGCACATAGTCGCAGAAAAGGTAATGGACGACTCATCGTGATGGCAGATGGCAGCCTGCTTTCCAACGGGATGATATGGCACGGCAACAACCTGACACTTCTGATAAATCTTGTTCAGGAACTCACACGGGATAACCGAAACGCTTACGTTTTCCTGAACAATGGTCAAGCGGTGGAAAATCGCGTGACCGATTTGATCCGGCAGGCAGCTCTCAGTGCTGTGCCGAATCTCCAGTCGATCCCTGGTGAAGATGTTGCTGAACTATCGTCTGAGTTACCACTGGAAGCGATCGCTGACCTGCCGGCCGAAACCCTGCTCGACATCGGTAACACTCTGGCAACCCGAATTGACGACTCGGACATATTGAACCAACTAATGGCTGATCGCCCCAGATATCTCGCCGACCGATTCTACCGTCGAAGCATCCTGTTCACGATTTGCGCGGCCGGCGTGACTATCTTTCTGATGCGGAGCTACCTGGCAGGTCCGGTTCCTCTGCCGTGGTTGCGACAACGGCGTCGGCCGGATCCTCCGGAAACTCCCGTGGTAATGTCAGTAACGAATTACGGTCAGGCGACTCGTGCGCTCGCACGAGACACCTGTCGGTATCTCACAGGAAGCCGAGAGCCCAAAGACTGGCTTTCCCGCCTGCAGAAGGACGGAGATCTCTGGCGAACGTTGTATGCCCGATCGTCTGCTCCACACGCAACAACCCATACAATGGGCCAGTTACTTTCTTTTGGTACTGAAAAAGAAAATACCGGATTGTCGCAACAGCAATTCGAGCGATTCGGCAAATCTATCCACCAACTGAGGCAACTTCATCAGCCTCCGAAATCCACGAAATCGAAACTGGCCTGGAATCAGGACAACTGAGAAAAACTACTCTGCGTCTCGACACCGTCGGAAAAGAGAACATGTATCGAGGGGAGAATCTGTGTCTGCATCACAACAGCAGAATCTGGCGGCACGTGTCGGCGAATTGCGCCGTCGTGCACTGGCTGAGACGAGTCAGGTCGTTGTTGGACTGGACACCGTCACCGACCAGCTGCTGATGGCTCTCCTGGCCGGAGGGCATGTGTTGATGGAAGGTGTACCCGGAACGGCAAAGACCTCACTCTGTCGTGCTTTTTCCACCGTACTGGGTATAGACTATGAACGAGTGCAGTTCACTCCTGATCTGCTGCCGTCAGACGTAACCGGCACGCAGATTATTGATCGACAAACGAGTGATTTTGTGCTTCGCAAGGGACCAATTTTCTGCCAGCTGCTGCTCGCTGATGAACTCAATCGTGCTCCCGCCCGAACGCAGTCCGCGCTGCTGGAAGCGATGCAGGAACAACAGGTCACTATCGAGGGTACTACGTTGCCACTTCCCGACCCCTTTATGGTCCTGGCAACTCAGAATCCGATCGAGCAGGAAGGTGTGTACCGTCTTCCGGAAGCTCAGCTGGACCGATTCCTGTTTCGTGTCCATGTGGGATATCCGGATCGTGAACACGAGGTCAACATGCTGGATCTGCACAGTCATCCGCTAACCGTACCGCAACCGGTTACCAACCCGGAAGAAATCCGGTGGATGCGACAGAGTGTGGATTCCGTCTATGCCACACCCGAGATGCACGCATACATCGTCGATTTGATTCGTGTGAGTCGCGAGCATCCTGACCTGCTTTTGGGTGGCAGTCCCCGGGCTGCCATTTCCATCATGAAAGCAGGAAAGGTTCATGCGCTGCTGCACGAACGCAACTATCTGACACATGCAGACGTCCAGGGTGTCATCCAGCCGGTCCTTGGACATCGACTGATCATGAGACCAGAATCCGAAATGGATGGACACACAGTGGAAGAAGTCATTCAACAGATTATTGAATCCGTTGCCGTCCTGCAGGACTAAGTTATGACAAACGATGTTAGCACAGAATCCTCAACCGGCCGGAGTCAGAAATGACGGGGCGAGCCGTCTGGACGTTGATTCCAGCACTGGTGGGAGCATTTATTGGGCTGCTGACCAGCAATTCCGCCATTAGTTTACTCTCGCTGGCAGTCGTTCTCTGGATGATGACCGAATGGCTGTGGTTTCAATTGAGGGTGGTCCGTGAGTTCCGTTCACTCACTGTGGAACGCATGATTAATCAGCGGACGGGTACTACAGGAGTTTGCTATAACGATCGGGTGCTGAAAGTTTGCGTGACAGTACACTGCCGCTGTGGAAGACTGCGACCGTGGACGAGAATTCGTGATCTCGTCCCAAACATTCTGACGGTCATTCAGGGTGATCCGGTTCAGCTTGTTGTCTCATCTGAAAAACAGGTGACATTCAAATACCAGTGTCAGCCTCAGGCGGCCGGCACTGCCACTATACCGGGTTGTCGATTACGGATTCAGGACCCAAATGGTTTCTTTCTGAGAGACCGCTTTGTTGCAGCTCCGCAAACAATTCGAATTCTGCCAAGCTGTGAATCGAAAGCAGATGCTTACCGGCAAATCAAACGCCTTAACAATCTGCCCCTGCACGGCATTCATCGCCTGCAGCGGGCAGGGATGGGTTCCGAACTGCTTGAGTTGCGCGAATACGTACCAGGGGATCCACCCAGATCGATCGCGTGGAAAGTCTCAGCGCGCCGAGACCGACTGATGACCCGCGAATACGAATCCGAAGTCGCCGTACAGACAATTGTTTTTGTTGACGGCTCCTCCCGCACGCGTCATGGTCACTGGGGAAGCCGCCTGTGTGACGCGTCCAGCCGGCTGGCCGCCGGTATTTGCAAAACAGCAATCAACTCGGGCGACCCCACCGGTCTCGTTGTGTTCTCAGAATACAATACTAAAAGAATTTCACCGGGCGGGGGTGAACGCACGTTGTTTCGGATCCTGGAAAGGCTGTCGGAAAATTGCCGCACCGACGATCGGTCGATCGAGTGGAATGTCGACCGACAGAATCTTGCCATGGAAGTCTGCCGGGAACGCTATCCGGATCTGCTCGATGTCAACGTCAACAAAGTGCCATGGACTGTTTTTCCGATTCTTCCAGGGAATCGCCGGATATTTCACACACGTTCGCGACTGTCCGCAATCCTGTGCCAGCTCCACCAACTCAGCCTCGCCGACTGGCCCAGGCTGCTTTACGACGATGATTTCACAGGACACCATCTCTCACGATTTCTGAATGCTGCCGGCCACACACCTGGTACACATCGTTCGTCGCCGGCCGAACATCAGAATTCCACGCCCCTGAATGGCACGATGCAACAACTGGGCACCTCGCTTCGACAGGTGACAGCGCAGGCCCGCGATAACGAACACTACCTGATTGTCTGTGATCTGCTGGACGCCGAACATCTGCTGTCAACCGTCCGTCCGATCATTCAACTGGCTTGCGCCGGCCACCACCGCCTGAGCTTCGTGTTTACCATACCATCTTCACACGCTATATCAGGCAACGGCAATGATCCACCGACAGCGCAGATTCTGCTGCACGAAGCTCAGCAAATTGAGCTGCTGGAACGGCGCGATCATCTCACGCGCGAACTTCGGTCTCTTGGCGCTGCTGTCGCGTTTGCCGACAGAGACCAGCCGATATCCTTAACACTGCGGAACCTCAACTACAGAAGCCGAGGACGTGCAGCGGCCCGCACGGTCTAAATATGTCCAATCCGATTGCTCAACAATCAACAACACTCGCCCATGACCCCATGGGTCCAAGAAAATTACGCTATGTAATTGGTATTTTGTGCATCGGCCCTGTACTGATCTGGCAGCTGCAAAATCCATATTACACTTTAGCTGTCCGGCTGGTCTTTGCCGGGCTGCTGCTGCTGGGCCTGACTCGCTGTTCGGCACCACTGCTGCTGATACTGATTCAGCTCGATCTCTACCTCACGGTCTCGACATTGTACGCTGTTGAAGATCCACCAGAGCCGGTCATATCATTCTTCTGCGTGGTACTGCTGATGCTGCTGTCCCGACTCCGGTCGTCTCAGGAACTCACTGGTGTTCGTTCCATTGCGCAGTTACTCACCAGTAAAGTCCACACGAAGAGGTCTTCCTCCGAACACGCTGCACCCATGGGTAGTGACCATCGACTTCAGGTGGCAGGGTCGGAAATTCTTGGGGTTGCTGCGCGCTCATTGTTACTTGTTCTGGCAGCTGCATTGATGTTGGCAATCTTGACTCCTGATCCATCTTCCGTTCAGGAATACGGCCTTACACCTTCGGGCATGCACACGCTGTCCATCGGCCTGATTCTGTGCGCCGGCTACCTGATAATTTCACTGCCATTCAGTGAATTTCACTGGCGACACCTGACACCAAATCAGGCCGGGATTTATCTCCGCAGTCGATTCATTGGCTGGCTTCACCACGATCTGCGGGGCATCGAACGACGTCGCAGACGTCATCGGCGCAAACAGGCACACCGGCATCGGCGCGCCCAAAATCATTCGTACTCAACATACTCGAAAGAGGCGGACTGATGTTCTTCTGGATTCGTGAATTGATCGGCTGGACTCTTCTGGCTGTGTCTCTGTACCTGATTTCGATTGCTCTCGGTTTTGCGGAAAGCAGACAGGTCATTCAGGCGGGAATCATCGTCGTTGCCTCAATAGCCGTGATGCGCATGTCAGTCCTGTTAATCCGCATGAATACCGCAGCCCGCATCAGTCAACAGAGTGAGCAAACTGATTGACCTGCGAAATGATCACTGCCGGCATACACTGCACTCAAAATTCAAACCGAATCACACGTGTACCGTTTTCTTCTTTGGTTCCCACCCGGGCAGGTCATTATTATATCAGTATGCTCGACTCCTTCTGCGGGATTTCGGCATGCGTAAAAGTGACTGTTCTGATCTGTACAATCGTCACGTGCATTTCCGCTGGATTCGCTCACGATAAACATCAAGAGCGTAACCAAAACGAAGAGCGACGAAAATGCACATGTTGCCGGCTTCATGGTGACATCTGATCTCTGTTGAATTTTTGGAGGCCTGAATGTTGAATCTCGCAACCTTTGGTCGAACCATGTCGGCTGGCGCATTGCTCATCGCTTTTCTTATTCTGTCATCCAACCAAGCAGTTGCTCGCCCGCCTTACAAAGAGCTGTACCAGAAGGTTTACCCTGAGCTGGCAAAGGCCGGGGGTGTGAACATCAGTTGCTCGGTGTGTCATCCTTTTAAGAACAAGAAAATCCTCAATAACTATGGGGCTGCCCTTAAAAAAGAACTCGGCGTGACCAACCCCCCAAAATGGGTAAAGGACAAAAACATAGTTACGGCAGCTTTGAAGAAGCTGGAAAACCATAAGAGCCACGTCGAAGGCAGGACCTTTGGGAATCTGATCCGTGCGGGCAACCTGCCTGGTGACAACAACGAAGAGCGTGCCAGCATCGTGTATGTGAGCGGACTCGTTCTTCACGCCACAAAATCGTCCTGTCTGATTGACCTGGGTACGGCCCACACAATTGCCAACCAGGATCAACTCGCTGTATTTCGTGAGGTACACGGACACTTCGCACCCATCGGACACGTCACCGTAACTGAGGCCGAGGGAATCACAAGTCATTGCAGTGGTCACATTCAGACGCAGCCATATGACCTGGTAATAGCCGTGCGCGAAATCAATCAGCTGCAGGCTGGCGCGAGACACCGTGATCGAATCATTCGGCAGCAGGTTGTTCGTTCCTTCAGCAAATTATCAACGACGAGTGTCAATGATATTAAACTGGCGAACGCTCTGACGGATTATCAGCGGCAGTATGCTGACTGGGAACGCGCCCGTGGCGACGTCGTCGGTTCGATTGAAAGTGCAATGCTGCAGAATTCTGCTGACGAATCACGGGAAAGACTGAGGTCCCAAATCAATTTGATGCGACGAAAGTATCTCGAGAACTCAACGTTCGTTGCGGCAGCTGGTCCGATCTGGTCCGGGATCATGCCGATCCTCTCAGGTGGAACAGCTGAGGCCGATCACAGATTACGACTGCAGGATATGAAAGATGGAAATTTGCCGAATGGTAATGTGGGACTGACAGCTGCTGAAATACGCGATCGTGTACTGGACCAGGACCAGGTCTTTCAGCTCCAGCCGGAGCAACAGAACATCGTCGCACTGATTGTGGCATCTCTCGTTCCAGGCACTACCAGCAATTCTACGATTCTTCTGCGATCCCATATCCGTCAGACCCAGTTCCCGGATTTGAATGAAGACGAACAACTTCTGGAAGACGTCGATCAGTTGGTCATGAACATCCGGGATGGCAACTGAACCGGATTTCAGCCGGTCGTTCAGCGTGCATACGCTGAATTTTTTCAGTTCGACTGACGCCTTTGCATTCGGTATAGTCTGGGACAGGCCAGACGGAACAGGTTATGTCGAAGCGTCAGCGAAAACACCGCAATGATCTGGGCAGTTTGTTTGCTGCCAGCTTCACCGTTGTCCTCGGAGCAGGAATCGCCTGTGCGATGTTTGCTGTCGGGACACGAGATACTTCTTCGTGGTTCATAGTTCTGATTATCTGTTCCGCTGCCATGATGCTTGCAGCGATAATTGGCATTCGGTGGCCCAATGTGAGAACGGGACTCGCTTTCTGGCATACCACATTTCGCACCCGCGCCAAAACAGACCGCAGTGTCGATTACCAGCCCTGCCCCATCGACCGGGAACGCATGGGTACTCCAGGCCGGCAAAAACCGATCACAGCCGATGAAGTGCGTGAGATTCGTCTGTTAAGTGGCAATACCTGGGTGCCTTCACGATCGCGCAGAAAACACGACGACAATTTTCTTGAGTAAGAAAAACACCACGAGAGATAGTGAATCCCTTTGTCCCATAAGAACAGATTACAAAATAAAAAAAGCCCACCCCGGATGATTTCCGGAGCAGGCTCTTTGAGGTGTTTCTGGTTCTATTTAAACATCTTTGCCAAAGATGTTATCTGAAACAGTCCCTTTTTTCTGTTGTTCGTGACAGAACTTCCCTGTGGACAGGTTTCACACTTCCGACAGCCACGACCGGCGCACGGATTAGGGAGTCGACAGCATTGCGGGTCAGGCACACTCATGCGAACGTGAAAATCTGACGGACACGGCGTCGGCGGGATCATACGTCGATTCTGCCAGGTTGGTACTTTCGCGTACGAAAATCCAAGCTGCGTCGTATCCGTAGGCTGATGGACCATCGGTGAGTTACCGATGAACCCACCACCAGGATTTCCGTGCCATGCCTGCGGCCAGTAGTTTCGGTACCAAATGCCATCCCTGTTTACAGGAAGTCTGGCTGGGGCGTGCCAGCCTTTTGTTGGTATCCCTGTTTTGCAATTCTCGAAAACCTGTTGAGCATTTACGGTGCTGGCGGACATGGCCATTATCCCGACGGTCCAAATCAGAGCCAAAGGTCGTAACATGAATTCCATCTCCTTAGAATCAGCGGTTGGATTCGAGATAGTCATTCGAGGGCGATTGTGAACCGGTGGTCTGCGCCAGGCAGGCCACCGGATTCGTTCCTCACTGCACCCTGGAAGCTGTCGTATCGAAAGATCAAGGATCAGAGCCCGCCTGACTGCAACATTGCGGGAGCTGCAGTTTCGGCGGAACCCTGAATTTCTTTGCCGGACTCAACCGGCACAACTTTCACCAGCCGGATTGACTGATGTTATTGAACATGTCTCACTACCACGAACGCAGAAACAGCGGTTGTGGTGACGTGGACGGATTGTATGTCGAGAGCCGAGTCAGCCGACTGGCCGGCGTACCGTGACTGTAGTTGTATGAATATCGAACCAGTGGTGCTGTTGGCACTGTCATCGGCATTCCGTATCCCGGAGCTGCCCAGGCCTTATTATCTCGGGGATCTGCATAGGAAGGCTGACTTGCGTAGGTGATCTGATATTTTCCAAAGAGAGCGACTCCCTCACGGCTCGCAGACCCGTTGCACCCTTTACCGCAGTAGCTGCACGAGTAACAACTGCACCGACTTTTCGCACTGCGAAACAGACACCACCCTCCGTCGTTGCCCCTGCAACCGCAGCCACAACCATCCGCTATGCCGGCCGTGTGACAACCATTGGCGGCAGTGCGACAACCTTCGCCGCAACTGTCGACCGCACAATCATCCTTTGGCGGGCAGCATCCGCTGTCGTCACTATCGTATGACCCCATACCGGAAAATGTGAAATCGCGGTGCGGTTGGGCAGCTTTATTCTGCTGACTGTGAACAGGCTGCAGGTCTGACATCTGCACAACACCTGGCGCTTCGTCCGCAGCAGCAAGCGACATACCGGCCATCACGCAGATCGCAGTGGCTATCCATGCCGAGGAGCAGTTTTGAGTATGCATTCTGGATCCACCTTGTTTCAAGGCCCGTGAAATGTATTGCTGGAAGCGAGTCAGACATTGACACGCTGTTCCAATTCAGATTCGTCGTCTAATTTATCAGGCAGTCGATCTGTTCAGCGCTGGACCATGGTTTGGCTGCAGCTCAGACCAGAATCGTATTCAGCGTCGGAGAGGCGCCTGGAACATCGCAAACGGGCTGATCGAAGATTTGTATTTCACGTCCACCACTGTTCCCTGCAGATTCCAGTCTTCGTGGGACCACACGCCAAACGGAGTTACCATGTATTTGCCGTTAACTTTGTAAAAATAGGGCGGGTACATGGCCCGATAGTGATGTGGATACAGCATCTCATGAGGATTCAGGAACTGATTGGAAACCGCCGTACCGCCCATCTGCTGAGGAATCCCCGGGACAGGTGACGGATACAGGGCCGTCCCCGGAGACAACGGAGCACCAGACTTTGAACCAGAAGCACCTGGTGAGATTCCGTGGGAGGATGACACAGGTGCCCGGACCACACCGTTTGACACCGTGCTGTAAACACCTGGCGAATTCCGATAGACAGATTGAGGCATCTGACTGGGCAGCACAGGTGCCGTCTGGACAGGCACTGGATGCAATGATACCTGTCCCTGAACGGCGTTGTTTCCTGTCGACAACTGAACCAGTGTGTCGTTGTTGCTGGTCACCACTTCATCGGCGCCGACATCGGTCGTGCTGATGATACAGATGACCAACGTCACTATTCCTGTGCGAAGCATCGCTTGCCCCTCCATGGCTTATAGGCCAAATCTATCGTGCCAAAGGATTCCACATTTGGATCAACGGCATCGATTCGAATTGATTGACGTCCCTGTCAAATCTGTTTCATTCACTATACACCGCTGCGACACCATGCTGGCCAGTGACCGACAAGTTATCCCGGCTGACGATGTAATGAGACGACAACTGTCATCTCCCTCGTACATTTCGGCTTCAGCCGCCGGTGAAGATGAATCAATCACTCCGACGGTTACACAACGCACGGGTACTTATTCAGATTGATGCAACACGACCGATCCAATTGGAACTACCTGTGCAGCCTGCCCAGACTCACTCACCTCTCCAGCGATTTGATCACGGTGCACTCAGAAACGAAGAAACATCAGTCGCTGATTAGCTCAATTCGTTGACTCGATTGAGTTTCGAGTTTGTATTCGCCCTGACAAGCGGACTGTCCTGCTAACCGGACTCCCGAAACTGCAGTGAAGGCTCCTCGATGGTTACGATCGTATTTGCAGGAATGCTTCGACTGAGTGTCACACTGGATCCAACCTGCGACCCGGCACCAACGACCGTACGTCCCCCAAGAATGGTCGCATTGGAATAAACCGTTACGTTGTCCTCCAGAGTCGGGTGCCGCTGGGTCCCGCGGATCAACCGTCCCTCTTTATCGCGAGGAAACGACCAAGCACCGAGTGTCACACCCTGATAGAGCGTGACCGAAGAGCCAATGACGCAGGTTTCACCAATAACGACTCCGGTACCATGATCGATAAAAAAACTGGGGCCGATTCGGGCACCGGGATGAATATCAATTCCCGTCTCACGGTGAGCCCACTCAGTAAGAATTCGAGGCAGATACGGGATGTCCAGATTGAGCAGCGCGTGTGCGATGCGATAGACCAACACCGCGTGAATACCCGGATAACTGATGATAATTTCCTCTCGCGTCGTTGCGGCCGGATCTCTGTCAATCGCCGCCTGAATGTCATCCTGCAACAGCTTCTGCAACTGGGGCAGTACACCCAGAAATCGTGATGTCAGTTCAGCCGCGACGTCGTCAATCTCATCCAGTGTTGCTCTGTGAATCCGTAATTTCGCCGACTGAGCATGCCGAATGCCTATTTCGATCTGTTTCCGCAACTGGTGCTCGACTCTTGCAAAACAGCGGTCGGCAGCAGACTCCAGTGATTCTTCAACGCACGAGAGCCAATGTTCCGGACAAATCAGACTCCGCAAATCATGCGCAATCTCGATGACAGCAGCTTCCAGCGGAAGTGGCAGCAACGCGGACGTTCGATTCGGAAAATCCTGCCGGATGAGTTGTCTGATCAACCGCTGACTGTTGCCATATTCGACTTTATTTCCATGCATCCCCTGACGCTCACTTTCTGCCGCCTTCCACCACACAAAGATATTTGCATCGTCATCGGCGAGTCACATTCGGAATCTGCAGCAGTCCGCAGACAACCGGAAGTGACGCAGCAGACCCGGGACGGACAACCTCACAGCAGTCGCCGACCACCACGATCGTCGCAGTCTGCGCTGCCGGAATTCCTTCAATGACTGTTACAGATTCAGTCGATGATCGAATCAGACGACAGTCGAATTCGTCCACATCGTCGGCAAATCCTGCCGACAAACACAAAATGTCCGCATGCTGCTGCTCCAGAATAAAACGTCGAATTGAGTGAGTCGCCGGTGACAAAACACACGCCTGCTTCATTGACGGATGACTACTGGTCGGACACCCAAAGGCCGTTGACATCTCTGTTGTTTCTGCTCCCGTGGATCGGAATCTACGAAGCTGGAATTCTGATGTTGTCCCGACAGGAGGGCTCCAGCGGGCTGCGAAACGGTGCCGACTACTGGTTGAGGTCTCTACTCGGCCTGTTCGGTACCAGCCAGATTTTGGTGCTGCCCGTGCTGGTAATCGTAATCCTGCTAAGCTGGCATTTGGTTCGTCGTTACCCGTGGAACATTCGACTGGAAACTCAGGTTGGCATGCTGGCAGAGAGTCTCTTGCTGGCCGTGGCTCTGGTCGCGGTAGGGCAACTTCATCATTTACTGTTCGTTAATCTGCAGACTATGGAATCCGAACAGACACTGATGATGGTCGATGGCCGCATGACACATGCGGTTTCCTACATTGGCGCTGGTGTCTACGAAGAAGTGCTGTTCCGTCTCCTGCTGGTACCGGCAGCATTTGGACTTTTTCGCATGATGGAGTTTCCTGCACGATGGGCAGCAGTCATGGCAGCAATCTCGACAAGTTTCGTATTTGCGCTGGCCCATCATATTGGACCGGCAGCCGATGCATTTAATCTGTTCACGTTCTCGTTTCGGTCCGCCGCCGGAGTATTTTTCGCCACGGTGTTTTTTTTGCGAGGGTTCGGAATTACTGTGGGATGCCACGCTGCCTATGATCTCCTGGTTGGAGTTTTTCTTGCGAACCAGGCATAGCCACGCCCCAAAAACCGACAACGGTACCCCTTAAGGCATGCTCGTCCCGGTTCGTCGGGCCAACAAAGTGTCTCCTGGAAAAGAGAGCAGCATCGCCCCAACGGACGTCGCAGCTGTTTCATGTGTGGTAATCAGTTCGACGTTCGACGTCGGACCGTCCACTCATTGATTCTCCGGCAAAGCTTCCCGCACGGTCGGCTTCCGTTGGTACAACTGCCGGGGTCACTAGCACG
>JAKVAY010000085.1 GCA_022447185.1 Fuerstiella sp. | reverse complement strand
CCAACCAGCCACACCGATACGAGAACCAGAGCGCCTTGTCCCAGTGTCCGCACAAAACTAAACCCCAGGAACAGGCCACCCAGTGACTGTATGCGTGACATCTGAAAGCAGGCCGCCCCCAGCCCGGTGGCGACCAGTGGCAACATCATGCGCGCGCCAAATCGATCGATCAACTTGCCGAAGAGCGGCAGCAGGGCAGCACCGACCAGCGTTGCGAATCCATAGGCCAGAGAAAAATCCGTCTCCGAAATTTTCAGCGTTGCGCGCATGGGGTCCTTGAGCGCTGCGACAGAATGCGACTGACCAGGAGCGGACATGAACTGGCCGGCGGCTGCAAAGCCCAGCATCGTCCAGCCTGGAAAATATCGGCGTTTTGATCCTGCCTCGTTCGTTGCAGTACCGGGATCAACCGAAGGCGACATTTGGACAGGCATTCAGGAAAATATCCAGGTTTCGGCGATACGTTGATGGTGCGTGGTACGGCAAGAGGACCAGGAAACAACGGAATACACGAAAGAAGGAACCGGATACGAGGCCTGCCTGGGCGGAGGCCGATAATTCCGCCAGCTGGAAGGAATTCCTGGTACTGGGGTAGATTGGATCCGTTCACAGCGATTGCCATTGACCTGATAATCCTGGCCAGAAGCGTTTTTGATTTTCCGACGAACCAATTGAGTCTGGAGACGGCTGCAGGCCGGAAAACTCGACACGCTACTCTGGTCCGTTCACGATTCTATAATCGGTCGTTCTTTGGTGAACGGTGTGTAAGAACAGACCGGCAAGCAGGGAGTGTAAGCTCCCGGTTCGATTGCTGACGCAGGGACAGGGGACTTACGTCGCTGCTTGCCAGGTAAATTCTCATCTGTTGCTCGCCTTTGATGTCGGTTTGCCTTTTTTCTAAACCCTTCACAGATGTCGTCGCTGCCTGCCATGTCAGATACTGAAATCGTCATTCGCGGAGCTCGTGAACACAATCTGCGAAATGTCAATCTGTCTTTGCCCCGTAATCAGCTGATTGTGATGAGCGGCGTCAGTGGATCCGGTAAGAGTTCACTGGCTTTCGACACACTCTACGCCGAAGGTCAGCGTCGTTACGTCGAAAGCCTGTCCACGTACGCGAGGCAGTTTCTTGGCCAGCTTCCGAAGCCAAATGTTGATTCGATCAGCGGTCTTGCCCCATCAATTTCCATTCAGCAGAAGTCAACCAGTCGGAATCCTCGAAGTACTGTTGGCACCATCACAGAGATCTTCGATTATCTGAGAGTGCTGTTCGCCCGAGTGGGGCAGGGCTACTGCTACGTTTCCGGCAAACCCATCCAGGCGCAGTCAACCGATCAAATCATTGACAGCATCAATAGCCAGCCCGAAGGAACTCGTTATTCCATCCTTGCTCCGATCGTGCAAAATCAAAAGGGCGAATTCAAAGACCTGTTTGAGGATCTGCTTAAACGAGGTTTCCTGCGTGCACGTGTTGATGGTGAAGCCGTTTCGCTCAGTGATGATCTGCGACTGAAACGACATCACAAACACACCATCGAAGTCGTCATTGATCGCCTCGTTGCGGGACCGGGGCATCGGGCTCGTCTGGCTGAGGCCGTGGAACAGGCTCTCAGGCTCGCTGATGGGCGCCTCATTTGTACTGCGTTAACTGCTCTCGCACCGGTTGAGGGGGAAAGGGACGGGGCGAGGGATGCTGAGCAGACGGACATTGCCTCATCCGGTATGCAGCCACTCCTGGTGCAGCGGAATCTGAAGACTTTGCCGCAGAGAGAGAACGACGACAGCGTCGACAAACTCTACAGCGCTCAATACTCCTGTCCTGAAAGTGGCATGAGTTACGAGCCGCCATCACCTCAGTTGTTTAGCTTTAACAGTCCCATCGGAATGTGTTCTGACTGCAACGGTCTGGGAATGAGGCACGGATTTGCAGCAGACACAATGGTTGTTGACGAAAAAAAGTCGATCCGCAACGGGGCGCTGTTACTCCTGCCGTCACTGCGCAAGATGGGTCGCTGGCCACGACACATCCTCAACGGTGCAGCCGAGGCGATCGAGAAGATCGTCGGCATGGATAAGGAATCACTGCTCAAAACGAAGTGGCGTGACATTCCCGAAGAAGCGCAGCGCCTGTGGCTGAAAGGAACCGGGAATCGACAGATCACGTTCAGGTATGGACATCGAGGCGGATCGTACAGGCATGGAGGGAAATGGGAGGGTTGGACGAACCGGCTCCTCAATGACTACCGCTCCTCACGAAATCCAATGCGCCGTCGGCAGATCGAAAAACATCTGGAAATCGTGGCGTGTTCCACCTGCGCGGGCGAACGGCTCAATCGCCAGGCCCGCAATGTTCGCATCAAAACGAAGAGCCGACGGTTCGGAAAAAATGGAGCGGCTGAAAAAGAGCTAAGTCTGCCCCAGGTCTGTGCTCTGACAATTGCCGAGGCGGCTGAGTTTTTTGATTCGCTCGATCTCGACAGCACTCAGCAATTCATTGCTGAAGAAGCACTTAAAGAAATTCGCGGTCGACTTGGATTTCTGCTGCAGTGTGGGCTGCACTATCTGACGCTGCATCGATCCGCACCGACACTGTCGGGCGGCGAATCGCAACGGATTCGCCTGGCGGGTCAGATCGGCTGTGGACTGGTCGGTGTCGTGTATATCCTCGACGAACCGTCGATTGGTCTGCATCCTCGTGACAACAACATGCTGCTGAAAAGTCTGCAACACCTGCGCGATCAGGGGAATACCGTGATTGTTGTGGAGCACGATGAAGACACGATGCGAGCTGCGGATCATATTGTCGACTTTGGACCGGGACCCGGCATCCGAGGTGGCGAGGTTGTTTCGAGTGGTGCGTTCGCCAAATTGCTCAACAGCAAAAACAGCGTTACCGGACAGTATCTTAGCGGCAAGTTGTCAATTGCTGTGCCCGATCAGCGCCGGAACGGCACGGACGCTGCAATCGTGGTGAAAAATGTACGCCACAATAATCTCAGAGGCATCGATGTCAAAATTCCTCTGGGACGTTTCATCTGCGTCACTGGTGTCAGTGGCAGCGGTAAGAGTTCTCTCATCAGTGACGTTCTGTGGCAGGTCGTGAACCGGGACGTCAATAACGGCAATGGCGACCCAGGTCTCCATGACACAGTGACCGGGCTTGATGCTATCGATAAAGCCATCGATATCGATCAATCACCCATCGGTCGCACACCGCGGTCGAATCCGGCCACCTACGTCAAAGTCTTCGACGAAATTCGCAGGCTGTTCACTCAGCTGCCGCAGTCGAAAATGCGGGGCTACAAACCGGGACGATTCAGTTTCAATGTTGCCGGCGGTCGCTGCGAGGCCTGCGCAGGTCACGGAGCCACCAAACTGGAAATGGACTTCCTTGCTGACATCTGGGTGCCCTGCGAGGTATGCGAAGGACGCCGATTCAGTCACGAAACACTCGATGTGAGATACAAAGGTCACAGTATCGCCGATGTGCTGAATATGGAGGTCCGGGACGCGGTTGGGATGTTTGAAAACGTCCCGAAAATAAAACGTCTGCTGCAGACACTGGTGGACGTAGGTCTTGACTACATGCAGCTGGGACAGCCGTCACCAACGCTCAGCGGTGGTGAAGCTCAGCGGATCAAACTGGCTCGCGAACTCGGGAAACGTTCGACGGGCAGGACGCTTTACGTCCTGGATGAACCAACAACCGGGCTGCACTTTGCTGACGTCCATAAGCTGCTGGAAGTGCTGCACGGATTTGTCGAATCCGGAAACAGTGTCATTGTGATCGAACATCACCTGGATGTGATTAAGACAGCCGACTGGGTGATTGACATTGGTCCCGAAGGCGGAGCCGGTGGCGGAACGGTGGTTTGCGAAGGTTCGCCGGAAACAATCGCTCGTTGCAGGGCATCTCACACCGGAAACGCTTTGCGAGCGGTCCTGCCAGGGATGAAGCCGCGATCGGCAGGTAATACAAAATCATCCAGTGATCGGGCGGCCGACCCGTTTGTGTTTTCCAGGCGTATCGAAATCCGGGGAGCCGCCCAGCACAATCTGCAGCAGATCAGCCTGGAAGTCCCTCGCGACGAAATGAGTGTGTTCTGTGGTCCCAGTGGAAGTGGCAAAACATCACTGGCGATGGACACGCTCTATGCTGAAGGCCAGCGAAGATATGTGGAAAGTCTGTCAGCGTACGCTCGCCAGTTTCTGGGACAGATGCCAAGACCCAGGGTCGACAGTATCCAGGGACTCAGTCCGGCCATTGCCATTGAACAAAAAACGGTTGGTTCAACTCCGCGTTCGACCGTGGGGACGGTTACAGAAGTTTATGACTACCTGCGAGTGCTGTTTGCACGTCTGGGCACAGTGCATTGTCCGTCCTGTGGCAGGCAGGCGGAACAACAAACGACCGACGAAATTGTTGACGCAATTCTGAAATTCCCGGCCAAGACGCGGATGCTGGTGCTGGCACCGTATGAAGTTGATCGTCAGATTCCGTATGACTCGGCCTTCGAGCGTCTGCGCTCCATCGGTTTTGCGCGTGTCCGGATTGACGGGACGACGTACTCGCTGGAAGACACACCAGAGCTCAGTCATCGTCGATCCCACGAAGTAGAAGTCGTGGTGGATCGAATTTCTGTGGAAAAAAAATCACGAGGCCGGATTACGGATTCCATCGAAGCTGCGCTGGATCTGGGCAGGGGAGTGATCTCTGTTGCCGTGGCAGAGGCCGATGTGGATGAAGTGGACTGGGATACGCATCTGTACAGCCTCCACCTTTCCTGCTTCGATTGTGGCTACTCCTATGATCGTCCGTCACCGCAGCAATTTTCGTTTAACAGTCCACTGGGCTGGTGCTGGTCCTGCGAAGGTATGGGCACTGAATACGGAGCCAACCAGTCCCTGTTGATCACGAGTCCCGAAAGCAGCCTGCTGGACGGGGCGATCGGTGTGTGGCCGGATCCGAAACAAAATGCGACGTTTCTGACGCTGCTGAACGGGATTTGCGACGAGTTCAAAATACCTCTTGATCAGCCGTGGTATCTGCTCACACCGGAACAGCAACGGATCATCCTCAATGGAGATCAAGATCGCTGGATCAGGGTGAAGTCCGGGGACACTGTCTTTTCGGTGCGTTATCGCGGCATCTATCCCACGATCGAAATGGCAGCCCGACTCTCTCATTCTTACCGTCAGTCCCTCATGGAAATGGCCGGAGAAAAAGACTGCAGCGTCTGCAGTGGAACTCGACTGAATGAAACGGCTGCCGCTGTGCGGCTCAGAAAGATCACTTTGCCGCAGTTGACACGTATGCCACTGGCTAAGTCACTGGAGTTTCTCAGGAAACTGCGACTCAATCAGGCTCAGAAACAGATTGCCGGTGACTTATTGTCCGAAGCCGTGCATCGACTGACATTTCTCATCGACATCGGCCTGGATTATCTGACGCTGGATCGGTCCATGCCCACGTTGTCCGGTGGAGAATCGCAGCGGATTCGTTTGGCAGGCCAGGTCGGCCGATCACTCACGGGTGTGTTGTATGTGCTGGATGAACCAACGATCGGGCTTCATCCTCGAGACAACGGCCGGCTGCTGGACGCGCTCAAACGCCTGCGAGACCTCGGTAACACAGTGCTGTTGGTGGAGCACGACCGTGAGGTACTGAAGTCGGCAGACCGTTTGTTCGATTTCGGTCCGGGGGCTGGCCGACTGGGTGGCCGCATCGTTGCCGACGGTACGCCCAAACAACTGGGCCGTCAATCCAGACGATCACTGACCGGTGGCTACCTCAGCGGCAAACAGGGCATCCCCGTGCCGGAAAATCGCCGCATGGCTTCAACATCCGCGAAACACCCGCTGAGTCGTGGGACCATGCTGGTCGCTGAAAAACCGTCTGACGATTCCGATGCGAGTCGTCAGCGAGCAAAAAGATCCTCACGGGAGCCCGTCACGGACATGTCGGGTTCTGATCATCACCCATCTCTGATACTTCAGGGTGCCTCTCAGCACAATCTGCGCAACGTTGATCTCTGTATCCCACTGGGCACACTCACCTGTATTACCGGAGTCAGTGGGAGTGGGAAAAGTTCGCTGGTCATGAACACACTGTCCAGAGCCGTCGCCAGAAAACTTAACCTGTCCACGGACGCTCCGGGGCCCCACCGGGACCTGCTGGGCATTGAACATCTTTCAAAGATCTCAATCGTTGATCAAAACCCGATTGGTACGACTCCCGCTTCCAATCCAGCAACGTACACGGGTGTGTTTGATCATATCCGCGAGCTGTTTTGCCAGATGCCGGATGCAAAGGTTCGAGGCTACCGCCCTGGTCGTTTCAGCTTCAATCGTTCGGGTGGACGTTGTGATGACTGCGAAGGCATGGGGCAGCAAAAAATTGAAATGCATTTTTTGCCGGACGTGTGGGTTGAATGCACAACCTGTCGCGGCAAACGGTACAACGGCGAAACGCTGACAGTGAAATTCAATGGATATTCCATCGCCGATGTTCTTGAGATGCCCGTTGAAAAGGCACTGGACGTCTTTTCCAATGTACCGAAGATCCGAGGGCCACTGGCGACACTGAATGCAATTGGCCTGGGTTACGTCACGCTCGGTCAATCGGCCCCGACACTTAGCGGAGGTGAAGCTCAACGCATCAAACTGGCATCCGAGTTGTCACGGCCAAACACCGGTCGCACGCTGTACCTGCTGGATGAACCCACGACGGGGCTGCATTTTGATGACATAGCGAAGCTGTTGAGTGTTCTTAACAGTCTCGTCGAACAGGGTAACACGGTGGTTGTGATTGAACACAATCTGGACGTGATCAAAACGGCCGACTGGATTGTGGATATTGGACCGGAAGCTGGAGCGGGTGGAGGTCAAATCGTGGCGGCAGGCACGCCCGAAGATGTAGCTGCCTATGCGAGATCTGTCACCGAGACTTCCGGACTGCCTCGTTCCTGGACGGGGCAGCTGCTGGCGGATGTTCTTGAGGAATCCAGGATCGGAACCATTGAGGTTTTTGATGTGGCCCGCGTCACCAAGAAGCGATCAACAGATTTAAGTGTCAATGAGCTGGGCAAAGAAGCGAAACTGCCGTGGCAGACGGATGGTAAAAAATGGCATACACGGGAGTGCCTGAGCCATGACGGAAAACGTTGCAGGTGGGAAGGCGAAGCGCTGCAGTATGTGATTGACCTGCTGGGTGAAGTTCCGACATTGAGTCCCGTCAACTGGAATCACCGCAGCACAGTGGAGGTCAAAGCCGAAGAAGGTCTTGGCTGGCTGTTGCATGTCCGTACAGGACACGAATGGCTGCTGACGCTGTGTTTCCGCGTGAAGAAGAACACGTTTGAAACCAAAACCCTGGCCGCTCAGTTGAGGCTGACCCCGATCCACGATGTGGATGAGATCCACTATTACAGCGATTCTTCTCGCGTGAAAGCGAGAAACGTGAAGGCGGGCTGGCAGGAGGTCACGATCAAAGTCTGGAAGAAAGAAGAAATCGACACACCACAGTTCAGGACATTTCTCAATTCAGCCGTGCAGGCGTATCTGGCCCAGGCCACCAAAGAAAAACTGAATCCGGACGATTTGACACCGTGGAAACAACTGGGGCGCAAGTGGCATTTGCTGAAGAAAGGCCTGCCCAATAACGGTCGCATTGGCTGGAGGTTCAGTACGATCGAAAAATTGTTGCCGGTCGTGGAATCGGCCATGAACGGCTGTACGGTCGATTACGGCATCCGAACGAAGATCAACTGGAAGAACGAAGACGGTTCACCTGCAGCTGAGTTATACACGAAACGCAAAGACAGCCTCGACCTGGTGTTGTACGTCTCGTCAGGATCAGTCACGATCGGTGCGATCGCGGAACTCGGTTTTGAGCAGAACATCTCTGCTCATCGCAGCGGTGCGGACGCCGTCAAAATTCGGTTTGCCGGAGTCAGTCAGGTGTCGACGGATTTCAAACGCTGGTTAGCGACAACCAGACGCTCAACCTGATGCATCACAGGGATCGTTCGGTTCCTCTTTTGGTTTGATCATTTCCAGATCATTACTTGTTAAGTGGTGAATCTGTTGTTCTGAGGCATCGTAATGAGGGCCAGCGAATGGCGAACGCACAAGTACCGATTCAAGCAAATTCTTCTTTCTTCCAGACTTTAAAACGGCATCCACTGACTTATTTAGGCGCTGTTGGAATGATAGTAGGCGCTGTTGGAATGATAGTGGTGCTAATCCTTGTGATGCTGGTGACATTGCTCGTGGGGTTCTTGGGTTTTTTTTTGGTAGGTGCGGCTGTGTCGAACGTGAGTGGTTCGATTGCCCTCGCTGTGTTGTGTATCTCGACTTTTTGCTCATACCGACACACTCGCAAGCAAGTTAAGCTGCGCAAAACACAACTCAAAGTTCGACTGGATACGCCACGTGAGGGATTAGCACTTGTTGCTGGAACCGTCGAACTGCCGCCGCAAGCCACACCAATGACCTGCGAGATCACTAAACGCGAGTGTGTCGCCTATTCATTCACACTACAGGAGGTCCGTCAAGGCGGCATGTCACACACGTGGTTCAAGGAATCACGAACTGTGCCATTCGTGATTCGTAGTGAATTCGGCACGGCCCGAGTGATCGGACCGCTTGAGCCCGTTCCGTCGACAATCGCGTCCGATAGCTTGTTCGCTGACCTCTGGTTCCTTCAACGCAACCAGCTCACTCAAAAATTCCTGTGTAAGTACGGCGGCAAACTTCAACAGAACTATGCCGAGGTGATGCCTGGAGAGTATGTCACGCTGCTCGGGAACATGTCTGTCGATAGCGAAGGTGGTGCACTGCTTGAGGACGCTAAATTCAGCACGCAAGCCAATCCAAGATTCCCAGCCGTGGATTCGGCTGGGAATCTTGAACGGCTGCCCGCATTTCTCATCTTGGGATTCGTAATTCCACTTATTTACCTCGTGGGGATGCTCTTTATATTGGGTTGAACCGGGTCGCTCTGACAAATGTCTGTGCCGGGGATAAACACAGGGGCGGGGCCAGCTTCATCTCGGCAGCGCTCCGCATCGCGACTCCGAAGACGGAGTCCCAGCCTGTGTGGCTCCGGCTCCGCCGGGTTAAGACGCAGCAACAAACTGAAACCAGTACAGGTCAGCGTCCTTCAGCGCAAACCTGAGCCGAACCGGCTTGCCGGAGTGCGCGAAGTACTGCTGTCAGTTGACCTCGCGCAGAACTGATGCGGGTTTTTCGTCCGCGAGGAAACGACGCGGGACAGCGGTGAATGCGTTGTGATCGGCAGACCGACGATCGTGGGGACACGCCATGATCACACCTGAAGAATTTCGACCCGCCTGCGGCGGGGAAGAGATAAAGGGGTGAAGGAAATAGGTGGTCACTACTGACCGGACGAAAACCGTTAGTGCTGCTGCGGGTGTCCGGCAGGGTGGCGGAACGGACGTTCGACGCAGGAAGGTTAAACGAGCTGCCACGCAACAAATATCTCCCGCCGGTCTGGCCTGTCTGGCGCCTGCAGATTCCTGCAGCATCGGGCAAAGTATATCGGAAGACGAACGATGGTCAGTGAGCCGTCACTCCCACGGGGACAGGACAGGTGCAAATGTCAGTCATTGATCGCTCAGGAAGTAAGCCACCTGCCGACTCGCGAATGATGATATCATTGCTCTCTCGCTGCAGAGTCGTAAAATTGCACTGGTTTGTCATCAAAGTCTCACAAGTGTTTCCTTCCGACGGCGTTCCTGCGGATTTGCTATCTGTCTTGTGAGACAACCAACACCTCTGTCCCGGGCTATTGCCTATGCCGATGCCATGCAGACGACAATTCTTTGGTGACGGCCTCGCGGGAATCGCACTGGCTTCGATGCTTGCCGATGATGCTTTGGCAGAGTCTCCGGCCATTGATCCGACGCGTCCCTATGCGCCACGTGCTACGCATTTTGAGCCTCGTGCGAAGAACGTGATTGTTGTGTTTTGTTCAGGCGCTTTGAGTCACGTCGACACATTCGATTATAAGCCACAATTGATTCGATATCACGGTCAACCACTGCCCGGCAACGAGAACCTGGTATCGTTTCAGGGGCCCAATGGTAATTTGACGCAACCTCTGTGGAAATTTCGGCCGCGTGGAAACAGTGGCAAGATGACTTCCGATCTCCTGCCATGCATCGGCGACAAAGCTGACGAACTCTGCTTCATTCATTCACTTACGACCAAATCCAACACACACGGTCCGGCCGAAAATGTGATGAATACCGGATTCACATTCGATGGGTTTCCCAGTATGGGAGCGTGGATCAATTTTGCCCTGGGAAGCGAGAACCAAAACCTGCCTGCGTTCGTGGCCATCGAAGATCCGCGCGGAATGCCTCAGTCGGGTCCTAACAACTGGGCCAACGGGTTCCTGCCGGCCGCCTTTCAGGGAACACAATTCAGCAGTACAAAGCCGATTCGGTTTCTGGAGCGGCCGAAATCCGTTTCCAGGGCGGCAGACCAGGCGGCATTCAACGCACTGCGGTTGCTGGAAGAGACGAATCAACAGGAGTTTCCGGGCGATCAGCAGCTTGCGGCTCGGATGGCCAGTTATGAACTGGCGGCAAAAATGCAGCTGACAATTCCGGATGTCGTGAGACTTACTGATGAACCACAGCACATCAGGACATTGTACGGAGCTGACAGTGCAAACAGACACAAAGCTGCCTTTGCCGGTAACTGCATCCTGGCACGTCGTTTGGTTGAACGAGGTGTCAGATTTGTTCAGCTGTTTAATGGAGCGTATGCATCGGGCGGACGCATTAACTGGGACGGGCACAGTCAGCTCAAGACTCAGTACGACGTGCACGGAGAAATCCTTGACCAACCGGTCGCAGGCCTGCTGACGGATTTACGGCAACGAGGCTTGCTGGATTCCACTTTGTTGGTGTTTGCCACGGAATTCGGACGTATGCCCATGTTTCAGGCAGGGACCTTCGGTCGTGACCATAATCCTGTGGGATTTACCTGCTGGCTGGCAGGGGCCGGAGTCAAATCAGGATTCAGCTATGGGACCACTGATGAGTTTGGGTACCGCGCCCAGGAAAACGTGGCGACACCACATGATTTTCACGCCACAATTCTGCATCTGCTGGGGCTGGACCACCGGCGTTTGACGTTTTACCACAACGGAATCGAGCGGCGTCTGACCGATGTTCACGGTCAGGTGATTCACGACGTGCTTGCTTAACAATTCATGCGCCGCGTTTTGACATGCAGGACACATGAGACGACGCGGGTTCGAGGTTTCATTCTTTGGATGAAGGAGACGAGTTGGCGAGACCCTGATGTCTGTGGTCCCTCGCTACCATAGCCAGACCAGCCGTACGGTATAACCGGCCATCACCGTCCAGAACAGAACGGCGTAGGCTCGCTCACCGAGTTCCCGATTGATCCGGCGGCCCAGCAGTGATGCCAGCGGCATTAATGGAAGTGCAGTCAATACGATCTTCCAGACTGTCGTGTTGAGTAGCGACGTCTGAGCAAAGACCAATGACTTGGTTACGTCTCCACCCAGCGACACCAGTGAGGCGGCTCCAACAAAGTGCATGCGATCCAGTCGCAGACTCCGAATTGCAATTCCCTTCAGAGGACCTGAGGTTCCGGTAAACCCGGAAGTCGCACCCGAGAACAATGCGAGAACCGGTGAAATCATCCGGTCGACGACCACGTGTGTGCGATTCGCTGTTACCGAGTTTTTCTCCAGAATCAGACCACCGGCCACACTGATCACGACTCCGACATAGACCAGATGCTCTGAAGTTCGGGTCAGGAGTGTTGCTCCGGCAGCCGCACCGACAATCGTCAAAAGCAGGACCCACAACGATTTTTTATATGGAATGCTCTTCCGATACACCGTCACCTTGGCGACGTTATTGCACGTGAGAAGGAGTGCAGAAAGTGCGACGCCATGCCGAGCTCCAAACATCAGGACCATAGCAGGCACGATAATCAGCGATCCTCCCATCCCGGCGGCAGCCGAGAGGACGAATGAAACTGTGGCGATCAGCAGTGCAAAGATGATCATGGCAGCTCCGACCCGACGTCATATCCGAGGATCTTTGCTCTCCCGTCAGCGTGGTCCCGGACCAACACAAATCCGTGATGTAATTCCATGCCACGCTTCCTGGAAATCCGAAATTCAAGATGTTGCACTGCCATCAGTCTGTACCCGAAAGTCAGTGGAAATAATGACACCTGCAGGACGCGATTTGCGTGGCACTGTACAATTCCGGTGAAGAATGCAACAACCAAAACCCCTGTGATTACACGGTGGATCGGTCGACTTCGATTCCCCAGGGACTGGAAACAATTCGTGAATCTGATCCATTCATTTGAGTGTCTCGCTCCAGGTCACATCGTCACTGTTGTGGGCGTCGGTTATCACGACGGAGTTCCGGCTCAGGAAACGGACGCCGGCTGGCCGATGGGAGTTGTACGCCGTGCCGACGGCGACCTGATCGTTTGTGACTACCAGGCCCACCGATTGTGGCGCATCGACCAAACCGGCATCCTTCACTCGTTTGCGGGTGATGGTGTTCCGGGAACCGACGGCGACGGTGGACCGGCGCTCGAAGCGAGGTTCCGCAATCCACATGATCTTACCCAGGATCAGTCTGGCAATCTCTATCTGTCGGACCTGGGAAACCGAACCATTCGCCGCATCGATGCTGTTACGGGAATCATTACATTGGTGGCTGGAAACGGCAGATCAGCCCGAGGTGGCGACGGTGGACCGGCGGTAGAGGCGGAGCTTGATTGCACATCCGGTGTCGCCGTTGACAAGGAGGGGAACGTCTATCTTTCAGACGAATGGGCCTGCAATATTCGGCGGATCGACGCACGTACGGGTGTGATCGACACCTGGGCTGGTCTCAATGCCCGCCACTATCCCTCAGAACGACCCGACAGTCGCCCGGCAGCGGGTTCTGGACACAGTCTGATGGGTTACCACGGTGACGGTGGACCGGCGAGCGAAGCAGCATTTTATCACCCGGAGCATCTGGCGTTCGACTCGAAGGACAATCTCTACGTATGTGACAATTCGAACGATCGCATCCGCAGGATCGACGGTGAGACGGGTATCATCACTACGGTACTTGGCAACGGTCAGCGTGCTTCCAATGGAGATGGCGGACCAGCCGACCAGGCCAGTGTGTTGATGCCTGATGCGATCTGCCTGGACGTGCACGATAATCTTTACGTTGGCGAAAAGTATGGATTTCGTGTGCGCAAGGTGGACGCTGCCTCGGGTCTCGTTCGAACGCTTGTTGGCAATGGGGTGCCCGGATTCGGCGAAGAAGGTGTCCACGGCTCCGAGACGACTTGTAACTCATGTGAAGCGGGAATCTGGGCCGATCCGGACGGCAGTGTTTACTGGGGCGACTGCAGCGGGAGATTACGCCGTTACGACGGTATGACGGGGATCGTTACCACGGTCTTCGGTGGTACCAGCGTTCATGACGGTGAGCAGGCTGCGAGTGCTTTTCTGTGTGGACCTGGCGGATTGTCGCTCGGACCTGACGGTCATCTGTACGTTGCAGACGTCTGGAATCAACGCATCCGCTCCATTGATCTCAGGACAGGTATCATCCGGACTGTGGCCGGAAACGGAGCCCGAGCCTATGGAGGTGACGGCGGGCCGGCGAAGAATGCCTGTCTCGGTAATCCGCACGACGTGTCTGTTGATTCCACAGGGTGTGTTGTTATCGCCGACACACGCCACGGTCATGTGCGTCGAGTTGACCGAGAAGGAGTCATTCACGGGGTCGCTGGTGCCGCTTTTCAGTGGGACAAAGGAGATGGCGGCCCCGCGAACTGTGCCTGCCTGGTTCATGTCCTGTGTGTGGCGCACGATTCGCATGACAATATTTATATTGGAGATGCGGGTGTGGGCCGCATTCGTCGCATTGATCGGGAGTCGGGAACGATCAATACCATCGCTGGTTGTGGCCTGCCTGGATACACCGGGGACCACGGGCCGGCAACAGAAGCCAGGATCGGTCGACCGACAGCCATTCGATTCGATGGAGACGGCAATCTCTACTTCACTGATGAAGCGTATCACGTTGTGCGCAAAGTCGATCGCGAAGGACGAATCAGGACCGTGATTGGCTGTGGTGAGGCGGGATTCTCACACGACGGAACACCTGCTGCAAAGGCCCGGCTCCACAGCCCCTTCGGTCTTGCGGTGACGTCCGATGCGACGATCTATGTGTCGGATTCGTACAACCATCGCGTGCGCACAATGGCCCCGGACAATACACTCAGGACAGTGGCTGGATGTGACGTTCCCGGGGACCGGGGTGATGGCGCGGCAGCTTTGTCAGCTTCCCTCAATGAACCGCACGGGCTGTGTCTGTTCGGCGATAATGTGCTGTTGATCAGCGACCGTAACAATAACCGTATAAAAGTGATGAAACTCGGCCGGTGACGACCGGATCAATCAAATCAAACTCAGGAGCAGTTGCTATGACTACTATGTCTTTTCGCAAGTCAACCGAATGGACAAGCGGGCTTCGGAGTTATTTTGAGTACCGGGATCTCGGTATGGTTGAAGCGACTGAGGGCAGGGTCCTGGCAAACGTTATTCGGGCTGTCGGGCCCTGCAGTGGTCCTAGTGGTTATCATACCCACGATGTTGAATTTCAGCTGAATTACGTGCTGCGAGGCTGGATCCGCGTCGAATTGGAGGACGTCGGTGAAGTTCGCTTTGAGGCTGGCGACAGCTGGAACCAGGAACCAAACATTAAGCATGAAGTTCTCGAATTCTCCGATGATTTCGAAGTTCTCGAGATTTGTATGCCGGCAGAATTTCAGACCAGGGACGCGGAACGGTGACGGATTGTCAGGCTGTGATCATGAATCATGACCAGGAAACAAAGATATGGCGGTGAGGCAGAATCTGATTTGAAGGTTTGCAGTCATGAACATTTCTAAGAGTAACTTTGCATCTGCCGGTGTGGATGACATGATGAATCATTGGCACCAGGCTGTATTGGCCAGTTGAGAGTCATTCGAACGGGAGATTAACGCCATGCGATTTTTTTCATCCGCTCTTACTCTGTTGTTCGCCTGTTCGCTGTTCATCCAGAGTGGTATCGCTCAGGAAGCGTCCTGGCTGATCGAACGTGCACAGCTGCAACGAGGGCTCTGCTGCGTACTCGGAGCCGGGGACGGGACGCTGCCACTGGCCCTCGCGCGAAGCAGCCAGATGCTGATTCATGTTCGCGATTCCAGTGCAGACGCTGTCCAGCAAATTCGGCAGCAGGCCGATGCTGCAGGTTTTTCGATCCAGCGCGTTGTGGCAGAGAAGGGCGATCCAGGTGTTCTTCCGCATGCCGATAACACGCTCGACCTCTTGATTTCGAGTGAGCCACATCTTCTGGATGCACTTAAAATCAGCGACGTTCTTCGGGCCCTGCGACCGGAAGGCGTGGCGATTCTTGGAGGCGCGGGTGCAGCTGACGCACTGCGGACGTTAACGACTGATGTCGAAGGTGCGAAATTGTGGTCAGACTCACATGGCGATTGGGTGCAATTTTCGAAACCTGTTCCGGCTGGTCTTGATGAGTGGTCGCACTGGGAGAAATCTCCCGACAACAACCCGGTCTCCGAGGACATGCTCATCAAGGCACCCTACATGACACAGTTCATGGCGAAGCCGTGGTATATTGGAATGCCGGCGGTGACCACAGCCGCAGGAGGCAGAACGTTTCTCGCCATGGGGCACATCGCGCACCACAAGCGCGAATGGGGTGCTCTCAATCGTCTGATCGCGAGAAATGGATACAACGGCACGGTTCTTTGGGAACGCCAGCTGCCGGAAGACTATCTCGTCCATCGTTCCGCATTTGTGGCAACAAAGGACACCTTCTACATGATGAACGGTGATCATTGTTTGCTGCTCGATGCCAGGACCGGGGAGGAGCGGGAAAAAATCAGCATCAGCGGAGTTCCCGGAGACTGGAAATGGATGGCCCTCAGTAATGGGGTTCTGTACGTACTGGCTGGTGCTCCCGGAGATGGTGTGGAACTTGTCAAAGGTACTCGAGCATTTGGTGGATGGAGCTGGGCAGACCTTAGCAAGGGCTACTATGGAAAGCGGATCCCGCATGGTTTCGGTGACGTGCTCGTGGCTTACGATCTCGAGCACAAAACGGTGTTGTGGCAACACAACGAAGAGTCTCTGATTGATTCCCGCGGACTGGCGATCCGGGACGATCAATTCTTTCTCTACTGTCCGGATCGACACTTTCGTGCGCTCGACTGTGAGACGGGTGAAGTTCGCTGGACCAACGGCGAAGAAGAGACACTGACTCTGATTGAGCAGCCAGGGAAGGGGCTCACTTCGACACCCGGCTGGCGGACACAGACGCTGGTGGTTGCTACTCCGGAATCACTTGTCGTGCAGGGACAGACGAGAATGAATGTTGTCGGGATCTCGACTGACGACGGTTCCCTGCTTTGGCATAAACCGAAGGTCACGAATAATCCCAATGCGATTTATGTTGACAACAAAGTCATTATCGGAATTGGAGAGCGTGGTCGACATTTGGTGATCGATCCGAAAACAGGCAATGTCGAGAATTACCTGAGCCTTGTTAAGGTGGCATGCACGCGTCTCACGGCGAGCACCGATTCTTTTTTCGCACGTGGCGAAGGCATGACTCGATTTGATCGCGCGAGCGGAGCTGTTCAGATCGACGGTGCTGTTCGTCCTGCCTGTAATGATGGTGTTATTCCTGCGCACGGTTTGATTTACCTCGGTCCCTGGGCCTGTGACTGCAATCTGGCACTGATTGGTAACGTTGCGAGATGTTCAGCAGGTGATTTTCAATTTGACTACAAGGCAAAGGATGAGGAACGACTGGAGGTTGTCCGGAATGGGGACAGCGTCCAGGCCTTCGAGATCCACGATGGTGACTGGCCGATGTATCGCAGCAATCTGCGTCGTTCTGCCTCCACAGCGGTTCCGGTGCAAAAAGCCGAGCGTGTGAACTGGTACCACGAACCCGACCGGGCGTTCGTTCCGACAGACCTCAGTGCAGCCAGCGGACTGGTGTTTCTGGGTGGTGAAGACGGCAAAGTTCGGGCGATCGACGGTGAAACGGGAAAGGAACGCTGGTCGTTTCAGACAGCAGGTCCCGTGAAGTACCCGCCGTCGCTGTGGGACGGCCGTGCTTATGTGGGAAGTGCCGACGGATTCGCATATTGCCTTGAAGCCGCAACCGGTCAACTGTTGTGGCGTTTCCGTGCGGCACCAGTTGAACGACACATCATGATCTATGATTCACTGAGTTCCACCTGGCCGGTCAACACGGGAGTACTGGTGCATGACGGTGTCGCGTATTTCGGCGCTGGAATCGTAGACCACGATGGCACATTCATTTATGCGGTCGATGCGGGTACCGGTCAGATGATCTGGGAGAATACCACTTCGGGACACCTCAACCCGGAACTCCGCAAGGGGATCAGCGTTCAGGGTAATCTGACCATTCTGGATGACATGCTGGTGATGGCCGGTGGTAATGTGGTCTCGCCGGCGCGATTTGATCTGAGGAGCGGAAAGTGTCTGGAATCGTCGCGCAAGCAGGGGAATCCGCAGGCAAATGGCGGAAAATTCGTCGGTGTATTGGGCGAAAATACGTTGGTCGCCGGCGGTCGTATTCTTTATTCCTCGCCGAGAAATGTGTCCACAAAAGGGGCATTTGCAGTCTGGTCATCCGATCGTCAGTCGATGCGTCTGAACTACGGGGGTATTCCTCCTGCATGGAACGATGAAGCCCTGGCGGTGGCCAACTATAAGTACGGCAGAATTACCAGCCTAAGTGTGAACACGCTGACAGAAAAAATACAGGAAGGACTTGATGCTGCGTCCAAAAAGCAAAGGCGCCGTTCACGTAATCTTGTGAGCTCTTTGTCGACTCGTGGCAACGTTCGCTGGCAGTCGAATCTTGGCGATTCCAGCGAATTTGAATCGCTGTCCGTCGCACTGGCCTCGAACGCTGTGGTCGCAGTTGCACGCTACCAAAGCCGCCATCGAGCAGTACCGCAGTTTTTTCTGACAGGACTCAACTCAGAAGATGGTGATCAAATGTTCCAGATGGAACTCCCGGCCGAACCGCTCCCCGGTGGACTGATCGTTGACCGAAACGGCCACGTCATGGTTGCCATGCTCGATGGTGGAGTCGTCTGTTTCGGACCATAACAATCGCGCGACGACGGAGTCGCGGGCCGAGGTAAGTTTGGCGCGCTTCATTTCTCACCAGCTGCAGGCAGGATCGAGCAACTATTTTTTACCGCCGGGATTTCATCGCCGGTTCACGATATCAGTTGCACACAGGCTGTAACGACATCGGTTTTGAGTTGCGTTGTTTCAGCAATGGCGTCTTCAGCCGTGCGGCGGCACCAGGTTAGGAAGCACCAGGTCACGAAATTCTCGCTGCAATTGACGATCTGTGTTCAGACATTACCGAAGCGGGTTCTCGTACCAAACGACATTCTGGCTGTCCATGCCCCCGATCAGCAGGTCAGGATCGCCGTCACCGTCCATGTCCACAGAGCGGATGTCGTAACCCGTTTGATTTCGACCGATGACATGTGTGGAAAAATGACCCTGGCCGTCATTCTCAAACCAAACGGCCTGCCAGTGTTCTTTTGGAAGCCAGGCTCCGGCACACGTCGCCGCATCAATGTCCCCGTCCTCGTCCAGATCGGCAATGGTCAGGCAATGTGCACCAGCCACCGTGTCACTCAGTTCGTGCGGTTTCCAGTCGGGTGCCTCGAACCATACGACGCCTTTTCCGTGACCACGTGAAGCCATAAAATCTGTCATCCCGTCCCTGTCGACATCTACCGGATGGATATTGGTGGCTCCCGCCTGATTTTCTGCGATCAGATGCTTTGTCCAGATCTTTCGTGGATTGGCCGGAGCTTCCCACCACGCGAACCAATTTCCCGTTTTGGCCGCGCTGGCGGCATCGGGACGGCCGTCGCCGTTGACGTCGCCAAAACCAAGATAGTGCGAGAGACCTGGGGCATCCCTGTCGGCAAAAACATAGCGATCCCAGCGCTTTGCCTTGCGAGGTGTTTTTGGTACACGAAGCCAAACCAGTGATTCGGGAAACGGACCTTCTGTCAGGGCGCTCGTCGCTAAAAGGTCCGGTGTGCTGTCACCGTCAACGTCCCCGACGATCAGACCATGAATACCGTTCACCTGGTCATCAACAAGGTGAACGGGCCATGTTTCCGTGAGCGGGTTCGCCGGTCGTTCAAACCAGACGATCAGACCTGGAGTGTATCGGGTGGCCAGGTAGTCGGTGTCTCCGTCTCCGTCCACGTCCATCACTTCGCTGTGAAGAAAGTCGTGGTCAGCATCGTTCGCCAGAACGATTTCCTTCCAGTCGGGTGCGACATAAAGCCGTGTTTTACGGTCACTGCTGGCAATGATGTCGTTCCTGCCATCACCCGTGAAGTCGGCAGCGACCGCCGTCATCGTCTGGCCGCCCGTGTGAATCGAATGTTTTTTCCATTCACCTCCGAGAGTGGGTGAGTGTTCGACAGCCCTGGATTCCCGGGCACCGACTGGTTGAAGTAACAAAGTCAGTACCAGACATCGTACCACCACAATGTGTTCGGGTTTCCAGTTCAATACCTGCATTCATGTGCGTCTTGTCTCAGGAAATCTGATCAGAAAAACACCTCCGAAACTGAAAAGTAGAGTGTGAAATTCTGCGAATCAAGTTGGTCCTGCAAATTCACGCCGTCTGTGAAGCCGCACGATGCTGTTTGCAGTACACGTCAGACAGATTTCACTTCGAACCCGAATCCGGGTCGGTTCGGTGGTTGCATATAAATACCTTCGGGACCTCGGGTTACTCCATTTTCCTCTTCGAATCGCTCATAGACTTCCGCTGGACCGCCAGGCCAGGGGAGAAACATCTCGCACAACGGAGTGTTCTCGTTGCTGAACACGAAATGAGCTGCCCCGCCTCGCCAGCCACCATGAGGAATCACAGGCGTATTACTGGCCCGAGCGAGCGCATCGATCCATCGCAATTCCGTCAATCCGCCGCACCAATTCATGTCTGGTTGCCAAATATCAGCGGCTTTATGACGTGCCAGCAATTCGAAACCGTAGCGAGTGTATTCATGTTCACCGGTCGCCATCCGCGTCGAATTCACCTGAGCGTTTAAACGTCCCATTCCGACATAGTCGTCGGGCATCAGACACTCTTCCATCCAGTAAACCTGATATGGTTTTAGCCGCGCTGCCAACTGCTCTGCATACAATTCAGTCAGGGCCATCCAGCAGTCGATCATAATCTCGCCATCAGGCCCAAGCAGCCTGCGGGCCCGCTCAACAAGTTGCTCGTTCTGATCCAGTCCGGCTTCTCCATCTGCCGGACCGTATGGAAGGGCCAGTTTGATTTTCCGGAAACCGAACTCAACTGCCTGTTCGATGTTGTTGCCAGTGCAATAGCCGGGCACTCGCTGTCGATGTGCTCCGCCAAGCAGTTCATACACCGGTGTGCGAAGCGCTTTGCCGACGATGTCCCAGATCGCGTTGTCAACGGCACTGATGGCATGCACGGCAATACCCTTGCGACCATAGTAGACCGTGCCGCGCCACATAATGTCCCACAATCGTTCCACCTGAAACGGATCCTCATTGAGCAACAATTTGGCCAGGTGATTCTCAGCTACAAAAGCTGCGCCCGTTCCACCGTAGCCATACCCCGTGATGCCCTTGTTGGTTTCGACGATCACGGTGTTGGAGCCAAGGCTTCCAGTGAAAAACAGCGATCGCTGTGCTTTGAACCTTGGATAGATCGACAACGGACTTGCTACCTCGACCCTCGATATATTCCACGAGCCGGCAGCCGGTTTGTAGACAGGCAACGGACGCTTCGGGACAAGCTTTGCGGCGCGAATCGCCGTGATTTTAAGATCGCTCGTTTCCTCCAGAAAACTCAATGGTGCTGGTTCAGGGAAACGAGTGTTGGCATCCTGCACTGCTGCTCCGGTTTTGCTGCCGAGACACACCAGTCCGCCGGCGGCAGCGGTCTTAAAGAAAGCGCGGCGATCCATGTCGATCCCTTCCCGGAAATATGGTGAATGCGATATCGCTGTATTACTTAACAGATTATCACGGCTGATGCAGGAAACCACCGATCACCGGTCTCGACAGTGACGTCCTGATGTGGCATGGCCGTACCCATGGTCGAGTAAAGAATCCGGACAGCTGACAATGATCGTCGGTTGTGAGAAAAGCAAAACGTTGACGGTTGTGGATCATTGCGACTGTGAACGCGGGGTCACGTTCTATAGATCATCATGAAGATGACTGTCACGCGACCAGGCAATTCGTTGACGTGCGAACATCCGAACTTTCTGCAAACGTCAGTGCGTGTTTCAAATTCGTCCCCTGCCGTGCATACTGTCCTTTCAGAGCAGGCGATTGTTCGGCAACCGTGTATGGGAACAGAGCGAATGACCACGATGAAGGCCGCCTTTTTCAACGGCAGAGGCACGATGGAAATTGCCGACGTGCCACAACCGGTACCCACTCCTGACGACGTCATCATCCGGGTTCGTGCAACCGGGATCTGTGGATCAGATCTGCTGATGAACAATGACAAAACAGAGCCCGATGACATTCCTTTCGGTCATGAGGTCTCTGGGGAAATCGTTGAGGTCGGTGGTGGTGTCGAAAAGTCTCTGGTGGGACAGCGGGTTGCTGTCGAGACGATTGGTCAGGGCCTGGCATGCCTGCGCTGCTGGTACTGCAGGCAGGGGCAGTTCCGGCAGTGTCTCAACAAGGCGGAGAACGAGGGTGGAGGCTTTGCCCAGTACATGAAACGCCGCGCCGTTGGGTGCTATGTGCTGCCGGAGCAGCTTTCATGGGAGGAAGGCGCCTTTGTCGAACCACTGGCGGTTGCCGTCCACAGTGTGCGCAGGGGACAGATGCGCGGCGGTGAGACGGTCGTCGTGCTTGGATCCGGCAGCATCGGTCTGACGGCAATCGTTTCGGCCCGTGCTCTCGGTGCTGGTCAGATTCTGGCAACGGCGAGGCACGAGCAACAGGCGGAGTCCGCCGGGCGTCTTGGGGCAGACCAGGTTCTGCCGGCCGATGGTGAGACTTTGCTGGCAGCTGTCGAAGAAGCAACAGATGGCCGTGGGGCAGATATGACAATCGAGACCGTGGGCGGTCGGACGGGCACGACACTTGAGCAGGCCATCGAGGTGACGCGTATGCAGGGACGCATCGTGGTGCTTGGTGGATTCCGGCGACCGATCACTCTGGACTGGCTGCCGCCACTGCTGAAGGAACAGTCGATCATCTTCTCGTCGTGCTATGGCATTCAGGACGGCCAGCACGATTACGAGCTGGCTATCAAACTTCTGGCGTCCGGCAAGGCGCCTCTGGCGCCGCTGGTGACCCACTCGTTTTCACTTGAGGATATCGACCGAGGCTTTCAAACGGCATACGACAAGAAGACCGGATCGATCAAGGTGCAGATCGTACAGACATGAGGTCGTTGTTCCAGAGCATACTCCGGTTGGGGACGATGATTGATCAGGTTTGACCGGTCGTTGCGGATGTTGACACTGTCTCATCAACAACAACCAGGCGGCGGGTGCAGTCGACCATCAACCAGCATATTGTCGTCAGCAAATAGACTGCGGCAACAAAGTAGAACAGCCCGGTGAAATCGTATCTGGTCTTCACCCATGCCATAATCGGGCCGGCTGCGAACAGACCGGTCGCACCAACCGTATTGACCATCCCGAATACCCGACCGGCGGCGGGGCCGCCGATGTCGGTAACCGTTCCCCACCAGGTTGGCTGACTCATGTCGCTGAAGAATTTACACAGGAACAGCACTCCCATGATGACCCTGCCGTCATCGAACAGCAGACTGGAACAGATGAGGGCCGCAGCGATCACCTTGCAACTGCCGGCAATCAATCTCCGGGCCCACCGTCTGTTGCCAATGGCCTGAATCAGGACGTCATTGAGGATCCCCCCACAAAGACCTCCCAGTGCACCACCGAACAGTGGCAGGCTGGCAAACAATCCCATTTCTGTCGGGCTGAATCCCTTGGCCTGCACAAGGAACGTTGGCATCCAGAAAACAAACAGGTTGTCGGCGAATGTGCTTGAGAACGATGCCCCGAAGAAGGCAGCCAGATTACGAATGTTGCCGACCGACCAGTCCCACCGCAGGGGACGGTCGGACGTGACTAACAGTTCGTCCGCTTCGATCAATGAGGATTCAAGTTCGTTAACACGAGGATGTTGGCGAGGCGAATTGCGGAACAACACAGCAAACACGGCGGCAAAAACAATTCCGCTGCCAGCCGTGACGAACAAAGCCGTTTGCCAGGTCAGCTGAAACCAGCCCATCAGCAGCATACCGATGATCAGCGACGAGCAGGCACCACCAGCCCGACCGGCGAACGACGAAATGAACCCCTGCTGAGCCGTGCGAGTGGCTCGAGGAATCCAGGCCTGAGTGATCTTGCCCAGACAGGGGTAACAGGGAGCCTGAGCCAGCCCCATTGCCAGTCGGATGGTGGCCAGACCGGAAAATGCTGACACCATGGCCGGCGCAGCTGTGACAATCGACCACAGGACCGCACTGACTGGAATAACAATATGTGGCCCGATCAGGTCACCCGCCAGTCCGCCCGGGAACTGTCCCAGCGAGTATGTGATCCCGATCAGACCATCGAGCCACCCCATTTGCTCTTCGGTGACTACGCCGTCTTCCAGCATGTACGGCTTGATCACTCCCCAGGAATATCGATGGACATAGTTGATGTAGCTGGCGAGTGAGGCCAGTCCAAAAATCAACCAGCGCACATTGGTCGGTTGACCTGCGTCGATTCTGCCATCTGATAAAACGCGGTTTGGTACCGATGACATGAGTTGCCTCGCCGGGTCGGGGTTGACCGGAGGTGGGTCCGCAGATGTAAGGACGTTTCGCGCAGGCAGGGTGAACCGTTCTGATTTGGTAACAGTTTCGTTTTCTTCGGCCCGTGTGTGAAACGTGTGTGTGAAGTCAATTCTGCAGTTTGGTGAAGTGTCTTGCAACGCTGCACCGTCTGGGTTGGTAACTCGCAATCATCTCAGAGAGATGAGCCGCAGTTGCGGCAGCGGACGACGGTCAGGAATTTGTCATCACCATGTATTGTGCCAGCAGCTTCAATTTTCGAACGATGTTTTCAGCGATGATCAGCAGAACAGGACTCACGATCCGGCCCAGCTGTTTCAAACCTGCGGAGGGTGCAGACAGGACGAGAAGAGCAGTTTCTTATACATGTTGTTTGTGACTGTCTGATTGTACTGTCCAGCTGCAAGGAATCGGCGGATTGGGGCCAGTAATCAGGAACGTACTATGTCCCGTGACACGGTACATTTGAAAGCCACATTCAGTTAGCCGAAAGAGCGGGGACAGAACACTGCGGTACCGACGGTCAGAAAACCGCAGCGAGTCCGTACCAGTGATTCAATGATAGTTCGCCCGATTGTTGTTGAAGAATTTGATCGGACGCTGAAGCAGGTAAAAGGGTCGTTTATACGAGGCTGTGGAATCAGTCTGCCGAATCGGACAGGGTGATTCGGCCAAATAACGCAAAGTAATAACGAAACTGCAGGGTTTGCACACCCGGTTTGATACCTGCATACAGTTCCAGTCTTTGGGGACCGGTGTGTTTGTCCATTTCTGTTTCACAGAATTTTCCGTCCTGGAACACTTTGTAGTCGTCAATACGACACAGATTATTTTCGTCATCGGGATCGTCCAGATCGCCGGGAGTTGCATCCGGGCCGACCAGCTGGAGTTCGCCCGGTTCCCAGTGTGTGAAGCCATCGGTCGCTGGAACCGGTGTGATGGTTACGTCCAGTTTATACCAGTTGAATTGCGCGACCTCCGCATGCATATGCTGGAGGTCTTCTTCACTATCGTCGTCATCGAATTCTTCAGCATCAAATCCCGGCGGGGCGGCTGTGCTGACATCATGGAGCGTAACCTGAGCCCCGGACAGCGTTTTGCTTTTGAGTTTGAAGGGGGCCAGGAAGGCCCGACGCAGGACCAGCGGCAAGATCCATGTGAGACTGAAAACTGCCCCCACAATACAGATCACTCCGACCCACCACGGCAAAAATTTAAACATCAGAAACACAGCTGCGAGTAACACGGCGATCAGCAGCAGGAATTTGTTCATCAATGATCTCCTGAGTGGTGATGGAGTCCGGTTCGCTCAGTTGCTGGTTCCGGACAGCTCACGCCGTGAAATGTTTTGGTCTGAAAAATTGTGACAGGGCTGCAGTACTACACAATTGGTGCCAATCATTGAACAGTCGTCAAAGGCAGTTGCGGACAGGCCATGCATTGCTTTTATTCTCGTGCAGCGCAGCAATTCGACACAGGCATTCAGCCCCGGTGTGCCAAATTGCATCAGCAAATGGGTGGTCGGTGAATAACGGCTAACGATCCCCCGGGCGGTTACTCGCTCTGTTTCATCAGCCACACTTCGGAGGCAAGTGTGCCCCATCCGCCGCTGTTGCGCCATTGTTCTCGTTTAACTCGTGAACCATCGGCAACCCGCTTCGCTTTGCGCAGTCGAATGAAGAGCTCACCATCGCTGGTGGTTTCGGGGGGAACGTCAAAGGTGAAAAAGTCGCTCATCTGTTCCGGCAGCTCCTGGTCCTCGGCAAGCACCACGTCGTCAGCGAGAATCGTCTGGGATTTCTGGTTCATACGCATCGCATAGCGCGCCTGATACCACGGTCGCACAAAGGTAAACCGAACACGATACCGAGCCCTGGGATCGAGATCGCGGTAGTGAAGTGTGACTCCTTCCGATTCATCCTGTGTGAAATGCATGGAACGTTGACTGGGCCGATTCCCTTCCGAAAGCATTTGAGCCACGTATGGCTGCCCGTGATCGTAGGGATAACCGTTCACGACTCGCGGAGCATGATTGTAGGTTCCGAGATTGTCGTAATAGCCACCGGGACCGGGATTCTCATAGTCGATGATCATCCGCAGTCGGTCGACACGGTCTGAGTGGGTTGCCTGTTTGGCGTTTTTAAGTTGTCGTTTCAACCACCCCAAGCCAACGAAGTCATGGTTAAGATTGAAATAGCCTTCGTTTCTCACGCCGAACAAAGTATTACTTTCTTCTCCAAGTCTTCGTGCTTCTTCGCGCAGTGCTGCCATCTCCGTCGATTCCTGCAGCGCCTCGATTGCTGCCAGAGAATCTGCGATCGTGCGACTCATGTCGCCGCCCTCGAGTGCATCCGCGATACGACGTTCGATGAGCACCGTCAGATCGGTCTGTTGACGAATCTCAAGCTGGATGTACTTATCAAGTGTGGCCTTTTGCATGAATTGTCTCCACAGCCAGTTCGTGCGGCGATGGAACTCAGGAATCTTCCAGCCGGCTTCCTTCACAAGGACGTAACAGCGGTCAATACCGTTTTTCCTGGCAAGCGGAGTCGACGGATCTTCCTCAAGATTTTCCTCGAGTTGAAAAATCGCCTGTGACATGAGTGGCACGGCCTCAGGTCCGAACCATGTACGACAGTACTCAGCGACAACGTCCTCGACGCTGGTCCGTGGTGACCAGAGAAGCCGTTGCCACATCCACTGGTTAAAGTGATCATGGTGACCACTCGAATGAGTCACGTCACCCACGCTGTAACGCATGAGATCGTTGAACACGCGGTGGTAGTAACGTGGCCAGGCAAAAAAAGTGAGTCGGTCGTAGACCATCGTGAGTGCCTGGTCCGGCCTCCTCTCGTAGATGAAATGGCCCGTCTGCGGAGGGAGATCACCCACACGGTCGGCGCGTGGATACATCTGAATGTAGCCATGCTGAGAATAACGCCAGTGTGTAATTTCGTTGTAGTACGTGAGCACGTGACGGGGCGGAAGCTGCCGGAGAATTTCCCGGGGATAAAGATCGAATGGACCAAATCCGGGATAACGAAACAGATCCATTCGATGCGTCTGGCGGTGACCTGGCTGCCACGTCGTCGCGTCGGATCCAGGGCCGTAGCCCCATGCCCAGAGCCAGTCACGAGGCTTCTCCTGCAGGTATCGAAAGATCGCGTTGTCGTCAGCGTTGTCGAATTTCTGATTCGTGAAGTAAATTTTTGTTGTCGGGTGATACCTGTGAATGATCGCAGCCATTTGTTCTACGACCTTGATAAACGTGAGGCCATAGGGATCGCAGAGGTCACATTCGCAGCCGCCTCCGTCGCCACCGTGGAATTTGATGTAATCGTACGTGGGACTCGTTCGGAACTGATTTTCACAACGTTCAAACTGAGCCGCGAGCGCTTCCGGAACAGAAAGGCAGACATATCCGGTTCGGCCAATCGACTCTTTCGCATTCCATTCCGGTGGACCGGATCCGGTATTCGCGCCGAATCCTCCCTCGGTCTTCAGGCCGAATGATTTGATGAAATCAAACATGGGGCCCGGTGCTGTCGGGAAAACATTCGCCCCGGCCAGAGCATAGTCAATAATCACGCGCTGAGTCTCTTCTGAAGTCCAGTCACGAACTCCGGCCAGACGCTTCGCAATGTGGCTCTGTCCGAACTGCGTGCCGCGTACTTCGAATGCCGGTGCCGTGCGAACGGTGAGCGCATCGGGAACTTCGACGGTGTGCTCATGGACAATCAATTGTCGCAGCACTTCACCCGCGGCATACAGGACTCCCCGCTGGTCATATCCTGCCGCGACCAGGATACCGTCGTGATCGTCAGACATCTTCACGAGGAACCCTTCCGGGCCGGGGTCACGATCGGACAAAGGTTTGATGCGGTGCGCCTCAAGCTGCTGGCGCATCTCGTCGTGATGCGCGGGATTACCGAGCAAAATGAGAAGCCTGTTTTTCGGGGACGATTCCGCGGTTGATTCGGAGACTGTTTCGGAGTCGGGCTCGACCTGAGTCCGTATGCCGCTCGGTTCCGCGATGCGGCGCGCGAGCAGATGGGCTACGTTTCGTTCGACGTCATCGGCCTGTGAACTGATACGGATCACGACAAAATCAAACTCTGCACCATGGGCGACTGTTGTCAGGAGCAAGACGCTCACCGGTACAACATTCATGAGATGAAAATTCAAAAGCACTCTCCTCAGGGAGACTCTCCGGAAACCGTGACGAGATCCCACATACCTGTCGGATTAATGTTGACCTATCGCAAACAAAAAGGGCAAGGATATCCAGACAGCCAGACCACATTGCGGTATGACACGTTACGCAATGCGGATGAAGCGGCCGCACACATTGATGCAGCATTTCATCGGGCAGTTCAAGATTCGTCCATAGCCCGGAAAATGCAACCTGAAGATGACACTACCCAAACAGCTGGGCTGTGTAGGTCACCAGCGAATTCATTAGCCGAGGCGGGACTCGAACCCGCACGCCCTTTACGGACCCGGGATTTTAAGTCCCGTGCGTCTGCCAATTCCGCCACTCGGCCGTGGACTGTGTTGATGCGACTCCACTTCCTGCAGTTGACCAGACAGCCTGATCGGCAGACCCTGGACTGGAGTCATGCCGGTCATCAGTGGATCACCAGCCTTAGTGTAGCGATCCGAATCAGTGGATTGAACCGGGGAAGATTGAATGCCAACGTTTTGCATGACTCATCCGCAAATCAAACAGCACAACAGGAAACGTCTCCGCATTCTGCTACTGATGCTGCTGCTGATGTATTGGCGAATCGAATCAATGGGGC
>JAKVAY010000084.1 GCA_022447185.1 Fuerstiella sp. | reverse complement strand
GCACTGGTAAACCAAAGTTTTCGACGACTGCCGTTCTTCCGGCGTCATTCCTCCGTCACCGGTGGTGGTCGACGTTCCCAGTTGAGTGGCCGCACGACCCAATGCTTCTTTCACATTGGCCGACAGGGAACCGAAACTCATCCCGGCGATGGTGATCGGGATTTCCAGTTCGACGGGTTTCTTTGCGTACCGGGTTCCCAGCACGGTTTTTGCCACGCACTTTTCGCGGTATCCCTCAAGCGGATATCGCGAGGCGGATGCAGTGAGAAACACCAGATCATCAAATGACGGCACCTGCCGCTTGGCGCCCATTCCGCGGATTTCGTACAGACCGCATTCGGCGGCTTCACGAATATAGCGTATCGCCTGACGATCGATTGAAGCACTTTCTTCGCGGTGAACCGGTCTGGACAAACTCAATACTCCTGATGTGCATCTGCATTCCAGTGATACAGACTGCGAGCTGAGGCGACACGCCTGAAATTTTTGGAATCACAATCAATTTCGGCGGCGGCGAGCAGATGATCCACTTGCTCAAAATCTTCCGCCTGCATGTCTTCTTCCTGAGCATCCGCACCCAGACTGTGAATTTTGCCGCGGACGTAGATTGTTGCTTCGTACAGGGAATCACCGATATTGGGCCCGGCGTCGCCACAAACAACCAGTGTTCCGGACTGGGCCATAAACGCCGAAAAGTGTCCGACGCTGCCTCCAACCACGATGTCGCAGCCTTTCATGGAAATGCCACACCGTGAAGACGCATCTCCTTCGATCACGACCAGGCCCCCGTGACCTGATGCTCCGGCTGATTCCGACGCATGACCTTTCACTCGCACAGTGCCTGACATGATGTTTTCTGCCACGCTCCAGCCCACGTTGCCGTGGATGGTGACCGTGGCCAGTTTGTTCATTCCGCCGATGAAGTATCCGGCGTGTCCCAGCAGGTCGACTGTGATCTCGCGGTCCAGTCCGGCCGCAATACTGTGCAGACCGTTGGGATTCAGAATCTCAACACGCTGTGTTCCGCTGTCGGGAAGTTCGTGGTGTAGAATCTGATTGACCTGACGGACATTCAGCTTTGACAGATCCAGCTGTGTCACAGAGTCCATGAGTAGATTTGTTCCGGGGCCGGTTCGAAAACGTCGGCCTGTTTGATATCAGGAAGATGCGCCAGCGCGCGGAATTCAGAGGCCACTGCGATGTAACTGTCGGTTTCGGCGACGACGGCCGGCTTACAGGCAAATGCGTCGCGTACCAGAACCATCCGATCAGCCGTGGCCATTAGAAAAGTGAAAAATCCGTCGAGTTCTGTAATTGAAGTTTCAATGGCCTGTTCGAGTGTGTCGCCTTCGCGCATTCGCCACTCCAGAAACCGACAGCCGGCTTCGGTATCGTTGTCCGTTTCAAATTCAATCCCGTGGCTTTCCAGCCTGCGACGAATACTGTACGGATTGGAAAGTGACCCGTTGTGTACCAGACAGAAGTCCTGGCCGGCTGTGTAGGGGTGAGCGTGCGCCGGAGAAACGGCTGATTCCGTAGCCATTCGCGTGTGACCGACAGCGTGTGTGCCCGCCAGTTCCGGGAAATTGTATCGCGTGGCAATTTCACGTGGGGTGCCCTCATCCTTGTACATCTCGATAGCACGGCCGGTGGAAATCAAATCCACGTCGGGGTGAGATGAGCTTAGCCACTGCTTGAATGCGTCGACGTCAATCGAAGAAATTTGTGCCGCATGTTTTTTCGTGAAGCGGATCGAGCCGTCACATTGAGTGTCACGTACAAATCGATCATGAAATGACTGCCAGTCGAAGTCAGCACGCGAAGAAAACAAACCGAACCGAATCTGTTCAGGGTCGGCCAGCTGGTGAAACACAGCCAGGCCTGCGGAATCCGGTCCGCGTGTGCCCATGCAGTCAAGCATGGGCGTGACCAGCTGCCCCAGGCTTTCCCGCAATTCGTTGCTCTTCAGCAGCAGGCCAACAATTCCACACACAGTACGCTCCGAGGATGTGATAGTGAAGGTCGAGGGTCCACAGGCAAATTTTCACGATTCGACACGCACACGCTGGCACGTGTGCATCGTCCCGAGATGTGACTTCTATGAGGTCACATAGTCGACCATACTGCGCGAAATTCTGAGCCGAGCCTCATGGTACGGTCAGTGATATTACTTTCAAGTCGTACCGGATGTTTCAATTCACCCGAATGTTCTGCCGTCGTTGTTCCTTTGTCCACTGCTGTCTGTGCTGAGAATGCTGAACCGAAATGCCGACTTAGCTTGAGTTGGGTCTCAGCTTAATGATGAGTACTGATTCAGCGCGACAGGTTCTGTCATGACAATCTTGTTGCCAATGCCGGAAGGTTCACCCAGCCAAGGTCGGGCTTGTGGTCACTCTTTTTGAACTGAATCATCCATATCGACCGGTGATGCGTCCTGTTTTTGTTGAGGTGGTCTCCCGTATTGCCCGTTTCGAGATTTGGTCAACGTTCATTCATGGTCCGTCCTGTGTGGTCGCCAGGTCATCCTAGGTGACCCGTGACACCGAAGTGTTTTTAATGGCAGACTTCTTGTGGATTCCTGCCGACTACAGCGACGCGTTCGCGGGTGGGATTTACACTCACTGAAAACCGCCGTCTATACACAGGGGCACCGAATAATCCAGGCTCATCGGATATTCCCGATCAGTATGTCAGCTGCCGCGGTTCTGTAACGCGACGTCAATGATTTGTTCGTATCGTGAACGAGCTTCCGAATAAATCGAGAGAACCGACTGTCGTGCGTCATCATCGGGAAAATGATCCGTGTGTGAATTGGCAATTTCAACGAGTTGATCGATCCAGCGAAGCATATACCGGGCATCCTCGGCCGATGCGGTTGGTCTTTCATCGACGGAAATGTAGATCGGACTTGTATGTGCCTGCCGAAGCAGTCCACCCGGAGTGCGGTACAGGGCACGGGATGCCACCCAGCCACTGTGTTGTGCGGACAGTGTGAATTCCAGAGTGGTTTCGACAACCGGTTCGGGGTCCGTGTTCTGCAGGCTGCGGGACGCCACTGTGTGTCCGTTGTGAATGATCTGTAGAGATTCCAGCCGCTCCCGGGAATGTACGGTGGTCCGGATCGAAACAGCCGCGGACTGATTTGAATTAATCGAAATCGTGTCGCCAACAGTTTTGTTACCGGCATTGAGTGTCAGCATCGGCCCGGTTGTGGCAAACGTACGACCGGTGCGAATCGCGGTCCACATTTTTTCGGCGGTCAGTGGTCCATCGATTTTTGCATAAACCAGGTTGTACCCGGTTGGCACGCCCATGACTCCGACCGCGGATCCTCCGGAGACCCCCAGTCTGAAACCGCAGTTCAGAAAACGATAGTAGAGAGCGTTGGTACGGTGAAAAAGACCATCGCCCACAGCCGCATTGGATTCACCGGTGGCCAGAGGCCCAATCATGCCCCAGCCGCCGGGAACGGTCCTCCGACGATTGTAATGGTTGTGGCACACCTGAATGGTGTCGAGCATGCCCAGTGCAGCGCCAACAACAGTTTCCGCCCAGGAAGGTTTGTCACTGTCGAACACCGCGTGTGGCGAGTGTTTGCGCGCGATACGACACAGTTCTGCGTCGGTCGGAAAATGTTCGCCGTTTCGTTTTGCGGTAACGGGGTGATTCAGATTGTAAAGAAACGTTGCTCCGACAGTCGCTCCCGGATCCGCTTTGTGGGTGATCCGTTCGATTTCCATGTTGTTGCGTGTGATGACGTGACGACTGTCAACCACGATCGGTGCGGTAAACGATTTGTCGGGCCAGGCTTCGTGCCAGGGTTCTCCCTGTCCACGCAGCCAGTACGTGAATGAAGGAATCAGATGTACATCGTCAGCCAGTGAAAGTTGCTTCAGAACTCGCGGGTTATCGAATCCAAGATGTACGTGCAGATCGGCCGAGTACCATCCCCTTGCCGGCATATCAATCCATCGCTGGACTTGAATCGTCTTCGTGACGGTCACGCCTTCTGAAACCACCACGTCAACATCCTGCGGCCGAAATTCTTTGCCCTTTTCCACATGCACGACAGCAGAACCGATCGGGACCTCCATCGTAAATGATCCGTCGCAGCTGAAACTGCCGTCGCCTCGGTATGGAGTGGCCGTATCGGGACTGGACGGTTCGTAAAACCGTCTGTCACCCACTTTGACCCACGCTCGTGCGGGCGTGAGATTTCCCTGTTCGTCGACAATACGTACCGCAACCCGACCTTCAGCTGCGCTGGTTGCGGCCGGAAACAATACGATCGCGATTATTGGCAGTGTCAGGGAGACGCGAATACAGTTACTGTGCAGCATGATTTTCCTGTCCGTATCCGGATACGAATGACGTTTGATATTTGCAGGTCGTTCGGTTCGATGGATGAGCAGCGTGCCGGAGTCATCGCCGCTGCCGTAAATTTGAAACCTGATATTTTCGATCTCCGAACAATAATCAAACGATGATTTCGCTGACGACTCTTGCCCTGGTGACTTCCGGGTCGGTTAAACGTTCGGCCCGTCCGTTGTGGACGTACGACAATTGAGTGTGATCGATTCCCAGCTGATGCAGCAGTGTCGCATGCAGATCGGGGACACTCACACGCTGTTCGATGGCTGCGTAACCAAATTCATCGGTTGCCCCCATTTGGTGTCCGGAACGGAATCCGCCTCCGGCAAGAAACAGACTGAACGCGTGGCGATTGTGGTCACGCCCGTTAGCGTTTTCGGTGATTGGCAGGCGACCGAATTCTCCGGTCCACAGGACAACCACGTCGTCCAGCAGTCCGCGCTGCCGGAGATCAGTGATCAGCGCGGCGCTGGGTCCGTCGATCTGCGCACAAATCTGTGGTAGCTGTCCCTCAAGATTTTTGTGATTGTCCCACGGTTGATTGGAAGGGTTCAGTGGTGGGAAGACCTGCACGAATCTCACACCGTTTTCCACCAAACGGCGTGCCATCAGACAGCGAAGCCCGTAGGGAGCCGTGGTGGGGTTGTCGAGTCCGTAAAGCTTTCGAGTCGTTTGCGATTCCTTAGCAACGTCCAGGACGCTGGTAGCTTCCATCTGCATGCGGGCAGCAAGTTCGAAGTTCTGGATGCGGGCATCCAGTTCGGTGTTGCCGGGGTACCGTTGCTGGTGTCGTCGGTTCAGGTCGGCCAGGAGTTTCAGGCTTTGCTGCCGCGATTCCGCTGACACGGATTCCGGGCGATTCAAATGATGAACGGGTGCACCGGCTGAACTGAATTCGGTTCCCTGGAAGATTGACGGCAGCCAGCCACTGGACCAGACCATTTTTCCGGACGTGTTGTAGCCGGCGGGGTCGCGGAGAACGACGTAGCCGGGAAGATTACGGTTCTCGCTGCCCAGGGCGTAACACACCCACGATCCCATCGCCGGTCGTCCGGCAAATGTTTTACCGGACTGCATCATATTGATCGCGAACGGGTGGTTGTTGTTTTCCGTGTACATTGATCGGATCAGACAGATGTCGTCCGCGATGGACGCGATACGCGGAATTGTTTCACCCAGATTCATTCCGGACTCGCCGTGCCGACGAAACCGGAACGGGCTTTTGAGCAGGACGTTTTTGTTTCCCAGCTGAAAGGTTTCTACATCGCCAGGATGGGGTTCCCCGTTGCGCCGTGTGAGTTCCGGTTTTTCGTCGAACAGGTCCATTTGCGACGGGCCACCATTCTGAAAGAGCTGAATGACGGCTTTGGCCCTGGGCGGGACGTAACTCTGTCGGGGCGTCAGCGTACTCGGCCGCGTCGACGTATCGGCGCCCAGCAGCCCCTGTTCCTTCATCAGACCGGCCAGAGCCAGTGAACCAAAGCCCCGCCCCGACTGGATGAGCATGTCTCGGCGTGAGGATGACGTCTGCATTCCTGAAAGTGTCCGGAGCATCAGTGGATGTAAAGAAATTCGTTGGTACACAAAAGCATATGACAGAGTCCGTCGAGCGCCTCGTTGGAATCCGGTGTGCGCCGAGATTTAAGATAATCGGTGCATCGCTGCAATTCTTCTGTGTCAGGGGGCCTGGAAAGGATCAGTCGAAACGCCGCATCAACTTGTCTGGGGATGTCGTCTTCAGCTCGACTGCGAACGCGTCGGGCGGCGGCGACGGCATTTTCCAGCATAAAACTGTCGTTGAGCTGAGTAAACGACTGCAGCACCGTCGTGGATGTCATACGTTTTGTGCAGTTGACGGGCATAATCGGTGAATCGAATACTTCCATAAATTTCAACGGGTATACCCGTCTGGCAAAGATGTAAAGGCTTCTTCTGAGGTGACTGGTCGGTGTGGGGTTTTGTTCTGTTCGCGACAATCCGTCGACGGGCGTAGTGACCATCACAGATGGTCCGCCGGGAGTGCTGTCCAGTCGGCCGCTGACTGCCAGGATGCAATCGCGAATGATCTCGGATTCCAGTCGTCGCAGTGGCATGGTTGCCAACAGCGATTCACCTGGTGTGTTTGTAAGTTTTGCGTTTGCTGCCGGCAAAGACGACTGGCGATAGGTGGTGGATGTCATGATTTGTTTGTGGAGACGTTTGAGGCTCCAGCCGTGTTCGATGAAATCGACAGACAGCCAGTCCAGTAGACGGGGATGCGCAGGGGGGCTGCCCGTGCGTCCAAAATTGCCGGGTGTTGCCACGATCCCGGTTCCAAAATGATGATGCCAGACACGATTCACGATGACGCGTGCGGTCAACGGATGTTTCGGGTTCGTCAGCCAGCGGGCAAGTGCCAGACGCAGTCCGGTTGAATCATTGGCGGTTTCGTCGGGCCGCTGGACAGACTCGTTGCCCTGAGACAAAACCTCAGGAAATCCGGGTTGAACGACCACTCCCGCGGCTTCAACCTGTCCGCGTCGCAGGATCCGGGACTGAGGAGTAGTTTCTGTGTCCCACAAGGCCTGAATTTTTCCGTAGGATTGCTTCGTCTGTTCCAGCTGTTGAATCTGCTCTGTGAATTTGCTGACTGTGATCCTGTCGTTTGGTTCCGCATTGTCGCGTTTTTCAGTGAATTCATCGATTTGCTTCTGGACGGCCGCATTGTGACTATCGATTTGTTTTCTGCGTTTCACGGAGACCGTTGGCAACCAGCGTTCCTGAGGAGTGAGCCAGTCGTGAGGATTCAATGCGGGTTCTAGGAACGCCATCAGCCGGTAGTAATCCCGTTGAGGCAGGGGGTCGAACTTGTGGTTGTGGCAGCGGCAGCATTCGATGGTGAGTCCCATGATGGCTGAAGTCAGCATCGTCATCGTGTCAAAAACAACTTCATATCGTTTTGCCAGTCCGTACTGAGCTTCACTGGTGGCATCTTCAATGCTGCGAAAGAACCCGGTGGCGATGAGTTTCTCTGTCATCTCCGGGGTCAGCTCGTCTGTGTTTTTCCAGTCTATCAGCTGGTCTCCGGCCAGTTGTTCTGTCAGGAACTGATCGTAAGGCTTGTCGGCATTCAGACTGTCCACCACATAGTCGCGATAACGCCATATGCCTTCATTTGGATAGATGGTTCCAAGATCGCCGTCGAACAGACGATTGTCCACATAGCCCACGGCATCCAGCCAATGTCGACCCCATCGTTCGCCGTATTGTGGTGATTGAAGCAGACGGTCAATCAGCAGATTCCAGGCATTCGGCCTTTGATCGGCCAGGAACTCCTCGAGTTGTTTCGGGGACGGCGGTATGCCTGTCAGGGCCAGATGAGCTCTGCGTAAAAGAGTTGCTTTGTCGGCATCCGGTGCGAATGAAGTGCGATTTTCTTCCAGTTGCTTCAGCAAGAAGCGGTCAATAGGTGTTCGGACCCGATTTTTGAGCTGCACAGCCGGTGGAGCCGTTTTTACAGGTGTCTGAAACGCCCAAAACTGTCGGTCAGATTCACGAATCATTGTGCGTGGTGGCAGCCGGACGACTGTTTCCTTCGCCGGGATCCCCGCACGAATCCATCGACGAATTGTACTGATCTGATCTTCTGTCAGCAGATCAGTTTCGTCGGGAGGCATTTGTTTTCGAACGATCATATCCAGCACCAGGCTGCGTGCCGGATCGCCCGGTATGACTCCATGACCGTTCTCGCCACCCTGCAGTATCGACGTGGCCGTGCGAAGGTCCAGCTGTGCTTCCTGGATTTCGCTTCCGTGGCAGTCAAGACACGCCTCCGCAAGGATTGGAAGAATGTCGTCTTCGAACATTGGAGTGAGCGGGTTTGTCGGCGACGTTGGGCCATTGGTGGAGCCACCAGCCCGATTCCTCTTCACAAATTCCTGTCTGTCATCATCTGAGCGCACTTGCAGTGCAAATGCGAGGCAAAACAGTAACAGTTGGATTACTCTCATGTTGACGGACTTTCTGCGACAGCGGCAACAGAGTCCACATACTACCGGTCGGAGCAATGAAAACCGAATGATGTTATGTGTCTGGGAGTCCTGAATCGTTCACAAATACGGCGAACGAGTTACTTTCCGGGGCCTTACAAATCGGAGGCTGTCTGTTGCATCTTTGGTTTCGTCCACAATCAAAACCACAGTGACGACCTCGATTCTGCAGCATCTGCCGCTTTGTGAATCAATGAATCGGCAGGATTTACCGATTCACTGTCACCAATGGTCAGCCCCAGTTGACTGCCATTGGTCAGCTTGACTTTCGTGATTATCCTCCACGCTGCAGTTGCCACTGACTGATTCGTCAGAGCCGCTCTGTTCGGAAGATTCCGCAGTGGTATTTGTCATATTGATGTGGGATGAACTCATGAAATTACGACTGACATGGCTGCTGCTGTGTGTCAGCCTGATTCTTCTGCCTGGCTGCGCGCGGCTGACCAACATAATGACATTCAATGGTGTTTCCGATATTCCGACATTGACCGAACCCGTTTTGGACGATGAATAGTCCGACTACTTGTTTCCTCTCGAGTTTTTGTTCAATGCGGTACTTTGTATCTTTTCTGCTGGTCGCACTTGTCTCCGGCTGTCAGTATCAACGGTCATTTCTGAACATGAACAGCGACAGCGGTGCCCCGTTTCTGGGTATGCAGCTGTCTGTTGATGCACGCGATATCAACAAGGAACCGGTTACCGGGCAAGAGGCGATACGGCTTGTTTCGGCTGACACGACGGTATCCGTATCGACTCTGAAAACAGACACTGCCCGCGCTCAGTCTCCGGAACGAGTCCCCGCTGACAGCGAAAAATCGCGATTCATGCCAGGCGTGTTTCCCACTCCGCTTGCGACTATTGAGGCGAGCGAAAATCCACTGACTGCGGCTGGTCGCCAACTGGCATCATTCTGAATAGTCGAATTTCTCAGATTTTGCGTCGATTGAACCGCACGTGAGCCGCTGTCGCTGCCGTTACAGATGCATGACACCCCGCCTCTGCTGATCTCAACAGCTTTGCCAAATGCACCTCGTTTGTGAGCGTGATGACAACGATATGAGAATTCAGTTCGTCTGGATTCCCTCCTGGTCCAACATGTCTATGATGTTGTCGTTCTCGAACCATCTTGCACTTGGAAACAGCTCCGTCCTGACAGAGGCTTGTTATGTACAATCGCGCACGACTCATGGAACTGATTCGCGAGCGTGCGCTGCAGTTTGGTGACTTCACCCTCGCTTCCGGCCGGAAATCTGCTTACTACCTCGACGGAAAGCAGGTGACGCTGCATGCCGAAGGTGTCCTGCAGATTTCTGAGGGGATCCTGGATCTCCTGCGTGGTGTTGATTACTCCGGATTTGGTGGAATGTCGATTGGCGCCGATCCAATTGTCGGTGGAGTCCTTGCCACCGCTGCCACGCAGAACATTGAATTGCATGGATTCCTGGTACGCAGGGAAGCCAAAGGGCACGGCACGAAAAAATATGTTGAAGGTCCTGTTCAGCCAGGCGACAGGGTTGTGATTGTCGATGACGTGGTGACGACGGGAGGCAGTTCGATCGAGGCTGTGGAAAGAGTCGAGGAGTTCGGCTGCAGAGTCGTCCACGCGATTGGCATAGTGGATCGGCTGCAGGGTGGGCGTGAAGCTTTTGAGGCTCGTGGGATCCCGTTTTCAGCCCTGTTTACCGTCCAGGACTTTGGTATTGAGGTTTTCCCACAATAGAACGCACCAGCGTGCGTTATGATTTCCACTGCCAAATGCCGGTCGAGCTGCCATTTCGGTGTCCTGCATGGTGGACTTGTGCTCCAGTTGGATAGACTGCTCGGCCTCAAATGCACTAAGTTTTCCTGGCGTTTTTTCACGCACTCCTGTTAACAGTCGTTGGCTTCTCATGATTGTCAGTCATAACTGGCTTGCTGAATATGTTGCCCTTCCCGATTCGGTTGACGATCTGACAGATCGTCTGACGATGTCAGGCCTGAATCTGGAAGGTCTGCAGCCGGTGGGCGATGATCTGGCGATTGATCTGGAAGTCACCAGCAACCGCCCGGACTGTCTTGGGCATATCGGTGTTGCCCGGGAAGTCGCAGCATTGTTCAACAGGTCGCTCAGCATTCCAGTGGCTGATGTGCAGGATTCGAATGATGCCTGCTCGAATGCAGCGTCCGTTCGTGTTGACTGTCCCGATTTGTGTCACGAATATCATGCTCGCGTCATTCAGGGCGTCAGGATTGGTCCCAGTCCTGACTGGTTGAGAGACCGACTGGCATCTGTCGGCATCAGCAGTGTCAACAATGTGGTAGACGTGACGAACTATGTGATGCTGGAATGCGGTCAGCCGCTGCATGCTTTTGATTTTGATAAGGTCAATGGATCATCGATTATCGTGCGACAGGCTGTCACAGACGAAAAGATCACGGCGATTGATCAGCGTGAATATATGCTGCCAGCCGATGCCTGTGTGATCGCAGACCAAGCCGGACCGGTGGCGGTTGCAGGCGTCATGGGTGGACTGGAAACAGAAATCTCAGACAGCACGACGAATGTCCTGATCGAAGTCGCGTCCTTTGATCCGGTATCCGTTCGATCAACAGCTCGGGCACTCAAGCTGCACAGCCCGTCGTCGTATCGGTTTGAACGTCGTGTCAATCGGCGAAACATGGACTGGGCGTCTCGTCGATGCTGCGAACTCATACTGCAGACAGCCGGTGGGCGGCTATTAGCAGGCTCGGTGGTCGCCGGAGACAGGCATTTGGAGCCCCCGGCTCCGGTTACTCTCCGATTCGATCAGATCACGCGTTTGCTCGGCATGGAAATCCCAGCTGATGACTGTGTTTCGATTCTAAGTCGGCTTGGACTGGAGTGCACGTCTCAGTCCGGGACCGAAGCTTCGTTCATCATCCCTGACTGGCGCCTGGATATTACCCGCGAATGCGACCTGATCGAAGAAGTCGCAAGGATTCATGGTTACGATCGGATACCGGACGATGCCATGCTGCCGGTTGCAGCGACCTCTCGCAGTCGTCGCGAAGTGACGGGTGACCGAATACGTTCGCACCTGACCGCCTGCGGTTTTTTTGAAGCACTGACGCTGTCGTTTGTAAGTGAGTCCATGCAGCAACTGTTTCGCCCGCGAGGTGATCTCTCCGTGGTGGCGGTCGATCATTCCACACGCAGTCTGGAAAATCAGCTGCGACAGAGTCTGATCCCCAGTTTACTGCAGTGCCGCCGCCAGAATGAGCGGACAGGCACCGCGAATGCAGAGTTGTTCGAGGTCGCTCGCGTTTACCTTTCTGCAGGCGATGGAAAACCGGAACGGGAGGCAGAGCCCATGACGGTTGGAATGGTGAGTGGTCACGATTTCCTGGGGCTCAAGGGGATTGTTGAGACGCTGGTGCTGGATTTGATTCCAGCGGGCCTGCTCGCTACTCAGCCGATGGATATTGCGGGGCTGGCTGACGGTCGGGGTGCACAACTTGTCCTGAATGGTCAACGACTGGGTTACATTGGAGAACTGGATCGGTCCGCCGGTGATCAGCTGGGTTTACACAGCGGCGTGTCAGTTGCCGAACTTGATGCGATGTTGCTGGAAGAGCTTTATGAGTCCCGTCGTCGTTCAACTCCACCACCGCGATTTCCCGCGATTTCGCGAGATTTGAACTTCGTTCTGGCGGAAACGGTGGACTGGGCAGAACTTGCGGACGTGGCTCAGGCGGCGGGTGGCACTTTGTTGGCGAGTCTGTCATTTGGCGGGCAGTATCGAGGCAGTCAGATTGATGCTGGCTGTAAATCGTATGTGTTGAGTGCTCGTTTTCAGGCTCCCGACAGGACTCTCACTGCTGACGAAGTTGATGCAGCCGTTGGGAACATTGTTACTGCCTGTCAGGAAAAGCTTGAAGCACAGCTGCGGTGACCCACAATTTCAAAATTTGCGCGTTCCCGATGCTGAATGCGGAGCGATCACCAGACTGTCTGCCTCACAGCGCATCCAGGAGTTCATCCGGATACATGATTCGTCGTCTGCTCAAATCCAAAATTCATCGTGCTACGGTTACTGAAGCCGACCTCAACTATGAGGGGAGCGTCACGATCGATGAGCGTCTGATGCAGGCTGTCGGCGTTGTTGAATATGAGCAAGTGGATATTTATGACATTACGAATGGCAATCGACTGACGACGTATGCGATCAGGGGTCCGGCAGGGTCCGGAATGATCTGCCTGAACGGGGCCGCTGCGAGACTGATAGGAGTAGGAGACCTTGTCATCATCGCCAGCTATGCCGACTTCCAGGAGAACGAGATACCCGGCCACCGGCCAGTCATCCTTGTCGTGGACGAGAATAACCAGCCGCGCAGCTGAGACACCCGTGTGCTGAACCGGATCGGTTCGTTTTTCCTGGAATGCCGGCGTCTTATGTCATCTGCTGCTTCAACCTGATTGACCGGATTCAGTGTCCCCGCATTGTTAGCTTTTCCAAAAGCCGATTTCACGCGTGATGCGCTAAATTCAAGGGGGCATGACGATCAATACCGATTGCATGAAGAGCTGCATCGAGACGACTTCTGCGAATGCACTGTGGGGCGCAGGTCGTTTTCAATTACGATTCAGCTGCCCTGCCAGGCGGGGGTGAATCCGGACCCTCTTTGGCTCGTGCCGAGAAACAGAAAAATTTGGATGAGTGCCACAAGTTTCACGAAGGAAACAGCAAATCTGAGTTGATGGTGCTGAATAAATAATCAATAGACACAGGGTAAGGTGGCCTTCCGGAATGATTTAAGAGAACCAATGAATTGTGAGTTGGTTTTCCGACGAATTTGCAACGGAGTACGGACTGCCTCCGGTTGGAAATTGTTGAAGACCGCACGGGTACGCTGTCACGGTACGGTTGGCTTTAGCCGCCTGATCCGGCTCATTGTGGCTCAGCAGACCTCTTCAGCAACAGCTTGTCATCCAATGACGACAGCGATATCATCTGCGATTCGGATTTTTTCGAGATCATCATCCCTCAGAGAATCTTCAGAGCGTCAGGTGTCACATCGGGAGTTTACACTCCCGGTTCACCGGTGTGTTCTCACAGGTTAGTTGCCTAAGTCTTATGTGGGAATTGATTTATGGCTCGCAGCAAACCTGCCGACCAGGGACTCCCCGCCTGGTCATGGTCCGTCGAGCTCCGTATTGGCTTCGCTTTGTCAAGTGAACCCAGCGAGACTGGTTGACCACAACCAGACAGTGTTAATTGACCATCACAGAAGATGCGCGCAAGCATCACTGATTCTGCGATGAAAGATCCCTGAACCACAGAGTAAGTCTGAATCGGTGTTTGAAGGAATTACAGAAGGGCTGACAAATGCGTTTTCGGCTTTCCGCGGGACCGGAAAGATTACCGAATCCAACATTCGTGACGGCATGAAGCAGGTTCGACAGGCTCTGCTGGAAGCCGATGTTGCGTACGACATTGCGCAGGATTTTGTGCAGCGCGTTACGGCACAGGCTGTCGGAGAGCAGGTTCTCAAATCACTGCGCCCGGACGAACAGGTTGTCGGAATCGTCCATCAGGGGCTCATAGACCTCATGGGGCCGGTGGATCATTCGCTGGCAATCAAGCGTACCGGTGTCAGCGTCATTATGATGTGTGGGTTGCAGGGAAGCGGGAAAACGACGACCTGCGGAAAACTTGCAAGGATGCTCAAAGAAAGCGAACAGCGGCCGATGCTGGTTGCGGCTGACCTTCAGCGTCCCGCTGCAATCGAACAGTTGAAAGTGATTGGAGAACAGGTTGGTTGTCCGGTGTACGCCGAAGATCCTGCCAGGAGTGATCCGGTCCAGGTTTGCCGCAATGGGGTTAAAGAAGCGAAGCGGCAGGGTCTGAATGTCGTTATCCTCGACACGGCGGGCCGTCTGGGCATCGATGAGGAGCTCATGAAGGAACTGCAGCGCATCGATTCGCGTGTTGGTCCGGATCAGTGTTTATTCGTTTGCGATGCAATGACGGGTCAGGACGCTGTGAACAGCGCCAAAGCATTCAATGAGGCGTTGGAATTAGATGGTGTCGTCCTCACCAAGCTCGACGGGGATACGCGAGGTGGAGCAGCACTGAGCGTAAAAGCGGTTACCGGTGTGCCCATCAAATATGTGGGCGTGGGAGAACAACTGGATCGACTGGAAGAATTCCACCCCGATCGGATGGCAGGCCGGATTCTTGGCATGGGCGATGTGCTGTCGCTGGTCGAGAAAGCTCAGCGGGAATTCGACGAAGATGAGATGCTTGCCCAGCAGCAAAAGATGCAGGAAGGCAAGTTCACTCTGGACGACTTCCGTAAGCAGATGGGCCAGATAAAAAAACTGGGTTCCATGGGGGAAGTCATGAAAATGATTCCCGGTATGGGCAAGATGGTCGATCAGATGGGAGATATGAACCCGGAAGACGACATGCGGCGAATTGAAGGGATTATCAATTCGATGACGCTGGATGAACGCAGCAACCCTGACAAGATCGATCGCAGCCGTCGCCATCGAATCGCCGATGGAAGTGGGGTCGAGGCCTCGGATGTGAATAAGCTGCTCAAGGACTTTCAGTCTATGAGTAAGTTGATGCAGGATATGTCCGGAATGGGGTTGCGGGATCGAATGAAGGCCGTCAAGCAGCTGGCAGATCAGGGCATGATGGATCCAAATACCGACCTGCGGGAAAAGAAGATCCGTAGCAAACGCGGACCTTTGGATGCGGTTGCTGCGAGAGAAAAGAGGAAAAATAAGCGGAAAGACGCAAAAAAGGCGAAAAAACGTAACCGAAGAAGGTAAAACGACGGATCCTCCGGAATTGGACAGGTGTTAGACATGTCTTTTCGTCGGGAACATGTCAGTTCGCGCATACCACACTGGACGTTCGTGAAGGTGCTGTCTCGCTGCTGTGTGACTCAGCAGGTGTCAGTGACGACCAACAGGATCAACGAAACACAAATTGAAAGCTATGCGGCAAAGTCGCGCGATCCACGGGAGAAACAATGGCAGTTCGAATACGTATGAAGCGGCTGGGCAGAAAGCATCGCCCTTTTTACCGCGTTTGCATTATGGATCAGCGCAAACCACGTGACGGCAAGGCAATAGAAGAAGTTGGTTTTTACGACACTTCAATTGCGGATAAATCACAGCGTGTCAATCTGAAAATGGATCGCATTGATTACTGGTTGTCAGTTGGTGCTCAGCCTTCAGAGAAGGTCAATGCACTGATCAGAAAAGTGAAGAAAGGAACATTTGGTGTGGCAGCTGCTCCGCCACCGATGACCGCACCTAAAGCACCGGAGCCGGAGGCACCGGCCGAGCAGGCAGAATCCGCAGAACAGGAAACAGAAGAAACTACCGAAGCGGCGGAGTGAATCCGGTGTATTTGTGCCGGTTCCTCTCAGCAATGCCGGGACATGGTTATGCGTTTCGATGTGCTGACGCTGTTTCCTGAGATGCTGTCCGGGTATCTCGGCCAGAGCATTCTGAATCGGGCAATTCAGAGCGGATTAGTGCAGGTTCGAACCCACGATTTTCGAGCGTTTGCGTCCGGTCGACATGCTCAGGTGGACGACAAGCCGTATGGTGGCGGTCCGGGAATGTTGTTGACGTGTGAGCCGATTTTCGATTGTGTCGAGTCGGTGCAGCAATCGGGGGAAAAACCAGGGCGATTGATCATGATGAGTCCTCAGGGGCATACTCTTGACCAGTCGCTGGTTGAAGCACTGGCGATGGAAGAACGACTGATCATCCTTTGCGGTCGGTACGAAGGATTTGACGAGCGAATTCGTGAGGGACTAAATCCGACAGAAATTTCAGCTGGTGATTTCATCTGCAACGGAGGTGAAGTGCCGGCAATGTTGCTGATTGACACCGTCATCCGTCTGATACCAGGCGTATTGGGGGATGAGACCAGCAGCCGATATGATACATTCAGTAACGCAGGGTTGTTGGAATATCCGCAATACACACGACCTCGGAAATTTCGGGGCATGGCGGTGCCTGACGTTCTGCTGAGTGGTGACCATCAGGCTGTTGCAGCCTGGCGACATGAGCAAAGTGTGAAACGGACGGCGGAACGTCGAGCAGATCTGCTCGACAAATCGCAGGCCACGAAGAAAACGGTTCAACCGGGGAGTTCCTGAGATGCGAAATAAACTGCTGGATATTGCTGAACAGTCGAGTTTGCGGGAAGAACCTCTGAGTTTTGCAATTGGTGACACAGTGGATGTCCACACACGAATTCTGGAAGGCAGCAAAGAACGCGTCCAGGTATTCAGCGGTGTCGTGATTGCCAGGCGAGGGCACGGCACCAGTGAAACATTTACTGTTCGTCGGATTGTTGCCGGCGAAGGCGTTGAACGCACATTCCCGGTCAACACGCCCAAGATTGCGAAGATTGAAATCAGACGACACGGGCGTGTGCGTCGTGCCAAGTTATTTTACCTGCGTGATCGCACCGGCAAGGCGACTCGCCTGCGTGAACGTAAAGCGAAGCCGTGGGAAGTGGATCCCAACGCCAAAAAGTAACTTGTGTCAAATGTCTTGCATTCCTGTCTCCGTGAAGAGGCAGAGACGGCGGAGTCGCATTTACGACAAGCAGTAGCACTGTCTTGTGTATCCCGGTAAATTGCGGGGATGAGTCGGTTCGTCAATTTCACAATTGCTCTGGTTTTGTGTCTTCCTGGCACAGGTTTAAGTGCAGACGATACAGCGATCATGTTCACCAGACCGGACATACTGAAGGTCCGGGCGGACTTGATGCATTGGATCGCGCGTTCGGATGTCGATGTTCAGGTTCGTGAAGACGTCATTGTCGACTGGGCTGATGATGGTCAACTGGCCCGTCTGAGTGACGAGGATTTGCTCGATCTGCTTATTGAATCATTCGCTGCTGTTGATGTATCTACTCGACGGCTGGTGGAATCGTCGTCGGGCATCGGACCACTTGAACACATCATCTATGATGGCATCCGCGACCTCGATATTTACCGCAACCAAATTGAGCTTTTTCGCGCCCGCTGGATGACTCAGCATCGTCTGTTCGACGAAGCTCTGGAGATCTACGACCAATTGTCACCCGAAAATGTTGTCGACCCGGCGGGGCTGTTTTTTTATCGAGCGGTCTGTCAAAGTGAATTATTCAGGCGTGAGGCGGCGCTTGACAGTCTCAGTCTGCTGTTGAACCACACTCTGCAGGTTCCATCGCGTTTTCGTACCGTGGCTGTCATCCTGCAGAAGGAACTTGATGGCCGGAAGGATGACGACCTGGGTCACGTGGCGCGCCTAATGGCTGATGTCAAACGTCAACTGGACTTGGGTCGATCGGGAAATCGCGTTCAGGAACGTCAGGGCGAGGTCATTGATGCGATCGATCACCTGCTGGAAGAAGCTGAAAATAACAAGAAAAACGATCAACAGCAGGGCGAAGGGCAAAATGGTCAGGACACACCCAATCAGCCATCTTCGGGCAGAGCTGCTCCCCGGAGCCGAATCCACGGTTCGGTGGGTAAAGGTGAAGCTGATCGTCGTGAGGTCAGGGAAACTGGCAGCTGGGGCATGCTGGATCGCCGCAGGGAAGCCAAAGCACGTGAACTGATCCGCCAGCAGTTTCCGGCGAACTACCTTGACATCATCAGCAAATACAGCCAACGCGTTGCTGAACAGGACTAGCGTCCGAATCAGCGATTTTTGGCCTGGAATTATCCCGAGTTTTGGGTATCCGCCCCGGTCGTCTGGCATACCGGGTGATACCCCGGTATTTTTCGGGCAATGAAGCAGGCGGAATTTCATGTTCCCGAAAACGCACTCCAGGGCGTGGTCACAGTTGGCAACTTTGATGGTGTCCACCGCGGCCATCAGCAGATGCTGCAAACCCTGCGCGAAATTGCCGGGGAGTACTCTGCTCCGGTCGTTGTTGTCACGTTCGACCCGCATCCGCTGAGCTTGCTGCGCCCGGATTCACCATTTCCACGGCTGACAACAATCGAACGAAGGTCGGCGCTGCTGAAAGAATACGGTGCAGATGAAGTCGTCGTTCTTCCGGTAACTAATGATCTTCTTCAAATGACGCCGGATGAATTTTTTTCCGAGGTGCTGGTCGAGCGTTTTTCTGCGGCAGGGGTGGTTGAAGGTCCAAATTTCCGCTTCGGTCGCGATCGCGCTGGTGACATCCACGTCATGGCGAATCTATGCCGTCGCGCAGGAATCGCATTTCACGAGATTTCTCCGGTTGAGAGTGAGGGACGTTTGATCTCGTCCAGCCGCATTCGCACGCTGCTGAGTCAGGGACGTGCGAGTGATGCCGTGGCGATGACTGGTCACGCTCACCGAATTTCCGGCGTCGTTTCCCGCGGAGCAGGTCGAGGAGCTCAGCTGGGATTTCCGACGGCTAATCTGGACAGTATTGCCACCATGCTTCCGTGCAGTGGAGTCTATGCCGGAGCGGTCTGTGTCAAGGGCAGCCGATTTTCCGCAGCACTCAGCATAGGTCCGAATCCAACATTCGCCGACGACAACCTGAAGGTCGAATGCCATCTCCTGGATTTCAACCGCGACCTCTATGACGACAGCCTGGACATTGACCTCCTTGCTGAAATTCGACCACTGCGTTCCTTTGATTCGGTTGACCAGCTCACAGAACAAATCGCTGCAGACGTCGAACAATGCCGGATTCAGGTCGCTCAACTTTCGAAACCAGTTTATAAAATCTGCCGCAACAGCGAATGGCTGCAGGCGGTGGCTGAGGGCGTGTTCGCCGGTTCGACCGTTGATTTAAAAGACGGATTTATCCACTTTTCCACTGCAAACCAGCTCAGAGAAACCGTGGCCAGACATTTTTCGGGTCAGACAAATCTGCTGCTGGTGGAAGTTGACCCGATTCGTCTGGGATCGGCGCTGAGATGGGAGCTGTCGCGAGGAGGCGAGCTGTTTCCTCATTTGTATGACCGGCTGCCGGTTGATGCAGTAGTCAGGACAGAACCATTGACTTGACGCCGTGACGTGTACGGATGTCAGCTGACACACCGAAAAAACTGCAGCAATTCGCTGCCCTTGAATGAGGGTGTGTTCATTGCTGCGCTTCCGGACCGATATTTTGCCTGCGCACAGGTTTTCATTCCGGACGTTATCCGGATAGGGGAGGTGAACTGAACTTGCTCAGGGTGGGTCATAGCCGCCAGGGTGCCAGGGATGGCAGCGACCGATTCGGCAAATGCCCTTCCAGCAACCGATCAGCAGTCCGTGTTTCTTCACTGCAAGCACAAAATACTCACTACACGATGGATGAAATCGGCACGTCCGACCCAGCAGAGGACTCAACAGTTTCTGATAACAACGAATCAGCAGAATCGCGATTGTTCCTGGTAGTTTGATAATGTGCAGAAGGACGTTCATCCAGGACATATGATTCGGACGCCTGTTCTGTATTTTGACGCGCAGGATTAATGGTTGGCGGAGGAGAAAAGGACCGGCTCCAGTCCGAAGAGTCGAGGCCAAACAGATGCGACGTCCGTCGGTCTGGTGCCTTTCCCTGTTCCCGGATGTACAGTCCTTCTCACAAATGTCGACAGTCAGGACCTGTCTGTGGAACTCCTGACAACATCCTGCGGGCGTCACGACCACAATCCAGCCCGAGGATTCTCGGGAGCCACTTCGTCGAGACGCTGCAGCAATTCCCTGGCCTCATCATTCAATTTTCGGGGGACGGTCACTTTGATCACCACGAATTGATCGCCGCAATTTCCGGTCGCACGATTCATGACCCCTTTTCCACGCAGCCGCAACTTGCCGCCGCTCGACGTCCCTGGTGGCACAGAGACAATCACGGTTCCTTCGGTCAGTGTTGGAACTTCAATTTTCGCACCCAGAGCCGCTTCGGTAACAGAGACCGGCACATCCAGAACCAGATTGAATCCATCGCGACGGAAGTAGGGGTGCGGTGTTACTTCAACGGTCACAAGAACATCTCCGGGTGGCCCACCCAGTTGACCCGGATGTCCCTGGCCCGCCAGGCGAATCGACTTTCCGCTTTCCATCCCTGAAGGAATTCGGAAAGTCAGCCGTTCGGCTTTGCCGCCGGTGCGGACAGTGAGTTCGTGCTCGCCACCCTTCACACCAACCAGAAACGGAACACGTACGCTTGTTCGCACATCTTCACCCTTTTTGGCCTGCGGGCGTCCTCCGGGACCTGGACCACCATGTCCACCAAATGGACTGCCCGCACCACCGCCAAAAACGCCACCGAGAATATCGTCGAGCGAAAACCCGCTGCTGCTTCCGGGGCGACCACCACCAAATCCACCAAACGGATTCCCTCCGGTTGCGCCGTCGGGGACACGATTCCAGTTGTGTCCGAACTGGTCGTATTTTTGGCGCTTATCAGAATCTCCCAGAACTTCGTGAGCTTCTGTGATCTCTGCGAACAGGCGCTGTGAATCAGGATTATCAGCGTTTGCATCCGGATGGTATTTCCGAGCCAGCTTCTTGTAGGCTTTGCGGATCTCGTCGGCGGATGATGATCGGGGAACGCCTAGAATTTCGTAGTAATCGCGAGATGACAAGAATGTGGCCCGGGGCAGAGAACAAGATGAACAGTCGAGGAGATTTCTTGAGGGATTGTATCGGAGAATTTCGTCCGGTCACCGATCAATTCGTGTTCAGGGGGGCTTACTTGCGGGAATTAAGTGAAAGAATGCAGCAGTGACGGCAGAGAGAAATCGGCGAATTCCAAATGAATGACTTGGCGCGGGTAGCCGGTTTTCATCGACGATGAAGGGGGAATAACCGTGGATCCACAACGCAGAGCCCGTCATTCGACAGACTTTCAGATCTCCACAATTTCTGAGTACCCGGATGGGCTTAACGACCTGCCTGGGATTCGGCAAAGCAGCCGGAGATTTGCGGGTATCGTCAATCGGCCCGAACTCATGCTTTGCCTGAATCATCCGTATCAATGCGTTTTTGAGCAAAGCAACTTTCACACTGCCGTAACGACGTGACTTGGTGTGCTGCTGTGAACTAAACGCCGCGTTTGTCTCCAAACTGTTCTACGTGGAGACGTGGCGAGAACTGAAAACCGTTTGCGGCAGCTGCCGCCTGGACCCAGCCGGACTGAGTTTTCAATTCCTCCTGAGTGCGAGCCTGCGGCATCAGCCACACCTGACTGGCTGCAATTTCCGGGAACTCTGACAGATAGTCGTGGACATCTGCGACATCAGCTTCATGGTCGATCACAAACTTGAGAATACAGTTGTAGTGATTCAGCAGTGACCGGACGACAGCTGGCTGATGCCGCATCTGTTCATGGCGCATTTGCCAGTGTGCATCTTTGGGAGCCGAATTTAACCGCTTGGGACTGACCGCCATAAGATCGCATTCCACGGATCGATCGACGGTTGCTGCAGTTTCAATTGTGACAATTCGATTTTGCTCCTGACAGATCACGGTGAGTTCCGTCAATTGAGCTGCCAGCATAGGTTCTCCACCGGTAATGACGACATGTTCAGTTGCAGACTTATCGATTGTTTCCGCCAGTTCATCAAGCGTGCGCTGTTCGCCTTCGGGGTGCCAGGACGTGTACGGAGTGTCGCAATACCAGCAGCGCAGGTTGCAGCCTGATGTTCGGATAAACAGAGACCTGGTCCCCGCCCACGGGCCCTCGCCCTGAAATGATTCGTATGTTTCGGCAATAAACATCAGTTTCGGTACCCGTGTCGCGTCCGGCGCGGCACGGCCATTCGCGAGTTCGCCACTGGTTGTTCTAGCGCTGGTACTCGATCGGGTCAGCGACACCGGTCTCGTGGAAACCCTTCAGGCGCAACCGACATGAGTCGCACTCACCACAGCTGACCCCCTTTGTGTCCGGATCGTAGCAACTACGGGTCAGACCATAGTCGACACCCAGCTGCAGACCACGTTGAATAATCTCCGACTTCGTCAGGGAGACAAGAGGAGTGTGCACTGTAATGTGCGTTCCTTCGACTCCGACCTTTGTGCCCAGGTTTGCCGTCGTCTCGAACGCTGAAATGAATTCCGGTCGACAGTCGGGATAGCCGCTGTAGTCGACAGCATTCACTCCAATATAAATATCGGTGGCGACGATGGATTCTGCCAGTCCAAGCGCCACAGCAAGGAAGATTGTGTTGCGAGCTGGGACATATGTTACCGGAATGCCGTCACCAATCTCTGCATCCGATCGCTGATGAGGTACCGGAATATCGTTTGTGAGTGCTGACCCGCAAAAAATCCTCGTATCAAGTGGAAATACCACATGACTGGCTACGGATGCGGCCTGGCACACACGAACGGCTGACTCCAGCTCAAAGTGGTGTCGCTGACCGTAGTCCAGTGACAGGGCATGCAGTTCGTAACCGGCTTCCCGGGCAATTGCCAATACGGTGGCAGAATCAAGGCCGCCGCTTACGAGAACCACAGCTTTATTGGGAGTCGGCATCTCAAATCAATTTCGTCGTTCGTTGAACGATTCGACTGGCAGGTACAGATTTTTGGTGATGAATTCGTATCGAACCAACACCTGCCAGTTCGTCGTTAAACGAGGAAAAATACCATCGTCTATGAGTTCCGGACACCAGTCAGCGGCCTCCGTACGAACTTTTGTGTTTTCGGTGTGTCAGTCTGACGCTAGGATGCGCGGGATGCTGCCGCATGTTGACTTTATCCTCAGATTCTCCTGCAATTCAAAGGTCGATTACTGTTGGGCGATCCCAAACGCGAAGAACTTAAAGTTGCCAACCAAAAGGCCGTCCTGACCGGTGTCTTCAATCCAGGCAACTGTTCGTCAAAAGACGATGCACTGAATGAGCTCAGAGGACTCGTTGCCACGGCAGGGGTTGAGGTTGTTGCGGAAATTGTCCAGTTCCGGGAGACGCCCCATCCGGCTCATTGCCTTGGCACAGGTAAGCTTGATGAACTCAAGCTTCTGGTCACAGCGACTGATGCTGAACTGGTCGTTTTCGATAACAACCTGACACCATCACAGGGGCGCACGCTTGAACAGGAAATCAACAAACCAATTGTTGATCGCAGCGAAGTGATTCTGGACATTTTTGCCACGCATGCCCAGACACATGAAGCCATGCTGCAGGTCGAATTGGCGCAGTTGATGTACTTCCGTACTCGTCTGAAACGAATGTGGACTCACCTTGAGCGAATTGCCGGCGGCATCGGTGCTGGGCGTGGTCCTGGGGAAAAACAGCTGGAAACAGACCGCCGGCTGATTGACCGTCGTATTTCGGAACTGAAACGACGACTGGCAAGCGTCGAGCAGCGGCGCGAACGCACCGTCTCCAGTCGTCGAGAACACCCCACAGTTTCACTCGTTGGCTATACCAATGCCGGCAAGAGTACGCTGATGAGACGGCTGACAGGGGCTGACGTTCTTGTTCAGGATAAGCTGTTCGCAACTCTGGATACGCGCACGCGTCGCTGGGCTGTTCCCGGATATGGTGAGGCACTGCTCAGTGATACCGTTGGCTTTGTCCGCAATCTGCCTCACCATTTGGTTGCTTCATTTCGATCTACACTTGAAGAAGCCCGTCACGCTGATCTGCTGCTGCATATTGTCGATGCAGGTCACCCGGAAGCCGAGCAGCAGATTCGAACGTGTTACGAGGTGCTCGATGAAATTGGTGTCGATTGTACCAATGTGCTGCTGGTTCTGAATAAAGTGGACCAGGTACTCGATCAGTCCTTTATTGCGGTACTGCGTCGGCACTATGAAGACACGGTGACGATCAGCGCTGCCACGGGGGCAGGTATTGACCGATTGAACGATGTTGTGGCTGAGCGGTTGTCGGGAGGATTTGTTACGGTCGAGATTGAAACCGGTACCGGTAACGGTCGTCTGTTTGCCTGGCTGACACAGCACGCGGAAGAGCTTGACCGCACTTATGCTGATGCAACTGCGCGACGAGTCTTCATCACCTGTCGTCTTCCCCGTCGGTTTGTCACTTCCATCAACGACCCTGATGCAACCGTAATTGTCGTTGCTGATGAAACGTGTGATAAGCTGGCCAGCAGCGGGGGAGCGTGAGACCATGCCGAATGCACATTGATTAAGCCGTGTTAATCAGTGCCGGAGCACATCATTTCTGGTGTTACGATTGTTCGAAAACCAGTGTGGAATGCGCCTGTGTCTTCTTCACCCTTCATCCGTGATGCGACCCGATATCCAATGCAGTACTGCTCACTGCACATAAAGGATCCGCCGCGCTGCACGCGTTTGATCAGGTCGGGCTCCAGAGGATCCCAGCTGTCGTTGGGACCGGATGGATTATGAACAGCACTCGTGAGATAGGAGTCGGCGCGGTAATAGTCTGAGCACCATTCCCACACATTGCCTGACATATCATGCAGACCATAGTCATTGGGCTCGAACGATCCGACGGGAGCCGTTCCTGTGTACCCGTCTTCGCCCGTGTCTTCAACCGGGAATTCTCCCTGCCAGATGTTTTGAAACCACTTGCCATTTGGCTGACGGACGTTTCCCCATGGATAGATGCGACCAATATGACCGCCCCGTGCGGCGTATTCCCACTGGGCTTCTGTAGGCAACGTGCGTTTGGCCCACCTGCAGTACTGCTGGACATCCAGCCAGCTCACATGCACGACTGGATGGTCCATGCGGTCCGTAATGCTCGATTCAGGACCCTCCGGACACTTCCAGCTGGCGCCCGGAACGTACTGCCACCAGCTGTATGGTCCTCGGTTGTCAATTTCATCGCGGCTGGCGATGGGGAGACTGCAAATCGAACCAGGCTGATTCATTTCTTCCAGGATTGCCAGTTGTTCCAGTTTGGATCCTTTTTTGACACTCCTGAGTTCCGGCTTCCTTTCCGGCAGAGTGATATAACCGGTCGCATCGACAAATTCCTGGAATTGGCTGTTCGTGACTTCCAGAGCGTCCATCCAGAATCCATCCAGTGCCAATGCATGACGCGGGGCTTCATCGGGCGGCCCGTGATTATTTCCCATCACAAAAGTACCACCAGAAATCCAAACCATACCTGCAAGGCGTTCTCTCTCTGCCACAGCAAGTTGCGGTTCATCGATGATCAATGATGATCTGATCTGTTTCGGAATCCTGCCCAGCAACAAACGCGTTTCCGCATTCTGTTCCTCCTGATTGATACGGGGTTCCAGGTTCGGTGGACTGTCAGGCAAACGACCGGTTGAGTCAGGGGGAACCCGGGGTTGTGCCTCAGCGGTTTTTGTCGGTGGGTTCAGGCTCACGTCATCGTTGCGCGGGAACAGTAGTATGGCACCCAGGACAGCGGCAGACATCACAAAAATGAAAACAGCAACGACGGGGTTTTTCAAAACGTTTTCCCGTTTTAAGAATCACCGAATACCTTGGCCGGGAGGCAGCGGCGTTCCAGAAATCCTCGTGGTTACAGTCTGAAACTGCAGACACTCTGCGATCAGACATGGGCGAATCACACCAGGTTATATGTCATCAGAACAAAGGGGAATTCTAGCCTTCGTCAGGATGGGGAAGCAACGATTTGACGCGGGACACTCCATTGAGGACGTCCGACTCTCGATGGTCACCGCAGGTTCGTTCCACACAAACCCAGTCGGTATAATCCGCCTCGACGAGTGTCGGCAGAAGCTCTTCCCAATTGACAATCCCGTCCCCAACAGCTGTCTCTGTCCCGGAATAGTCTGAATTCCGACGTCCATCTCGTGCCCGAACATCCCCTACGCTCTGGTACACCCTGCGATAAGTATCGACGACAGGGGCGCCAGTGAAAACGGCCACGGCAGGGTCAAAAGTAATCTGCAGTGGACCGGTTACGACGGCTGCCATGAGCCGCTCAATGAGTGACACATCGTAGTTCGCTAATTGCAGCGTTAACGTGCAGCCGACATGATTTCCGTACCCTGCGAGGTCACTTGCAACCTGGCACAAAGTGCTGAATTGATCCGTACGAGTGACGGGCTTTGAAGTTTCCGCTGAACTGGTTGTCAGTGAGAACGGATCTGCCATTGGTCCGACACCGGCATCGTCTGGCTCTTCAGCTGTCGGCTCCGGGGATGGATCCGGGATGAGGCCACATGGCACGAGTACCTTGGACGTCTTCAGCGGGAGGGCCAGATCCATAACGGAGCGAATCAGCGAGATTCGCTCTTCCAGGTATTCCTGGTCAGCCAGACTGTGTCGAGTTGGGCAGCTAAGCCCTGCAACCTCCATTCGGTTTTCCTGCACGTATTGCAACAACTGTCTCAGTCCCGACGATGAGATATTCTCGGCCAGGATTTCGTGACGAGCGTTTAGCCGAATACCGGGTACCTGTGCCCTTCCGGCGCGAAGAATTGCTCGACGAAGTGGTGTTCCGAAGTCAGCGGCTGTCACGGCAAGTCGAAGTGACATGGTCGTTTGGCTATAAAACGAGAATCAACAATCGGGGATTCAACAGAGAACACTGGACACGGAAAAGCCAACACGGGAAACCGATAATGCCTATTGTTTCTGAAGTTTGTGGATTTCTGGATCAATTGGCTCCGAAAGATCTGGCTGAAGACTGGGACAACACCGGTCTGCTGATTGGGCGGGCTGACGCCGATGTTACCAGAATCCTGACCTGCCTCACACTGACGCCTGATGTCGCTACAGAGGCTTTGAAACAGGGAGCACAATTGATTGTCTCACACCACCCGGTGATGTTTCGGGGTGTTAAGACCATCTCGGACCAGAACAGCGAGGGGCGTTTGCTGCTGGGCCTGATACAGGGCGATGTGGCCGTTTATAGTGCTCACACTAGGTTTGACAGTGCGCAACAAGGTGTCAATCAGCAATTAGCGGAAGGGTTTGGGCTCTGCAGGATTGTGCCGATGCGTCCGTCAGAATCCTTGCCGGAGACCGGCAGTGGACGATCCGGGTGGTTGCCCAGTCCCCGGTCACTTAAGGAATTTCTTGGCGTGGTTCGCGGGGTTTGCAATGCCGAATATATTGAATACTGCGGAGAGGAGGATGCGACCGTGGACCACGTCGGTGTGGCGTGTGGTTCCGCTGCCGAGTTTCTGGACGATGCGATTGCGACCGGGTGCGATACCTTTGTGACCGGAGAAGCCCGCTTTCATTCAGCGCTGGAAGCTCAGGCAGCCGGTGTGAATCTCATCGTGATGGGGCACTATTCCAGTGAACGTCCGGCAATGGAACGACTGGCGCACACGCTGGAGGCGTCTTTCGCCGGAGTGGAAGTACGAGCGAGTATGAATGAGCAGGATCCGTTTCGCCTAAGCCATTGACAGCAATTATGACGTCTCAGAATCGTTCGGGTTCCATTAACTTTGAATTGTCCCTTGGTCGGGCGCTGTCCCAGGCGGTGAGGATTCGTTGTCCCTACTGCGGCGAGGGCCGACTGTTTGCGGGGCTGTTTCGTATGCATTGTGTCTGTTCCGAGTGCGGGACACGACTGGAGCGAGAGCCCGGCTATTTCCTGGGCTCCACGTACATCAACTACGGAATCACGGCCGGGTTTTCGACGTTGACGTATGTGCTGCTTCACATTGGTCTGGGTTGGTCGAATCGGGTGGTGATGTCGGGGCTGATGGCGTTTTGTCTGATTTTTCCGTTGATTTTCTTTCGGTACGCTCGTTCTCTGTGGCTGGCGCTCGATTGCTTTTTTGATCCATTGGGGGCCCAACAGGTGATATTGACTTCGCGTCGGTCGGAAAGCCGGGACGAACTCTCAAATATCGGCATCTGAGGCCTTGACAGAATCAACCGGATCGGTAGACTCTCCCGCCCGCCCGATTTTGGCCATCTCCATGTCTCGACGTAGTTTGCGTCAACTGACTTGGATGACGATGGACTTAGCTGGGCACTGTTCTTTGACAATATGGTTGAGATCTGTGAGTCTGTGAGTTTTGGCTAACGATCTGCAATTGCCATCTTTTGACCGAGATGGCGAACAGGTATCACACTTTTCGTGCTGATCGCCAAGTGATATGACGGGGAGCTTTGTTCCCTGTTTTTACTTGGTAAGCATATTTTTGAAGGGTTTGATCCTGGCTCAGAATGAACGTTGGCGGCGTGGATTAGGCATGCAAGTCGAGCGAGAATCTGATTTGATGAAGCTTCGGTGGATTCATTCAGAGGACAGCGGCAAACGGCGTAGTTATGCGTAGGTACGTACCCTCAGGTCGGGGATAGCCACGGGAAACTGTGGATAATACCCGATAATGTCTGTGGACCAAAGGTGTGATTCCGCCCGAGGAGCGGCTTACGTGATATTAGCTTGATGGTGGGGTAATGGCCTACCATGGCGACGATGTCTAGGGGGTGTGAGAGCATGGCCCCCACGACCGGAACTGAGATACTGTCCGGACACCTACGGGTGGCTGCAGTCGAGAATCTTCCGCAATGGGCGAAAGCCTGACGGAGCGACGCCGCGTGCAGGATGAAGGCCCTTGGGTTGTAAACTGCTGTCAGAGGGGATGAAATCATGGTTGGTTATCCTTCCATGTTGACAGAGCCTCAAAGGAAGCACGGGCTAAGTACGTGCCAGCAGCCGCGGTAACACGTACTGTGCGAACGTTATTCGGAATCACTGGGCTTAAAGGGTGCGTAGGCGGTTTATCAAGTCAGATGTGAAATGCCTGAGCTTAACTGAGGCACTGCGTTTGAAACTGATAGACTTGAGTATTCCAGGGGTATGCGGAACTGCCAGTGGAGCGGTGAAATGC
>JAKVAY010000083.1 GCA_022447185.1 Fuerstiella sp. | reverse complement strand
CACTTAAAGTTTCTCAGACAACGATTTCAGAATGAATCGTACCCGCCTGGACATCATCGTCACAGGCATGTCTCATCATGAATTGACCACAACCTGCTGATCATCAGCCGGATTGCCCATGCTTTCAGGAATCAGCAAACCACAGTCCCCGTGCGGTTTCGCCGAGTATGGCTTTCTTCGCTGAAGTTTCGAGTCCAAGCTCACGGGTAAAAATCTTGAGGTGGTCAGCATAGCTGATCTCCGGACACCACAATTCGCAGGGGAAGTCGCTGCCCCACACACAACGTTGCGGCGAGAATGCCGCAATCACCTGTCGACAGGCGTGGTGGAGGTCCCGACACGGGTAGGGTTCGGCAGTACCAGTCGGAATAAATGTCAGTTTGGCATGTGCGCCCGGAAGTTCTGCAAGTCGCACCACATTACTCACGATCGCGTCTGTGTCGGGACCGGCATTGATGTTGAGACAGTGGTCAATGACAAACCGCAGTTTCGGATGACGTGCTGCAAGAGCTTCGATCTGACTGCGGTTCTCTTTTCCTGTAAGCACATTGATGACGATACCCAGTTCTTCCGCCGTACCCCAAAGACGATCGACTCCGGGATCATCCAGTTTTCCACTCTTCGCCGGCACACTGCGCATGCCTCGAACGTTTGAGTCCTGTACGTAACGACGAAGCAAATCCGGACTATCCGGGTTGTCGGGGTCGAGCGTGATCACGGCGGCCATGAAATCACTATTGTCGCGGGCCGAATCTGCTGTGAAACGATTATCAAATCGATAGTAGGTGCTCGTCTGAATTGCTGTGACAAAACGAACGCCGTTTGACTTCATTTCCTGTTTCAGGTGAGCCACAGTGCCCTTACCGGCCGGAGGACGATAGGGTTCCTCGACCGTTGGGTATTTCTGCTCGTCTTCTCCGTAGATGTGGGCGTGACAGTCGATCACCAGGAAGTCGTCGTCCGCCTTTTCTGCCGCCACAGCACCGGTAGCGCAGGTGGCTCCAATGACGGCCGCTGATTCGCTGAGAAACGTGCGGCGTGTTTTCCGATTCTTCGATGGCATAACAGTTCATTCCTGTTTGGCGAGACGATGGAAAATATTGATATTGAGAGACAAGCCTAGGTGTAGAGGAACACCAGATTGCCGGATGGATCATGCGAACAAAGGGAACAGCCATCCCGATTTCATTACTTCAGTTTCTTCGGCCTCCGGTGTGACGCCGGAATTACCCGGAAGTCCACCGCATGTCTGTTCCGTTATAGAACAGCAATCGGCCGCAGACAACTTGTTTCACGCACGAAGCTGGCTGAGAGTCGGTGTGAACAGCTGACAATTTGTGTATGCTGAACTGCAATTGGTTCCGTCAATCGCCACACTATCGAATTGAGGATTTGATATGTCTCAGTTGAACCCATGTGTCGACGTTGCTTCTGCTCTTTCCCGACGCAGTTTCGTACGGACCGTTGGCGGTGCGGCTGTGACTGCATGCAGTCTTCCACTGCTCGGACAATCCGCCGTTGCAGCACCGTCGTCAAAAAGTGCTGCAGAATCTGCTGTTAAACGGCTGTATGACTCTCTCAGTAACCAGCAATCGTCAGCCATCTGCTTTCCATTCGAACACCAGCTTCGGAAGAAAGTGAGTGCCAACTGGGGTGTGACCGACCCCGAAATCGGCAGCGACTTCTACACCGACGAACAGCGTGAACTGATCAGCCGGATTGTCAGCAGTGTCACCAGCGAGGATGGCCATGAACGACTTCTCAAACAAATGGATGACGACAACGGCGGGATCGAACAGTATCAGTGTGCCATTTTCGGTGAACCTGGTACCGGTCAGTTCCAGTGGGAACTGACCGGTCGGCATCTCACGCTGCGAGCCGACGGTGACAGTGTGGAGAACACCGCATTTGGTGGACCAATCGTCTATGGACACGGTGAAGAAGACATCCGACAAAACCTCTTCTACTACCAGACACAACAGGCAAACGAGGTCTTTGCGGCGTTGGACAGTCAGCAGCGGAAACAATCGCTGCTGAGGAGAGCTCCGCATGAGACTCGGGTACAGATTCAGGGCGGTGCAGGGAAGTTCCGTGGTATTCGAGTTGGTGATCTGTCCGAAGACCAGAAGCAACTGGTGGAATCCGTTGTGAAAACAATCCTTGCGCCGTATCGCAGCGAGGACGTGGACGAATCGATGTCCATTCTGAAGAGCAACGGCGGACTCGATGAACTCCGGATGGCGTTCTACCAACAGGAAGACATCGGAAACGACAAGGTATGGGACATCTGGCGGATTGAAGGCCCGGCATTTGTCGTTCATTTTCGTGGGGCGCCACACGTCCACGCTTACATCAATATCGGTGTCAAATCGTAGCCTGACACTTTGAGGCAGTTTTAAGATGGCGCTCAGTAACAGTCGCGCTCAGCGGATGAGCATGCTTTGCGCAATGTATGTTGCTCAGGGACTGCCCTGGGGATTCATGCTCAACACGGTCGTGAGCTATATCACGGATAATGACGCAACCGTCACGGCCACAGAGGTCGGTCGCCTGACGGCGATGATTCTGTACCCGTGGACATTCAAACTTGTCTGGGCTCCGCTCATTGACAGCATGACCGTGCGTTCCATGGGTCGTCGTCGGCCTTGGATCATCGGTGCACAACTGATGATGGCCGTGTCGCTGTTGATGCTGCTCATGCTGGGAGACCTCACAGAAAACATCGCTCTGCTGGGCTGGATGTTCTTTCTGCACAACTGCTTCGCGTCACTGCAGGATGTGGCAACAGACGCACTGGCGATTGACGTACTGCCGGTACAGGAACAGGGACGTGTGAACGGACTGATGTGGGCGTCCAAACTGATGGGAAAGGGAATTGGCACCGCTGCCGGTGGATGGCTCATCGCGGATTACGGATTTTCCGCAGCAATCATGGCGCAGTTCGTCTTACTCTTGCTGATCATGTTGTTTCCTTTACTGATGCTTGAACGACCAGGAGAACGGCGATTCCCGTGGAGCGTGGGTCAGGCATCCGAGTCCGGCGGGACCGCCAGTGTTCGAAGTCCCATGGCGGTCGTAAGGGATCTCATGAAGGGGTTTTCACTGCAGTCCACTGTTTTATTCATCATCTTTGGACTAACCGCTGTTGTCGGCTGGGGAGTGGTGGAGGTTTTAACAAAGCCACTGTATACCCAGGACCTGGGCTGGTCCGCCAAACAGTATTCGTACTGGACCGGGGCCGCTGTCTTTCCGGAACTTCTGGGCGCCGTTCTGGGAGGTCTGCTGGCGGATCGATTTGGCAGGCGCATGGTGATCACTATCGGCTTTGGAGCCTACGGTCTGCTTGCGATTCTGTACGGAGCTCAGCCCCAGATGTGGACGCAGCCATGGTTCTCAACTGCATTCCTGTGCCTCAACCCAGGTTGCATCGCGATGGGTGCAGTTGGATACAATTCGATGGGCATGCAGTTATCATGGACACGCGCTTCTGCAACCATGTTTACGATCTACATGACATTATCCAATGTGGGCCATGTTGTGGGCAACGAACTCTTCGGTCCGCTTCGCGACAGCCTGGAACTTACGTTTCAACACATCCTGTTTGTGGGTGGTGTGTGCATGCTCGCCCCCCTCGTGTTACTGCCACTGATTCAGCCGACACAGGTGGCTCGAGCACACGAAGCCGACAATCGTCAGATTGACTAAAGCACTTAGTACACCGAGCTGAGTTCGGATTTCTGTGTATTGGTCGAACTTTGAAACAGGTTGACGACCCGCTGCCCGCCGCCGGGACCGATACAGGCAGCATTCCCTGGCATCAGAAGCTGCAATCAGTGGCCAGATGGAATAAACAATCGCCGCGTTCAACAGGCCCTGGCACACGTCGGCAAATGATCGTACCCGATTCTCTGAAGTGCGCCGGCACGGGTTCACGCCACGGCGTCTGCGGACAGTACACATTCGCAGCCGGCTGGCCGGCCTGCACTTCGTCACCAAGATCGGCTAACGGCTCCCACAATCCATAGTCAGGACTGTAGACATAGTAGTCTACCGTTCGCACTTCCATGAGTCGTGTTGCTGGTGGATCATCTCCGACGTCGATATCGGGGACGCTGCCAACATGTCGCAGGACTCGTCGGACTCCGCGTTCGGCAATCGCGACCGACTGCACAGTTGTCGTTCCTGAACCACCCAGTTCCGTCCCGATGGCCGGGACACCAGCGCGATTCGCCGCGGCCAGCATTGTCCGGTCCTCACCTCCGGGCCAGGCAATGTATCCCAGCGGTGCAGCAAACGCTCGAAGCATCTCAAGTTGCCGTGTCGCACGGTCATCGTCGTCGACCACCGTTGTAAGTGCGCTGGGAACGTACATCAGAGAGCTGCCCCCCGAATGCAAATCGACGGCAAAGTCTGCGATCGACAGTAACTGGCTCTCAATATAGTAAGCAATGGCCTCGGTCGGGCGACCATCCGGATTCCCAGGGAAGGAACGGTTGAGATTCAAATCGTCAATCGGCGAAGTTCTCAGCCCGGCGACCACGGCCGGATAGTTCGCGGCCGGCAATATGATAATGCGCCCCCGAACCATTTCCTGCTCGAGTCCCTGACACAGTTTCATCAGCGTGAGCTGACCTTCATATTCATCACCGTGATTCCCGGCCGTCAGCAGCACGGTGGGGCCGTCTCCGTTTCTAATGACAATAATGGGAACTGCGATCCAGCCGTACGCGGAACGATGGACCGAATGTGGAATTCTCAGGAACGACTGCTGCCTGCCGTCACGATTGAAATCAATGTCAGTTGTAATTCGGGACTTGCGTGTCATGTTCTGATATTTTTCTTCAGAGCTAGTGTTGCTTCGTTGTTCGCGAGTCTGACTCAGGTGGACAGTACTTGACCGGCTTCCTGTCAGGTCACACCAACTTACATATCCAAAACTCAAACAGACCGTTTTCTTCTGCCAAGTGCCAATCCGATGATTTTAAAAACTCGGCCGATCAATCTCGTTTGCAAACTGCTCGTTATAAGCAAAGAGTGCAGGTGTCCCACCGGTGTGAATGAATACCACGTCCTGATCGCGAGGTAAAATCCCCTTGCGAATATGATCGATCAGGCATGCCATGCTCTTCCCGCTGTAGCTGGGATCCAGCAGGATGCCTTCTGTACGGGCCAGCAATTCGATTGCTTCCAGACAACCGGAAGTCAACACACCGTAGTCCGGCCCCACATAGTCTTCGGTCAACTCAAAAGAGTCGGAATTCAGCCGCGTGCGAATCGCCAGCCGTTCAGCGGCGTCATTTGCAATCCGAATCATCGCCGCCTGAGTGTCCCAAGGCCAGACAATGGGAGTCGCGCAGGTCACCGGCAGGGCGAGTCCGAGGGCGGCCGTTGCCAGTGCGATGCCTGCCCCTGTCGAACCGGCTGAGCAGACATAGAGAGCATCGAATATCAGATCCGCCGTGGTTGCCTGTTCGATCAGCTCGATGATACATCCCACGTAGCTGAGCGCAGCCAGCGGCTTGACATACTTTGGATCCCGTTCGTAGACACGTCGCCCATCATTTTGAAGACGTGCAGCCGCCTGAGCAATTTTCTCGTCGAGTTCCGGCCCCTCGGGCTCATCAACAATTTCGATGCTGGCCCCGACAATGTGGTCGAGCAGCAGGTTCCCCTGGACCGGATCGGGGCCGTTCGCAGGTGCACCACGACCAAGGACAAGATGACAGTCCAATCCGGCCTTTGCGCATGCAGCAGCCGTCTGTCGACAATTATTACTCTGGATACCGGCACCCCAGACGACTGTATCTGCACCCTGTTGCAGTGCATCAGCAATCAGGATTTCATTGTGGCGTGTCTTGTTACCACCAAAGGCAAGACCAGTGCAGTCATCACGTTTCACCCAAATTCGCGGACCACCAAGTGCTTCAGTAAATCGGGGTAAAAACTCGAGAGGTGTGGGCAGGTGAGCCAGTGGAAACGTCGGCAGCTGATCGAGACGGCTGCTGAGTTCCCCAATCGAACAGGTGTCTGTGTTGAGCATCATGATCTCGGGTGTAAAGTGTCAGCCATGTGGTGCAGCTCGATAAACGAAACGAATATTCTAATGAAGGAGTGATGTTTGGCGTAGCAACATATGGCTGAAGTGTTGCATCCACAGGCTGCGGTCAGTGAATCGCGAATTCACCCCGCCATCCATTATCGATCAGTGGCTGATCCGGTTACGCTGACACGCGTCATCAGTAACCAGTGACCGAAATCGAATCAATAATTCTCAGTGAATTCCTGTGCACCGTCGGCATCCGACAGATTGTGACACCTGCCGAATCCGATTTTAACAATTGAGACAAACAACGTTTTGTTCTTCCGTACAAAGTCCGGTTGAACCAGCGGAGCGTGCCTGTGAATCGTAACAGCGACACGTTTCGAAACTCCGCTCAGGGATATTCATCACATGATACCAGACCAAATCTTCAGAATCATGTTCCGAAGTGTTCTTCTGATCGTCAGCTTCACCTCATGCCAGGCGGTTGTTACAGCTGCGGGATTGCCGAATTTCATCGTCATCTATATGGACGACATGGGTTACGCCGACATCGGACCTTTTGGCGCAGAGGGATATGAAACCCCAAACCTGGATCGCATGGCGCATGAAGGACGGATTCTTACCGACTTCTACGTAACTCAGGCGGTCTGCTCCGCGTCGCGGGCAGGACTGATGACCGGGTGTTACAACGTTCGCGTCGGCATTCAGGGTGCTCTGGGACCAAAGGCCAAAATCGGCATTCACAAAGATGAAGTCACAATTGCCGAGATCTGCAAACAGAAGAACTATGCCACGGCCTGCTACGGCAAATGGCATCTGGGTCACCATAAAAAATTCCTGCCGATGCAGCATGGATTCGATGATTACTTTGGACTGCCCTACAGCAACGACATGTGGCCCTATCATCCCAATGTCCTGCATTTGCCAATGGAACAACGGCTTAGACGCTGGCCCCACCTGCCACTCATCGATGGAAACGACATCGTGAATACTGAAGTCTCACCAAAGGATCAGGAGCAATTGACAACTCAATACACCGAGCGAGCCGTTCGCTTTATTGAAGACCACAGAGACGAACCGTTTCTTGTCTACCTGCCACACAGCATGGTCCACGTACCGCTTTATGTCTCGGAAAAGTTTCGTGGTAAGAGTGAACGGGGACTGTTTGGCGACGTCATGATGGAGGTCGACTGGTCAGTCGGCCAGATTCTGGACACACTCAGAAAACACAGGCTGGACAGGAACACACTAGTGATCTTTACATCTGACAACGGGCCGTGGCTGAGTTACGGCGATCACTGCGGCAGCGCCGGACCATTACGAGAAGGCAAAGGCACCATGTTCGATGGGGGCTGTCGTGAAAGCTGCATCGTGTGGTGGCCCGGCAGAATCCCGGCTGACACACGTTGCAGCGAACCGGCGATGACAATCGATATTCTGCCGACGATTGCCGGACTCATTGACGCGAAGCTGCCCGATCACAAAATTGACGGCAAAAATATCTGGCCACTGATGTCGGGCACGAATGGTGCGAAATCACCTCACGAAGCCTATTACTTCTATTACAAGCAGCAATTGCAGGCAATCCGCAGCGGAAAATGGAAGCTGCATTTTCCTCACCAGTATCGCACCATGGCCGGTCGACCGGGTGGCAAAGGAGGAATCCCCGCGGATTATTCACAGGCCGCAATTGGTCTGGAACTCTTCGATCTGGAATCGGATATCGGTGAGTCCAGGAATGTCGCGGATCAACATCCCGACATCATCAAACGGCTGTCAGATCTGGCTGCACTGATGCGCAAAGAACTGGGTGACACCCATCAAAAGGGGATGGGTGTTCGGCATGCCGGATCACTGTGATGATGTAGCCCAACATACCAATCGCAGGAATCGGAAGTCGCCAACCCGCCGAAGCAGGATGCTCAAAAAAGTGGGACGGGCGTTATTGAGTGCTCACGCGAATCACACGTTGAACAGGAAATGGCAAATATCACCATCCTGCATCACGTAATCTTTCCCTTCCACTCGTAATTTTCCGGCCGACCGGATTTCTTTTTCGTTTTCGTGTTCTTCCAGATCCTCAAGGCGATAGACCTCGCAACGGATAAAACCGCGTTCGAAATCCGTGTGAATAACTCCGGCTCCCTGTGGCGCAGTGGCTCCAATGGGAATTGTCCACGCGCGAACTTCTTTTTCTCCGGCTGTAAAGTAACTTTGCAGTCCCAGGGTTTTGTAGGTCGCCCGAGCAACGGCAGACAACGCCGGTTCCGTCAGGCCAACGGCTTCCAGCATTTCGGCTCTGTCACCGGCATCAAGAGTCACGAGCTCAGACTCAAACCTGGCACAGACAGGCACAACAGGAGCTCCCCCAGTCCCGGCATGCTCGCGTACCCTTTCAACAAGCGGACCACTCCCGGTGAGATCGTCTTCATCCACATTGGCAATGTACAGAACCGGCTTCGCCGTCAGCAGACCGAGGCCACGGACGACCGGGACTTCATCCTGATTGAACTCCAGAGTTCGAAGAGGTTGTTCCCTTTCGGCATGTTCCAGGCACCTCTTACTAACTTCGACACGCAGGATGGCATCTTTGTCACCACCTCGTGCTGCCCGCTCTGACTTCGGCAGGGAGTTCTCCAGAGTCTGTATGTCCGCCAGCAACAGTTCTGTTTCGATGATTTCAATATCAGTAAGTGGATCAACGGCTCCGGTGACATGGGTTACGTCTTCATCCTCGAAGCATCGAACGACCTGCAGAATGGCATCCACTTCACGAATATGACTCAGAAACCTGTTCCCCAGTCCTTCGCCTTCGCTGGCTCCTTTAACGATTCCAGCGATGTCCACCAGCTTAATGATCGCAGGAATGACCTTTTCAGGTGGTATATACCGGGCGATCTTATCCAAACGGAAGTCCGGTACAGTGACAATTCCCTCGTTAGGCTCGATCGTACAAAACGGATAGTTCGCACTCTGCGCTCCTTCGCTACTGGTGAGTGCATTGAACAATGTGCTTTTACCGACATTCGGCAATCCAACGATTCCGGCTTCCATTAGTTCTTTCCGGCAACATCATCAAGAATACTCCCACACACCCTGATGTGGGGGGCGGGAGTATAGCGTCACCGGCCCCTCTGCATAATCCAAAGGGACCGGTGTGTTGCTTCGGAAGACCGACGTACTGCTTCAACAAAGTGTGAAAGCACCCGGTTAACGAGCAGAAAGTCCGGACACTGTCTTGTGGTCTTTCAAGACAATCGGACCACCGCCCCCGAAAGATCAGAATTCGGTCACGATCTCGAAGCCGGCTCGTGTGGCAAGGCTTTTATAGAGCGTCTCGTCGATGCCCTGGCCGACAAAGTGCACAGAACCATCTCCCAACACAAAGAAAGCACCACCACTGTGGTTGCTGCTGAAGTCATCAAAATGTGCGGATGGATCATTCGGCGGATGATCCGCAGATCCGAGGATCCGCTGAAATGCCTCTTCACCTTCCGCCACCATTCCGGTCCAGGTCGAATACCAGCCAGACGATTCACGTGTCAGCCGCTCGCCGACCATCAACGTATTACTGGTACCGTCGGAGATATCTCGAATCCGGATACTGCTGTTGTGATAGAAGACCCCGTCGCCAACACACTGGCCATTGGATGCTACGGGATCGGTTCCCGGTGTGTTCTCACAACCATCCAGTTCCTCTGTCCCGAACACACCAACGTAGTTGGCGATCGGTAATGTGGCCAGGACCGTACCCGGGGCACCTTCTTCTTCAATTTCCCAGAAATCAGGCTGCGGATCCGACGGACAGCGGAACGCCGCCAGCTCAGTGTTCAAAAACTGCGCGTTACCAGGATCTGCGATAGCCAGGTGCGAGTCAAATGTCTTATACACATTGTTTTGATCGATAAACGGAAGAATCATGGTGCCCCATCCGGCACCACTCGTTCCTTCATGAGCACTCTGGACACCCGTTCCTGCCTCGACACCAATCCAGCCGGATGGAAACAGCAGATGGGCATCGTGATAATTGTGTAGTGCCAGACCAATCTGCTTGAGATTGTTGCGGCACTGAGTTCTGCGCGCCGCCTCCCGGGCCTGCTGAACTGCCGGAAGCAGCAGTGAAAGCAAGACTGCGATAATGGCGATCACGACAAGGAGTTCGATCAGGGTGAACCCCCGACGACTTTGGAAGAAGGATTTCATTTCAGGTTTCCCTAAGAAAAAGAGTGCCAAAAAAATGAGGCACAACGGAACAGAAAATACACGGGATGCGGTGTCACCGAACCCTTCACACACTCCAGAGTGATGGCTCACAGACGCGCGCACGAGTCTTCATTTGAGATGAAGAAAAAATATCGTCAAAATCATCGTGTGCGCATTGGGGCATAGCCCGGGCACAGATGCAAAACAACAGAGAACACGAACTCTGCTAAGCGGCTGGTGGACCTCGAACCGGCATCGCATACCGGAATTCACCACGCGTCATTTGTTGCGGTGATACCGGAGTCAGAATGGTGAGGTCAGCCGCAGGCTGTCGGGACGCCGGACAGTCTGCGATCTGTGCCGCAAACGCTGCCTGGCAGACTGCACAATTGTCCGAATCATGTGAATGGTCCGGAACGTTATCTGATTCAGAGTCACCGTGACTGTGGTGACCATGAGCGTGGTGACCATGAGCGTGATGGAAACTCGATGAGTGAGCAGTCGCCACCGGCGAATGGGCGTGATAGTGACACCCAACGTGCACCACGTGCGTAAGCGGTGCCATTGCCACCTGAAGCAGGGCAATGCCAATGACTGTAAGGAATCGTAATGGCTTAAACGACGAGAACATCAGTTTCATTCACATGGTTAAAAGCCAATTATTCACTTTGTCTTACGTCACACAAAACCAAATCCCCGAAAGAAATCAGAGATACCTCGTTTTTTTCTTATGGAACGGAGATTTACCTCGATGTTTTCGGAGCAGCTGCCCTGCAGGCGTTGCCGAAATCATTTTAGCACGAGCTGTCCGCACTAAAACCCGAAAAAAAACTCGGTCCACCCACCAGGGAGGTTTTAAAACAGCTTGTAAACTCCCTTCTGCACATTGACGGCAACTTCGGACTCATTTTCGGCAATGCCGGGACCCGGCCACACGACTCTGATCTGACTGCAACCAATCGGCCGGCGAAGCATCATGCAAAAGTCAAAATCCGGGTGCCTGGCGGTCGCGAACAGACGTTAACCCAGCGACTGAGTACATGCGACTACTGACGCAGCAACCAACTCACAGCGTCAGCAACCGTATTGTCGGAACGGGCAGCGACGGTCACAGCATCCACCATACCCACAGCTGCGTAGGCTCCTTTCATCACGGCAGATGCGTGAGTCTCATCGCCAACCCACAACCGGTGCGGAGCCGACAGTGACAGCAATGATGGAAGGTCACCGTACTTCACTGCTCCTGGCACAAATCCGGCATCCTGCCAGCGTGTTAGCGCGGCAAAACGAAATCCTTCTGTCGCAATCGCCACGTTTTCGAACTGATCCCCGGCCATGGCCCGTGCGGCTGCCAGCACAGCTCCTCCGCCATTCACACCCGCGGCATGCATGGCACGGGGACCGTGTTGATCTCCGTTAATCCAGGCTGCCATAGTTAACAGATCATGCACCTTCTGAACAAACAGTGTGTTGTTATAGGTGTAGGTAAAACCGGCGTAGGTTCTTGGATTTGCAACGAGACGGTTCTCCGTCATTTTCTGACGATTGGTTGTGAATTCACCTTGACCTGCCAGATCCACACCAACCACCGAAAAACCGGCATTTACCAGTCGCCTGACGTCCGGTTGCAGTGCACCACCGGAAAACATGCCGGATTTGCCGTCACCGTCCACCCACAGTACCACCTGTTGATTCCAGGCAGTCGATTTCGGATAAAGAGATATAACGGGCAACTGTTCTCCATGAGTTTTCAAAGTTAACAGATCACCGAATTCGAAATACTCAGCACGCTCTTCTTTCCATACTTTGGTGCGTTGTACATCTCCAGCGTCGGGCAAATCGCGTCCAATGATCGTCTCCCAAGCAGCATGAACAATCCGTGCATATTCCTGCCGTTCCTTCGTCGATACGGGAGCATGATCAAACAATACCTCCCTGTCACGTTCATCCAGCTGTTTCAACAGACGACGTTCGTAGTCAATGCCGCTTGGTGGAGCCGGATGTACATCTGTCCAGATGGCTGATTCTTCTTCGGTGAACAGTGGCCAGTCGGTTTCCACAATCGGCTCTTTGAGCCCCAGATCAAGATGACGATTCATCCAGGCATACATCAACTGCCGCGTCACAGCATTGTAGTTGTGCGGAAAACGAAGCATCTCGACACAGTCGACGTTCTCAGACACACCCAGCATCGTGTAGAGTTGTTTCAGCTCCGGAAAGCCTTTCGACATCATATCTTTGGTCCAGTCGTTCACCGCCGTCATCGACTGTGGACGCGGAGCAAACAGTGCGGCAAGTTCGACATTGCCCGTTCCAACTCGCAACAGGCTGCAGTTCTCACACGTGCAACCGCCCTGCATCGCCGTCGATACCATCCCGTTGGGATAGGCCGCAACGGGACGATCATCAATCGCTCCCAAAAGAATGGTCTGCGTGCCGCCACCGCTCCCGCCGGTGACTGCTATTCGGGCGGGATCTACATCCGGGAGACTCGCCAGAAAGTCCAGTCCCCGAACACTGTTCCAAGTCTGCAGACCCAGAATGGAATGCAGACGCGACTCTGCCTGCACTCCGAAAAAACCCCATTCGCTGCTGCCTTCGAGTTGTGCACGAGGAGACCTGTATCGATGAGTGACGTCAAAGGAAACTTGTCGACTGTCGGCATATCCCAGCATGTCATAGATGAAAGTAACACACCCCATCCTCGCCAGTTGCGCGCAACGCGCCAGTTTCGGCATGCGGCCCGAATTGGGTAGAAACTCTCCGCCACTTTCGATCTGCTGTTGAATTCTTTCTTCGCTGAATTTCTGCAGTCGGCCGCCGTGTCCGTGTGGACACAGGACAGCAGGGCCTAGTGCGTTTGCAGCTTCAACCGGACGAAACAGCATTCCTGTGACAAAGTGTCCCGGCAGACTCTCAAAATAAACCTTCTCCATCGTAAAACCGTCACGATCAACTTTTCCGTGAATCACCGGGTTTAGCGGAGTCTTTTCCGGCATGGGCCAAAGCCCCGTAGCGACCAGCACTTGCCGCTTCAGTTCAGCTTGTCGTTGTTCCCACGCAGCTTTGGATGCAGGCACCTTAAACGGAAAATAACCGTTGAGGTCTTTCGGATCACGAAGTCGCACGTCATCAGGCTGCTGGCCGGAATCGAGGACTTCATGATTCCTCGATTCACCGGCTTGCGTCATTTCCACGCATGTAGTAACTGCTGTCAGCACTGCATAAAAGAAAAACACCTGAATTCGTGTCATCATGGAATCTCACAACCGGGAATACGAACGATCCTTGAGTGCATCGAGTCAACCCACAAATTCGATACTACTCGTGTGTTTGGGCGAAAAGCAACCAGTCGACAAAGGCGTGTCACATGTAAGACAGTCTCGTTGTTTGATTCTCCTGCATCGGCTCCGTCTGGACCGCTCGTGGTGTTCCAGACGAATGACCTTATAATTCCACATTGGTAAAGTAAGTGAATGATTTCCCCGCGGTTGCGCGGCACGTTGCCTACCTGAAACTCCGTCGTCACCCCTTATGCTGCCACAGATCAAATTGCAGATACCCCTCACCGCTGGAACACTGTTGCTGTTCTTAGCCGGTTGCTCTGACGAACCCGCACTTCGTCACTACGTGGTTGCACGTGAAAATGAACGGGATCTGACGTCTGACCTGTTGCGAAGAGAATTCCCACCGATCCCGTTTCAGTGGGAATTGCCGAAAACCTGGACACTCGCATCAAACGATCAATTCAGTCTTCGGGCCTGGAAAACCGGGCCCCCAGCAAATCCAGCTCGAATTACATTGGGACAGTTTCCCATACGCACCGGAATCCCTCCACATATCACACGTTGGCGACGTCAAGTGGGTCTGGATTCCACAGACGACGATACAGCCATGAAGGATGTGAAGGCACTCAAGACTCAGAATGGTGCAGGTTCGTATGCCGCAATCAAGGGCAAAACAGAATCAATCTTCGCGTTCATTCTTCCGATCGAATCGCAGTTTTGGATTTTTCGATTCAAAAGTGCCAACATCACCGCTGAAACTGAAAGCGAATTTTTTCGCAAGTTCTGTCAATCGCTGACGTATGTGAAACCACCACCAATCAAGTCACATGCAAATCGCAGTCTGAATCCATCGCGGCCTCCTCAATCGGAGTCGCAACCGACATCCGAACAGACGGCGACACCAGAATCTGGTGTCGGAGCGTCTGCGGAAGGAAACTAGTGATCCGTCCGGTATTAATATTCCGGTTGCAGGATTTCCCAAACTTCGCGGGTTGCTTCAATATGCGGCAACGGGGTTCTGGTGAATCCCACGACGATCGACCCAAATTTTAAGTCTGACAAGGCACTGGTCATGTCCACTGCAGTCCCCCAGGATTTCATTGAAGCGACACAAAAGTCCCACTCGGTTGAACATCCTGTCAAACAGGTGCTTGCCGTTGCAGGATCGCTCAAGGTCACCTGTGCATTGTTTGTGATGGGAATGTTTATCGTACTTGTCGGCAGTCTGGCACAAAGTCGCCGCGACGTCTGGCAGGTAGTGAACCAGTACTTCCGAGTCTACGTCGCCAAAGTCGAAATTCGGGACTTCTTCCCGCCATCGATGTTTCCGCAACTGCTGGATTTTGACTGGAACGGACAACTCGGGATGTTCGCCTCATTCCCGTTTCCTGGCGGCTGGTTAATCGGCTGGCTGCTGCTGGGAAACCTTATGGCGGCTCATGGTGCGCGCATTCGCATCCAATCCAGGGGCATGAGCACGCTGCTGGGTCTGCTGACAATGGCGATCGGATTTATGCTAATGGCTCTCATTGTGGTGACCGGCAATCAGCAAACAGGTGTTGAACAGGGAAACACGTTGCTGAGCTCCAGTCAGATCTGGAGTCTTTTGCTGCTGGTCATGGTCATCACCGTTATTGGGCTGACGGCCACGGCCTACCTAAGTGGAACAAAGACTCGCGCTGAGAAGTTCGTCCTTCTGGGAATCGCGGGAATTATTTCAGCTCTCCTGGTGTACTTCGCTGTTTCAGGCAGCGTGAATCTGTCGTCGATGCGAATTCTGTGGCAGCTGATGAAAGCCTGTATTTGCTCGGTCGTTCTTCTCATTGGTTGTCAGCTGCTGTTTAAAAAACGGTGCGGCATCGTGGTCATCCACCTGGGCGTCATGATCCTGATGGTCAGTGAGCTGGTTGTTGGGCTGTATGGCCATGAAAGCCTGATGTTTATCATCGAAGGCGATTCAGTGAACTTCGCGAAGGACGTTCGCGAAATTGAACTGGCCATCGTTACATCAGACGGTGATCAGGACTCTGTGGTCGTGGTCCCTGAAGCACTGCTGCTTCAATCGGAGTCGGCGGCGCAGGCAGGACAGTCTGAGAGTGCTGTGATTTCGCTTGCGGAACACCACATGCCGTTCGACCTGCGCGTGACAGAGTTTTACCGCAACTGCCAGTTGCGGTCATCCGAGCCCGGTGACACGCTCACCAGCATCGGAATGGGTGCATTTGCTGTTCCCGTTGAACTCGATCCTGTCGACGGGATGAACGACGAAACCGATCAAAGTGCTGCCTACATCGAAATCGTTGATCGTCAGTCCCGCGAACCGATTGAGACGATTCTTACATCGTTCAACGCCAGCGAATCGCGTCCATTTATCCTGCCCGAACGCGTCACCCTGGACAACAAAACTTGGGACCTGAGTCTGAGATTCCACCGAAATTACCGCCCGTACGATGTGAAACTGCTGGACGTTCGGCGAGACACATATGTCGGATCGGCGACACCGCGGAACTTCGAGTCGAAGGTCCTGATTACAGACAATGAGACCGGTAAGGCTGAGGAATTTACTCTGTGGATGAACAATCCCCTGAGATACAAAGGCGAAACATTTTACCAGAGCGGCTATCACCCCCTGCCGACCGGTAATGAGGCAACGACACTGCAGCTGGTCCGCAATTCCGGCTGGATGCTGCCATACATCGGTTGTGTCGTGGTGGCCTTCGGGATGTTCGCACAATTCTGGCAAACATTACGCCGATTTTTGGTACGTACGTCAGCCAAGAATTCGGCTGATCTCGCAGTGACACCCCAAACCAGGCAAACAGGTGCTGTTTGGATCCCTGTTGCCGTGGCGGTCCTCTGTGTCATCTGGCTTGGTGGCCTGTCGAAAACGCAATGAATCTTTATGAGTTCGCTCAACTGCCTGTCGCAGGTGGTGGTCGAACTCAACCTGTTGACTCGTGGGCCCGAAGTCAGCTGATGCTGACCTCTCATAAATCGACTTTTATGGGTGAATTGACAGCGCCCGAACTGGATGTACAGCGAGAAGAACTTCTGGGAGTCATTCAGGACCGATGGCCGGATGTGAATTTCGAATCATTGCATTCATTCAGTGGGGAATACGAAGACTGGATCGCAAAACTTGTCAGTCTGACATCCTCGAGCGAAAAAGCCGTTGAGGTCCGCGTGCGAGACCAGATGATCGCAAAAATGAGTGCCGTACGCTGGTTCCTCGACATGGTCGCCCGTCCGGACCGAGCCGTCCGACACCGAGTGATTCGTATCGACAATGATCAGGTGTTGTCACTGCTGGGACTTGAGCAGCGCGCCGGACTGGTCTATTCACCAACGGAAATTCACGAAAACCTCAGCAACCTGGAACAGATTGACAGGGACGCCCGGCAGTTGCTGGATGCAAATCAGGACAATCGTCTCAGTGCACTCCAGAGACGAGTCATGGCGCTGTTCAACACCATCCGCCGCCTTGACACAATGCAACAGGTCTTTCAGCCGGCGGCCGACAACGATCTGCTGCCATTGCTCGTGGAAACATGGAGAATTCTGCATCGTCTGAAGGATGCCCCGGTTCCCATGGGAATTGCAACCGGCATTGATGACGACCAGGGAGCCTGGGAAACGATACGTGCCGGCAGTCTGGTAAAAAACTGTCGCGACCGGTTATCGGGACAAAACATTGATGACCGTAGCGATCTGGAATCATGGTTCCAGATCGACCTGCCTCGGCAAACTCTGTTGAAATCCCTGGAGGAAAATTACGGTCTGCTGCTGGAAGAATCCGTCAAACGCGCAGGTGCGGATCCCATCGCGGAGAATGCCGCCAATCTGCTGGCCGCTCAGTTGATACCTGTCGCTGATGACCGATTCAACCGTGAAATATTCTCTCTCATCGCCGCCGCTGACCCCGGTCGCCCGATGGCAAAAGTCGTTGATGATCTCGATGAAGATCGACTGCGTCGAATTGCCGGTTTGGCAATCACTCGCGATTTGTTCGACATCTTTCAAACTCTGGAAAACGACCCGGCCGACAAGCGGCTGGAAGCGGTCCGCGTGCGTGTTCAGGCACTGCAACGAACTAACCCCGAAGATTCAGGTATTGGAGAAGCGTTGAACGATGAATTGTTCAGCATTCTGCTGAATGACATGTCCAAACGCACCGGAACAATGATCTACCCGTCGGCTGATGACAAAGATGCCTTCACTGCATCGGCGACAGGAATGTTGGGAGCCCTGCAGGCATGGACAACCGGAGACGTATCGACGTTCAATGAATCGGTCAACAGGTACCAGGACTATCTGAGCAATAATGAGATCACTCGAGTCGATGTCCCGGTAGTTCGCCTTGAGACGTTCTTCAACCGTTTCGATCCTTTTGGCAAGGCCATCTATTTGTATCTGCCGGCGATGTTATTGTCGTTCCTTGGCTGGATACTGTGGCCAAAACTACTGCGAAATACTGCCTTTGCAATGATCATCGTCGCGTTCGTAGTCCATACAACTGCACTGGTGTTGCGGATCGAGATCTCAGGACGTCCGCCGGTGACCAGTCTGTACAGTTCAGCCATCTTCATCGGCTGGGCCATTGTGGGAGCATCGCTGGTAATCGAACGTCTCGTCGGTTACGGCATTGGAAATATCGTTGCAGCCTCGATCGGATCAGCAACCCTGATGATCGCCCACTACCTGGCCGTTGATGAAGGTGACACATTCAGTGTCATGCAGGCCGTTCTGGATACCACATTCTGGCTGGCAACCCACGTTGTCTGCATCACACTCGGTTATGGCGCAACGTTTCTTGCCGGAATGCTTGGTCTTTGTTACATCGTGCTGCGTCTGAGGAACTCGTGGTTCCGGGTCTCGAACGAACCAGGTGAACGCGGCGCGGCGGACCTCACCTTCCTCGGCAAGGTCGTTTACGGCATCCTGTGTTTTGCCCTGTTCTTCAGCCTGGTGGGTACCGTACTGGGCGGACTCTGGGCCGATGATTCATGGGGGCGATTCTGGGGCTGGGATCCGAAAGAAAACGGCGCTCTGATTATCGTCATGTGGAACGCTCTGATTCTCCACGCGCGCTGGGACAAAATGATCCGAGACTACGGCACCTCAGTTCTCGCCATGGGTGGCAATGTAGTCACGGCGTGGTCATGGTTCGGAGTCAATGAGCTGCGAGCCGGTCTGCACAGCTACGGTTTCACCGAGGGTCGCATGGGGATGCTGATGGGATTCATCGGAGTGCAACTGGTCATCATCGCAGTCGCCGCGCTGATCCGGCCCAAAAAACCAGCCTCCGCTGCATAGCCCGTCAGCAAAGCATGTTTACCTTTGTCGTTATATCACTGTCAGTCAACAGCCAATCGTCTGTGGTCCGATGTACGGCTTTGAAAATCGTTCCCTGTTGTTGAAGGCAGACACTTGCCGCAGCCAAATTCCACGACAGAATGGGTGGTCGACTGCCCATCAACTCACCAGAACCATTGAGGATCCTTCCATGAAATCACTCCCCGCACTGATGATAGCACTGGCCACGATGACATCCTCCACCTTTTCAGCGGAGACAGTCCATGAATTCAAAATGAAGTCGCTCAAGGGTGAAGAAGTCGATCTGGAAAGATACAAAGGTAAAGTGTTACTCATCGTCAATACAGCCAGTGAGTGTGGGTTGACACCCCAATACGAACAACTGCAGGCCATGCACAAAGAATACAAAGACAAAGGTCTGGTGATCCTCGGATTCCCGTGCAATCAATTCGGTCAACAGGAACCGGGAACAGCTGCCGAAATCAGTAATTTCTGCCAAGAAAACTATGGAGTCGAATTCTCCATGTTTTCCAAAATTGACGTCAACGGAGAGAAGCAGGCACCCCTGTATGAGTACCTGAAGGCAGAAGCTCCGCTAAAAGAGAATGGGAAGAAAGTTTCCGCCGAGAAGAACGTGATCCGCTGGAATTTTGAGAAATTTGTGGTGGACAAGAACGGCAAAGTTGCCGAACGTTTCAGTCCGGGTACGAAGCCCGATTCAGATGAAGTCCTCGAAGTGATCCGACAGGAACTGGCTGAATAGTCGATACGACGGCAACAGCATTGACGTCCGATTACGTCAAAACAGCTCACTCAAAGGCTGACCGTTTTCTTCCACGAAATAGCGAGGGCGTCTGCGGTCATCGAGATAAGTGCCGTCAAGCGGGACTTCCATATGGCGATAAATCGTCGCTGCCAGATCTGCCGGTGTCACTGGCCGCTCCTTGATTGATCCACCGTCTTTCGTACTCGCGCCGATCACCTGACCGTGCCGTAAACCACCACCAGCCAGACACATTGACATCACCACCGGCCAGTGGTCACGACCATCGATGCTGTTTTGAGTCCCGATGTTGGGTGTACGTCCGAATTCACCCATGCCAATGACCAGTACTTCATCAAGCAATCCTCGTTCACCCAGGTCGCTGACCAGCGTTGTGACTAAATGGTCAAACAACGGCAGCAATGGCTGCAGTCCCGTTGAGATCCCGCCATACACACAGCCAGGAATCCCGTGGCTGTCCCAGGTGCCGGATGCGCTATGGTAACTCAGATCCAATGTTACAAAACTGACGCCTGACTCTACTAATCGCCGCGCCAACAGAGCCTGTTGAAGCCACAAGTGGTCACCATAACGCTGCCGAGTGCTTTCCGGTTCTGCATTGATGTCGAATGCCTGTCGCGCTCGCCCTCCCAGTACCATGTCATAAGCCTGCTGACCATACGTGTCGAGCGCGCCAAGTGCTCCCGTCTGATCCAGACCCATGCGCACCTGATCCAGGTCCTTCATAAGACTGCGACGGTCTGACAGACGATCAAACTTTAACTGACCTGGCAAGGTGAACAGATCTGCTCCCGTATTCCTGTCAAGTCTGTTGCCCAGCAGATCGTAAGCAGGCAGAACAGCCGCCTGATTACCGATGAATGGATCGTATTCCCGACCAAGCCATCCGCCCCATGCAATATGCGAATTCGATTTCCTGAACGCCACGCTGGGTGGCATGGCCGGATGATTCGCACCTCGGTGTCTGGCCACAACCGAAGCAATCGCCGGATAACGGTCTCCTTTGGGATTGGTTCGAGGGGCCGCTTCACGGTTCCCCGTCTGCATCACCTGATTTGGTTGGTGATTGCTCATGCGACAATCCACCGATCGAATCAAAGTGAACTTGTCGAGCATTGCCGCCTGCTTTGGCAGATGCTCACAGATAATCGCACCTGGCAGCGCGGTGGAAATATGCCCAAATGGTCCACGGTTGTCGTACGGACGATCCGGTTTGGGATCCCAGGTGTCTATGTGACTCGGGCCACCTGTCATCCACAGCAGAATGACACTCCGCCGGCTCATCGGTCGGCCCGAATTCGCAGCCGCCGCTCGTGTCCTTAACAATTCCGGCAGACTTAACCCGGCGATTCCGGCAAATCCAGCCTTGAGTATATTGCGACGGCCGGCAACCACCAGCCCTTCTCTGGCAAGTGGGTAATAGTTGACAAACGCATGATCAGAGTGCTGCATAAAAGAGCATCGTCATCAAAAAAACAGAAGGTTCAAAGATCCTTCTCTAAACGGTTCAGTCTATCAATATTTGGGTTCGTCACAAAGCTTTAGGACGTTGTACTGGTGACGAATGATCTGCAGATGTGATCCACAGTTTCAGCCGAATGAGCGAACGACAGGACCGCCAAATCAGGTCTGCACAATTTGAATGAGTCTCCACCGACCTGTAAGAAATCGCCCCATCATCAGCAAACCCATCACCAGGACATGAACTGTAGGCGTCCACCAAACGTGATGGATTTCGGTGTCCCCCTGGCGGACGATCAACCAGGCAGGAACGGCCATCACGAACCAGCTGGAGAGCATGGTCAGCAACATCGGAAAAATGGTATCTCCTGCACCTCGCAACGACGCAGCAAAAACGATCGCCAGTGCATCGAAAACCGAGTAGACGGCCACAAACTGCAGCAACATGGCAGCCACGGGCAGAATGGACTCGATCGCTTCCACACCCTTCCCGGACTCGGCGAATGCCAAAAACGGCAGGAGACACAGCCTCGGAAACAGAACGAGCATGGCTGCAGCTGCACCGGTCCATACAGTGGCCAGAATCACTGCATTCCACGTTGTGCGAGATGCTGCCCACTGAAGCCCCGCCCCAATGTGGTGCCCGACCAGCGTTTGCACGGCGGTACCAAATCCCAGCAGCGGCACGTAGATCAACGCATTGATTCCAAATGCCAGATTTGAAGCTGCCAGTGCGTCTCGGCTCAGACTTCCCACGACAAACAGAAAGACGGTGAAACCTAAGTTGTCAACAAAATGGTGAGCTCCGCTGGGCAATCCAAACCAAAGGAACTTCCGCAGAAGTTCTCGATCCGGTTTCCACTCTGCAAATAGTTGGAATTGTCTTCTGTTTTTCCTGCGTGTTATCAACACCATATAGACTGCAACCTCGCAGAATCGGGCCACGAGAGTTGCCAGTGCAGCTCCGCGAATCCCCATCGCAGGAAAGCCGCCACGCCCGAAAATCAACAGGTAATCCATACCGAAATTGACCAGAACACTGAAAATATTGACCGCCAGGATGACTCGGTTTCGACGTCGTCCGCTGTAGAAACAGCTCAATGCCGTCGTGAGCATCATCAGTGGACACCCCAGACACAGAATGTCAAAGTAGACTTTTTCTTCTGCGATAACGCAGTCCGGCTGTGCCGTCAGCGACAGCACCGATGCAGAAACAAACGGGCAGAGCATCACCAGCACTCCGCAGACCACGGCAAGCCAGATCGCCTGCCACAGCGAACGAATCATCTTCTGCTGTTGTCCGGCACCATCGAATTGTGCGATGAATGTGTTTGCATACAAAATCATGCCAACAGGAATGCAGACGGTCGTCCAGTACATCATTCCCGCAGGAGTAACCGCAGCAAGCGAATCACGAGACCAGCCGGTAATCATTGCGCGATCGGCCGCGTTCATGATAGACAGCGTGCCCGCGCTGAGCATGAGTGGCACAGCAACCTGCATCAGCTCACGAAAACTGCCAGGCACCACGTCGACGTGTGAACCATCGTGAGCGGTTGACTTCATACAGTCTGATCAGTTCAGTGAAAAAAGTGTTTGAGTCAGATTCGGACAGCACAGTGTACAGGACAAAAACCATCCGTGTTCAACACCAGACTCCAAACCGACAGCAGGAACCTGCATACATGCAGGGCGGCACTGTCGTTCCGCATCGGCGCTCAACCAAACGTTTCATGCGCCGTTCACGGACAATCATAATTCAGATTCTGAAACAGCATCTGAACTGATGCGCAGAGTCTCTGAATCTTGACCGACTGGTTTGGGAAACATAGTTCCGGCCAGCTGCATCCCGACCCACACAAGTAAAAATCCAGCCACAACGTTCGTCACCACATTCACGGTCAACGCTCCAACACGCCCGCTCTGCAGCAGGTTCATGCATTCCAATGCAAATGTGGAAAACGTCGTCAGCGATCCCAGCAATCCGGTGATCAGCGCACGCTGCGAATGAGGTGACAGATGCGTCGTACGAAGCACGACAACGGCCAACGTGCCAATCAGAAAACAACCGATCAGATTCACTGTCAGTGTACCGACGAATCCCATCTCGTCACCAGCCACACGATTGATAGCGCTGCTGATATAGAAACGCAACACGGCTCCGGAAAAACCGCCGATTCCCACGGCCAATGGAATTGTGAAGTGCATCATCTGCTGTGCCAGCCAAAAGAAAGGTTTCTGAGTCAACAAAAGTTGTAACCGGCGGTTCGGACAACGTCACGGCACACCAGCCTCCTGCCGGATGTGACCGGTACTTTGTCAGTCAGTTCTGGTCGCAGAACGTCGATTGCAGATGCTGTTCCGGTACGTCTTTGCTGCAGCAATTCACTGACGCTGCCTGCACAGTCACTCCCACACATTGCCTGAAATCACCACCATCCACAAATTAGTCCCGCTTTGCGAACTTCCACAGGTGTGCATCACTGCGGATATACAGCGCGTGATTGGCCACAGCCGGGCTGCACTGAATCTTCTCGGTCAGGTCCAACTGTGACACGATCGTACCGGTTTCCTCCGTCGGACGAACCACAGTCGCCATGCCGCTCTCGCTAAAGAAAAACAAGTGACCGTTGGAAGCCAGCGGAGTGCTGCTGAACTGTCCATCCAGCCGCATCTGCCACAAACGTTTACCGGTATCGAAACTTGCCGCCGACAACACTCCGGAACTGTTCACAGAATAAATCTTGCCGTCCGCCACAAGTGGACTGGGTCTGGCAGGTCGGGCATTCCTGGCACTGCGAATTAATGTATACGACGTACCGTCCGTCGAAGGCTGCAGAATGGTAAGACCGTTGGAAGAAGACGGCATAATAATCATACCATCACTGACGGTGGACGATGGAATTCTCGACGCTTCATCCTGGTACGACCAAAGTATGGTTCCCGTGTCCGGATCAACTGCTGTGAGGCCCGCAGCAGACTGCAGCAACGCCAGTGCCGACCGACCACCTTCGGTTGGCAGAACCGTCGGACTGGACCAGTTTGACTTGCGTGGTCGATCCAGTATCCATTTTGTTTCACCGGAAGATGTCTCCACTCCGATGACAAACGATTCGGCTTCGCTTTCGGCCTGAGCAATCACAGTGGCTCCAATCACGATGGGCGACGACGACATTCCCAGGCTGTTACTGGCATTTGGGAATTCTTCTCCCAGGCCACGATACCACTGCAGGTTTCCTTCCATATCGGTGCAGACCAAATCGTTACTGGAATAAAAAGCATAGATCCTCTCGCCATCGCTGGCAGGTGTGGGAGTCGCCACGCACATGGTGGGATGAGTGCTCGTACGACCGGTTGCCTGAAACCGCCGTTCCCATACCTGCAAACCGGTTGCCGCATCCAGGCTAATGATATGGAGGCGATCGTCGTAATAGCCGGAACTGGCCGTAATCACCACCTGATCACCAACAATGATGGGCCCGGACAAACCTCGGCCCGGTAGTGCAGACTGCCAGATCACAACGCTCTGACTGAGTTCCGTGGGCAACGACTGACCGACCGCCACAGAATCCGTAAAATTCCCGCGAAACTGTCTCCAGTCTGCAGCACGGCTCTGCGGCAGCAGCAGTGGACAGATGATCAGAGTCATCACAAACCATCTAATCATGGTTCTCTCCTGAGGGCAGAATGGCGGCACCAGCGCTGTCACTCACACGCAGCTGATACTGGTATCTTTGAGCCCAGCCCTGTTCGTCTTCGTTCTGACAGATCTTCAGTAAGATCGTGTTACCACCCGAACGCAGTGAGACCGGCACACGATACTGGTCCATCTGCGTACCACGGTGATACTCTTCGCGTTCAAACATCAACTCACCATTCAACCACAACTTCCAGGCATTGGGCGTTCCCAGACGAAACTGAACATCCTGTGCGGCAGCAGACCGGAACATCGTCACTGCATACATCACTGATCCCTTGTAGTTTTCGATTTGCTCCGCGATGTTGACGATCCCGTAGTCATCATCCGTTGCAATATTCTGCCAACTGACTGTGTCAAGCTGACCATCATAGACAGCGGTCAGATCAAATTCCGATTCCGGCGGATAAGCCACCGCGTAACCCTTCATTTCCCGATTGTCAAAAGGCCCAACGATCTTCCATTCCGGCATAAAACCAAAATGCGTCTGCAAGTCGACCGGTTCCCCCGCCGATTCCAGTGCGGCAGCAATAGTCTTCACCTGATCATCATGAACGGCCCCTTTGAGTGCCTGTCTGTACAACTCAGTTGCCTGTTGACCCTCCGACGTCTCTGCCTGGTCAATGAGCATGGCAACCGCATCCCGGCGAAAGTCGGGATCTGCGTCCTGCAGCAGATCCGGAACGATTCTTTGTTTGAGAGTCTCGTCCTGTTGAAGCAACCACTCATAGCCCAGTCGACGAGCGGACGGGTCGTTGCCGACATCCTGAATAAACTCCGTCAGTTCATCTGCAGGAAGATTTCGTCCCGCTTCAATTTCCGTAGCTGCTATCGTCTCAAAAGCACCCCGCAGCCAGTTGGTACCGACCCTGGTCGCACCCTGAAAACCTTCGAGAATCGGAATCAAATTCGTTGCACCAACTGACGTAAGCGTCCTGAATGCTGCCCGGGCCACCGTGGCACCGGTTGCCCCCTGTACATTCCTGAGAACGTCAATTGACGGCCCATCGGCTGCAAGCCGCGATGCTGCGGGGCTCAGAACGGCCAGCAGCAAGAGTACTGATCGAAACATTATTCCGTCACCTTTCGAATCATAAAATGTCGCGTGCGGGGTTTGTTAGCGGCGTAGATCTGATCATCGAATTCTGAGATTTGCTGTTGAGCATCCGCGACCCGGGCAGTGTGCGTTGCCATTCGTTCTCCAAGTGCGGCCAGTCTTTTATTTTGTTCGTCATTACCTGACTCATGTTCAAAGCTGCGTTTCAGGCGTGACCAGGCCTGAAATTCAAGCCACGAATCACGCAACACCTTCACAGGACCATTATTCTTTTCTTCATTGAGTCTCGCGATTGCCAATGCCTGCTGATATTGAGGGGTCTTGCTGTTGGATTGAAGTTCCACACGCCGCGCCAAATGGTCGGAACTGACCTTTGCCACAACCACATCGTCAATCACAATTTCGTACTGTCCAGCATCCAGGTCAGTAATACGCAGCGATTCGCGACTCACCCGACGTGCCCCGTGCGTCAGTTCGATTCCGGGATGTGCACTCTCGGGAAGCACCCACGGCAACCCCTCGGCTGTCCAGTCAAATTCGAGTATCCCATTGTTCCGTTTCAACTGACTGACCTCACCGCTCGCTACCCGGGATTGAAGCCCCTTGCGCCCACGGGTTCGGATCACAATACTGGATAACCGTTTTCCAACACCCAATTGCTCGATCATTGCCAAGGCCATTACAACCTGACCCGGCGAATCCGGATGGATCGCATCACGGATCATGGTGAAGTCAGCGTCCTTCTTACGCTGAATCACTGTGATACGATTCAGTGGTCCAAACATATCAACGTAGGCTGCGCCTGTTTCGATTGCATGATGCTGCAGCCAGCGGCCGTAGTAGGCCAGCACGCTGTTGTATTCGGCCAGCATTTCCGCCGATCGTTTTCTCTGTTGCCGACTGGCGGCGCGCGAATCGAACATCGTGGGTGACATCAGAATCGGAGAAGCGCCTGTCGAACGAATTTGCCGAACGACTTCAGTCATGTCCGTCTGATACGTCGTGAAGATCACACGCTCAAATGGTCGATAGCGACCGTCATTCATACCCAAAAGAATGGAAACGTATTTCGGCTTGAAGTCTGCCACATCCTGCTGCATACGCTGCAGCGCGTCCCACGCCTGAGCTCCACTCACACCCGCGTTATGAAAACGAATCCGGCGATCGGGGAAACGCGTGTAGAAAAAGGTCTCCACATACTGAGTATACAGGCGCTGATGAGTAATACTGTCACCGAGAAACACAAACGTGTCTCCATCCTGCAACTCCAGCCCATCCGGCACTGATGGCCGCGAAGTTCTCTCGTCACCAATCACGGCAACAACAGTGAGCATCCATAGAACAGCTGTGAAGACTGGCAGGAATCGACAACGACCAGCAGAAAATTGCATCAAAAACTCCAGTAAACGGCAAAAACTGCGGCCCGTCCCGTGGATGGGGCACATCAAGCAAACGGGAATCCGCGAACATGCCGGCTTTTGAGTGTCCTGATGCGGGCCGGCAACGTATTTTCCGGACATTCCCGTGAAGTACGGCATGCAAATGCTCCTCAATTCACGGACTGAAATCCAGTAACAACCGATCGCTGCGTCATTGAGCAATACGACGGACGAACGAATTCAAAACCAACACCACGCCGGTGCTGCAGGAAAGGCGACTCCCATGAAGAATCTCACCGCCCTGCTCTTGATTCTGTCATGCTGTACGGGATGCCAGTCCATCCTTCACGAATTGCAACCCCACCGACTGTGGAGGATGAACTATACCGACTCCGCAGGTCGATCAGACGGTACGTTCCTGTCGATTGACGATCCGCTGGACGAGCCCGTGAATGTGACTTCAGAGCCGGATTCCGAATAACAGATTCCACGGTCTCACGAAAATCACTGCGGGATAACCCACCGAGGGTTTCCCGATCATCCGAATTCCGGCAAACAAACGATTCGCGGTCTGTCTCAACGAACGCAGAGACTCCTTGACACTTTAGAATCCGAGTGCTAGCGTTTCCGAAACGTCTGTAAGCCTGTTGCAACAGGATCAAACGGGGGGATTAGCTCAGTTGGGAGAGCGTCTGGCTGGCAGCCAGAAGGTCAGGGGTTCGAGTCCCCTATCCTCCAATGGAACCTTTCGCATATTCGCGTAACAGTGCAAGGATTCGCAGAGCCCGGTTATTCCGGGCTTTCTTTTTGCGCCTCACTTTCAGAATTCAGTGCGTTACCATCGGTTGCGCCCCCTTGCTGCACCATATTTGCACCAAAGTTCTGTGACGCGGCACTCTGTCTGAATGTCGTCGTCAGTCACAATGCGATAATGGTCCTGTGCAATCTTCTCTGTATGGCCACAAATTGCAGTCACCACGTGCGAAGGCAAGACTCTGGCTAATTCGGTTGCCCATGTGACACACAGGTTCGGCCAGATGGTCAGTCCGCCAGTTTCAATGATTCTGCCCAGCTGAGTACCGACGCTGCTGAGATTGCGATGTTTTGAAATGACATGAACAGATCCCTCTTCTGCTTCAGTCCACTGTTGAGGCTGGCACATTGGGGCTGTAAGTAGGCCCGGCTTCGTCTCAACGAGAAGCCTGCTGGAGCAGATCACTGAGGAACTCTGAAACGGGGTCGACTCCTGTGACCAGAAGCCGGTCACTGGCGTACGTGCAGGCAACGTACAGCAGATGCCGCTCCGTGTCGTAGACCTCTTCCAAATCAGAATCGTCGCTCACGGACTCGATTCTTTTTGTGAAGTGAAATCACTTCATCGTCGCAGGCCATCACTACCACGGCCCGGAATTCCAGTCCCTTGGACAAATGCATCGTGGCAACAACGACTTTACCCGATGGATGAGTCTGTGAGCCCAACCATGCCGTCCCACGGACATCGTTAGCTTGTGATTGTGTCATTCGCGACCGATTTCACCGTTTTACGGCATTTTGAATTACGAGATGGTAAACTCCCACAGCAGTTGTCAAGGATTCGCGCAAGAATGGGGCCGCGAAGGAATTGCGTCAGAATTCGAACGGTTTCTGACTTAGACCGTCTGTGCATTGAAGCTGATTGCGGTAGGCAATGCGGAACAAGCTTGAATGGGCGTCGCCCGGTCCGAACATTCAACTCAGAAGACTGTTGTTGAGCTGACAAGCTTACCCGGCGCATAGAATCATCTGGTTGACGTAGAATCACGCTGTCGGGCGCTGTTAAGATCATTAAAATAATGCGATTCACACTCACAAGTTCTCCAAATTCGCCACCGGTATCGCGGATTTTTCAGCGAACGCTCGCCACCACCGTGGTTGGTGCCGTCGCGTTGATGGTGACAGAACCGGCGTTGGTTCTCGCAAGCGAAAAAAAGGAGGCCGTCGTCGATTTCAACCGCGACGTTCGGCCGAT
>JAKVAY010000082.1 GCA_022447185.1 Fuerstiella sp. | reverse complement strand
AGATCGATCTCTCCGTCAGCCGTGCGATGGAATTGCGCACTGAAGTGATCTGGTTCAGCGCGATCGAGCAATACCTGTACCGAGTAAAGATCGTGGACCATTGCCGCATGCAGCGGATTCTCTCCAGGAAAGTCCCTGACGATGCTGGCTGGGCGATGGCGCACGCAGTTGATGTACGAAATTGATCCGCGCTGCCGCGCCTCACTGAGTAACTGCTGATACTCACTGTTAAACAGGAGAATGTGTCCGATCATAAGATTCCGCGAGTCACGTTTCACCAGCGTAGCCAGGCTCCGGCTTTCGTTCAGATTGTCTGAAATGGGTTTTTCCAGCAGAACAGTTTTTCCACTCTTCAGTAGATACCTCGTAATGGGAACGTGGGAGGTTGTACTGCTGGCAACGATCCACGCCTCCGCCTGGGATTCAGATACGGCGTCTTCAAGACTGGTCCAGCCGGGAACGCCCGGAAGCTCCTGGGCCATTGCGTCAAGGCTGTCCTGTCGGCGAGCCACCAGTGCCACCAGTTCAGCCTCTGCGATCCCGGTCGCTGTCAGCGCATGCAGGCGTCCGAAACGACCGAGGCCAATCACGCCCAGCTTCACAGGTGCAGATTCATTCAGGACCATTGTTGTGAGTCACTCCACGGAAAAACCAGGACTCCTGGTCAGTTATCTTGTGTTGTTTTCTGCGTCGCGTCGGATCAGGAAGTACTTGGAATACGGATGGCGATTGTCGCATTCCGTTCAACAAAGCCCTATTCGGACCACATCACAGAAACTACATTCCGGCTGTACAATAATCGTTTGAGTTACTTGGATTTCGAGCGATCACCGGAAACGGATCATACTATGACGATGACAGAGCCTGAAACGCTGAAGCAACGAATACGCACGAGCATCGATCGGAAGCGTGATGACATCATCAACATCGGGGAATCGATCATGGACGCCCCGGAGTTGGGTTTCAAGGAAACTCAAACCGCGGAGCGTGTGAGGCAGTCATTCAGTCAATCCCGCCTTCCGTTCGAAGACGGACTGGCACTGACTGGTGTGAAAGCAATTCTGCGAGGTGCCAAACCAGGTCCGACAATCGCTTTGATGGGTGAATTGGATGCTCTCCAGGTGCCTAATCATCCACGAGCAAACCCAGACACCGGCGCAGCACATGCGTGCGGTCACAACGCGCAAATTGCTGGATTGCTGGGGGCAGCCACCGCGCTGTCCGATGTTGACATTGCACAGCATATTGCGGGTAACATTGTCTTCTTCGCTGTGCCGGCGGAAGAGTTTGTCGAGATCGAATATCGGATGGGACTGGTGAGGGAAGGAAAAACAGGATTTCTGACCGGCAAACAGGAACTGATCAGGCTCGGGCACTTCGATGACGTTGATATGGCAGTGATGATTCATTCGACAAGTCCGGAAGTCGCGGAAGGCCAGGTGGGACTTTCGCCATCATCGAACGGATTTTTAGCAAAGAGTATTCGTTTTCTGGGCCGGGCGGCCCATTCAGGTGCGATGCCGGAACGTGGAATCAACGCCCTTTATGCCGCACAACTCGCCCTGAGCGGAATCAATGCGCAACGTGAAACGTTTCGTGATGAAGATTTCGTACGAGTGCATCCGATCATCACGAAAGGTGGAGACCTTGTGAACATTGTTCCGGCCGAAGTCTGTATGGAAACTTACGTGCGTGCCAAAACGCCGGAAGCGATCCTGGATGCATCTCAAAAAGTTGACCGTGCCCTTCGTGGTGCTGCGGTGGCGATGGGGTGTCAGGTTGAGATCGATACTGTGCCGGGAGATCTTCCGCTCATCAACAACGCAGATCTGGCGGCGCTCTTTCGGGATACAGCGAGCCAGCTAATCGGCGATGACTGTTACCGTGAATATACTCACGCACCGGGGTCTACGGATGCCGGTGACCTCAGCCAGATCATGCCCGTACTTCATCCGTATATGACGGGGGCCTCCGGAGCCCATCACCAGACGGACTGGTGCATTGCCGATCATGAGCATGGTTATGTCACCCCTGCCACGACTCTGGCCCTCATGGCGGCAGAACTACTGATGAATGATGCGGCGAAAGCCCGAAAGATTCTCGACGGTTACAGCCCGGCGATGAAAAAAGACGAGTATCTCCAGCGGCAGACATCTGTCTTTAATAAAGAGCTGTTTGACGGGACAAAGTAAGCAAATGGCAGTTTGTCGGATTCAGATGATCCTGACCGATTCCAACGTCCCTTCTGATTCGCCAGTCCGCTGTTTTTTTACGTCATAATCTGTGCAATTGGCCTGCCATGATCGATGTCGAGCCGTTTGCGACCGGGGATGTCCAGACGATACGGGTCGAGTCCAAGCAATTTCAGGACCGTTGCGTGGATGTCCGTGACATAGTGAGCATCTTCGACAGCATGGAAGCCCAGTTCGTCCGTCCGGCCGTGGACAAAGCCGCGTTTCACACCGGCACCCGCGAACCAAACTGTGAATCCATGCGGATGATGATCGCGGCCGGTGTATTCTTTGTGGTTGCCGCGGATTTCCACTCCGGGCGTACGGCCAAACTCCGTGCAGAACACGACGAGCGTGTCTTCGAACATTCCTCGGCGTTTCAGGTCCTTCAAGAGTCCTGCAATCGGCTTGTCGACGCGTCCACATGATCGCGCGTGCAGTTTCTGCAGGTCCCGATGTGAGTCCCATTCGCCGTAGTCGCTCAGATACACCAGACTGAATCGAACGCCACGCTCTGCCAGACGTCGAGCGGCCAGCAGACGACGTCCGTAGACTTCAGTGGTTTCATTACCAATGCCGTATAGCTGCTGAGTGTCCAGCGTCTCAGTCGACATGTCCAGGGCTTCCGGTACCGACATCTGCATTCGGAATGCCAGTTCGTAGGAGTTGATTCGTGCCCGGATATCGGGGTCATGAGGAAACTCAATGGATGAAAAGCGATTGAGTTGATTGATGAACTCAAACTGATTTTTCTGTTCGCGCGCAAGAATTCCGCCAGGCCTAACACCGAACGGAAGCGGGTTCGCCGGATCGAGTGACAGTTCGACTCCGGCGTGCGCCGGACCAAGGTAGTTTGCATCGAAATTCCAGCGGACTCGTGTGTCTTTGTATTCACCGAGAAACACAAACGCGGGAAGATTTTCATTGAGGGAGCCAAGACCATAATGAATCCAGGAACCGATAACTGGTTCAGGCGGATCAAGCTTGTGTCGACCATGGTGCATCTGGAATTCCGCATCGTGATCGGTGTCAGTCGTGTACATCGATCGTACGAGCGATATGTCGTCGACGCATGTTGCCAGATTCGGCCACCAGTCGGTTATTTCGATTCCGGACTCACCGTGTTTCCGAAACCCGACCTGCATCGGCAGGATTTTTGAGTGTGGTCGGTCTCCTCCGACCACTGCCCTCGAACGCAGTGTGAACAGTGGATCGTTGGTCGGATTGGGCAGCGGGATTTCGTCAAATGTTCTGTTTCCGTATTTCACCAGAGCCGGTTTCGGGTCGAATGTTTCCACCTGGCTGTAGCCACCGGACAGAAATACCCATATGACATTCTTCGCCTTTGGAGTAAAATGAGAAAGTCCATCGGGCTGCACGTGAGCCGTTTCAGCCCCTTCCCTTGCGAATCCGTCCTGATTCAGCAGCGCACCCAGTGCCAGTCCGCTGCAACCGAGGCCGACGTCAGCCAGAAACGTCCGTCGGCCCTGAGATGGAGAGACGCAGAGATGTGGAGATGAGGATGAACGGTTCATTTGACTGTCCCGTGATCCGGGGTATTGATCCTGTTAAAGAGCATGACGATCACCTCACTCACCGGATGGTGACAAAGTCGTGATGATTGAACAACGCCTGTAGAAAGCTCTCGCGTGCCCGCAGCATTGGATCCACAGATGCCGGGACCGCCTCATCCTCCGGTGCTGCTTGGAGTTCGTCCGCATCTGCGGTTGAATACAACTGCGTTTGGCCTGAAAGGAAAGCGACGCATGCTTCGACTTCTTCGGGTTTGGGAAGACGATTCAGCACCTGTTCCCATGCGAGATTGATAAATGTTGTGCCATCTTCAGTGACAGCAAACTGGTCGTTGAACTGTTTCGTCAAACGCCGCGCGAGTAATCGTCCCTCGCGGATACATAGATCACTGTTGGCCATGGCGAGTGCCTGTTGTGGCCGAATACTGGTCTTCCGCTGGTAAGCATCACACGGGTCAGCTGCATCAAACAGATCGAGAAACGGCATGAGCCCTTCACCATGGTGCTCAAAATAAAGACTGCGTCGAGGAGTCGTCAGACCTAGAGACTGGTCGATCTCTTTGCCGCCCATCGTTGAGTCAAGACTGCCGGAAAGATACAGAATACTGTCGCGAAGCACTTCTGCGTCCATGCGACGCGAGCTGAACCGCCAGAGATAGATATTGTCCGGGTCAACGGCTTCGGATGGAACTGACGTCTGTTGTCCGCCGGATGACGTTCGATACGCATTGCTGGTTACGATGAGTCTGTGAATGTGTTTCATCTTCCAGCTATTTTCCATCAGCTCAACAGCAAGCCAGTCCATCAGGTCAGGATGTGTGGGTTTCGCGCCACCGCGGCCGAGATTCTCAGTCGTTTCTACCAGGGCCCGTCCAAAATGCCGCAGCCAGATATGATTGACGGCCACGCGGGCCGTGAGTGGATTGTCTTCACTCGCAATCCAGTAGGCGAGAGCGCTGCGGCGACCCGTGCTGCGCTGAGGATATTTGGGACTGAATGCTGTGTAGTCGACTGACTCGGTTGCCAGATTCTCTTCTGCTTTGGTCACGGCTTCCGCCGCTTCTCGCACTTTTGTTTCGGCCTCTTTGATCTCGGCCCTCCCCTTGTCATCATCGGGCTGCTTGTCCCCCGTTTTTTTTAAAGTCAAAGTGCGTCTGGCCTGGGCAAGTTCAAAACGGGCCGTTTCGAGTATTGACATCCGTTCGATTCGACTGGCGAGTCGGGCAGCATCGTCTGCATCTCCGGGTTCGTTCTGATAGCGGATTTTATCCGCGTGAATTCGGGCCAGCACAGACTTTAAAGCAGCTTCTGCCCGAACGACATTCATGTGATCAACTCGCAGAGTCAAATCAGCGACAACTTTCTGAGTGTCATTTTTCGCTGTCGCAACAGATGCCATTGAGTCGGTCATTATTCGCTTCGCCGTGGCGAGATCCGCTTCAGCTTTTGAGATTTCTTCACGACGCACGAACGGTTTGAGGCCCGGATACCACGTCGTCAGGGGAACATCGATCGGTTTGATCGTTATCGAGTCTCCTTCGATCATTTCGGGAGCAGCGGGTGTGACGGGTGGCTGGTTCGGAATCACGTTGCGAGCTTCACCACCGGTGTACATGAATGTCTTTGCGTCCAGTTCCTTATCCATAATTCGGACCAGACCGCTGGTGATCGGCTTGTATGATTTTCCGTAGGAGTACTTTGGATAGGCGCCTGGATCCGGTTCACCTGGGACACGATCGTGACGAATATCGATCGGTTCGAAGAATGCTCGAAAGCGAAAATACTCTTCATTAGCGATGGGATCATACTTGTGGTCGTGACAATGACAGCAATTCAGTGTTAACCCAAGAAACGCCTTCCCGGTATGTTCGACTGCATCCTTCATCCAGGTGTTGTAGTTCCAGCGATAGAAACTGCGGACCACGAAGCCGGTGGCAACGATGTTGTTATGATCGTCCGGAGCAATCTCATCGGCGGCCAGCATTTCCATGATCATCCGGTCATAGCCTTTGTCTTCATTAACTGAACGTACAATCCAGTCTCTCCATCGCCAGATTTGACCATAACTGTTCAGACAGTCAGGTACCTTGCGACGTCCGTACCAGTCACTGTATCGCCAGACATCCATCCAGTGCCTTCCCCAGCGTTCACCGTATTCAGGGCGTTCCAGCAAACCGTCCACGACGCTTTCAAAAGCATTCGGTGATTCATCAGTAAGGAACGCACGAAGTTCGTTGAGATTCGGAGGCAGGCCGATCAGATCGAAGTACACTCGACGCAGCAGCACATGTTTCTGTGCCGCTGGCAGCGGTACTAGACCACGTTGTTCGTGCTGAGCGGCCAGAAACGCGTCGACGGAATTTCCCAGCCACGCAGTATTTTTGACAATCGGAACGACCGGTCGGATCGGTTTTTTAAACGCCCAGTGTGCTCGAGGATCGTCTTCGGGCTGTTCGTCCTTCGGTGACAAAGCACCATGATTAATCCAGTCACGGATCAGTTGAATCTGTTCCGGAGCCAGCGAGTTGCTCTCGAGCGGCATCCGAAGTGATTCGTCGGATTCAGTAATACGCTTGACCAGCAAACTTCGTTCAGCGGTTCCGCCGAGCACAGCCGGACCACCATCACCGCCTGCGCGAATCAATATTCCGGTATCGAGTCGCAGACCAGATTCCTGTTTAAGTCCACCGTGACAGCTGTAACAGTGCGTTTTGAGGATCGGTTTGACATCCCGCTCATAATCGACCCGATCAGCAAGGACCGCAATCGGCATCATGGCCGAGACTGCCCAGGCAGTCAGAACACTTTGCGTCATGTATCTCATCATGTTGTTTCTGATCGGTTGAAGATCCCCTGTTCGATTTGTTCCACGTGAGATTAACTGACTCACACGGCAGCCCTCGGCTGGTACCCGGGCGGCGGACCGGACAGAAAAATTATTGTAACCCTCGTACAGACAGTTTCAAAACTGTGAGTGAAGGCAAACCAAGTGTCGTTTTTCTGTGGTTTCAGCTCAGAGAATTCACGTCCACATGTTCCGCTACGACTCTAATGTACCCCGTGGGCAGGTCCCGTGAACGATTCAACATGGCTTAACTCACATTCGGTCGGGACAACTCGATTTACGATCCGACGGAAGAATTGATCGCGTCACACGCGTTTTCTTTGCAGTAAGTACCAAGTGACGTGGCGGTAGGAAGCTCGAGAAATACTGGAACGAGCGTCACTCTGCTGCGTGGGAGGCGAGCCGAAGTCTCGGGAAGGTTTTCTCTCTCCAGTCGCTGCGCGCCAGCTCCTCATAAGAAGGGTCAGGACTGCAGCTCCCGCTGGGTCACCCTTCTCCTTCCGAGAGGCGAAATGCGCCATGTCGGTCAGAGCATTAGGTGCGGATAGTTTTTAAGCCGGGCATACAGAGCCATTCGAGAGACCGACTCTGTTTCTTTTTGTTGATCCGAAAATCCATCGATCTGCTTGGGTGGATTTATTCCTCCAAACCGGGATCCGGATCGTTGTCATTTTTCGATGGTTCTTCGCCGAATGGCGACTCGTGTTCAAATGATGACGATTCGAATCCGGAATCGGTTTCCGGCGACATTTCCATTTGCATACCTCCGAACATTGGACCCAGCATTCCTCCAATACCGGCCAGCATTTGTTCGACTGCCGTATTGAACTGCTCCTGATCTTCCGCGGCGTCAAGTGGCTGCAGGACACCTGTTATCATGCTGGTCATCACAGAGACCATTACTGCATTCTCTTCAGCAGATGCTGGCAACTGCGACAGTGCGTTCTTGGCGCTGGCAACACTCTTATCCCAATTGTCGGCCAGATCCATCGGAATCCACCGATCATCCACTTTTACAAAAACGACGTCTTCAGATTCTGTAGTGTTTGATGTCATACGCGTCACAGGATTCGTAATTTTTAAAGTTGCTTTGTCATCTGTGGAGCTGATTGTCTCAATTTTCACATCCTTCATCGACGACAGGGAAACACCCTCCGGCCACAACTTTGATAACTCGTCAAGCTGACCAATCAGGTGTGACCCGGGTCCGGAAAAGAACTCTCCTCCTTCAAACAACTTAAGTGACTCAAGGTCGGTGTGATCCAGGATGGTTTTCAAAAAACCTGCGATATGCGGAATCGCGCTGCTCAACTGTTCAGCCTGTTCCGATTTCTGAATAAGTGGGACATTGACGATGAAATCTGCCTTAGTACTGAGAACCGAGTGGATCTGTCCGACTGCACCGTGAATCTGCTGCCATTGAGTCGGATCCATTCCGTTGCCAAATGTCCGAACAACCGTGTTGACATCTCGCTGGTATCCAGGGGGCAACGCCTCCCAAATGACATCCGTTTTTCCAGTCGACAGTCCGTTGATGATTGCCCGAACAGCTGCCTCAGCTGTGTCATCATCTGGAACAACTTCGGCTGGTGCCGGCTCCGTGACGGTGATTGTTGGCTCCGGTGTGTCTTCGCTGCATCCGGTCGTCAGCAGTAGTGCAAGTGACGCCAGTGCCGGAAATGAAATCTTCATTTTTTGTCCCTCTTATGTTTCCTCTGAAGTACACACCACCGATCTGCTGTTCAACAACGACACCGCTTGCCGCTCCGTAGACCGCGATATCGACGTTTTGTGGACACTGACCATCTGCCGATTGCGCCACACGCAAATCGTATCTGGCACCCTTCCGAACGAAATGCTGAGACATACAGATTGATCTAATTCCTTTGGATTCGGAAATTGTTCCAAACTGGTTCGTATAAAGTTTTGGTTGTTTCCTGAATACAATGCAACCATCAGACCTGCAGTCATCAGGAGCAAATCAGCAGGTTTGAATGCGACAATGAATCGTCTGTGAAAAATGCTATAGTGGGATGGATGCAGCCGACAATTATTGAAACAGACGAAGAATTTCACGATCTGTGTGAACATATTCGCAGCGAACACCTAGTTGGCTTCGATACAGAATTCGTCTCAGACAATACCTATCGTCCGGCTTTGGGGCTGTTGCAATTCGCTACACAAAACCGTGCTGCCGTCGTGGATCCGCTGGCTGTTACCGATCTTTCGGCGTGGTGGCAGATCATGGCAGATGATGAGACGACTGTGGTCGTTCACGGAGGACAGGCCGAAATCCGATTCTGTCTTCAGTTTCTGGGTCAACCTCCGCGGCGTCTGTTTGATATCCAGCTGGCGGAAGGTTTTCGCAGTTCCAGTTATCCGCTGTCGTATTCTGCGATTGTGAGACGAGTGATCAATCAGCGTGTGGATGGAAGTCAAACTCGCACGGACTGGACTCGTCGTCCGCTTTCTGATGCTCAACTGCGCTATGCACTGGAGGATGTTGAATACCTGATCGAAATCTGTGAGAAACAGACTGCCTGGCTGGAAGATCGGGGTCGTCTGGGATGGGCCGAACAGGAAGTCTCTCGTCTGATCGGAGACATCAGTGATGACGACGAAGCAGCGCCTTGGGAAAGGCTTCCCGGAATCCACAAATTAAGTCGGCGTGATCTGGCGGTTCTGCAGCGCCTCGCTCTGTGGCGCGAAACTGAGGCATCGCGGCAGAACCGTCCGGTCCGTCGAATCCTGCGGGACGATCTGCTGGTCGATCTGGCACGCCGTCAGCCCTGCTCGGAAAAACAGGCTTTGGCGACTCGTGATCTGAATCGACGTGAATACCGTCGACATATGCAGGACGTGGTTGACGTGATTCGAGCTGCTCAGAAGATCAAGGAAGAGGATCTTCCTCCAAAACGTCGCAGTCGTCGAGAAGATGCATCGTCACAAGAACAGGTTGTGGCAAAGTTGCTGGCGCTGTCACTTTCCAATCGGTGTGCAGAGATCGACATGGCCTATACACTGGTTGCCAATAATCGTGACCTGCTGGAGCTTGTTCGCTATCACCGACTTGGCGAACGTAACGGAGATTCGCCTCGCATGCAGAAGGGGTGGCGTGATGAATTATTTGGTGATTTGCTGCGAGATGTGATGGATGGAAAAGTGGCATTTCGAGTTGCTCCAAAAGGATCTGCTGCACCACTGGTATTCGAATAGGGTGACTCCTGACGAATCCACCGGCAGCAGGAGCGCAAACATAACTGCACCTTTCGCAGGATTCTTATATGCATCGGCAGCACACTTGCCGAGTCCACTGTAGACTGCTGAGATGGCAAGCCTGACCGTTGAAAACTACCTAAAGGCGATTCTGCAGATTCAGCTCAAGCAGGATTCTGAGCGAGTTTCGCCAGGATCACTGGCCACCCGTACCGGGGTGTCACCCGGTTCTGTCACCAGCATGCTGAAAACACTTTCGGATTCCGGACTTGCCGACTACGTTCCGTATGAAGGTGTCGCACTTACGGATACCGGTCGTCGTTTGGCAATGCGAATTCTACGCCGTCATCGGCTCATTGAGCTGTTTCTCATCGACACGCTCAAAATGACATGGGATCAGGTCCATGACGAAGCTGAAAAACTGGAACACGCAGTGAGCGACATGCTGATCGATCGAATTGACAGTTATTTGGGGCATCCGACGACCGATCCACACGGAGCGCCCATTCCAGCAGCGGATGGTGAACTTCGTGGCACATCATCGCCCGTATCGCTGGATATGTGTCACGCTGGTGAAATCGTGAGGTTTGTCCAGGTCGTGAATCAGGAACCCGGCTTTCTGCGGTATCTCTCGGAATCCGGATTCCAACTCGGGGCTGTTGGCGAAATCATCGAAACCAGCGAAGATGGCGGTGTCATTAAAGCGACCATCGATGGTTTCGATTTCAGCGTAGGATTCGATGCCGGTGCTACGATTCGGGTCGAGCGCGTGCGTTCCGTTTATCCAACGGCCTGAATGATTTTTCAATTCGATCCGCTGTTCGATTCGGAGCAACAAAAGTGGATTTGGCAGCCCATTCTCCAGCATGACAGGTGAGTACAGGTGTCACACGAAATCTATCGGAATCCGCTGAACACGCGTTATGCATCCAGGGAGATGTCGGCCATCTGGTCGGCTCAAAAGAAACATTCTACCTGGCGACGGTTGTGGGTTGCACTCGCTGAGTCACAGCAGGAACTGGGACTGCACATCACAGACGTGCAACTGGATGAAATGCGCAGCACTGTCGATGATATTGACTTTGATGCAGCTGCTCGCTTCGAACGAGAGCTCCGTCACGATGTGATGGCGCATGTTCATGCCTGGGGAGATCAGTGTCCTGCGGCCCGTAAAGACATTCATCTGGGAGCGACCAGTTGCTACGTCACGGACAATGCGGAACTGATTCAGATCCGCGAGAGTCTTCTTTTGACACGTCGCCGGATTGTCCAGGTAATCGATCAGCTGGCAGAATTTGCGATTCTCTACCGGGACCTTCCCTGTCTCGGATTTACGCATATGCAGCCGGCTCAGCCAACGACGGTTGGAAAGCGAGCGACTTTGTGGTGCTGGGACCTGATTCTTGATCTTGAAGAAATAGAACATCGGTTGTCAACTCTGCGATTTCGGGGAGTGAAAGGAACCACCGGGACACAGGCAACCTTTCTGAGCCTATTCAACGGCAACCATACGAAGGTCGAACAACTCGATCGAATGGTTACCAAAAAGATGGGCTTTGATTCGCGTCATGCAGTCACCGGGCAGACGTATTCCCGCAAGGTGGACTCGCATGTACTCCAGACTCTGAATGGCATCGGCCAGTCATGTCATAAGGCAGGATCTGACATTCGGCTTCTGCAGCATCGTAAGGAAGTCGAAGAACCGTTTGGAAAGAAGCAGATTGGGTCCTCTGCGATGGCCTACAAGCGGAATCCCATGCGTTCGGAACGTATGTGCGGCCTGGCGAGATTTGCGATAAGTATGCAGGCGGGCGCTGATGCAACCACAGCTACTCAGTGGATGGAACGTTCGCTGGATGATAGCGCGATTCGACGCCTCACACTGCCCCAGGGTTTTTTGGCAGTCGACGCGTGTCTGATCCTGTATCGCAGTATTGCTGATGGAATGGTCGTCTATCCCCACGTGATCGCACAGCATCTAGATGCAGAGTTGCCGTTCATGGCGACAGAGGAAATTCTGATGGCCGGTGTTCGTGCGGGAGGGGATCGACAGACACTGCATGAACGAATCCGGGTTCACAGTCAGGAGGCAGCAGACATCGTAAAACAGCATGGGAAGCCAAACGACCTCATTAGCCGTTTGAAACAGGACACCAGTTTTGCAGGTGTGGATCTGGATAGCACGCTCGATGCGTCACTGTATATCGGACGAGCACCGGAACAGGTTGATGCGTTCATAGCGGAACAGGTCGACCCGCTCCGAACTCGACTCGCTGACGACCTTTCGTCCGATGCTGAAGAGGTCAAGGTTTGAATCATGAAACGTCCGTGTTGCAATTATTCAGCTTTTGTCTGGTCATGATGCAACTGATCGGTGAATTGCCGGATCAGCATTCACTGATGAATTCAATATCTCTGAACGATGAGATCGATGTGGAGTCGGGCATCAGTGGCTGCATCGAAACCCGGGACGAAGCAGGCGCCACTCATCCGATAAATACAGACCCTGAGTACGCAACGACGGCAGTTGTCCGATGATTGTGCGGGCCATTGGATCAACGATGAATCGGCCGCGACGTGCGGCAGTCATTCATCCGCATTTTCGGTTTGATACGAAATCAGGCTGTGGACATCGTACGGTGCCAGACGCTGTCTGCCGTTTAGAAATGTCAGTTCAATGACAAATGCCAGACCAACGATATTGGCGTGTTGCCGTTCCGCCAGACGCAGACAGGCTTCCATCGTGCCACCTGTCGCCAGCAGATCGTCAACCAGTAACACGTGTTCTCCAGCTTCAACCGCGTCCCGATGAATCTCAAGCGTATCAGTTCCGTATTCCAGGTCGTATTCAAAAGACTGCGTGTCGAACGGCAGCTTGCCAGGTTTTCGCACCGGAACGAAGGCAGCCCCTAACTCCATCGCCAGAGGTGCTCCGAATACAAATCCTCGGGCTTCGGCCGCCAGTACAGATGTGACTCCCGAATTTTGAAACGGGACGGCGATCCTTTGAATCACTTCCTTCATCGCCGCAGCTGATTTCAACATCGGAGTGATGTCCCGGAACATAATGCCCGGCTTTGGAAAGTCAGGAATGGAACGAATATAGTCTTTAAGATTCATCCGGGACTCAGTAGCTAATAAAAGGTGACGCGGATCCGAATCACTCGCAAATGGCTGGCAAGCTGACCAGATTAATCGTTCGCTACCGAATCATCTGGCAGTGGTGGGACTGTCCCGTCCTGGTTCCTCTCTTCAGATTTCAGGTCATCCAGAGTGATTCTGGCCGTCTGAATATAGCTTAGATTTGGGAACTCGTTGCTGAGGTAGGAATTCCCCTGATTTTTGATGTAACCCTGATTCGGACGCTCTCCGTACTCACTGTTGATTCGATCAACCACCTCCATGCCCTGAATCACCTGTCCAAATGCCGAAAAGCCCATTCCGTCGAGATTATCATTGTCGCCGTAACTGATAAACAGCTGAGTTGTTCGAGAGTTCGGTGCACTGGACTTTGCGAACGTCAGGAAACCACGCTTGTTACCCTTGAGAACCGGTTCATCCTGAAGTCCTGTCGACCATTTCTCGTTTTGTACCGGATCTGCAGCAAGTCCAAACTGAACGACAAATCCCGGAACAACCCGAAAGAAGCTCGAATCGTCAAAAAATTTATCCTGAACCAGCTTATAAAAACGATCGGCACCGATCGGAGCCCAAGCACGATTCACTTCCACCAGAAACTTTCCTTCGGTGGTAACAAACTCAGCCTGAAAGATACCTGTTGTTAAGTTGGGAGACAGTTCCTGCGGAGTGTCGAGTCCGGAAGCCAGCTCGGGACGGATTCCATCAGACTCATCCAGTCCGTGGTATGTTGGTGGTATGGTGTTGTCCGTTCCCGATGTGCATCCGGCAAAAACAATCCAGAAGACCCAGCCTGGTGTGGAAATCAAACGCGACATGATCATATCCGAGCAAAAACAGTGACGTCCGGCGTTGAAATTAGAACTGCCCGGGATTTTGAGTGGATTTTCTTCCACACTCAAGCGCAGTGGAGTGTTTTTCGTGATACACGACCCGCAATTTGGACTCAGTTGGCGGCTGGGAAAAACATCCGATCACTCAATGGACATCGTGGTTCCGGGATGTCGGCCTATGTTGAAGTCCGACGGTGATTCGGCGATTCTTCTAATCCATCCAGTGTGAGTGTGCTAGAAATCACGACACGTACATGAAGTACAAGTGAGTGTGTTCGCTCAGACTGGTTTACTCGCTTACGTTTCGGATTTGTGATCCGTCGAAAGTCAGGTTGCTCTGTTAAGCCAGGATGTCGTGGATCACGTGGCCGTGTACATCGGTTAGACGGAAGTCTCGCCCGGCGTAGCGGTACGTGAGTCGTTTGTGATCCAGACCGAGAGCATGCAGGATCGTGGCGTGCAGATCGTGGACGCTGGTGCGATTTTCCACTGCCGCAAAACCAAAGTCGTCGGTGGCTCCATAAATCGTGCCACCGCGGATGCCGCCGCCAGCCATCCACACCGAAAATCCGTAGTGGTTATGGTCGCGACCCAGACCTGGTTTGTCTTCACCCATGAGTTCCACTGTAGGTGTTCTTCCGAATTCTCCACCCCAGAGAATCAATGTTTCATCGAGAAGTCCCCGTTGTCTGAGATCTGTCATCAGTGCAGCAATCGGACCGTCGATATCGGCCGACAGTTTTGGCAGTCTGTCCGCGATTTGTGAATGAGTATCCCACGGCTGACTGGCTCCATGCCACAGTTGAACGTAACGTACCCCTCGTTCAACTAGGCGTCGTGCGATCAGCGTCTGACGACCATGTGTCGTGATCCCGTAACTGTCCTGCACATGTTTTGGTTCACTGGACAGGTCAAACGCTTCGGCTGCGGATTCCTGCATGCGAAAAGCGAGTTCATAAGAGTGAATTCGGGCGTCCAGGCGGTCATCCTGCCGGGATTTGCGATGCTTCAGATTCCAGTGTCGCAGCAGATCGAGCTGTCGACGCTGGTCAGCTGTTGCCACATTGGGATGTTCAATGTTTTCGATGAGTTTGCTGAGTTCTGTATGCTGAGTATCAATGTGAGTGCCCTGATAGGCGCCCGGCAGAAAGGCGGCTTGCCAGTTTTCCGAATCCTTGATCGGCAGCCCCTTTGGACACATGGCAATGAAACCTGGCAGGTTTTCGTTTTCAGATCCCAGTCCGTACAGCACCCATGCTCCCATACTTGGCCGAGGTTGCACGCTGTCACCGCAATTCATCAGCATCAGTGATGGTTCGTGATTTGGTACCTGAGCGTACATAGATCGAATCACCGCGATATCATCAGCGTGGTCTGCTGTTTTTGAGAACAGGTCACTTACCGGCAGGCCGGATTCACCGTATTGCCGAAATCGGAATGGAGACGGGAGTGCAGCACCTGTGCGTCGTTCTGTAGGCTGAGTACAGGGAACCGGTTTGCCGGCATATTTCTGCAGCGCAGGTTTCGGATCAAAAGTATCGACGTGAGACGGGCCTCCATTCAAAAAGAAATGAATGACATGTTTCGCACGACCGAAGCTGTGAGGCGATTGTTGACGCAGTCGGCTGCCAGTTGTCGTGGTATCGTTTGCGACTGATCGTCCGTCGTCGGTCAGGACCCCTGCAAGTCCCAGACTGCCCAGACCCAGGCCGGAACGCGTGAGCATGGTTCGACGAGCAACCCTGCCGATTGCCGTGTATTTCTTTGGATCAATCACAGGCTGCTCCAGTCACATGTGTCTGATCAATCATCTGTCATTCTTCGCATCAGAATTCACAGAGACGACTCACGCCAGGCTGTCTCTTCATCAGGGCGAGTTTCTTCTGCAGATGGCGACTGACGGTTGTGTGTCAAAATGATCAACATGGTGAATGTTAATACGACCCAGCATAAGTCAATCTGAAACCATTGTCAGTAATTCTCCGACGTACCAGCAATGCCGGCAGTATATCCGTTCTCTGTTTTACTGTACGTCAGTCAACGAATAGAAATTCGTTACTGCACAGCAGGACTTGAGCCAGTTGTTCCCAGGGGGTCAGCGATTCGGGGACTGGTCCACTGAAGTCCCCGGTTGAGTTCCAGGTCGTGTTCTCGTTGACATTTTCAGATTCCAGGATCTTGATTTCCCACAGGAACTGGTCACCGTTCAGGACCTCATTGATGTCTGCCACGAAGTCGATTGTATCGCCTTTGGTGACCGAATGCCCCGTGACGCTCAGGTCGACAGTCTGTTGATGTACTGTCTGCCCGGCCAGTTTTCCTGTTTTGCTGCTGACGATGAATGCTCGTATGCCGTCTCCTGATTTGGGTTGGTGAATCAGAGTGGACACAATCGTTATCTTCATGTTTCGGGAAGCGGTCCAGCGGCGGATGCAGGCGTGCTGACGATCGTTCCCGGGGTGTCCCCCGGTTGCTGTCAACTGCACCCGTCCGAGATCCTTGTCGGGGTAGGTTGTTCCACCCTGCCATGTTGATTCTCTGAATACAGGTATCGGTTTTGCATCGACGACCCTGTCCTGTTCTTCGTTGAATGTTCCGTAAAGATAGTTCCAGTCTCTGGCTTGCAAACGGACAGATGGGGGGGGCAATTCGGCCATCGTGACCATTTTCAAAGCGTCCGTAAGTTCATCTGGCCGCGGTGTTCGCTGAATGACTTGCTGAAACAGGGTCTCGACGCGAGATTTCGGAGAAGGGATTTTTGCTGTCAACGCTGCCAGTTTTCGTGCGCGTTGCTGAACGAGTGGGTGATTCAGGTAGAACAATGCCTGTTGAGGAACGGTGGTTTCGCTGCGCCGGGGAATATGGATGTCAGGGTTGGCGACATCGAAAATTCGTAGTGCAGCAGGAAAGAACTGGCGATCGATTTCTCCGTAAATGGTGCGCCGCAACGAAGCCTTTTGACCAAACAATTCTGCCGGTCGTCCGCCGGCGTGCCGGTTCAGTTCACTGGATACAGCAAGAATCGAGTCGCGGAACTCCTCGAAAGTCAGGCGATGCAGTGGCATTTTCCAAAGCAAACGATTAGACGGATCGTGAAGGGTAATTCGTTCTTGTAGTTTCGGGTCTGTCGGTTGCGTCGATGATTGTCGATAGGTGGCAGATCGCAGAATCCTGCGGTGGAGATGTTTGAGACTCCAGCCGTGTCTAACAAAATCACGAGTCAGCCAGTCCAGCAGATCCGGGTGACTTGGCTGTCCGGCGCGCACTCCAAAGTCGCTTGGTGTCGCCACAAGTCCACGACCAAAGTGCCACGCCCAGACTCGATTCACCATGACTCTGGCAGTTAGCGGATTGGCGGGGTCGATGATTGCCTGTGCCAGTTCGTATCGGCCACTGCCGGACCGAAACGATGCTCTTGGATCATCGGAGAGGATGGACAGAAATCGTCGTGGCACATCCTGTCCCGGCGATTTGGGGTTCCCTCGTCTGAAGACACGCGGTTCGTTTGGAATAGAACGATCGGCCAGTGTGAGGGCGTAGCGAGGCTGGTGTGGAGCCTTATTCAGCCAACGATCAATTTCCTTCTGCAAACCCCAAAGTTCACTGCAAATCGCTGACGTGAACAGGTATTCATTATGTACGAGGCGTTCATTCGGTACATCGCATGGTGACCGTGGGCCAAACAGGACCTGACGCAGTTGTTCATCAATTGGATTGGCTAACCGACTGGGTGGTTCTTTCCCTTCTCTCTTTGATTGAGCGATGACTTGACGCCATTCATCACGGATTGAGGCAAGAGCAGCGATATACGTCTCAATAACGGCTGAAAAGCTCTTGGGAGGATGAGCAAACGCCGTGGCAATGCGCGAATTGACCCGACCTGTGCGCGGAGAATTCAGATCTTGTAAAACATGAGTCGCTTCAGCAGCAAATGTGTCAGCTGATAATGCGGCGAATGCATGCCAGTGGCGAAAAACCGGATCATTGGTACGTCTGGTGTATCTCAGGTAGTTTTCCCAGCGGCGTGCGAATTCCGGAATGACATCGTTGGGCAGCAGAACCTGGTCGAATCCCTGTACGGGGACAGATTCCAGATTATTTTGAACTCGGAGGTAATCAGCGAGTTTGTCCCGGCAGCGTTCACTGGCGATCAGTCGCTCACTGTTGTAACGATCCTGAAAGTTCTTTCGACGGACTTCCAGTTTCTCTTGCCATTCAGCAGTGGTCTTGCGCATTGACGGCAATTCAACCCGCTGTTCTTCACAACTGTTGAGAACTCCATACAGCGCATAATAATCTGTCGTGGGGATTGGGTCATATTTGTGATCGTGACAGCGGGCACAGGCCACCGTGAGAGCCATGGTGCCTCGAGTGATTGTGTCGATGCGGTCGTCCATGATGTCGCGTGTCACACCCAGAAAGCGTCTGCCAAGTGTCAGGAAGCCCATGGCGGCCAGGTCGTGAGGTTTGCGATCGGAAACCTGGTCCGCTGCCAGTTGCATCAGCAGGAATCGGTCGTAGGGCATGTCCGCGTTGAGTGCTTCGACGACCCAGTCTCGGTAGCTCCATGAATGCACCCATCTGCGTTCTTCCCGGGCGTAGACGTAGCCCTTGGTGTCCGAATAACGAGCGATATCCAGCCAGTGTCGTGCCCATTGTTCGCCGTAGCCAGGTGACTCCAGCAGATGGTCGATGAGCTGTTCCCAGCGATTCGATTCGTCGCTTTCAATAAAATGTTCTACAGCGTCTGGTGACGGTGGCAGGCCGGTAAGTCCAATGGTGGCGCGGCGAATCAGCGACCTTGCGTCAGCCGCAGGAGAAGGAGATAACTGCTGCTGTTCGAGTCGTCGAAAGATGAATGAATCGACGGGTGTGCGAACCGGATATCGAGCTGATCTCGGTGGCGTCACATCCCGAACAGGCTGAAATGCCCAGTGATTGAGTGCTGCTTCACCCTTCGGATCAGAGATTGGTCCGCCTGCTGCCGGCCACGGCATTCCCAACAGCACCCAGTGCTCGAGAGCTGAAATCTGTTGCGAGGAGAGTTGTTCATCCGGTGGCATCGCCAGTTTCTTGGATCCCCGCACCGCATGAATAAACCGACTGGTATCCGGATTACCCGGAGTCACTACCGGTCCGGATTCGCTGCCCTTCATCAAATGGTCTCGCGAGTCCAGCCGTAACCCGCCAGATTGTTCCGTAGGTCCGTGACACTCAAGACAATGACGGGCGAGGATCGGGCGGATCTGCGATTCGAAGAATCGTTCGTGTTCATCCGCGGCCGCTGAAACCGATGCGCAAATGATGACTGTCTGCAAAAATGCAGAATCGAGGTATTTGCATCGGCTGAGCACTGCAGGGGCTCCGTAGAATCATGAAGGGAGCCGACATTATGGTCGCTGAGCGATGAGACGCAATAACGGGTTCGAAGTCTGCAGGCAGTGTCGGAAGTTCAGGACAGCAGATGTTGAAACGATCAAATCTGCGTCTGAAAATTTTTGCGATCGGGATTCGGCTGCGGGTCGTTATGGAGCCGGCACTGATTGTATCTCGTATGGTTGAGAACGGTCACAAGCTCGTTTCGACCTACATGCGGTAGCGAGGGTTCTCCCGACTGAACTCGACGGACGCCAGTGTCTTTGAGAAGTCAATGTTGGTGTATGAATAGTTTTCGATGAGTGTCCGGACGTCAAGCTCTTCCGGTGACAGGTCATTGGCTTCCGCTGCCCAGGTGTAGTTGCGAGCCATCACAGGAATATGGTGCGTAGATTCAATTAGAATGATGCTCTTTCGATAGTCCTTCGAGATTTCCGGTGATTCGTATTCGTACAGAAAACAGAAGCAGTCCTGATGGTCAAACTCCCGATTTGGAAGTCGAGTGCATTTCATACCCGTGCCCTGAGCGAGGTCACGTTTCCGGTGAGCAATCATTTTTTCAGCCATCATCCGGATCCCTGCTTTGGTGACCGAGTGCCGTGCGTTCTCCTTTGCCCTGCTTCCTTCAGGGTTCAACTTGAGACCGGGCAGAATTCGGCCTTTGAAGCCTCCCAGTTTGACGACCATATCGCCGTCTTCGTATTCGTCACTGTAAAGCAATTGGCGTCCACGATCTCCATTGCGCCATTTCATGTAGACCGCGAATGGTTTTTTTTGTCGAATTTTCAGGTCGATCGTTTGTACTTCCGACAGATCGCCCCCGAGACGTTCCTGTTTGTGAAATACGGCTGAATATGTGTCAAACTGCTGGAGATATTCTGCTCCATCTTTGAGCAGCAGCATGGAGTATTCGGCGAGTTCGATATTGGATAGTGTCCCTGCTTCTGTCTCTGCTTCTGTCTCTGCTTCTGCCTCTGTCGTTACGTTGATATCGACAGCCGTCGTGGGAGATTCACGATCGTCCGAAACAGCGACGGACAGATTGACTGCCTCCGGTGGTATCGGGACCGTAAAGTTATCAACGGTCAAGGATTCATGAATCGGGGATGGAACCAGAGATTCACCTGCAGGGATAGGATCGAAACTGGTGTACAACACCCCCGCTGTGACAGCCAGGATTGTCCCCGCGATGAGATTCGGTTTTCGAGAACGGGATGAGTTACGGGGCATGGAGTTGAATCCTCATGCAGTACATCGAGCAGTCGTGATTGAACTGTTCCTGTGTGTGCTGAGGAATCCTTAGGATGATCCGGTTGCAGCAAACCTGATATTCAGGGAGCGACAGACCTGACGCGGAACGAGGAGTACAAACACTGTCAGAAAACTCAAGACACATTGGGCATGCCAACAAATGCGGTTCATTGTGACCAATGAAGCGGACGGGCGCAAAAACCAGTGTCCGAAGTGACAACAGTTGGATCGGACATTTTCTGCCGAAAGCCGAGTGCTCTGTCCGAGAAATTTTGCGGCACAGACCAAAATCCGGACATTAACAGCAAGAACCATGTTTGCCGGATTTGGTGCTTGGATTAGCGTTTTTCACCAGCATTCCGCAGTCGACGCAGGCGGACCGGAATCAGTAGATCGTTGCCGAAATCACTGAATTGTTTAAAGGTGAACAATATGTAAGAACATACCGGCGAGCCGGTCGTATTAGCGTCCGACAGGACAGCTGACCAAGAGACAAGGTCCTTACTGCTCCTGTCTAGCCTGCCAGACAACTTCTGAACTGCTGCTCGCCCTGGATTGCCGCGTTTGCATTTGAAACGTTTGCTCATTAAGAATTTCATGTCTGGAAGATATCTGCTGTCACGAAACAAATACAATTTGGCCCGTGGAAGTGGAATGCGAATAATCTGCAGACAGGTATTGCGGACTAATTGATTGATTTGACAGGCACAGAGATTTTTCATCAATGCATCTTTGTGACGGCCAGCGGGTTATAGGGAAGACAGAAGGGACTTTCCGTGGCTACCACCAGATCCAGAGGATTCAATATTGCCGTTGATTGAACTGGAAAAACTGACCAAGGATTACGGATCGTTTCGCGCTATTGACGATCTTTCATTGCAGATTTATGACGGAGTCACTGGTCTTTTGGGCCCTAATGGAGCAGGAAAGAGTACGCTGATCAAAGTACTGCTGGGCCTGGTTCGCTGCACGTCAGGAACCGGTCGCGTACTGGGACACGACATTGTCAAAGAATGCGGTGCGATCCGGACCAGGGTTGGATATATGCCGGAAGACGACTGCTATATGCATGGTCTATCTGGAGTGGAGTGTGTCCAGGTAGCAGCTCAACTGTCCCGATTTCCAGCGACGGAGGCCCTGAGACGCGGACATGAAATTCTCGATTTCTGCGGTATTGGTCAGGAAAGGTATCGCAACGTCGAGACGTACTCAACGGGCATGCGACAGAAGCTTCGGTTTGCAATGGCGATTGTGCATGATCCCGAGTTGATGATTCTCGATGAGCCGACGTCAGGTCTTGATCCGGAAGAACGAGAATCCATGCTCAATCGGATTCAGATTCTGGCGAGACAGATGAACAAGGCGATTATCATTTGCACCCATATTCTTCCCGATGTCCAGCTGGTGTGTGACCGTGTTGTTATTTTAGCGGCCGGCCGTGTGACACTGTCAGAAGATCTGGAAGTCGTTCGCAGATCGCCCGATCCGTCGCTCACAGTGACTGTTCATGGAGACATTCGATTGTTCACTGAGTCTCTCAAAAAACGAGGCGCCAGAATCGAATCTGTGTCCGACTATTCGCTTCTTGTCTTCGGGAGCGAAGAAATAGCATCTGCTGCTGTATGGCAGGCGGCAACAGAGACGTCTACGGCCGTTCGCAGCATTGTTCCGTCGCGTACATCACTGGAAAAGGTCTTCCTGAAGACCGTTCAGGAAGCCAGTCATGCCAATTCATAGTCTCGGATATCGAGAATGGAATGGTCCGTTGAGTTCTGCTGAATCGCGGTGGACGGTGATCGCCTGGATCGGGATCCGCCGAGCGTGGCAAAGCATGTGGTTGCGCAGGATTGTGTTTTTCGCATGGGTGCCTGGCGTACTGATGGCCTTGCTGATCTATCTGTTTGAACAGGCAGCATCTGAAGGACACGCAGGTACATTCATGACTAGCGGAATAGTGCGGTTTTTTCTCGAATCCGGCGCAACTCGGTCACTGCAGAACAGTTTCATTGCATCCCAGGCGGCATCCCAGGATCTCGTAAAGTATCGCCATGAGTTTTGGTGTTCGCTGCTGCAGGTGCTGTACCAGCGTTCTCAGGCCATCATGCTGATTCCCGTGATTGGCATCACAGCGCCATCGCTGATTTCTCAGGATATGCGTTCCAGAGCATTCCTTCTGTACTTTAGTCGACCGATCAACCGGACACAGTATATCTGTGGAAAGGCGGCATCCGTTGCCTGCTATGTGCTGTTGATCTCTCTTCTCCCGGGAATGATGTTGTACTGCACAGGTGTGTTGTTGTCGCCTGACATCTCAATCGTTCTTGATACGTGGGACATCCCTCTTCGTGTGCTCGCAGCAACCGCCACGATGGTCATACCAACCACATGTCTTGGCCTGATGCTGTCATCGCTGACGATCGAAACTCGTTTTGCTTCGTTTGCCTGGTTTTCGGTTTGGGTTTTTGGTTTTTTTGCCTATTTGGTTACATCGTCATTCATCAGTTTCGGCAGTCAGACACCGGTGCAGTTGTTGTCTTTGTTCCATGTGATCTCCAAGGTCCAGGAATGGCTGCTGAATGTTCGTTCGGAAACGCAAATAGATATCGTTGCGCCACTGGTCGTGCTGTTTACGGTGACCGTGGTATCGCTTGCGATCCTCTACAGGCGCGTTTCCTCACCATTGAACGTATGACGTGCTGCCGACAGGAAACCGATGAGTGAATCTTCGTCTGACATTCCACTGATACAGTTTGAATCGGTTACCAAGCTGTATGGCAAAGTATTGGGGGTCAACGACATCAGTCTGAGTCTGTCGCAGGGTGCTTATGGGTTGCTGGGCCCAAATGGTGCCGGAAAGAGTACGCTTCTGAATCTGATCACCGGTCAGCTGGTGCCAACACGTGGCAATGTTCTGGTCTTTGGTCAAAGTCCTCGAAATAACCCGCAACTGATGAGCCGTATTGGATTCTGCCCTGGGTTTGAAGGATTGTATTCGTCGATCACGGGACTGAATTGGGTCACGTTTCTTCTCGAAATGCATGGTGTACCACGACGTCCTGCTCGCAACCGTGCGGCCGAATGCATGGCGATCACTGGCATGCTGGAGGCAATGAATCGTCCTGTTGCTTCCTACTCTCGCGGAATGCGGCAGCGCACCAAGATTGCTCAGGCCATTGCTCATGATCCTCAGTTGTTGATTCTGGATGAACCACTGAGTGGTCTGGATCCGGTCGGTCGGTCTGACATGACGGAAGTCATTAAAAAACGCATTGCAGATGGCGCCAGTGTGATTCTGGCAAGTCATGTGCTGCACGAAATTGAAGCGGTGACAGATTCGTTCCTGTTGATTTCGGGAGGCCGACTGCTGGCTTCCGGGACGACGGACGAGGTTCATAAATTGCTGTTTGATTTGCCGGTCGAAATACAGATTCGCTGCGACAGGCCGCACAGACTGAGCAGTCTTATCATGGAGCACCGAATGGCTGACACAGTGAGTATTGGTCACAGTCCGTGCGGAGCAGAAATACTGCGTGTTGCCACGCGTCAGACTGCGGAGTTTTCGGCGCTGCTGCCAAAGTGGATTGCTGAGTATGAATTGCAGGTGGACGAGATGAAAACGGCCGACGACTCACTGCAGACTCTGTTCAATTCGCTCATGAAAATCCATCGAGGTGAATTATGAGTGTGCTGCTGGCCACGGTACGATTTGAATTCTCGCGAATCATCACCGCTGGCCGAATAACATGGTGGTTTGTTTTGGCGGTATTTCCGATTTTGATTGCCGGCCTGATTCGCCTGTTTCCACTCGCAGATGCAGGTGAACAATTTGATTCCCACCAGGTCTGGTCTGTTGCCATTTATCTCCTGGTACCCTGTATTACCTGTGCGATGGGTGTGCTGCTGAGCGCTGGACCTGTGATTGGCACAGAGCTGGAACAACGAAGTTGGGTTTACATTGCGACGCGACCCAATGGAATTTTCTGGCTGTTGCTGGGCAAATATCTGGTCGCTGTCGCATGGTCATCAACCGCTGCGATAGCGGGATTGACCATTGCTGTGATGTTCACAGGCCAGGATACGGTTGTCCGAATGTGGGTGGCGACAGCGGCTCTGTGCGTGCTTTCGTCGATGTCGTACGCGTCAGTGTTCCTGCTGGTTGGAGCAATCGCGCCGCGACGAGCCATGTTGTTTTGTGTCGTATGGACAGTGGGTGTGGAGGGATTCATCAGTTTCATTCCAGCGATTATCAATCGTATGACTATTCAGTATCGTCTGCGAGCATTGTTTGTGGATTGGGTTCAGCCAGGCGATGAGATTCAGAATAACCCATTGTTTGCGATGTCACTGGCTGAAGGTTCGTGGTACTTCCAGATTCTCTGGCTGTTTGCTCTTACGTCGATTTTTATGACCGCTGCACAGGTGATTGCTCAGAAGAGAGAGTTTACCGGGGCAACCGAAAGTGACGTATGATGGTCTCGCGGACGTGCAGTCTGTCGGGGGCGCAAAGGTCATTGATTCCCAGTCTGTCATTTCTCACACAGTCGATCATCATTCGTTATTGAAGTTGTCATGATGTCATCACCTGTTCATCGTCATCACGACGGTGCGAGATACCTCTATCTGATAGCTGCGTTCGTAGTCGTCGTTGCCGGAATTCGGGCAGCTGAGCCGATTCTAAATCCGCTGCTGCTGGCTGTTTTTCTTTCCGTCATATGTGCACCAGTATACCTGGGGTTGTTACGACGCGGAGTTTCTCAGTGGTTGTCACTAATGATCGTCGCTGGAGGTTTGTCGGCTGTTGGGTTCCTGTTACTGGCAGTTGTGATGCAGTCAATTTCTGGTTTTAACAGGAACCATGAGCGGTACCGGCAACAGATTCCGGAGCGGCAGGACGAGCTGCGCAGATGGGCCAGTGCGTGGTCTGCGAAAGTTTCAGGAAGGGATCCGGATTCCGATAAAGAATCAGAGTCCGATGATTTGGAAGATGTTGAAAACAGAGAACCATCCGCCGATGAGTCACCAGCGTGGCTTGGTCAGATCTATGATCAGTTCAGTCTGAGTACTGCTATATCACTTGTTGTTCGCCTTGCAGGCAGCATCCAGTCCCTGCTGAGCAACGCGCTGCTCATTGTACTGACTGCTGTTTTTATCCTGCTTGAGGCGGGGTCTTTCACAGACAAACTGTCACGGGCATTTCCGCAACGCGTCGGTACCACGGAGCAGGTGAACCAAATGATTCACAGTCTCCAGCGCTACATTGCCATTAAGACTGTGATCAGCATTATTACAGCGGTGTTGATAGGAATCTGGTTGAAATTGTTTGATGTTTCATACATCTCGCTCTGGGTTCTACTGGCATTTTTGCTGAATTTTATTCCCAATATTGGATCGATCATCGCTGCCGTTCCTGCCGTACTGATTGCCTGGCTGGAGTTTGGGGTTCAGCCGGCAGCCGGTTGTGCCCTCGGTTATGTAATTGTGAATGTTGTGATTGGAAATTTACTGGAGCCACGTCTCATGGGCAAAAGACTTGGGTTGTCCCCGCTTGTCATCTTTTGCTCAATGGTGTTCTGGGGCTGGGTGCTTGGTCCGGTGGGAATGCTGCTTTCCGTTCCACTGACGATGACGGCACACATTGTGCTCAGCAGCTTTGACGATACACGCTGGATCGCAACTCTTATAGGGGGACGCGTTCAAGGCGATTAGTGATTTACCATGGAATATGGTTGCAGAGACTATCGAACCACACGTCCGGTGGCACTTCCCCCCATCAGCGCATCCACTTCGGCACGGCCGCTGAAATTGAAGTCCCCCAAAATGGAATGTGCCAGGCACGAAGCCGCAGCAGCAAATCGAAGTGCGTCCTGCGGTTCGGCGTAGTCGTCGTGGTCCAATGCAAACAACAGTCCGGCCGAGAATGAGTCCCCGCCTCCGACACGGTCGACAATGTTTTTGATTTCATAGGGTTGGTAGACGCCGTCAGTTTCCGGAGCAAAAAATGCTTTGTCACCAGAGACATCAAACAACATGGCTCCCCAGTTGTTGTGACTGGCGGAGAGACTCTCGCGTAGTGTTGTTGCGATGAGTTTGAGGTTTGGAAAGCGTTGGGCAACCTGCCTGGCGACATTCGGATAGGCATCGACTTCGACGTTGCCGGAATCGACATTGCTGTGTCCTGCGTGAATTCCAAGCACGTCGCCACAGTCCGCTTCGTTGGCGATCAGTACATCGACGAATGGTAAAATCTGAGCCATCGTCTCGCCGGCCAGCACCCTGCGGTCGGTACCAGGCTGCCAGTTCCACAGCTTGGCTCGGTAGTTGAGGTCACAGGAAACCTGCATTTGATGTGACTGTGCCGCTTTGACGGCAGCGAGTGTGGAATCCGCCGCTTCTTTTGAAAGCGCGGGTGTAATGCCAGTGACATGTAACGCCTGTGCACCAGAAAAGAGTTGATCCCAGTTCCATGCTTCGGGTGGCGTGAGGCCGATACTGGAACCATCACGATCGTACGTGACTCGACTTGGACGCTGGTTGGCACCTGCTTCAACGAAATAGATGCCGAGGCGGCCTGTGGAAGATCTGAGTACGCCCGATGTTTCGATTCCGAGTCCTTGAAGGGTATTCAGGCAGGCGTCTGCCAGTGGATTCTTGGGCAGCGATGTGACGAACCCAACATCCGCTCCCAGCATGGATAGTGATGCAGCTACGTTGGCTTCGGCACCTGCGAATGTGACCTCGATAGACCCCGGCAGGGTCTGCTGAAGGCGGAGGAATCCGGATGGAGCCATCCGCATCATGATTTCACCGAAAGTAATGAATTTGGGCATGTGAACTGTCTTTCGTCGAAGATGGTGTTCCAGTATCAAATTCGGATGGCAGATCGCAGTCGGAGGTTGCCGGTTTTCCTTTTCTCCCCGGTCGGGCGGAAGGTGTCCGGATGGCAGATAAGGCGCATTACTTTCTAATGCTACCCACTTCTGTTCGTGTCCGCGATTTCCCGCGCTTCGGCCGCCCGACGAGTGATCTCATCCCAATTCTGGTTGCTGATCGCATCTTTTGGTGTCAACCAGGATCCGCCCACTGCGAACACACCAGGATGACTCACCCATGAGCCCATGTTTCCGGCATTCACACCGCCGAGTGGTATGAATCGAATTCCGAGATGGGCGTATGGTGCTCGGATACTGCTGAGCATTTTGAGGCCCCCGCTTGGTTCGGCCGGAAAGAATTTGAGTTCGCGACATCCCAGCTGAATCGCGGCTTCGATGTCGGAAGGAGTCATGATGCCAGGTGCAAACGGCAGTCCGGCTTTCTGTGCGGCTCTGACTACGTCGGGGTTGAGCCCAGGTGAAACGGCAAAGTGGGCTCCTGCTTCGACGATTTCGTCAATCTGATCGACTCGCAGCACCGTCCCGATACCCGCCAGCATTTCGGGAACGTGTTCTCTGATTTGTTTGAGCGAATTGATCGCTGAATCAGTGCGCAATGTAAGCTCCATTGCATCAACACCGCCACGAATCAGTGCCTGAGCCAGTGGGACTGCATGGGCAGCGTCTTCAAGGATCAGAACGGCGATCACTCCGCTGCGTTCGATCCGCTGCAGCATTTTCAGAGGAAACTGAGATTCCAAAAGATGACTTTCTATGTATTGTTGAGTTCACGGAATATTCGGAGGTTACGTAGTTCCTGAGCGAGGACACGTAGAATACCGGAAGCAAATCGGAATCCAACAGTCAGGCATCGGCCTGTCGCCAATCCGCACAAGGAAATTGACTCATGGAATTTGAATCCACCTGTCAGTCTTCACGTCGAGCTCTTCTCCGGGCCACTGCAGCGACAGTGTTTGTCGGGACTGCAGCATCAGCCCGGGACGAATTGCCATCTCGGTTAGTGAAAAACGGACGCCTCAAACAAAGTGTTTGTCGCTGGTGTTTCCGAACGATCGGACTTGACGACCTGGCAGCGGCTGCCGCAAAGATGGGTCTGGTTGGCGTGGATCTTCTGTCACCCGACGAATTTCCCGTGCTGAAGAAGTATGGACTCGTCTGTACGATGACAAAAACTCACGGGATTAAAGATGGTCTGAATGACCCTGCAAACCATGATTCGTGCCTGGAGGCTATCAATTCCGCCATCGAGGCAAATGCTGCGGCCGGATTTCGAAATGTGATTTGCTTTTCAGGAAATCGTCGGGGACTTGATGACCGTACGGGGATGAAGAACTGTGTGACAGCACTGAAGAAGATCCTTCCGGTCGCGGAGAAAGCGGGAGTTGTCATTAACATGGAGTTGCTTAACAGCCGTGTCAACCACCCTGATTATATGTGTGACAGAAGCGAATGGGGCATCGAGCTGGTCAGGCAGGTCGGCTCGGACCATTTTAAATTGCTCTATGACATTTATCACATGCAGATCATGGAAGGTGACATCATTCGTTCGATCCAGAAGAATCACGATTACTTCGGTCACTACCATACGGCCGGGAATCCCGGACGTCATGAACTGGATGACACGCAGGAACTCAATTATCCCGCGATCTGCCGAGCAATTGTCGAAACCGGGTATGACGGCTTCTTCGGTCAGGAATTCCGGCCCACCAGAGATCCGCTGACAAGTCTTGCCGAGGCGGTTGAACTGTGTGATGTTTAAGCGGGGGCCGATCAATCTCCCTCCGGAAACAATCCGATACGGTTACGCCGAATTTGTCCTGGATTATGCAGTGGTCACATTGATCGGGTTCTGTGTGCTGACAGGATTGTCAACGCCGAGACGACCTTCAACAGTGCAGGCAGCTGACAATTCTGATTCATCTTCTTGGGACGTTTGTAAAGCTCTCAACACACACACACACACACACACACACACACACACAGTCGTCAGGTTCTGACCACCATGTTTCCAGGCAGACGCCGAATAAATC
>JAKVAY010000081.1 GCA_022447185.1 Fuerstiella sp. | reverse complement strand
TTCTCCTTCGCCTGGCGGACGCCGCGCGTGACAGAATTATCGTACCGCAGCATTTCTTCAACCGCCCCGTGGACTTTGCCGTCAACGTCGGCTTTGAGTTTCTCAAATTGTTCGGGGTTGTCGAAAAATCCGATCATCCCGTTAGCGATCACGTTGGTGGTGGTTTCGTGACCGGCGATAAACAGAAAGACGCACAGTGCCAGTAACTCGTCGTGTGTCAGCCGATCGCCGTGGTCTTCCGCAGCCACCAGAGCGCTGAGCAGATCGTTCTGCGGAGCACGCCGGCGTTCAGCCGTCAATTCGTCGAACATGATCCGGAGGTTCGCCAGCGCCTGATTGGCCGATTCGGCATAGCCGCGGAGTCTGGGACCGCCGCGAGTCGAAAAGTTCATCACGCCTTCCGACCATTCAAGGTAGGAATTGCGATGTTCCGAAGGGATGCCCATCATTTCACAAATCACGTCAGCCGGAAACGGGTAGCAGTAATCCCGGTGAAAATCCATTTCTCCGCCCTGGGCTGCATGAGCCAGGCGTTCAGCGGCCTGCTTTTCAATTCGAGGGCGAAGTTGCTTCAGCATCTGAGGAGAAAAAGCCTGGTTGATCAGCCGCCGCAATCGTGTGTGGTCGGGAGCGTCCAGCAGGATGATCCAGTGGGACAGATGATCCAGCAGCGGCTGAACCTGCCGGCGCTGCTGATTTTCCAGAGCCTGAGTGTACATTTTCATACGGTTGGACGAGAGCCGTGGATCGCGCAGGCAGCTGAACACGTCGTCATATCGCGTTACCAGCCACAGGTTCATTGGTTCGCACCAATGAACAGGATCCTCTTCCCGCAACCGTCGCAGCAACGGGTACGGATCCTGCAGGCGTTCTTCGCAGAACGCCTGGTAGTCCGGATCAGTCGTTAGTGTCATAACCATGTCGTTTCTGCGTCTCCACTGATAACAGTCTACTGAACGATGAGACAGATGTCAGATTACACGCTATGGATTGAACTTCGTTCAGGAGACCTCTCGCACACTATTTCCGACTTGTTTTTTTAACGTGGTGTTGCGGTTGAGATTCCATCAATCCCTGCCAGGGAATAATGCTCATCAGCTACTCGGATCCTCATCGATCTGAATCTCCAGCATTGGCGAGGCCAGGGTCACAGCATCCAGGCAGCAGCACTTGGGAACTTTCTTTGTCGACATTCAGACGTCAGTGTCATTCGAAGATGAGTCGACGAACTTGCTGAATCCCGCTGCAGGATCGAATCGAAGCTGATTCCACTTGTCCCGTTCCCTGAACGGTCCCCTGTTGATGCCAAGAATGCTTCAGGTTTGCTATTCCGCGAGGAAGACGGCCTTGTTGTCGCGGCGTTTGAAAAGCTCATCCAAAATTGTGTCCGACACCGGGCCTTCGGTCTGATCGAGTAACTCTGTCAGATTCGGAGGTTCCCCGTCGGATTGACGCTGTTGTCGCCAGCGTTCCAGCGCTGCCTCTGCCCGGCAGCGATTGGCTTTGGGTTGGGGTACAAAGTCGTAGTCATAATCGTCAAACCCTGGCAGCGATTTTAAGGTGCGACCGGCGATGTACCGTACAGCCGGATAGTCGTCATCCAGCAGCACCGACACCACACGGGCGATCCATTCGGTGCCGCTGACTGTCTGGGCGGGTTTCCAGCCCAGGGCACAAGCGACGACTGCTCGCTGTCCGGCGTCGCCCGACAGGGCCGTGATGATCGAGTCGGGAACCATCTGATGATCGCTGGGTACTTCGGTAGCCGGTTGACTGTACCAGTCACTCAGATGCTGACCGGTCCAGGCCAGAGTCTGATCCAGGTGACACAGATTGCATGCATTTGTACGGCCGGATTTCAGCTCCACATCGACCCGGGGACTGTCGATTGTGTGGCTGCGGATCGTTTTCAGCAGGCCGTAGGTGGTGTATGGCATGTGACAGTTGTAGCACAGACTGCCGGTTGAATCGGCCGCGTGGTGCGTATGCTCTGCCAGAGTCTCGTCGTTGGAGAACTTGTCGTGACATTGCAGGCAGGCCTGATTGGTGTCTGCTCGGACCTTCAGTTGATCGTTGGCCCACTCTTCGTGATGTCGGGGATCATCGGCCTGTTGATGCATCTGATGGCACGACAGGCATGTCATCTCCCCGCGCTGATAACAAGGGGTTTCGACCAAACCGTTGAACTCCCGGCCGGAGACTCGCAGCATGCCGTCGGGCCAAAACTTGGACGCGCTGACGTCCGGTCGCGATTCGTGGTAACCATCCAGGAGTTTGGTGTATTCCTTGCGATAATCGCCGTCCGGAATATCGCCCAATTGGGAGTAGTCGAAGATTCGCGTGAGAAACCTGGTTTCATACAGATCGTCGCCGGCCCGATAGAGTTCCCCCGACTTTTCTGTCTCTTTCATCAATCGGCTAAACACCGCGCTGGCCGTTTCCGACGATTTGACGCGCAGGAAGGGTTTAGTGAGTCCGTGGCAGTTCCCGCAGACCTGCGACGAACGCTTCCTGCTCAGCTTGAGAGGATTGACAATCGTGTCGTCCGAGCCTTGCTGCCAATGTAACGCGTAGCGTCGTGTGGGACTGCTGTTTGAGCACACGTGTTCTTCGCCGGGTCCGTGGCACGACTCGCAAGCGATGCCGAACTCAGAGGCCCGCGTGTCCTTCCAGTCAAGTCGTGGCCGCCCATGCGTGGCATGGCACACGATGCAACTGGTGGCCCATCGGTTTCTTTCGCTTTTTGGATGCGATTCGTATTGCATCATGAAGGCATGTCCTCGGGGGATCCAGCGCTGCGCCTCAAACAAATAGATCAGTGGGAACTGCCCCAGTTCCCGTCGAACGCCAACGGAATACCAATACACCTGCATGTGGTGCGAACCGGTGCTCATTATCAACTGTCGCTTGATACGAGGTGCCGGACCCTGGGCGAGATTGTGATCCGGATCTTCAAACTCGGCCCAAAATTCGTCGCCCTGTCGTTCGAAGACGTATTGCTGACCGTCGATGGTTAGTTTTTGCTCTGAAAAGTCACCACGCATTGACGCCGGAGAGACCACCTGTGTCATTGTGCGATGGTACGAATTGTGCCAGGTTTTGTGGTGGTCTGCGTGACACGATCGGCACGAGGTAGAGCCAAGGTGCCCGTCAACGGGATCGCGAATGGGACGGTTGGTGACATCCCGCTCCGGCAGCGGATGCTCGACCGCCGCGTTCAACACCCAACAGATCCCCACGGCACTCACGCTGATGCATGTTACTATCTTCGCACGCAGCGAACGCTTTCCGATGAGCATCGCCAGCCAGGCCAGGCCAAAGCTCAACACCATTGCGACGATCAAGACTTCGACGGTCATTCCGAACCTCGTTTCAGGCTCGCTGCCGCAATGCGTACCACTGCTGCAATCAACAGCGTTGCACCGACTGGTACCAGCCAGATTCCCAGCCCCGGGTCGCCTTCATAGGTATAGAGGCCACCCAGAAAAAATCCGCCAGGCATCAGGATTGTGGCGCTCACCAGACAGACCGAAACCCACCGAACCCACACGGACGTTTCATCAACCAGCCGATCGAGGCTCACTGCAAAACAGATGTGGAATACCGACAACAGCGTGCCGTGGGTATGTGCCAGCGTCCACATCAACCGTCGCACCTCGTCTTCCAGATACCATCGCACCTTCAGTCCGTGAAAGGATTCCAGGCCAAGCCCCAGCACCAGAAACGGAACCAACAGACACCACCCCAGGCGAATGTGTCGCAGGGTGTAGAGACCTGATTGTGGTTCCGGCGATTGGTTGGACATGAGCGACCCTGAACAGTCCGATAATACCAGTTGCGAATGTAGCTGACGCTGACAGGAAACCCGGTTAGTTTACAGTTAAACAACAGGGAGCGGACATCAAAAGTGATGTTCGCGGAATGAAAGCTCTGAGAAAACAGAACGCTGTGTGGCACGCGGATAAATTACGTGATTCTCCAATTGAGCCATTTTCTTCGGCGAACAGCCAATCAGAAGCTTACCGAATCCACATCCAATTCGTCGAACCTGATTGGATCATTGCCGAGGACATACTTTTGGGCGCAGAATCCGGTGCAGTTGATGGGGAGTGCGTCTCCGTTAATCTGGCCAGCGTGATCAAAGCCAGAGACTCGCCGCCGCCGGACACCTGTGCTGTTCTCAGGCACGCCATGCAGGCGATCGAGGGGGCAACTTCTGACGCGTTCATTCGTGTCGCGGACCCGCCTCGAGTCGGTGTGTGACCGGTCTGCATATTGCTCTAGAAAACCCAGTCTGACTCATCAGCAACTCGGCACCGCAAATATAGAGTGATTTTCTGTACTCAATGAGTTTGTTCCTGTACATTAGTTGGTTCGCCAAACACTCTGTTGCACCGTAGCTTGTTCGTCGATTGGAGCGACCCGCCATCTTCCGTTAGGTGGCTTTTTGGGCTTTCTGCTTTACGGCAGCAGAAAGATGGCGAGAAAAGTTGTGATGAGTGATTCTTCAGTAGAACAGTGTGCTCCGCAGGGCGATCAGTTTGAGATTGACTTGATTGGCATACTTCGACGCCGAAAAGGTTTGATAGCCCTTGGATTGTTTCTGGGGGTTGGTATCGCGTCCCTGTATTTTGCAGTGACTCCTCCGACCTACCGATCGGAGATGGAGATACTTGTGTTGCAGCGTTCTGGCAGCCTTGCAAAGGGGGCTGCCAGCAACGGTGAGGTTGAAGGAACTCAGACTGAAGAAGATGTGCTCTCGACACACATTCAGCTGTTTACGAGTCGAAGGATACTGGCTGCAGCTATTGAGTCGGCGAACCTGACTGAGCTTGCAAGTTTTCAGGAAGTGATTCGTAATAACGGGTCGCCGATTGTGTTTATTCAGAGTCACCTGGCTGTCTCCAAGGGAGGCAAAGGTGTGGCAAAGGACGCGCATACACTTAAAGCAACGTATGAAAGCTCTTCGCCGGTCGATTGTGCCACGGTACTGCGTGCTGTCTTTGATCAGTACGCGGCCTATTTGAAGGAGCATTTCCAGGGGACGGGGACTGAGGCGGTTCGTCTGTTGACGAAATTGGCTACGGAAAATTCCGAGGCGGTACGCGCTGCTGATAAAGAGTTGTCTGAATTCATGTCGTCCACGGATTTGCTGTGGGATGGCGATACGACTCAAAATATTCATAAGGATCGGTTAAGGCGGATTGAAGAAGACTTATCTCGTCTGGAGGAGAAACAGAATGCGACTGTGTCGCGACTGGCTGTGATACAGGAATACATGGAGCAGAATGAAGACAAAGGGGTTTCTGACCTTAGTCGTCTGGCGTTGTTGAGTGAAGCGGAAGTTGGGCGTTTGAAGTTGTTGTTTGATGTTACGAAAGGTGATTCTGGAAGCGAAGCATTTCAGGCGGAGCAGCCGGTTCGCCGGGAGTCAGCTCGTGCGGAATATGACAAGTATCTTGAGCTCGTTATGCGCGAAAAAAAGCTGACGGAGAAGTTTAACGACGGACATCCCTCTGTTGTCTCGGTGCGTGAGCAGCTTGAGGTGCTTCGTGCATTCATTGACAGAAATTCTGCAAAGATCAAGGGCACACTTGACCTAGATCGCATGGATCCAGAAGAGATGCTGGCAACCTATGTCGGGCTGCTGCAGCATGATGTGGCAGAGGGAGTGAAGCAACGAGAGCAGCTTCTGTCTCGCAGTCGTCAGGAATTGAAGGCTGCTAAGATACTCGAAGCCGCTGAAATCAAAGTGGATTCTCTCCGTAGTGAACTGAGTCGTTGTCACAGCGTGTATGAAGAGACGCAGGCAACCTTAAAAGAACTGAATTTCGTTCGTGACTACGCGGGATATTCGACCGATGTCATCGGAAATGCGGAGCCACAGGATAAACGTGTCTGGCCACGGCTGCGCATTCTGCTGGCGCTTGGTTTGTTTGCGGGTGGTGGTTTCGGTTTCTTGATGGCTATGGTAGCGGATTTTACAGACACTACGTTTTCTGATCCCGATGATGTCGGTCGGGTGTTTGGTGCTCCGGTACTGGGTCACGTTCCTCAGTTTCCTTACGTGAAAGAATCAAACAGCAAAGGGCTGCTGCCAATGCACCCCACTGTGTATGCCTTTCATCGGCCGCGAAGTAAAGAGGCTGAGGTTTTCAGGATTATTCGCACCAGCGTGATGTGCGCTGTTAAGGCGTCTGGTGCACGGGTTCTGCAGGTGACAAGTCCGCAGCCAGGTGATGGGAATAGTACCACTGCAGTTAATCTTGCGGTGTCGTTCGCTCAGTCAGGACGACGGGTTTTGTTGATTGATGCCGATCTGCGCCAACCGCGTGCTGCCACGTTGTGTCGCGAAACACCCGTTCCGGGGCTTTCTGAGGTGCTTCTTGGTGATGTTGAACCCAGGGATGTGGTTCGAGAGACCGCTCAGAAGAATCTTTTCGTGGTGGTTTCAGGGAAGTGTCCCGGCAGTCCTGCTGAACTACTCGGCAGCGTCGAGTTGAAGAATGTGTTGCACGTTTACGCTGAGCAATACGACTTTGTCATTGTTGACACGCCGCCGATTCTTGCAGTGTCGGATGCTGTCGTTGTTGTGGATGCTGTTGATGCCGTCATTATGACACTTCGTATTACTAAGCATGGGAGAAAGGCTGCGGTCCACACAAAGCAACTTCTTGATGAGCACAATACCTCGGTCGTGGGTCTCGTTGTGAATGGTGTTGGGCTCAACCGCAATCACTATGGTTACAAGAAGCGACCGGGCGGAGACGGGTATGCTTACAGCACTGCGAGAAAGTATGCTGACTATTACGTCGACTCAGAGGATGACTCACCGGGCGTGGCGGAAGAGAGTGAGTTTGACGACGCTGTATAGCAGTTGCTATTCACAGGGCGCCAATCAGGCAGTGCGACGCGAATCATTGAGTTACGTCAAACAAGATAGGCACCGCCAAATTTGATGACTGATTGGTGAGTGTCAACGATTTAGATCGAATCCAGCGAGTGTCTGCTCTACGTAGAAGGTGACAAGTGAATGGCCCTCGCCAATCAGAGCCAATCGCTTGTCGGTTTTCAGCACCGTATTGTACTGCTTTAAGACATTGTTTTAGCTGATCGGATCGTCAGTCTGTAAGCGAGATAAGGATTAAGGATGTTGTGGTGGAAATAGCAGGTACATCTGTAGGGGTAACGAGACTTTTGAGGTGTTGTTTTTCAGAGATGTCTGCGGAGTTGATAAGATTGTTGTTACGTGAATTTGCAGAGGTTAGTGTGGGTGATGAGATTGAGTCGGCCAGATAGTGAAAGGTGGTTGTCCGCCAATGCTGGTGTATTGTCGACTTTGTGTTGGGGAAAAATATGTCCTGTCGGTGTGGGTGTTGATGTCACCCAGGAAGACGAAGTTGCGCGGACGACGCGGTATTGTTTAGTTTTTGAAATGATGTGGAAATGGGGCTTGCGTTAATAGTTTTGAGGTTGTTGTCGCGTACTGATGCTGGAGCATCATCGAGGGAAAACGAGTTTTGCAGTTTGCTGTGTGACGGATTTGTTTCTGTCTTGTTTCACCGGCTATGGTCGAGCCAATTATGAATGAGGTTGCAGCACATTCAGGTCCAGTGAAGACGGTTTCTGAACGACGTCGCAGATTCTTTGAGGCTGTGTTGCGTTATGTGCCGCTTAGCATTGTTCTCGATCCTGTTCTTCGTTTTCCATTGTTGTTGGCGCTGCACGCGTTGCTGTTTTTGATGATCTACGGGATTGCTTACACGGCAAGGTTTAACTTTGAGTTGACTGCTGGTAACTGGCAGCGTTTTGGCGCTACGGTGGGTCCTGTGATCGTCGTGAAAATTTTCGTCTTCTATTTTGGGAAGCATTTTCATGGTTGGTGGCGATACGTCACATTCGCAGATCTGAAATCGCTGCTCAAGGTCTCCGCTCTGAGCATGATCGTCGTGTCATTTGTCGACTATTTTCTGTTACCGTCGCAGATTCCACGCCTGACCGTAGTGCTGGATACTATTTGCACGGTGTTGGTCATTGGCGGCTTGCGTTGTACTTGGCGTTTTGCGGATGAATCAATCGGTATTGGCCGGAAGGTAACATGCGCTGCTCTGCTTGTCGGAACAGACCGTGAAACGGGGCAGCTGGCTGCACAGATCAACTCGAGTCAATCAATGCCGTTTCGAGTTGAGGCGTTACTTGCCAGTGCAAAGGACTATCGAAAAAAAGCGATTCTTGGCGGTGTTCCTGTTCTGGGAGACCTGGATGAAGTCTGTGAAATCGCGAGAAAAGCGTCGGCGAACATTGTGCTGGTTCGGTCCGGAACTCTGGACGGTCGCGTCCTTCGTTCACTGAATGAAAAGTGCAACTCTGCCGACATCAAGTTGTGTGTACTGCCACGATTTGAAGACGCCATGTCCGGCGACGAAAAAATACCACTGCGCAATCTGGATATTAACGACCTGCTAAAACGTGGTCCGGTGAAGCTGGATACAACGAAGGTTGAATCACTGATTACCGGAAGACGAATCTTAATCACAGGAGCGGGGGGCAGTATCGGTTCCGAAATCTGTCGCCAGGTGATGCGGTTTGGTCCAGCTGAGCTGGTGCTTCTTGGGCGAGGGGAAAATCGTATTTATGCAATTCATTGCGAGTTGGAACCTAAGGCATTGGAAGCTGGTACGGTGCTTCATCAGGAAATTGGAGATATTACCGATGAGCGTCGCATGGAGAATCTCTTTGAGTTCCGTCGACCGGATATCGTTTTTCACGCAGCTGCGCACAAGCATGTGCCGTTAATGGAGCTAAATCCTGGTGAGGCGATCAAGACCAATGTTCTTGGCACCAAGGTTGTTGCAACCCAGGCCGACAGGTTCGGTGCGTCACATTTTTTGATGGTCAGTAGTGACAAAGCGGTAAATCCGACGAGTATTATGGGCGCCACAAAGCAGCTTGCGGAACGCGTTATTTGTGACCTGGCTCAAACCAGTAACACGAAGTTTGCAACTGTCCGATTCGGCAACGTTCTTGGCAGTGCAGGCAGTGTGATTCCCCGATTTCAGCAACAAATCCGAAACGGTGGTCCGATTACGATTACGGATGAACGCATGACGCGATATTTCATGTCGATTCCCGAAGCATCGCAATTGGTTATTCAGGCGGCCGCGATGTGCCGAGGGGGTGAGATTTACGTTCTGGATATGGGGAAGCCAGTTAGAATTGTTGATCTGGCCAGGGACCTGGTAACGCTTAGCGGGCTTCCTAAAGAGTCGATCGAATTTGAATTCACTGGGATTCGCCCAGGTGAAAAACTTTACGAAGAACTCTATTTTTCGGACGAAGCTACGCTCCCGACCACACATCCCCGAGTCAGAGCCGCGTATCCTGGGGCGGTCATGGAGAGCAACGGGATTTCTGAGCTGACTACGTTTGTGGCGATTGCCGATCAAAAACCGGACGATGTAAGGTTGGCACTTGCCGCAATGGTGGCATCATTTCAGGTGCCGAAAAGTGTGGTTGACAGAGAATTGTTGGCGAAGAGTTAGTTGGCTGGTGAAACCGAGCAATAGAGAATTGGACTTGCTTCCGTTCCGGCATAGATATCAGTGAGTATTAGCGGAACGTGTGGGATGAATAATAATTTTGCATTGATTGGTGTTGCAGGCTATGTGGCTCCGAAGCACTTAAAGGCCATTCGTGACACAAAAAATCAGCTTGTTGCCGCGGTGGACCCGCATGATTCCGTAGGTGTTCTCGACAGTTATTTTCCGAGCACCAGTTTCTTCACGGAATTCGAGCGTTTTGACCGGCATGTCGAAAAGCTGTTGCGTTCTGACGGTGCTCAGTCGGTCGATTATGTTTCCATTTGCTCGCCGAATTATCTGCATGACGCGCATGTGCGGTTTGCTCTTCGGGTCAAGGCAGAGGCTATTTGCGAAAAGCCTCTGGTTATTAAGCCGTGGAATCTGCATCAGTTAGAGGACATAGAACAGGAGTACGGCAAACGCGTCAACACGGTGCTGCAGCTTAGGCAGCATCCTGCCGTCAAGGCGTTGAAAGAACAGGTTAAGACCGGAGCGGATGGGCGCCGCGATGTCTGTCTCACGTATATCACGCGTCGAGGAAGCTGGTATCATCATTCGTGGAAAGGCGATGCCGACAAGTCGGGTGGCTTGGCAATGAACATCGGCGTTCATTTTTTTGATTTTCTTCTCTGGGTGTTTGGGGGTGTTTCGCGGAATGTCGTGCACATCAGTCAGCCTCATCGAATGGCTGGCGTCTTAGAACTGGAAGAGGCCACAGTGCGTTGGTTCCTTTCAGTTGATGAGCAGGATCTGCCACAACATGTGCGTGAGGCAGGCGGATACGCTTACCGCTCGATTACCGTTGATGGCGAACAAGTTGATTTGTCTGCAGGATTCACCGATCTCCATACCGAGGTTTATCGAGAGATTCTGAAAGGCAACGGATATGGGATATGTGACGCCAAACCTGCAATCGAACTTATCCACCAGATAATGCACAGCGTCACTTCGATACCTTGCGAAATTGCGCATCCTGTCGCGCAAGGCAGTTTTGCGCCGATCGCTTCCCCTACAACTGCAGAGGAAGTGTGAATCATGCCAAAGTTCTTCCTTCACGAGTCAAGCATCGTTGACGATGGAGCCGAAGTCGGTGCTGGAACAAAAATTTGGCACTTTTCGCATGTTCTTTCGGGAGCTGTTATCGGATGTGATTGTAGTTTTGGCCAGAACACGATGGTTGCAGGTGGAGTTGTGGTCGGGGACAACGTGAAGGTCCAGAACAACGTTGCAATCTTTGACGGAACGATTGTCGAAAATGACGTCTTTCTGGGTCCGTCCTGTGTGCTGACCAACGTTTCGAACCCACGAAGTCAGGTTGTGCGTCACGGGCTTTACGAAAAAACTCTGATTCGTCGAGGTGCTACAGTCGGAGCGAATTCAACCGTTGTGTGTGGCGTCACCCTTGGTCGTTACAGCTTTATCGCAGCTGGCTGTGTTGTTACTAAGTCGATTCCGGACTATGCCATGATTGTGGGAGTACCAGGGAAGCAGGTTGGCTGGATGAGTCGCCATGGGCATAAGCTGGAATTCGATAGTGATGGCTTTGCAACGTGTCCTGAATCGAATCTTCGCTATCAGCTGCAAACGACGGACTGCGAACTCAGAGTACAATGTTGTGACCTCGACGAAGAATCTGAGCTTCCGGAACGTTTGGCGAATGGTGTCAGTCGCTATCGAGAATATAAGGCACGTAACACAACTGCTTCGTAGCGATGTGCTGGTCCGCATACTCGTGACTGTTCCGCGCGCCAGAGCGCTTCGAAAACTGGCTAACAGTAACCCGTGTTTCATGTGGCAGATCTGCCAGTCGTCTGCTGAATGTCATTAATTACTGTTCGTACGTTTTTCAATTATCGAGCCCACTATGGAGTTCATAGATCTTAAATCCCAATACAAGGAGTATCGACGCGATATTGACGCAAGAATGGCTGACGTGCTTGAGCACGGGCAGTTTATTATGGGGCCCGAAATTAATGAGTTAGAACAGGCCCTTGCCGGGTTTGTTGGAGCCGCTCATTGTGTCACAGTGTCCAGCGGGACCATGGGGCTTGAGATTGCGCTTCGGGCATGGGGTATCGGTCCCGGTGATGAAGTTATAACGACGCCATTTACGTGGATCAGTAGTGCGGAGACAATTCGGCTTGTCGGCGCAACTCCGGTCTTCGTTGACATCGATCCTGACACATTTAATATCAACGCCGATCTGCTTGAGGACGCCGTGACAGCCTCAACACAGGCAATCATGCCTGTGTCTCTGTTCGGTCAGGTAGCGGATATGAATAAAGTCAGTGCCATAGCTGTGCGCCATGGATTACCGGTGATCGAAGACGCAGCGCAGAGCTTTGGTGCAACGTACAACGGCCTCAAAAGCTGTAATCTTTCCACAGTAGGCAGCGCGAGTTTTTTCCCGGCCAAGCCTCTGGGATGTTATGGAGATGGCGGAGCGCTGTTTACGAGTGATGAGGCTCTTGCTGAAAGGCTGCGAGCAATACGATCACACGGCGGCACTCAACGACATCACCACACACTGGTTGGTACGAATGGTCGGCTGGATACTCTGCAGGCCGCGATTGTGCTGGCGAAATTGCCGCACTTTTCGCGAGAAGTTCAATTGAGACGGGAAATCGGCGCCCGTTACTCTGATTTGCTTCGAGATTACTGCGTTGTTCCAGAAGTGGCAGACGGGAATACTCACGTCTACGCTCAGTACACGATTCGTGTTCCTAACCGAGAGCATGTTCAAAAAAATCTCAGAGAGCAGGGTATTCCGACAGCTGTCTACTATCCCAAATGTCTTCATGAGCAACCTGTATTTGCGAATGCGAAATATCCTTTGGGGACGTTTCCTGAGTCGGAAAGGGCGACAGCAGAAGTGCTGAGCCTGCCCATGCATCCGTTTCTTACCGAGAGTGATCAGGATCGGGTGGTCGCCGCTGTTCGGGCGGAGTCGTAATGAGTTGGCGCTGTGATGTCTCATTGCGGCAGCAGCCAACGTGCCGATTCGCCTAAGGGCTCCATCAGTACCCTTGGATCTTTCCAATAAAGGTATAATGTTCAACTTAGTTCAAAGCTTAGTAGATCGAGTCCTGCCAGCGTCAAGCTTTCGGCGGAACAGCGCGATCCTGATACTCGGCACTGTTTTTTCTCAGGCCTTGGCGATCGCCGCCATGCCCGTCATAACCCGATTGTACACCAAATCGGAGATCGGTCTGCTCGGCGTAATTATGGGGATCCTTGCGATTGTCGGTCCAATCGCGACGCTTCAGTACTCTCAAGCGATCATGCTGGCAGACAATGATGTGGAGGCATCTGAGACGTTGCAGCTGTCGTTGCTGATTGCCTTGATCACCACGGTACTGTTACTGCTGGGAGTCGCATTATGTCGAACACCGCTGGCCGCATTTGCCGGGGCACCACAAATCGCGTCGTGGCTGTGGACGATTCCAATTCTGGCCTTTCTCACCGGTATGACGCAGGCTCTCCAGGTGTGGCTTAGTCGGCAGAAGACGTTCTCACCGCTGGCTGGAGGGAGAGCCTCCCAGACTCTTGTCACGGTGTCTGTCCAAGGCGTTTGGGGGTATATGAGGCCGGGCGTTCCATGGGGTCTCCTCCTGGGGTACCTATGGGGACTGGCATCCATGGTTGGCGTCCTGCTTTACGGCGCCCGCGGCTCGGTTTCGCCGGTGGTTCGTTCCATTCGTGAGATACGATGGACTCGGTTACTGGCTTTGGCCAAACGGTGGCGCAAGTTCCCGCTATTCTCAACCCCTGGGTCGCTTGCAGCAGGGTTCACAAATGACGGCTTCGTACTGGTAATCAGCGCCGTGTCAAATCCTGCGGGGGCTGGGGCATTTTACCTGATGCACCGAACCCTTTGCCTGCCAATATCCCTCGTTTCACAATCGATTGGACCAGCCATCTATCAACGTCTCAACGCAGCTCGGCAGCACGGGCATGACGAGGCTGCAATCATTGCCCAGATATTTACTGGCCTCTTCGTGGTTGGCATGCTCCCCTTTGGGATTGTGGCGTTCATGGGGCCATGGCTTTATGGAATTGTCTTCGGTTTGGCCTGGACGGAAGCCGGAATCTACGCCCGTTGGGGCTGCGTCGCCTACTTGATGAAATTCTGCGTGATACCACTCACACAGGGCTTTTACGTTTATGAAAAACAGGAATTTGGGTGTGCGTGGCAGTGCGTGGGCTGTGCTCTTGCGATCACGAGCGGAGTTGCAGCGGCATATTTCGGCACGGTTGAACACGCCGTTATCGCATTTGCCGCCAGCAACACGATCATGTGTGGGATCGCGTTGACAATGGTACTGCGATGGGCAGGGATTTCGCCCGGAAGTATTCCGGGGACGCTTGTCGCCGCCGCGGTCGCACTGCCATCCCAGTTTCTCAAACGCTAGATGTTCCACGCACCGAAGAGCGAGCTGGAGAACGTTACGTGACTCCAAGAGTACGATTCATCTATGTGTCGCTGATTCCTCCTGTAGGCCAATCGGGGCAGAATTCGTTCGAACTCGGGATCGTGCCTGCCTTGGACGAAGTATGTACCGAGCGTCCAGAAGTCGACTTCACTGCGTTTTGCTCTTGCAGAGAATCGGACGAGGCGGCAGCGAATGTTCATGTCGTTCCGTTGCATGGCAAGTCAAACAAAAACTATATGGCATTTCAGTGGCGGCTGCTCTTGGCGTTAGGAAAAGACCTTTGGAAACATCGTCGATCGGAGCGTGTCGTCTTCCTTCGCTATCACGACAGTATGATCGCTCCCTTAGTGCTGGGATTCTTTTTCAATTTCCAACTTCTGATCCGCACAGGACCGGTCTTGCCCAACCTGAAGGTCTACGACAAGACACCCGGCTATTTCGTTTACCACACTATTCGCATCTCCCTGGGACTGCTCATCCGACGTGCTTCAAAGACTATTACTGTTACCGAACAGATCAAACAGTGGGTGATCAAAGAATACGGTACTCCGGAAGCGAAGTTCGAGATTCTGCCCAACGCCGTCGATACGAACAGCTTCCGTCCCCGTAAGTGCGAGCGAAGCGAGTGGGGGGTCCCCCAGAATGACCCTCTGATGGTCTTCGTGGGGCTCATTTACAACGACTCTGGTTTGGACACCGTATTGCACGCCATGGCAAACCTGCACCGCACTGGCAGTACTCCACCGCACTTCCTGATTCTGGGGGATGGCCCGTCGCTGCAGAAACTAGTGGGACTCTCGAAAGAACTCGGAATTGAGCAGTACGCACATTGGGCAGGCTTCCAGAGTCGCGATCGCGTAATTGCGGCGATCAACGCATCGGACATCTGTCTGGCACCATTTCCTCGCAGAGTATTTGAGGTGACAGGGTCATCGTCGCTTAAATTGTTCGAGTACCTCGCATGCGACCGACCGATATTCGCTTCTCGGGCCGACGACCATGCTTTTATTGAAAGAGAGTCTCTCGGACAGCTTGTGGAGCCGGAGAATACGGAAGCCTGGGCAACTGCCCTGACGTCCATTGGCGACTGGTCTCAATCGCTCGACGGGCGAGGCCGGCAATTCGCCCTGAATCACCATAGCTACGCGGCGGCTGCGTCACGAATAATTGCGATGGGAATGGAGAGTATTAAGGCGAAAAGGCGATAGCGGTATATCGATGCCCTGTCACTTGCCCACATTTCCGCTCAGTGAACGTGCAACTCTAAAACAGACTCGCGCCTGTCCAATGGCGAACAACCAGCCTTATTCCCGATAACCGGAGCGTGACATTGTTACCACTAAATGATCCAGAAGTATCAAATCAGCGAGTTGTAGTTCTGGCGCCCCACACGGACGACGGTGAATTTGGGTGCGGAGGGACGATTGTCCGACTGGTGGATCAGGGTTGCGAGGTCACATATGTAGCCTTCTCCAGTTGTGAAGAGTCGATTCCGGATGGGCTTCCCAGGGATACTCTCAGAAGGGAGGTTCGCGCAGCAACACGTGAACTGGGCATCTCATCGGACAATTTGATTGTCCACAGTTTTCCTGTGCGACGGTTTCCGGAATTGCGACAGGATATTTTGGATGTGATGGTTAAGATTAACACTGAATTATCTCCGTCACTCGTGCTGCTCCCAAGCAAGAATGATACTCATCAAGATCATAGTGTCGTTGCCCACGAGGGGTTTCGCGCGTTCAAACGGAGCAGCATGCTCGGGTACGAATTGCCGTGGAACACAACTGAGTTTGAGACCACTGGATTCGTCATGCTTGATGAGTCCCACCTTGCCAGGAAGCTGGCCGCTCTAAAATGCTATGAATCCCAGAGCCACAGGTCCTATGCCACCGAAGAGTTCATCCGAAGCTGGGCCGTGACACGCGGCGTGCAGATCGGCTGCCAATTTGCTGAAACATTTGAAGTCGTTCGCTCGATCGTCTCAATATGATCATTGCCGTGCCGACGTAGGAAACTTGTGAGTAGTTGAGGCTTGGGTAGCAGGTGAGTGAGCGTGGGCTCAATGGGCAATACGCCTGAAAAGTCGATCCTTGCCAGAGCTGCACCCTGCCAAACCAATTTGCCCTGGACGCGGTCTATTCCGCGGAGCCTGACAATGCAAATAGCGATTCATCAGCCTAACTTCATTCCGTACCCCGGCTATTTCTGCAAGATGTTGGCCTCGGATCAGTTCGTGATCTACGACAATGTTCAGTACACCAAGGGGGGGTACATAAATCGCAACCGCATCAAAGGACCGAATGGTGTGCAATGGGTGACCGTTCCCGTCCGCACCAAAGGACAAGCCAATCAGCTGATTCTTGATGTCGATATCTGCGAGGAAATGAAGTGGAAAAAGAAGCTGCTTTCAACAGTACGCCAAGGCTACAGCAATTCCCCATTCTTTAGGGATTCATGGCACCAGTTCGAAGCTATTATTGAAACACACGAGGGAAAACTGATTGAGCTGAATCTTGCATTGATTGATTGGGTGCGTGAGAAGTTGGGAATTGACTCGCCGATAATTCGCTCTTCAACAATCGCTGGAATCGATGGTTGCGCGACGGAAAGGCTGGTCGCCATCTGCAAAACTCTCGGAGCAGACACGTATTGCTCCGGGAAGGGTGGCAATAACTATCAGGATGCAAACCTCTTCGCGAAGGCAGGAATTCGTTTGTCACAGATTCAGGCCAAACCGATCGTCTACGAGCAAATGTGGGGGGATTTCGAGTCGGACCTGTCCATTCTTGATCTCGTGTTCAATGCTGGACCACAATGCCGCGACATTCTTACAGACAGTATTTTGCGAAATGACGAGAAGGTGGCAGGACTGTAGCTCAGGACGCTGAGCGTCGTGAGCTGCATGTCAGCATCCCGTTAGCGTAGTGTGTGAAATTGGAACTCCCCGCGACAAATGAGCGGTTCTTGACAATGGTCTATTTGTCCCTGCTGTTTTTCTTGTTTACGTTTCTGGCATTTCTATTTGTATGGAGAATGTTGAGCGGGGGACGCATGGTCGTTACTCCGTTGGTGGTATTTGCGGGCTTTGAGTTTCTTTGCACCTGGCCAGCGACTGTGTATTTCCAGGAGTTCGGTAACGCGAGTGTATATGCAGCACTTCTTGTTGCAGCGGCATTTCTATCGTTTCTTTTCGGTTACCTTCTTTGGATGTCAGTAGTAGCGAGGCGTTCAGGTTTGCTGAGACGTTTCCTTGATAAGCCACTTGTGTGCCGGCAGTCCCCAATGGCAGTGCTGTTCGCCGTCACTGTAACAACCGTGTCATTGATGGCGGTCGGCGTGTACCACTTCAGAGGTGTCCCACCGGTTGTGTCGACTTTCAGTCAGTTGCTTCAAGGTGATGGTTATTCTGATTCAATATCCGAATTATCAGCTGCGCGGTACGACAACACGAAAGGACATTATTTCGGCGAGAAGTACCGTGGGGGTGGACTTGTCCAGACGGTGTTCGGAGTTGGATTCCCGTACCTGGTTCTGGTCACGCTTTTCATGTCCGCATGCACCAGAAAACGTGTCTGGTTATTCTTGACCATTGCACTTGCTGTCCTGATGGTTGTATTTGTCGGTGGTTCCGGTCAACGGTTCCAAATTATTATGGCTGTTGCATGCATCGCTGTGGGTGGAAATATTTGTTTTGGGTGGTCTGCCAGACGGGCATTCGGCTCGGGGTTGATGCTCGGCTGTATCATGTTGCTTGCCACTCCGTTGAGTAGCCAAATGATTGGGGTGGACTCCGAAGAAAATGCGCTCCTGTTCACCGTCACTCGCGCATTCGAACGGATATGTCTCGGCAACGGTACACACAGTCTCGAAGTTCTGGACTTTGTCGACAGCGGTGCTCTTGAGTTGGGCTATGGTTCGATCCACCTTCAGAAATTTATTTCTGCACTGCCTGGCGTGTCCTATGGAACTCCGTTTTCAAGTAGAGTGCAGCAGATGCGTGGCGGAACCTCAACAGCATTTGCCTCGATGAATTACTATGCGGTGCTTTACGCAGATTTTGGCGCCATCGGGGTTCTGGTGGGCTATATGATTATTGGGATCCTCGCTGCTGCAACAGAGTTGATTTTCTTTGGTAGTGAAAAGGATGTTATGTATGTACCTGCATATGCTGTCGCTGTTGTTCTCTTCAGTGACTTGAGTATTGGAGGCTCAGCGTCTGTAGTTGCGTCAGGATTCATTCTTGTTGTCTTCACCGCTGGCATGTTGAAGATTGCAGCGATCGGCGATTCCATATTTCTTGGGAAACGCGTGGCGAAGGGTCTTTCGTAGAGACTGTGCCCAGCCTCAAATCTGTTCGCAATGTGGGATCTTCAGACAGCATGTTGATCGAAATCGCAGGTTGTTCGGGTACTGGGAAAACGACGCTGGCGCAGCGTGTGGCAGCCCGGCTTTCGGAGCACGGAGACAGCGTTGCACATTCATCAAACCTGGTAGCCAGAGCAACGGGTACAACGTGGTGCAAAAACGAGAGACTTCGTAACCTGTTGGTTAATCTTGTGTTGACGCGCCGATGCGCGCTTTTGATGGCCACGAATCGTCCACTCGTTAAGTTTTCTTTGTCTCGCATTGGTCTTCTGGGCAGGGGCCTCATTGAACGTATTTCACGTATCCGCAGCACGATGCGGATTCTGGCCTGCGACTCTATTCTGCGAGATCATACTGTCGGTGCTCAGTTGACAATCGTGGATGAAGGGGTCATCGGATGCATGCACAATCTGTTTGCGTTTCCATATGCGGATGCAATGCCATCAGCTGAGTCGGTGCATACTTATCTGGCACTGGCACCCGCCCCTGATCTGCTTGTTCTTGTTGATGCCCCGTTCGAAGTGGTGCTCGACCGCACCTTGAGTCGCGCGGACCCTCCACTGCGTCTCGGCAAGAAAAACGAACGTATCTCGGCATTCCTGGCCAATGGACTGGCGGCTTTCAGTGAAATACGGACGTATACCCCGTATCAGAAGCGAATCTTGTGTGTCCATAACAGTGGCCAATCGCTTGATTCGCTTACCAGTACGATCGTGGACTTTGTCGTCGCGAAGATGGAGCAAAATGGAAAGCAATAGTCATCTGGAATCAGAGAAAGCGGTTCGTCCCAGGGACACTCATGTTCGCGAGTGTCCAATGGTTGTTGAACTCATCACTGCCCTTAATCGGTCCAGTGTGACATGGTGTCATTGGAAGAGTAACGATGCTTTGGCTTCCGCCCTGAGTGGAAGTGGCGATCTTGACCTCCTTGTCGCAAGAGAGAGTCTTCACAACTTCGATGCAACGTTGGCAGAGTTGGGCTTTCGCCTGGTCCTGGGCGCGGGATGGCAAACACACCCATCGATTCAGCATTACTACGGTTACGACGATGCTTCGGGACAAATCATACACTTGCACGTTTACTATCGCCTGGTCACCGCCGGCTCGATGGTGAAGGGATATCGGCTGCCGTTGGAACGCATGATATTCGATAACCTGCGTAGTATTGGGGATGTGCCGGTGCCGACCAAAGGTTGCGAATTGCTCGTGTTGACACTCCGAAAGATGCTGGAATTCGGCACGCTTTCTGAAATGGTCTTCATGCTCAAAGAGTACTCGCACGTCCACAAGGAATTCACATGGCTTAATGAAACTGACGCAATCGACGAGGCAAAGGCGCTGTGCCGAGAGTGGCTTCCCCGTCTGGATCTAAAATTGTTTGAGTCTGCTCTCACGGCACTAGGTGCTAAGCATTCGTTTCCCCGGTTGGCATGGCTTGGGCGCCGTTTTCATGCGAGTTTGCGAGGCTATCGAATTACCACTTCGTCGGGCCGATTCGTCAGGGGAATATGGCGTTTTGTGCAGTTCGCAATACGGCGTTTCGTTGACCGTGGGCGAGGGCTCAAACCGTTGTCCGGAGGTGCAGTGGTGGCCTTCGTGGGTGGCGATGGTTCCGGCAAGTCCACACTGCTGTCGGAATCCAGGCGGTGGCTCAGGGATTATTTCTCGTTGCGCACGGTGCATGTCGGCAAACCGCCATCGACATGGGTCAGCCTCCTGCCGAATCTGCTCCTGCCACTGGCGCGCGTTTGCTTCCCTGCGACAAGAACCAACACGGTGGAGTACCACAGATTTGCACTGAATGATGAAACTGCAGCCATGCGTCAGCGATCACTTCTCTACACGTTGCGGTCCGCCATGATTGCTTACGATCAATGGAGTTTACTAAGACGATGCAGTCGACGTGCCGCGCGTGGCATGGTCGTGTTGTGTGACCGGTACCCCGCCACGAACATGGGAGGAATGGATGGGCCTCGACTCAATCCAGATGTGTTCGGTGACAAGCCTTCCCTGCGTCGCTGGATTGCACGGCTCGAGCAGCGACTCTACGCAAACATGCCCAAGCCGGATGTCATTCTGTTTGTGACGGTGCCGCCGGATGTGGCCGTTCAGCGCAACGCTATCCGCGACAAGAGAGGTCCGCGTGAGTCGGAAGAGAGCATTCGTTTTCGGCATGAACGCATGGCGGACTACGATGTAGCGAATGCAAGGGTTGTGCGGATTGACTCAAGCCAGCCCCTGGATGCAACTGTGGTTGCCGTGAAGAACGAGATCTGGAAGATCATTTAAGGACGGTCAAACGACGTCAATGGATCGTCCACTGTATACCTGAAACTGTGAAGAAAGACTCGTCATCATGCGAGTTGCAATTGTTAACAACGACGACTTTTCCGTGTGGCACTTCCGAAAAGGCCTTGTGAATGCGCTTGTCGCGCGAGGAGTTGAGGTTGTTGTTATTACGCCCGGTGGAGAGTACGTCTCGAAGCTCGAGAGCCTCGGAGCGACTCACGTGTCGGTCTCGATGTTCCGGTTTGTCAGTCCGTTACGCGATCTCAGGTTATGCTGGGATCTGTATCGGGTACTTCGGAAGATTAAGCCGGATGTTGTTCACAACATGACGGTGAAACCCAATACCTACGGTGCGGTCATGGCCAGACTGGCCGGGGTTCCCGAACGGTTTTCGCTGGTGTCCGGAGCTGGATACGGATTTTCCAGGGAGGGAGGCTGGAAACAGGCCATGCGACGCTGGGCTGTGACAAAGCTGTATTGGATTGGGGGCAGATGCACAACACGAACCTGGTTCCTGAACCAGGATGACCACAGACTCTTTACTGAAGAGGGGTTGCTTCGACCTGAGCAGGGAGTGGTGATTCTGAGTGAAGGGGTGAACCTGAAGGAATACTCTGCGGACAATATTGACAAGGACTGTCTTTCGCGGATTCGCGCTGACCTGAAGTTAGAAAGCGAGTCAAAGGTTGTGCTAATGATGGTAGCACGATTGGCATGGAGTAAAGGAGTACGGCAATTTGTGGATGCCGCAGAGCAACTTAGACGAAAGGGGATTGCCAGCAAATTCATTCTTGTCGGGCCGTTAGATCCCGACGCACCTGATCCCGTTCCTGAAGAGTACTTAAGATCCCATGAATCAGAGTCTTTCATCTGGCTTGGATTTCGCAAGGACGTTCGCGAACTTATTTCCATTGCAGATGTGGTAACTTTACCGTCGTACTATCGGGAAGGCGTTCCGCGTATCCTGCTTGAGGCAATGGCAATGGCGAAACCAATTGTGACGACTGATAATGTTGGCTGTCGCGAGGTTGTTGAGGATGGGAAGAATGGATTCCTTGTTCCCACTGAGGATACTGAATCACTGAGTAATGCTCTGGAAACGATCATTTGTGATGACGGCATTGCTGTTTCGTTCGGACAGCGATCTGTTGAGAAAGTACGAAGAGAATTTGAGGAATCCGTTATCGTTCAGCGAGTATTTCACGAACTGTATGGCTGGGAGCAGACACTGTAGTCGTCACGGCAGGTATCTTACTCTGTTGGTGACGTTAAACAGGGCAGGTTTATGTTACACCGTTGTTCTTGCTGCTGTTTGAGTACATTGAATGCCGGCCCGCAACACAGTCTCTAAGCCAAAAAGGTGACGAGTAATAAGGCAGAGGAAAGATATGGGGCCAGAGTTTTCTGCCGTAACTGAACTTGCTGGGGACGATGTCTCACCGGAACAGATCGAGCGAAACTGCCATCGCTACGTGTGGGCCTCGAACCACTGTCATGACAGAGACGTGATCGAAGTCGCCTGTGGTACGGGCCAGGGGCTTGGCCTGCTGATGAAGGTTGCACGTAGTGTTCGGGCTGGTGACTACGATGAGAAGATCCAGGCCAAGGCGCAGGAAGTGTACGGTGAACGTATTGTCATCGACCAGGTCGATGCACAAGATCTGCCCTACGAGGATGACTCTGCAAATGTGGTTATCCTGTTTGAGGCCATGTATTATCTACCCGCTCCCGATCGGTTTGTGGAGGAGTGCAAACGCGTTCTCCGGCCAGGTGGAAGTGTGTTGATTGCGAATTCCAACAAGGATCTGTCCGACTTCCACCCAAGTCCTTTTTCTCACACCTATCACGGCACGGTCGAATTGCGTCGATTGTTTGAGCAACATGGTTTCACAGTGGCACTCTTTGGATATTTTTCCTGTCAAACACGGGGATTCCGTCAGTGGCTGTTGAAAACTGCGAAGATCATTGCCTCTAGATGCGGCCTGATTCCCAGGACCATGGCGGGCAAGAAAATTCTGAAACGTCTGGTGTTCGGCAGACTGGCGGCGATGCCGGATGAACTGAGTGTCGAAGATTGTCCTTACGTCGAACCCATTTCTGTTTCGGCCGATGTGCCGGACAAGGAGCATAAGGTTATCTATTGTATTGCGACACTTGGAGGCTAGCCGGAGAATGCCACAGCGAATCTTCGATTTTAGTGCCAGCCTGGTGGGGCTGATTCTGCTATCACCTTTGCTTCTGTTCACGGCGATGTGGGTGAAGCTGGATTCCGCGGGTCCGGTTTTCTATCGGCCGAAGCGAGGAGGTCGTGGCGGCACGCCATTTCGCATTTTCAAATTTCGGTCGATGGTGGTCGATGCCGACAAAATCGGGGGGCCAACGACTTCCGGAGATGATCCTCGTGTGACGCGCAGCGGAAAATTCATAAGAGCGTGGAAATTGGATGAGCTTTCACAACTCATCAACGTCCTGTTGGGTGAAATGCGTTTGGTCGGACCCCGTCCCGAAGTGATGAGTAAAGTTGAGGAGTTGAGTGGAGAGGCCAAAAAAACACTTGAACTTACGCCCGGTATCACTGACTGGGCTTCGATCTGGAACTCAGATGAAGGTGGCCTGCTCGAAGGCTCTTCAGATGTTGATGCAATGTATGAGCGAGTCATCCGACCCACAAAACTGAATCTCCAGCTCTATTATTATGAGACGCGGAATATGTGGGTGGATCTGAAGATCATCTTCTTCACGATTGTCCGAATTCTGTGGAAGAACTGGACACCCCACGAACTCCGTAATTATCCAACATTCGACGAGCTGCGTGTCGAAGTTGAGCAAATCATCGCTGAGGAAACGCTCGGTTCGCCGAAAGGTTTGGCCGATGCGCCGGAACAGGCGAGTAACACGTCCTGAGATGTGTCCGCTGTTGCGAGATGTACTGTGTCATGCCGAAGCTGGGGTGATTAATTTATACCCGCAGAAGCCTGCTCGTCGGTGAATGTGAGCTATCTTTGAGCACTGAAGTCAACAGTCCATTTGAGAACGCGAGGTCAGAAGCATGCCTGCGGAACGCAGTGTCCCTTTCTTCAACTATCCTGACGTATTCCTCGACGACAGGGACGCGATCCTTGATATCGTCACTGATGTTGGAAGTCGTGGCGCCTTCATCCTGCAGCGCGACACCGAAGAGTTCGAGAAGCAGATTGCTGAGTACATCGGTGCCAGGCATGTGATCGGTGTAGCCAATGCGACCGATGCGCTGTATATGCTCTGTCGCGGCGCGGGGCTGGGGCTGGGTGATGAGGTCATCTTCTGCACGCATACCATGGTCGCTACGGCGTCCGGAATCCACTTTTCCGGGGCCACGCCCGTCCCCATAGAGACGAGTTGGGATCATGAGATGGATGCCGATTCGATCGAAACCGCCATCACGCCCAGGACAAAGGCGATCATGCCGACACAGCTCAACGGGCGCTGCAGCAACATGGACGCGATTCATGACGTGGCCAGTCGCCATGGGCTTATGGTTTTGGAAGACTCGGCCCAGGCCCTGGGGGCGAAATTCAAGGGCCGGTGTGCCGGCACATTTGGACGCGGCGGCGTGATTAGCTTCTATCCGGCCAAGACGTTGGGCTCACTCGGGGACGCTGGTTGTGTGGTGACCAACGATGACGAAGTGGCCGCAAACTGTCGGTTGTATCGAGATCACGGGCGGATCGACACGCTGGAAGTCGTCTGTTGGTGCCTGAATTCGCGGCTGGACAACCTTCAGGCGGCGATTCTCAGTCACAAGTTCAAGAAGTATGACCAGGCCATTGCCCGTCGTCGCGAACTGGCCCGGCTTTACGAAGACAACCTGGGCGGGTTGGAGGCGCTCGTTCTCCCGCCAGCGCCAGAAGAGGACGGTGATTATTTCGACATTTACCAGAACTACGAGATCGAAGCTGAACGCCGGGACCAGCTCAAGGAGCATCTCGCGAACAGGGGCGTCGGTACGATCATCCAATGGGGCGGAAAGCCAGTACACATGATGCGTAAGCTCGGTTTTACTCAATGCCTGCCGTTCACCGAAGGGTTATTCGATCGCATGCTTCTGTTGCCTATGAGCACCTCGCTTTCAAACGACGACGTGGAATATGTGTGTACTGTGATCAAGGAGTTCTACTTGTGAGTGATGTGCGAAAGATCAAATATCCCCAGAGCACGTCCTACCCGAAAGAGTTCCATTGGTCGCTCCTGGAGACGATGGTACTCATTCGGAGGTGCGAAGAGAGCTTTATCGATCCGATTCTCGACCGACGCATCCAGTGTCCGGTGCATCTCTATTCGGGAGAGGAAGCGATTGCTGCCGGAGTGTGCGCATGTCTGACGCCGGAAGACACAGTGTTCGGAAACCACCGTTCACACGGTCACTACTTGGCCAAGGGGGGGGACCTGTACGGGCTCATTGCAGAAGTCTATTGCAAAGAGGACGGCTGCTCGCGCGGTCGCGGTGGGTCCATGCACCTGATTAGTAAGGAGAACGGGTTTCTCGGTGCGGTCCCGATTGTGGGCGGAACGATCGCCCTGGCTTTGGGGGCCGCTCTGGCACATCAGATCCGCGACAACAATGCTGTTGCGGTTGCTTTTTTTGGAGATGGGGCGGCCGGCGAAGGTGTCCTCTACGAGGTAATGAACTTCGCGGGCATCCACGATATTCCGCTGATTCTCGTCTGCGAAAACAATCTCTATTCGACCCACATGCCGATCCGCGAGATTCGATGTCGTGACACGCTGTTCGATACGGCGATTCCATTCGACGTCAGGACGATTCGGGAAGAGGGAAACAACGTCCTCAAGGTCTACGAGGCGACTCGAACGGCCGTGGCCCATTGCCGTGAAAAGAAAGGTCCTGTGTTCCTCGAATTTTCGACATATCGCCAACGCGGGCATGTCGGCCCCAACGACAACATCCAGGGTTCCCAAACCGACATTCGACCTCCCGAAGAGATTCGCGAGTGGCTCACCCGCGATCCGATTGCGAACTACAAAAAATTTCTGATCACCGAAGAGATCTTTCGGACGGAGGAGATCGACGAGATGGATGCGATGATCATTGATCGAGTAAAGCAAGCCCACAAGAAAGCCGAACAAGCCAATCGTCCTGCTCCCGAGGATTTGCCCAAATATGTCTTCAAATAGTCGTTCTTTGAAGTACTCGCGCGCCATCAACGAAGCCTTTGTCCAGTTGATGACGGCGGATCCATCAGTATTCATTATCGGCCAGGGAGTGAAGAGCCCGTGGTACGTTGGCCAGACATGTGCCGGGCTGATCGATCAGTTCGGCGAGACGCGTGTTATCGATACTCCGGTCTCCGAAAACGCGATGACGGGAGCCGCCGTCGGCGCGGCGATCGCAGGTATGAAGGCCGTCTCTGTACATCCTCGAATGGATTTCGCCTTATACGGTCTGGACCCCGTGATCAACGAAGCGGCAAATTGGCACTATATGTTCGGCGGCGCGGCGTCCGTTCCGGTCGTCGTTTGGGGGATCATCAATCGCAAGGGCGAGCAAGGGGCCCAGCACTCTCAGGCCCTGCATGCGATGTTCGCACAAATACCTGGGCTCAAGGTCGTGGCCCCTGCCACGCCGTATGACGCCAAGGGGCTGATGGTGGCAGCCATTAATGACCCTAATCCTGTTATATTCGTTGATGACCGCTGGCTGTACGACTTCGAAGACGATGTTCCGGAGGAACTTTATGAGTCAGAAATCGGGAAAGCCCAGGTTCTCAAACAGGGCACTGACCTGACAATCGTCACTTCGTCGTACCTGACGCAAGAGTCGCTCAAAGCGGCCGCGATACTGGCCGACTCGGGCGTGGACGTTGAAGTTCTCGATTTGCGTACGATCAAACCACTCGATGTGCCAGCGATTCTCGCGTCAGTTCGGAGCACTGGACGGCTGTTGGCCATCGACGGAGGTTGGCGCAGTTTCGGTGTTGCAGCGGAGATTGTGGCGGTTGTGTCCGAAGAGGCATTTGAGGTGTTGAAATCGCCCGTCCGACGGCTGACGCTTCCCGACCTGCCAGCGCCGGCAAGCCGGTCCCTGGAAGATCCCTACTACATCACAAGCGAGTCAATTGTTGAAGTCGTAAAGAGCATGCTCAATGTGAACTAGCTCACAATACATCATCTGAGATTTCGCCTGTTTCTGAAAGGAAAAAGGGAAGAGAGGCACCCAAAATCAGGGTTGCCTTTTGGTTTGGGCGGTGAGGAGGTGCTTCCCAGATGACTTTAGGATCCGTGGAGTCAAACCCCGTGATCTCTCTGCGAAAACACACCCAATGTCGCGACAGTGAAAACAACTCGAAATCAGTAAGCGAACATTACCTCAATCTTCCGTGCAGAATATTCAGTGAAACAATATGCCTGTGTTGCCTAGGTCACCTATCCAATCCGCCCCTGTCAACACATGCGGACGTCCCACCTGTGCAACCGGGTTTGAGCCTTCAGTTGAAATGTTGAGGCTGTTCCTATGTGTTGAAGTTCCGCTACAGATAAAACCGATTATTAACGGGGTTGACGGTTGCGTCGATTGTAATGGTTATGTTGTTAGCCCGTCATTTTCTCGTTTGCGGTACGGAGCCCATCGTGGCCGATTCTCTCCGAATACCAAACATTAGTCGGATCTCAGGATTGCTGGGAGTCGTCACTTTGATCATTGCTTCCGTCTCCGGGTGTTCTCATTGCCGCTCCACGTTGACAGCGTTTTCCCACCTGAAAACGGCATGTGCCAAGGAACGACAGGCTCGTGCAACGGCGAAAGATGTTTGGGATGAGAAGTTCGCGGAACATTACCGTGGTCATAGTGATTCTGAGGGGCTCCGAGCTGGATTCATTGATGGTTTCGTATCAGGCTGCATGGGTGGTGGTGACTGCCCCCCGTTGTTTGCGCCGAACCAGGACGGAATGTTTCAACACGGCGAGAACAAGTGTTCGACGGCCTGGCACAATGGTTATCCAATGGGATCGGCGGAAGCTGCCGTTTGCGGATACCAGGAGCACAAATGTGCTCGTGCGCATCCTTGCCTAAGAGATGTTCGACGGCCAGTCAATCCTGGGTGCATACGAATATCGGAGCAGCATCTTCTGTCGGACAACAAAGTGAATTCCCATTCATTGCGGACGGCTGCAGATGGGGTTGCTGAGGCAGATGCGGAATTGAACGTGCCGTTGCTTTTGCCGATCAAGCTTAGTCTTAAGCCTCAGGTCGATGTATCAAAATTTGTCACCACAGCAGCCGTAGAGCGGCTGATTCCAGAATTAGACGTGCCACGCAGCACGCCGGAAATCGGATGGTATCCTGAGGCGAAGCGGCATCGATAAATCAGTCGCTATTCAGCAGTACGTAAAGTTCTCTGCGCCACGCAGAATTTGGATTCAATCACGGTTTTGAACCATGAATACAAGACCTGCTTTACTCATCATGACCATTGCAGTTTTGTCGTGTGTCTCTGGGTGCACATCGTTACTGGCTCCAATTCGTGGCGTACCTGTGAGCGATATCCCGGTGCACATGCTGGGGGAACGCCGTGCCGATTACACTTCAGTTCCACTTGCTTTGCTCCGAATGGAACAACCGAAAGAATATCGCCTGGATGAAGGTGACATTCTGGGTGTGTACATCGAAGGAGTACTGCCTCCTCAAAACAGCGAGAATCAGCCTGTTTCCATTCCACCGGTTCACTTTCCGGAAGCTGGCAGTGATCTTCCACCGGCTGTTGGATATCCGATCCCTGTTCGTGATGACGGCACTTTGCCTTTGCCGCTCATTCAGCCTCTCCCGGTCCGAGGAAAGACCGTGACTGAAGTTGAGCAGATGGTTCGGACGGCTTATGTAGACAGCCAGAAGATTCTGCAGGTTGGTCGCGACCAGATTCTGGTGACACTGATTCGAGAACGGACAACTCGAGTAATCGTGATTCGAGAAGACGGTGGTACGAATGCGGCGATTGCAGGGGGCAGTCGAAAATACGGTAACGCTCAGGAAGTTATCAGCGGGACGGAGCGTCAGGGAACCGGTTACACTTTGGACATGCCGGCCTACAAGAATGACCTGATGCATGCGCTGGCGGAAACTGGCGGACTACCCGGTCTTAATGCCAAGAGCGAGGTGAGGATTATCAAGCGAGGCAATCTGCCGGCAGAGCAGCGTCATCAGAAGATGATGGAAATATTTATGACGGCTGGTAAGAAATACGAATGCTGGGTTGATGAATGTAATGAGTACCAGCAGTGTGAAAATGGCGGGCAAAACCAAAGCCAAAACCCATTCAGCATTACGATTCCGTTGCGAGTTCGACCAGGGGAAATGCCTGATTTCAAACCCGAAGACATCGTTCTCGAAGAGGGGGACATGGTATTTATTGAAGCCAGGGATACAGAGGTATTTTATGCAGGAGGGTTGCTGCCTGGCGGACAGTATCCTCTGCCGCGAGACTATGACCTGGACGTGATTGGTGCTATGTCCATTGCAGGAACAGGACCGGGAGGTTCCGGCCAGAATTCTTTGGCTGGCGGTATCGCAGGTGCGGTGATCGGTGGCGGTTATGGTGGTGCGACTCCGACGCAGTTGTATGTTATTCGCAAGGGACCGCATGGGCAGGAATTCACGATTACTGTGGACTTGAAAGAAGCCTACAACGACCCGAGTCAGAGAATTCTGGTGCTGCCGGGGGACACCCTGATACTTCGCTATAAGCCACACGAAGAAGTTATGAACTTCGGACTTGTGACGTTTTTCACCGCCTGTATCAGTCTGCTGTTTCGGTAGATCGAATCAATTTTGGTTTGATGTGTCCCAGGACTGTCTAATGTTCAGACAGCCCGGAAAACCGGGCTTTGCGAAGTCTTGCACTGTCGTGCCAAAGACCCCAATGGAGCATAGGGGACCTGAACCCCTGACCGCTTCACACAGTAAAACATTGGAAGAGTCAGATACGGCCGAGCCCGCTGGTGCATATTTGGTGCATTCCGGAATGAATGTCAGTGGGTGGGACGAGCTTCGGCAGCTGATCCTGGCCTGTGAAAACCTACCAGCGGCGACCAGGCAATTGATGATTGACCTTGGTGATCACGCTGGGACCAGCAGATTCGCACCCGACGGTCAGACTGCTCGGCGATCTGCACTGTCCCGGCCGTCATATTCGCCGGGTTTGTGGGTCGAGATGCCAGCTTCGTGCAGGATGTTGCGACTTGGCGCTGTGAGTCCGAGATCATGCAAGCCGCAGGTCACTCCTTCCACGGAAGACATTGAAGCGAGGCGATGGGCCTGTGTCCCATCGACCTCCGCTTCTCAGTTAGGTTGGCCGTTGAGCTTTCCGGAGAATTTTCGTCGGTCGCAAATCACCGCAAGTTGTCGCAGTAGCTGGAATCTTGCGCAGCCAATGACCTCAGAGGTGGGATTCACCGCTACAGGTCAGCATTGAACGCAATCGGCGGCGGGCGATGCAACTTCAGCGAGACCAAACTGACAGCGGTGAAAACTCTTCTGCAGGCTGACGGAACAATTTGCGAGCCGAAAAAACGGTCCGTTTTCGGCACTTGTCACGCTCGACGATTTGTTGATCCGCCCCGTTCGATGGCTCTCGAAAGTGTGTCGGGGTGGCGGACGCGGGACCGGGAAGAGCTCGCAAAATTCACGCTGCGAGGTTCCGACAGTCGGCATTGGAAGCTCATCGCAATATGGACTGGAAGAGCATAAGGCCTGTCGGCGGCTGCGACTACGGTCTCCTTAACAGGGAAAATAAACGCGGTGAGTCACGTATAGGCCATTCTCGATCCAGCACAATTGGTTAGGGCAATCGAGACGACCGTAATTCCTGCGAATCGTGTGTCCGAAAAATATAGTCGAGTCCTGATTTTCGTATTCGCGGCGTCGACAAGCATTTCGCATTTGAATTCGTGGCCGGGATTCTTGTATTTCGACGATCACGCCAGTAACGGGCGAATGACATTGCCGTGGACGTCGGTCAGTCGATGATTCCGACCCTGAAAGCGAAATGTGAGTCGGCGATGATCGATGCCCAACAGATGCAGAATAGTCGCGTGCAGATCGTGGACCTCGACCGGATCGGCGACAACATTATAAGAAAAGTCATCCGTGCGGCCCCAAGTGATCCCGGGTCGAATGCCTCCCCCGGCCATCCATATGGTGAAGCAGCGCGGGTGGTGGTCGCGTCCGTAACTGGCCGCCGTCAATTTCCCCTGGCAATAGGTGGTGCGACCGAATTCGCCACCCCAGACGATGAGCGTGTCTTCGAGCAATCCGCGCTGCTGGAGATCCTTGACCAAACCGGCAGAGGCCTGATCGGTATCCCGACATTGACCGCGGATCGCGTTCGGCAGATTCTTGTGCTGATCCCAGCCCATGTGGAACAACTGGATGAATCGAACGCCCCGCTCAGAAAGCCGGCGTGCCAGA
>JAKVAY010000080.1 GCA_022447185.1 Fuerstiella sp. | reverse complement strand
TATTTCTGAATGACGCACAAATCCCCCGGCATACGGACCATTCTCTGAATCATGGTGACATTCTCACATTAATGACCCCGATCTCGGGGGGGTGACTCTCTGTCCCGGTATCGAATACTCGTTCCCAAGTGGCAGAAGCGCAGACGAAAGAAAACCCTCCGTTGAGTTCGGCCAAATCCCCAACGCTGAATTTCAATACGCCCCACGCAAATACTCGCTCCGATCCGCCAACTGTTCTTAGACATTCAAACTTATGTCCGAGCCTGTCCACATCCCTCTCAATGAAGAAGAACGTGCCATATATGAATGGCAGATATGGGTCGATGACTTTGGTGAACAGGGGCAGGAAAGACTAAAAGGTTCTTCAGTACTCGTTTCCCGCGTGGGTGGTTTGGGCAGCGTAGTTGCATACGAACTGGCGGCCGCAGGAGTGGGCACTTTGATCCTCGCTCATGCCGGAAACGTCAAGCCGAGCGACCTTAATCGACAGCTCCTGATGACTCATTCCGCACTGGGAACAGCACGTGTCGAATCTGCGAAACAACGACTGCTGGAACTAAATCCACGTCTGAATATTATAGCTTTCAACGAAAATATCAGTTCCAAAAACGCAAGCAGCCTGGTCGAACAGGTGGATTTGGTTGTGGATTGCGCACCCATGTTTGATGAGCGTTTTGCAATGAACCAGGAGGCCGTTCGTCAGAACAAGCCCCTTGTCGAGTGCGCGATGTACGATCTTGACGCGAACCTGACAACGGTAATTCCAGGACAAACACCGTGTCTTTCATGTCTGTACCCCGAGTCACCTTCCGTTTGGCGACGCGAGTTTCCGGTATTTGGTGCTGTCTCGGGTACTGTCGGTTGCATGGCAGCCATGGAAGCCATCAAGGTTCTTGGCGGCTTTGGAGTTCCGCTGACGAACATCATGGTCACATGCGATCTGCGAAACATGAAATTTTCACGTCGCACAATTCAGCGCCGTAAGGATTGCGAGGTTTGTGGAGACGCTTGTGTTGATTCATAGTGACTGCTGGTCTGTCCCAGGACTCAGAATCAAATCAAACCCTTGCTGTGAGGGCGATCAGAGGCTCAGACAACCGGTACACAGCAGAGAACGACATGACCGGAACTCGCTGCACCCCCCTGCTCGACACAGCTGCGTTTCGCAATCACACGACCGGCACCGGGAACTCATCATTTTCGTTTCAACCGTACGACTTCATCCTGTTACTCCGTTTCTTACTGAGCAGGCCTCCTGATGTCGGACCGGGCCTGTCGTCTGGCCCGGGGGGGGCAAAATCCGGCTTTAGGTCCTGCGACGACGAGAATCTTCAGGACACTTCGTTAGCCACCACCGACTACACCCTGAATAGAATACATGCGAGAACGTGACTCGACGGTTGCCACGTTTTTCAGATCGGATTGGCGGACAAACTCCACCACCTCTTCGACGGTAAATGCCCCCTGAAACGAGCGCATCCAGCTCTCACGAACGCTTTTGGGCAGGAGCCACTTCGTTAATGCAACCACGAATCTGGCGCCCCAAAGAAGATCACGGCGATCCGCCGTGACGAAAAATACACCACCGGGTCGAAGAATTCGTTTGATCGCGTTCAATGCCTCGACCGGAGCATCCCAGTAATGAAAACTTTGACTCGAAATCACCGCGTCAACCGACGCATCTTCGAATTCACCAAGATGGCATGCATCTCCAATGCGGAAAACGGCCCGATTAGCAACCCCCATTCCCATCGCATTTTCCCTGGCGATGGCCAAAAATGTCGATGAGGTATCAAGGCCAATCAGATGCATGTCATTGCGGCGCTGCAACAGTCGAATGCCACACCAGCCGGGACCGGGTCCCAGTTCGACAATTTTCGGATCCAGAGTCCCCTGCAATGCATTTAATGTATAGCGAAGCAGTCGGTCGTAGTCGGCACCCGCGTATCGATTTGTCGCCTGACTGTAATCCGAAACAAACTCGCTATCTTCGAACAGTGATTCTACGTGTGGAATACGTTCGCTCATTCGAAATAACCGTCAGTCAGAAGACCGGACTGATGAAAAGCGTGTCCCAGCCAATATGAGTCAGCATTGCTCTGTTGAAACCAAACATAGTCAGAACGCCCTGGGTCACGTCTCAATACACAGTCCCGGACCGAATTTCGGCCTCGATGAACTGGCACCGTTCCGGTCTGACTCAACGATCGGAACCGCTCGTGTGGGAGAGACCACTGATCCACCACTCAAACTCATCTGGTGACGTCTCTGCACTCACGGCAAGTTAAACACCTACTTGTCATGTCGTGTTTTTTTGCATTCGTACCAAGGCATCCTCACCGGACATTCCAATCTCAACACCCGCAGCAGCAGCGGCAACCGAAACACCCGAAACGTGTGCAGAAAGCATTTCACCGAAGTCATTAACACCTGTAACCACGGCACAGGCCTCTCCCGTCTTGTTGAATGTATCCACGTTCAGGTAGCCACATGCAAGCAAACCGTGTGAAGCCTTCATGATAAGAAGCGGTTTTTTGAGTTCAATCCGATATTTTTCAAGACGGTCGATTTTCATTTCTTCTTCCTGGAGTTTTCAATCAATCCCTGAACAGGATCTTTGTCGAAATTTTTGCAACGAATTCTGTCGTCTTTCCATCGACAAGTTGGCTTTGCTCTGCAGTGATCCCCTCGCCTTCCGGAACAATGCGTGCGTCAGCTCATATGCACAACTGAATGCAAAAATGACGATGCAGCTTGTAGAGCCTGAATATCGGTTGCTGCGAGGATCAGTAGTCGAGGGACCTGTGTTTTCATGTGATATCCAGATTTTGAAAACGGACCGAACGCGTATCGGTTTCTTGTCCTGTTGGTTCGGTCAGTTTTCCATAGAGATGTGGTCGACGTGTTCTTATCCATCGACGTCCCGTGGACATCTCAAGGCGTGTGGCCTCAAGGTCGGCAACGACCATGTCATCAGCGGCCCGACAGGTTTCAGTCAGAATCTCACCGTAAGGGTCAAGGATCATAGCATTGCCGGTCCGGACCTCATTGTCGTCGGCACCAACGCCATTGGAATAGACCAGAAACAGGCCGTTGTCATGGGCTCGGGCGGGAAGCCATCGCAACAACCACGCGCGCCCCTTGTGAGAACGAAACTCGGCTTCAATCCTTGATGGATATTCGTGGCGCTGTTCCCAGAACGTGGGATCAATGGTTCCCATACATCCAGGACTTGGAGAGTTGCAGCCACCTGTTTGGTGAGGTGAAAGCAGTATTTCTGCACCATGAAGCGCCGTCATCCGCACATTTTCGCCAATGTTATTGTCGTAGCAGATCAGCACCCCTATTCGGCATCCATGTGGTGTATCAAACACCGTGTACTCATTCCCGCTGGCCATATGTTCGCTGATAAAGCAGTGCAGTTTTCGGTGACAGGAATATTGACCGTTCGGCATAGCCACCACGTATGAGTTATACAGTTGTCCGTCGTCACCACGTTCAATAAGTCCGGCCCCGATTGTCATGTTATTTTTTGCCGACCAGTTGAGTAGTTTCCGTGTTGAATCGCCATCAGGTACGGATTCAGCAAGATCATTTATTCGTTCGCGTGAAAGTCTGCGCACATGCCAGTAGCCGGTAATGCACATTTCAGGAAACACAATCAGCTGAACACCCTGCAACGCCGCCCTGTCAATAAATCTCATGATCGTGTTGAGATTTTCAGCTTTATCCCCCGACGCATGATTGAACTGAACTGCTGCAGCTCGAATATCATTCATGTTAATTGAATCCTCTTGTTTGATACTGTCTGTCGGGGTCGGACCTGGCGGTCAGTGTAGCCCTGGATGGTCCAAGAGATAATTCAGGGCATGACCATGCTGTGGTCATGGTCGCCGGTTAACCTTCCCATCGGGGACCAATCTAAATGGTGCTGGCAAAGGTCTGGCGGGGTGTACAGACTCCAGTGTTGGACGAACACACTCCACGACAACCTGTGATGACCGACCAGGCACGGCACCAATACGTGCAGTGATTGAAATCAAACAGTATCATTCTCATCGTCACGGCGCCTGTAAAGAACGGGAGAAATCATGAGCATTTTCTTCAGAACAACAATGATTGTTTACGGAGGCCTCGTTCCGCTGGTTGATGTGAGTGCCGGAGAACCCGAACTTGTTTCTGTAAGAGAAATATGGGCGAGTGGTGCGCACAATGCATTTACGGATCTGTGCCGTTTTCAGGATGACTGGTGGGTTGTCTTTCGGGAAGCTGAGAGACATGGCGGTCCAGGTGGACAGATCCGAGTGCTCTCATCGAAAGACGGTGAGACCTGGAAATCAGCGGCGCTGGTGGTGGCGGACGGTCTGGACCTGCGAGATCCCAAATTGTCAGTTATGCCGGACGGTCGCCTGATGCTCATTATGGGTGCCAGTGTGTACGGGATTGACGGGGTCTACCTGACGCGATCTCCACGTGTGGCATTCTCGAACGACGGAAGTGAATGGACTGAGCCAAAAAAAATTTTGGCTGAAGATCACTGGCTGTGGCGTGTCACCTGGCATGAGGGATGGGCCTGGAGTGTCAGTAAACTGGGGGAAGGACGCGATCCCCGACGTGGTATACTCTATCGAAGTCGCGATGGTCTGGACTGGCAGTGGGTCACTGAATTCAGGCTGCCCGGGAATGTCTGGAATGCCAGTGAAACAACTCTGCGGTTCATGGCTGACGGCCGGATGATCGCACTCACACGGCCACACTGGGTCGGTGTCAGTCACCCTCCCTACACGGAATGGTCCTGGACGAAGCTCAATGAGAAGATTGGCGGTCCTAATTTTGTGCGACTACCGAACGGAGAGCTTTGGGCATCGGCCAGAAAATATGGGAACGGTGCAACGACAGTCCTGTCCCGGATGACACATGATAGTTATACCCCGGTCCTGACTCTGCCAAGTGGGGGCGACTGCAGCTATCCCGGAATGGTCTGGCACAACGGTCAGCTCTGGATGAGTTACTACTCATCTCACGAAGGCAGCCAGTCCAGAATCTACATTGCCACTATCACATTCCGCTGACGGGCGCTGCAGCCGTTTCTAAGTCACGTCGAGGCCGCTCTGGTCCCAGATCCGTTCCAGGCTCTCCACCGCTCGCATAGGCAAGGCGATATCCACTACGTCTGTAAGTTCCGTGACATCGGGATTAATCTCAACCGTCAGCGTGTCGCTTTCCACAACCGCATATACAGGCTCTGAGATATACGGAAACAACGCACTGGTTCCAATCGCAAAAATGATATCGAAGCCCTCGGACAACTCGGCATGCAGCCGATCCACTTTGTCAAATGGCAGCATCTCTCCAAACAACACAACCTGAGGCCGGACAAGACCACCACAATCGGGGCACTCCGGTGGAATGTCCAGCTCACCAAAGTCGTCGATCCAGTCCTGCCAGGTACATTCCGTGCAGCAGAGGTCATGCATGTCCCCATGAATATCAAGCACATTGGTGGAACCGGCAGCACGGTGAAATCCATCAACATTCTGCGTCAGAACCCAGACACGAGGCAGGGAGTATTCGAACTGGGCGATCAACTGATGACCGCGATTGAACGTGGCACGCCGACAGGCCTGAGAAACTTGAGACAGATATTTCCAGGTAACATCCGGCTCTGACCGCAGCATCTCACCGGACAGCACCTCTTCGATCGGCAAACCCTCTTCAGTGTCATCTGCATTGTAGAGTCCTCCGATGCCACGGTACGTCGGCAGTCCGGAATCTACTGACAATCCCGCGCCTGTAATGAACAAAACGCTGTCACTGATGCGCAGACGGTCACTGATTCGGGAAATCTCAGCGCTGAATTCCATGGATGTGATACTCAAACCTGGATGACACGTGTCAATAGGTGTCAATGGTGCTCTGCACATCGAATATAGACAGTTTACTGCTCTCCCGCGAGGACTCTCTAGTGGAAAACAATGTCGCTCCCTTCGCAGACGGCATCGATGATCGGTTCACTCCGTCCAAAGGATGTTTCGTCATCGGCGATCCAGTCGGATTGCGACCAGGGCCGCGAAAACAGCAACGACGCCCAACCCACCGTACGTCCACTGCTCAGTACCGACGATTCCGGCGTAGGCTGGCCCCAGAGCACCCAGTCCAAAGCACATAAGATTGCTGAATCCGTACCCAGTGCTTCGACGGGAGGTTGCTACGTATTGAGCGATAAGGCTGTTGTAAACCGGCTGGTTCATGAAATGCACAACTGCCAGCAGGCAGGTCGCCCACAAGCGAGCCGGGCCTTCAGCGACCGCCATCCAAAACAGAAACGGCGCATTCGCAAACATAACGAAAACGAGCAATCGTTCGAGTCTGCCAGGCGCTGACAATCGACCGGCCAGCCATTGCCCGACGATACCACATGACAAAACCAAAGCGGTGAGCAGGTTGCGTGCGCTTTCCTTTTCCACATTGGATGGCAACACATCTGCCGAATCCAGATACCGCGGAAGGAAGTGCATGAACGCCGAGTAGATGAATCCGGAAAACACACCAGTGGTTACCAGCAATGCATACCGATTCCAGTCAGATTTCTCTTTCAGGTCCTCGTTCGGTGGTGTGTCACCCAAATCGTTTGCTCTGACTGATGAGGGTGCATCGTTCTTCAACAGAACAGCCAGCAGTACGGCCAACAGGAGTGCTGGTGCGATCAGCACCAGGTAATAACCTCGCCACGTGAGTTCCGTGTTACTGAAAACAACACCAGCGACGAATGGCGCGGACGCGATTCCGGCCGAACCAAAAATCCCATGCCATCCCAAAGCCGCACCACGCGTCTCAGGTGTTGTCTGTTTTGAGATAAACGAGAGCCCGGCCGGATGGTAGATACTCGCAAAACAGCCCATTGCTAACATTGACACGAACAGCGTTGTCAACGTCGGCGAATAGCTTGCAGCAAGGGCTGTCATCCCACATCCCGTCAAATACACGATCAACAGTCTCTTGGAGCCATATCGATCAGACAGCCACCCGGCTCCAAACGCCAGCAGTCCAAAAGGCAGCCGCCAGCAGGTCCCAAGTAACCCAGTCGTGTCCCTGCTGACTCCAAAGTCGCTCCCAATCAACTGTTCCACACTCGGCAGGGACAGCTCAAACACATGTACCAATGCATGCGCGAGCGAAACCAGAAGAACTAGACGAAAGACAGCCATCACAACCTCGAATACGGTGAACCGGGATTGTCGTGGATTCGCCTTTCGGTACAACACCCGACGGAAAGCAGTGTGAACTTACTGGTATATATGTTTTTTTTGACAAGATGGCTTCAGATCTGAAACACTTAACTGTAGCTGACAGTTGCCCCGATCCATGGTGCTTGAGTACCGATTTTCAATTTGCCTCGAACGTTAGATTGTGAAGTAGTAAGCCCATCGCAATTCGGCAGACGTCACGAAGAACCCGGACTGTTATTCGTCAGCAAAGTCGTGGATCCGCAGAACCCTGAAGTCTAAATCCGTTGTCGGGTCGTGTCCCTGCAAACTGATATGGCCGGGTTCCAGTCGTTTCCCTCTTCGCGGATTTTCATCGGCTTCACGCATGTCCTGCCAGTCAACCACCTGATACCCATTCACCCAGGTTGAGATGCGATCTCCCTGAGCAATCAGCGTTGCATAGAACCATTCATGGTCATCGGCCACTACGTAACGTGCGGCGACACGACGAAACACTGCTCCTGTTCCGAAATCGGTCGGGGTAGCACGGTCGTCATCTTCAAAACCATTGTGAATCTGAAACTCATAACCGTGAGATGGTGATTCTTTAGTCCCGGACATTGCTCGGAAAAAGATTCCACTGTTAAGTGCATCTCCATTCGTGCGAGCTTCCACATTAAGAATGAAGTCACTGTGCACGGAATTCGTCTGCAAAAAACCGGGACCATTGCTGACGTGGATTGCTCCGTCAACCACACCAAACTCACCCTGATTTCCATCGACAACTGACCAGCCATCCAGTGATTTACCATTGAACAGCTCAGTTGTCCCGATCGGCCTTAAAAATACATTACGAAAAGCGATGCGACCTTCCCGCATCTGCAGACCAATGGTCCCGGTTGACCGCGGGCTTTCAGATTCATCGTTAAAATCGACTATGGATCGTTCATCCAGCCAGACCTGAATACGGAATCCATCGCAGATGACACGAAAAACGTGCCAATCACCTTCGACTGCAGGAATGTTGACCGCTTTGTGCCGCGCAACCAAACTCCCGGTGGGGTATGCTTCGTGGGAATCACAAATGTTCAATTCATAAGTATCAGTTGCCGGACTCTGCGGATCGGCTGCTGTCCGCAGAAACACGCCGCTGTTACCATCGGGCTCCAGGTGAAACTCGCATCGGAATTCGAAATTGTCAAAATTGAACGGAGTCGTCAACAGGCTCTCCTCACCGCTGTCGGCAACAATGCAACCGTCTTCAACCCGCCAGTTTGTTACCTGTGGGACATCCCAGCCGAACAGAGAGACGCCATCGAACAAACTGATCCATCCGTCGCGAATTTCTTGCGGCGTAAGATTCGGTGCCTGAAACTGAAACGGCTGAGCTTCAACAGCCACTGTCGCGCCCGACCCGACCGAGTTGCTCACCAGGGATGTCTCCCGGGGTGAAGGAGCAAGATCGGTGCCGCCCTGTTCACAGCCGACCTGAAGGATTATGACGACCAGTGACACAGCTAAACTTCGGTGTGACATATCAATATCCCTCTTGGCATCGTGAGTTAGACTGCAACAGCCTGCTTTGCTTGTGGAAGACCCGAACGTCAGGCCAAGGCACATCGCCATACGTCTCCGTGTTTGTGACCGGGGCAAGACTGTCGGGAATCCAACAATCACATCAGTTCATTCCTGCGGCCTCATGATGAAGAGCCTGCAAGTCGCCATCTGAGGAATGATTCCAGGAATAAATCAATGTCACCATCCAACACCGGCTGTGGGTTACCAACTTTGGTACCCGTACGTGAGTCCTTCACGTACTGCTCCGGATGCAGAACATAGTTACGGACTGTCGTACCGCCAAATCCGATCTTGGATTTGTCACCTCGCCGAGCCGCTAATTCTGCATCCCGTTTATCGACCTCGATCTGATACAGCCTTGCCTGCAGCATTTTACGAGCCGTTGCACGATTTTTGTGCTGGCTCCGTTCATTCTGACACTGGACGACAACACCGGACGAATGCGTCAGCCGAACTGCGGAATCTGTTTTATTCACATGCTGACCGCCAGCCCCTCCGGCACGGTATGTGTCTTCACGCACATCACGATCCCAGTCAATTTCGATCTCGCTTGTGTCGTCAAGTTCCGGACTCACGTCAACAGCTGCAAAGGCTGTGTGACGACGTCCGGCAGAATCAAACGGGCTGATACGGATTAAACGATGGTTTCCGGTTTCTCCCTTGAGACGACCGAAGACATAGTCACCTTTGATCAACAGCGTTGCATTACGAATCCCGGCTTCTTCACCCTCCGAAATGTCAATTTCTTCAACCTTCAAGCCTCGTCGTTCACCCCAGCGCACATACATGCGCATCAGCATAAGCGCCCAGTCAGCCGAATCCGTCCCTCCTTCACCGGCCTGAATCTGCACATATGCCGCGCAGGCATCTTCCGGTTCGTCCATCGTGGCCTGCAGTTCAACACCATCGACTTTTTTTTCCAGGTCATCGGCGGCGGTCTGCAGTTCTTCAGCGCTGTCTGGATCCTCTTCCGCGAATTCCATTAAGACCTTGAGGTCCTCACTGCCAGCGACCATTTGTCGACCTGGTTCAACGGACGCCTTTAAACGCTGCATCTCTGCAACAGTCTGCTGAGCTGTTTCCTGGTTGTCCCAAAAGTCTGCGGCCGTCATGCGGTCGCTCACTTCCTGTAGTTGCTTTTCCCGATTTTCCAGGTCAAAGACAATCCCGAAGATAAAGTATACGGTCTATCAGTTCATTGCACTGGGTTCTAAGTTCTGCTTCCATGGTTCCTGTCTCACCGAAATGAATAGAATACAGATTCCGGGCCGAGGATTTCAGCACAGTTGATGACAACATGCAATGGGTGGGTACAAAGCGTTTGACACACGACTCCCTGAGAGACCTCTCACCAGACTATCATTCTGGATGAAACGGACGTGTTCCCACACACGAGTGGCGTTTTCAGTTGACTGACCGACGGTCGGAGACGACGCTACGCCCTGAAATCAGCTCTTTCGGCGTCGGGTCGCTCGATTCAGTCACTGTCGAATTCTCGCAACATATCGCCCCGAAGAATGTCCGAGTCACCAGAAGAAAAACAACCTGCAGGTCATTCACGTTCGGAAGATCTTGTTGATCGCACAATTGGTGAATTCCGCCTGCTGCGTCGACTTGGTGCGGGTGGTATGGCGGACGTTTATCTGGCCGAACAACCATCACTGGGACGCGTCGTCGCCGTCAAAATCCTGCAGCCCGATCGCATCGCCGGATTCGACAGCTCGATCGTGGATCGTTTCGAACGTGAAGCCAAAGCGGCAGGAGGGCTGAACCATTCGAACATCGTGCAGGTGTATCAAACGGGCGAAGAAAACGGGATCTACTTTATCGTTCAGGAATATATTCAGGGCAACAATCTGGCTCAGCAGATCCACCGGGTCGGTCCACCGGACCTGTATCAGGGTCTGCAGTGGATGCAGCAGATTGCCGGTGCTCTGCATGCTGCCGATGAAGCCGGGATTGTCCATCGGGACATCAAACCTGAAAATATCATGTTGACTCGTGATCTGACGGCAAAAGTCACGGATTTTGGTCTGGCGCAGCTCAGTCAGCAGACAGATCAAAAGAATCTGACTCAAACCGGCTTCGCCATGGGAACGCCTCTGTATATGAGTCCGGAACAGGTTCGCGGTAATAAAGTCGACTTTCGCAGTGATCAGTATTCCTTTGGAGTCACGTGTTACCACATGTTTGCAGGTCGACCACCGTTCTCATCCGGCAATCTGGTAACTGTTGCGGTTCAGCATCTTCAGGATACTCCGCCACCTCTGGCCGATTGTCGGGCGGATTTGCCGCGGGAAGTCTGCGATACCATCCACCGAATGATGTCGAAAGAACCATACGATCGCTTTCAATCCGCGGGTGAAGTACTCAGAACGATTGCTCCCTTGCACCAACTGCCCGTGAATTCCAGTCTCCGTCCGCCGGTTAGGGTTCGGGGCTGGCTGCCGGAGGCGTTCCCTGACTGGCGTCTCATTGTCGGAACGATGGCTGCCACGATTTTCGCCGGCACACTGGCCGGCACAGTATTGACTTCACATCAGGAACTTCCCGACGTCCAGCCGAACTTTCTGAACCGCAAAGAGTCACCAGCCGAGCAATTTGCAGAGGCAATACTCAATCCCCGTGATGAGTCTGCCTGGCTGGCGATCGGCAAACACTATCCCGAATCCGATGAGTGGCGCTATGCTCAACTGCATCTTGCCATGCTCTATCTCAACAGCGTTCCGGCGGACGTTACTCGGGCTGACCAGATCCTGGAAGAACTTGTCACGTGGACCGATTTGAAACCGGCGGAATACCGTCGCCTGCGCGCCTTGGCCCTTATGGCCAGGGCAATAACGGCTCGTCAGGCAGAAGATCCCGATGCCGAACAGATTTTTCAGGAACAACTTCGGGACGACGAACTGCTCAATGAAGACGACCGCGAAGATCTGACCGAAATTGCACCACGGAGATTGCGCAACTACGTGAATGAAATACGACAGTCTGGTCCGCCGCGAGGTCTGCCGCAGAGACGACCGTAAGGCAGTCAGCCAGTAAAACCGACAGCGTCCGGGAATGTAACTTCCGGTTAGACACCGGCCAGATAAACGAAGGACTTACGTCCCCGGACCGCCATACGGATTCACATCTGCCGCAGAATACGTAAACACGATCAAATGGATAATGCGCCGCGTGGGTTCAATTCGCCAATGACTCAACTCTTCTGGAAGGCGATGTCTCGATCAGACCGGCTGGAGACTCGGCTCTGGGAAGCTTGAGTGTAAATGTCGTCCCTTTGCCGGGCAGACTTTCGACCCGGATACGACCACTGTGAGCTTCTATAATCCGGCGGCATACTGCCAGACCCAGCCCGGTTCCCCCCTGACCGCGCGCATCCGCCTGTCGTGTCGTATAAAAGGGATCGAATATCTTTTGCAGCCTGTCATGGGGAATTCCGGAACCATTGTCTCCCACGGAAATCTCGGCCCAGCCCTCGTCGGGATTATCGCGTATTGACAATTTGATCCGCCCGCCTTCGTGCATCGCCTGTCGCGCATTCACAATTAAATTCATCAGAATTTGCTGTACCTGACTGCTGTTGACTTTGGCCCAGACGCCCGTAGTGACATCGCGATCGACACCGATTCGGTGCATTTGAAGGTCCTTTTGGACCAGAGTCATCACGTCGTCGAGCAGTCGGCTGAGTTCTGCCGGATCGTAGCGATCGCTGGTACTGCGCGAGTAGGCCAGCATCCCTGTCGTAATTTTGCTGGCTCTCTGTCCAGCTGCCAGAATTTTGTCGAAGGCTTTGTCCCGGGTCGCGTCATCTTTGTGACGGACGCCCATTTTCGCATAGTTAATCACAGTGGTCAGGATGTTATTGAATTCGTGAGTAATGCTGCTGGCGAGAGCTCCAACAGAACTCAGTCGCTGGGCTCTCATCAGCTGTTCTTCCAGCAACTGGACCCGATCCTGTTCCGATTCCGCGGGCTTACCACTCATTATTTGATGTCCTGATCCTGCTGCATCGATGTCCGAACGGGAATTTTCCAGGGAAAGACGCCTTGTTGTGGTCTTTTCTCACTACGACCGACATAACCGCTCCTGCATAGATTATCGGCAGTCCATGTTGTTCACCGGCAACATGTGATCCAAATTCTCCCGCTGATTCTGCCGGTCTTCGACACTCACCGGAAATTCCGGTTGTCCCTGCAACTCAGTCCTGTTGTTCGCAGGCAACTTTGCAAAACACAGAGGGCCCGGATTCAGCAAAACGGCTTGCGGCGGGCAGTCGATGACCTAGGTTTGCCCTGCACAACACGGTCTTCGTTAGCAACGGCCGACTCACTGATGGCCTGCCATCGGAATTCAGCATGTGTGGTGCAGAGAGCAACCAGCCATGAACCCACCGGTTTTTCAAAGAAACCCAGGTAAAACGCGCCGGGGTTCGACACTCGTCGAAACAGCCGTTGTATTTCCTGTCTTCTTCATCTTTCTCTTTGGCTTTATCGAGTTCGGCCATTGTTTCATGACAATCCACTCACTGAATTCAGCTGCCCGCCGCTCGGCTCGACTGGGAGTCGGCGAAGACGTGACAACTGAACAGGTCGAGGATCTGGCTCATTCCATTCTGAATTCGGCAATCAATGCAGATCTGGAAAATGTGAATATCACCGTCCGGGACGCGAGCATCTTTGATACTGCTGGTGTGGACCCATCTAACATTGACTATGACAACCTGCCGTCTGTTGAAGTTGCCGATTTAGAGTCCCGTTCTTTGTTCCTGGTGCGCATCCAGGTCCCGTATCACGAGATCGGGATCATGGGACCACGATGGATCGAGACACTGAATCTCCATGGGCAGGCCGTGATGAGGAAGGAGTGACGGTAATGAAACCTTTGCCCCTGACAGACAAAACGCATCACCGTGCCGGTCTCGCTACCGTTGAGTGTGCGATTGTCCTGCCAATGATGCTGCTTCTAGTGCTGGGACTCATTGAACTCGGTACGGCGCTGCGAGCTACCACGATCATGCAGTCGGCTGTGCGTGAGGCTGGTCGACTGGCGTCCATGGACTGGCGTTATGTGGTCCAGGAGGGTGATACACCAAATGCCAAAGTGGAACAGGATATTCGCAATCTGGTCACAGCATCAGGACTCCCCGGAAATGATCTGATCGTGAGCATTGAGTACGCCGAAGGGGACGACAAAGGCTCTGGCTTTGATATTTCAGACCCCAACAACGAATTGGAATTGATGCTGATTGAGGTGGAACTTCCGTATGCGAGCGTCAGTCTCTTTCCGGTTCAGTACATGGGGGGAATGAATCTGCGTGCAGGAGTCGTATCACGGGCAGGGATAGCCGGTGGCAGTCTGACAAACTAATCGGGTCTGTCAGTCACGAAACATCCCCTCCCATAGCCACGGCACGTGGAATCGGGCATGGCGATCTGTATCAGTATGACAATTAAATCAGTCACTGTTTGACAGACATCGGACGAAGTTGAATCAAGGGGGAACTGGCAATGAAGCAAACAAATCCAATCAACAGGCGACCGGTAAAGATACAGAAAAGGCGTGGCGTCTTTTTCGCTCTGGCAATTGTGTGTCTGGTGGCGGCAATGACGTTCGTAGGGATGTCCGTCGATCTGGGGATGATTACAGTCACTAAAACCCGCATGCAGGCGGCTGCTGACTCAGCAGCCCTTGCTGCCGCACAGGAAATCGTGGTTGCGGTTCGGGATGCCGGCGAAGCAGGTGAAACCGACGTACAGATGATCCAGGCCATCGCTGCTGCCGACGCACGAACAATGGCAGAACACATCTGTGACCTCAACGAATTTTATATCGATCCGGCCGTAGACGTGTTGCTCGGCTCACGGCTGCTCGCAGAAGACGGTGTATCGTATGTCGAAACCTGGGGGTCACCGCCCTACAACATGGTTAAGGTGATAATCCGCAAGACAAACCCCGATGAGGCTGCTCCGGATGCAAAACTTCCGCTCTCGTTTGCTCCGATTCAGGGGGACAGATCACAGTCACTGACGGCAACGGCAACAGCATTCATCGAATCCCGGGACATTGTTTCTGTGCTCGACTACTCAGGTTCAATGGCCTACGACAGCCTCATCGACTCTGTCACCATTGATCGAATGAGTCTTTCCCAGGTGGAATCGAGCCTGGACGACATCTGGGACGCGCTGGCCGCATCTACAGTCGGATTCAGTAATGACAGCAGCACCATGAAGTTTCCGCCCGGTGGCCTGGGTGAAATCAATTCGTATGAAGGCACATACATTGGCAGCAACAGTATCAACACCGTTTTCGATGCGCTGGATCTCGGCGGAGACAGCGAAGGAGTCAGATTTTACAACAAGAACAACTATAAAAAGTTCATGACGGAACTCGGCCCTGGCACATATAACCTCAACACCATGAGCGGTAACCTGGATGACAAAATCAACTCGTTCCGGGTGCCCGATGGATACACTGTCACGCTGTGGGACTTCGAAAATGAAGGTGGCTGGCAGTATGGCCCGGTATCGTCGGATGTTTCGTCGATGGGCAGTGGATACAACAATGACGCAGAGTGGATTGTCATAACCAACCCTGCCGGTTCCGATGGATATGTTCCCTTCCCACAGGAGGGGAAGACGTCATCCGGTGGAACGCGAAAAGGAAAACCGTCCAAGAACAGCAGTGAAACAATGTGGAAGGACTATATCCAATTTGTGAAGACAGACAGTGCACTCAACTCCTACGGCTACCGCAAGAAATATGGATATCGCACGTTGATGCATTACCTGATCTCGGAGCACATGATGAACCATGAATCCGAAGATCTGTGGCGCGCTCCAATCTATCCGCATCACGCGGTCAAAGAAGGCATGTCAATGTTTACAGAGTTTCTGGACAACCTGGGCTACGGTGACAATATCGGATTGATCACATACGCCACGACTTCCATGAGACAGACCGGGCTGTGGGACGACGGTGCTGATGTGACGGTGGACCTCAATGGGAAACACCTCACTGATGACTACGATGCCATCGATACCATTCAAAAACATAAACAACCCGGTCACTACAACCGCGCGACCGGGATCGGATATGGACTGGAAGATGCACTTGAATTGATTGAGGAACAGGGTCGCTACGGAGCTAAAAAATCGATTCTCCTCATGACAGACGGCCAGTCCAATCAGTATCCCTCCGGGTTCGGTGAAGGAGACCTTCCGGCTGGATGGAACTGGAACGAAATCACCGATTTCGATGGTGATGGTGTGGCTGACTTCGAAATCGACAACAGTTATGGTGGCTGGGACTCCAACTGGCGGGCGGCGCTCTACGCGTTCATGATTGCCAAACAAGCATCGGACGCAGATATCATGGTGCATACGATTTCCGTTGGATCGGGTGCGGACACCGACCTGATGGGTGCCATTGCCAGCATGACCGGGGGTACTCATCTATGGGTGCCGGGAGGCTCCACAATTACTGAAATGGAGGAAGATCTGCAGACCGCATTTGCAATCCTCGCCGGGCAGGTCCCTCCGGCACGACTAGTCGCTGACGGGAACTGAACTGTCTGCAACGAAAAATATTACGACCGAGGCACGCACCATCGAACTGCCGACGGTATTTTTTCTGTTGTTGCCAGTCTCGACCGAATCTTTAAATGTTCGTCACTCAATCAAATGCAGGGACTTTAGCTGCTACAGATTTTTTCAAACCAAACGATCCAGCTGATTCATCAGTTTCCCGGCAGAATCCTGGACACGACACATCGTGTGAGACAACAATTCCGTCCGCCATACCTGGCTTTCAGTTCTGCTTCCTCCTTTTTACCCACAGAGCAAATTGCATGACAAAATCTGCCCCTTGCCACCTGCGCATCATTTGTCTGCTAGTCATATTCACTTTACCGGTCACCTCCACAACCTGGGCCGAAGTTCGTATGCCGGGCTACTTCGGCGACCACATGGTTCTGCAGCAACAAATGCCGCTGCGAATTCAAGGGTGGGCAAACTCAGGCGAGCGGGTCACCGTATCTCTTGCGGGACACTCGGCAACGACTGAGGCCGGATCAGACGGACACTGGACAGCGACGCTCCCGGCCATGGAAGCCGACAACACTCCGTTGAACCTCAGTATCAAAGGCCTCAATACCATCGAATTCAAAGATGTACTGATCGGCGAAGTCTGGCTCTGTTCCGGGCAGTCGAATATGGAATGGCGCGTCGCATCCAGCACCAACGCCAAAGAAGAACTTGCTTCCGCAGATTATCCGCTGATACGACATATCAAATTCGCGCACCGTGCATCTCCGGTTCCACTGGATGATATTTCCTCAGATTGGCAGATCTGCTCACCAGCAACGGCGGAACATTTTAGTGCTGTCGGATACTTCATGGCTCGTGATCTGAACAGGGAACTTCAGATACCAATTGGTCTGATCAATTCGTCGTGGGGCGGTACGCGGATCGAGCCGTGGACACCACCGACCGGCTTCGGACAGGTCAGAGCCCTGAGTGGTCTGTATCGAGATATCCTGGTCAGAACGCCAGGCACTGAAAAACACCGAAACCGACTGCAACGGCATATCACAGTAACAGAAAGATGGTTGTCGGTGGCGAAACAGGCAATTGCTGACGGTACTATCGTACCCGCCAGTCCGATTTTTCCTGCAGCACTGTCTCCGCTCAGTAACCATCAGGATCCCACAGCACTCTACAATGGTATGATTCACGCACTGGTCGGATTTCCGATTCGTGGTGCTATCTGGTACCAGGGAGAATCAAACCACACCGAAGGCATGCTGTACTACGAAAAAAAGCGGGCGCTCATCAACGGATGGAGAAAACTTTGGCAGCAGGGTGACTTTCCGTTTTATTACGTGCAAATCGCTCCATTTCAATATGGCGAGGAAGACCCCGAGATTCTGGCAGAACTTTGGGAAGCGCAGACCGCTGCACTGACATTGCCAAATACCGAAATGGTCGTCATCAATGATATTGCAACTCTCAACGACATCCATCCTCCGAACAAACAGGACGTGGGCAGTCGCCTCGCCCAATTGGCTCTTAAAAACGACTATGGACGCGGGGGCGTTGCGCGCAGTCCCGAATTCGAGGCACTGACCGTCTGCGCCGGAGAGCTCAAAATAAACTTTCGCCACACGGGTGGAGGCCTCAGAACGCGTGATGGCCTGGCTCCGACCCACTTTGAAATTGCCGGACCCGGATCAGAAGGCTATCAGACGGCAACAGCCACGATTGACGGTGATTCAGTTTTGCTCAGTGCAACAAACGTCACCAGTCCGACTGCATTTCGTTTCGCCTGGCACAAGTTGGCCGAACCCAATCTTACCGGAGGCACCGGACTCCCGGTTGGTGCAGTTCGAAGTGGCAACGTGTACGGAGTTTCGGCGCGTGACTGACACTGATGGAGTGATTGCAATTTCCACCGCTACACAACACGATCCCGTCAAACAGCATGGCAAATAGGATTTCGTTAAGTCCGTGGAGAAGTTTTTGCACATAATGCCACAAACGGCGTAACAGTCGCTGTGTACAACCGTTTATGCACGTGTGACTGGAGTCGGGCTGTCCAGATTGAATTACAGTTCTGCTACCGTCATATCGTCGTAAGCGGCATTCCATCGATGGCATTTTTGGATGTGTCTGATTCGGCGAATACCGAAAACGACGAACTTCTCACCAACATCGTCTGAGCGGGCCTGACGGAATGCCATTCGCGAATCGCGTTTCTGGAACTGAACTGCCGCACCTCCGTACTCTTCTTTGCGTAAGTTCGACAGTGTCATCGACCATTTCCTGAGGTTATGCGCACAGCATCCCCAATTCCAAGTCGCTGAGCGTCGCCGGTTGTACTAATGACGCAACAGTCATCATGCCAATCTAATATTTGTACGTCAGGAAAGTCGGGAAACCATATTGGTGCATATGTCTTCGCGAGCAGAAGACCTGCATCGACAACCGCAGCCCCAAGAGTCGGACGTGAAATCACTTCAGCCTCCCACCATATCATGGGGGCGCTATATTCAGATGAATGGAAAAACGTCTGATCGCGCAACTCGGTCACGAATGTGTTGTTGGCAGGAATCGCATCCCACGTTCCGTCAATGCTGATCAAATCGCAGTCAATGCCGGCTCTGCGGAATTCGCACTGCGTATGTACTGCCGATTTGATCGTGGACGAGGAATCACCATTCGCACTGATCGATGCGCTGATCCCGACAACTCGAAGGCCTTTAAGCCGGCTGACACCCTGAGCCAGTTGAAGCGCATCCTGGCCTGGTCGAATACCGGGGCCGAACTCATTCCCCCGCAACAAAATGACTACCGAACATTCCTCCCGAAATCCGAACACCTGGCCGGCAAGACGTTCCGCCTGCACGAAATGATCGACGGTCAGCAGCAGTGGCATTGACTCAGGGAATTGTGTCAGGAGCGGAATATCACTGATCGTCGGTGGAAGACTGATTAGAACCGATTCTGATCTGCTGTCGGCGAAACGCTCAGCCTGTGCAATCCCGGCGACAGATACTCCGACGGCCCCCTGAAACAGACACAATTCGTTAACAGTGAGCGGCACGTGCCATGGAATGTGTGGTCTCCATAACACGTTTTTTCGACAAGCCAGTTCTGTCATGCAACGAACATGTTTCTCCAGCAGATCTCCGTTAAATCTCAAACGATTCATAGACTCAACTTCTCTGTGATCGAAACTTACAGGGCATCCAGAAATTCTGCGACTCGCTGACGTCGTTGCTCCGACCCCCATTCCGGATAAATCACAGACGTCACTCGCAGCTGTCGCGCCGCCTCATCCGGATCCCCAAGTTGAGCCTGAATTCTGGCCAGCTGGACACATGACTCCAGCCACAATTCAGACCCTTCTTTACTTTCTCGTCGGACGCGTTTCCAGAATGTTGATTGTTCCGTGAGCTGATGCGGCGTCCGTCGACCGGTGGACTTTTCAAGTGCAGCTGCAATTTCCATCGTTTGCTCTGTATTAGGGTCCAGGCTGATCAACCGATTCAGTGCCTGAATTTTGACTGAATCGTCATTCGTGACACGATATGACAAAGTGGCAACCTTTAGAATTTTCGATAACTCTTCAGCTGAACTCGTCGTTGAAATCCTGGCAATGATGAGCTGATCGATTGTAGCTGCGATCAATTTGTCGCCAGGCTGAGTCCGGATACCGGCACTGAGGTGACGAGCCAGCTGGATGGCAGCCAGCAGCTGGTCACCACTGGTTTCGGACAAGTACCTGAGTTTCTGACGCTGTAACACATTCGACTCTGCGGACGTTCGTGCCGTGCTCAACAACCTGATGAGGCTCAGACGATTCTGCGTGACCGGATCAATGTTTTCAATCACCAAGGCGGCCTCCACAAGTTGCGAGGAAATCTGTTCCCATAATTCCGTCTCAGTCTCATGGCCGGTATTGAGCGACACTGACAACAACAACAGTCGGGCGGATTGATCTGTTAATTCTCCAGTCATCAGTTCATGTGTATCAATGAGTATCTGCAGGGCGTCGACCAGTTCCGACCAGCTCTTCCTGGATCGCGACTCACTGACGACATGTCTGGCCTGTTCCAGCTGCTCTCCCAACTGAACAGTCCTGCGCAAACGTTCGGAAAAAGGAACATCTTCAGCAGCTTTTTCAGCAAGAATCTCGGCGGCATACAGGGGGTCGATCTGTTGCGTCAACCGGACCAGCCAATCAGTAGATTGCTGCGCTGTCTTTTCCTGTGGCCAGCGCTGGCGATGCTGAATAAGACTGTCGAAGTACTGACTTCGGAGTGACTGATCAGCAGAAGCTCGCTTCCATTCCTGCCCCATACAAAATGCCACGAGCAACTCCGCCGTTGATGCAGGTTTGGATCGGCTGCATGCCACAAACAATTTTGCGGCTCGCTGCAGTCGTGGAATCGCGCCCTTCCAGTCCTGCTGAGCGATCAGGATCTCACCCATCCTAAGACTGATCGCGGCCTTCGACTGCTGCGGTGCTCCGGCCGGCAGCAATCGATTTGCCCGCTGAAGTTCACGCAGTGCTTCGGTAAGTCGACCGGCAGCCCGCAGTCGGCCGACGCGTTCCACCAGCTCTGTTACTTCCGTACCAACAGCCTCGATGAGCTGATACCGATTGACAATACGCATGGCTGCGTCCTTCCATACTGACGCTTTCCATTTCACTGCCATCTCAGAATACTGTGCGAACTGCTCATCAGTGCGTTCTGAGGCTGACAGGTCCTTGAGTTGATCTGCCATCCTCCTGAGCAGCAGGAGCGCCTCCAGCCGAAGCACAGACAATTCACTACCCGTGTCTGCCGAAACACGAGAGACAGCATCACAAAGTTCCAGTGCCGATGTTGCCTTGCCCTGTCTCAACAGTCCCCTAATCCTAAAACGGACTCGCTGTGATTCATTAAGCGAAGAATTATTTTGTCGCAACGTCAGATCGAGACCATCGATATCTCCTGAATGAATCTGCAGTTCTGCCAGCAGTTTCTGTGCAACCTGTCGGGTCGTCAGCAGTCGACCGGTATATTCGAGTGCCTTGAGATAGTCTCTGAGTTCATTCTCTATTTTTGCGCCGGAGGGGTCATCACCAGCTGCCACTACTGACGACAGGAAACGTATAACAGCCATCTTACCCCTTGCACGTTTTCCCCGCTCGCGCAGAAGGATGGTCCGTTGGCGATCCAGGTCGCCTCGTTTTGCTTCCAGCAGTCTGAGCAGTTCGTCAGTGAGTTCCGCAGCTCGGTCGATCAACGGCATAACACCAGGGGCCCGTGAGAGATGCCTCTCGGCCTTCGGACCCAGATGGGCGACGTCATGCAGTAATCGATTGATATGCGCGAGATTGAGCAATCCCTCAATCTGATTGAACCGCAGTGCCAGATTTGTTTCCGGAGAAACGGTGTGGTCCTGGAGAAATTCAGTAATCGATTCAATGGATTGCTCTGTCAGCGACTGGCGATTGGCAGCAGATTCTTCCCATGTACGAAGCCGGTAGACAACTGCGAGTTGGTCGACCCAGAATGCCTGAGATTCTTCGCTGGATTTTCGACGCACACGGTCCCGCGCATAATCGGTTGCCAGGTCGTAGAGTTGTCGACGGTTAAGCTCATCCAGAAACTCGCGGTCAAGTGTGTCTACTCGCGACGGCGATGGAATCTGTGTGAAAGCCGTACTGTGGATCGTGAGTACAAATACGGCCGCCGAAACGCACTGACGCCGGAGCAACGGCCCGCCTGCTGAGACACCAAAAGCGATTGAATTCCAGGAAATTCGCATGAACACACAGTATAACACGGACGACCGATCGCAGATCGCTCGAATCATGAAATGGATTACTGCCGCAGACCAGTCATTCAGCCTGTTCAGTCGAGTTCACTCAGCGTTCACCACGGAAACAGTACGATGACACAAAAAACGGTTCTCAGTGTTGGTCAGTGTGGTCCGGATCAGGCTCTGCTGAAACATTTTTTTGTTCGAAATTTTGATGTACAGATCAGCGCTACGGGCTTACCGGCTGATACTCTCGAAACGCTGCGCCGTCAAACAATCGATCTCGTACTGATCAACCGCCGACTCGACGCTGATAATTCAGACGGGATGGACATATTGAAGATGCTAAAAAATGACGAAGAACTCGCACATCTGCCGGTGATGATTGTTTCAAACTTCAAGGACGCTCAATACGCCGCTGTCCAGGCGGGTGCACTTCGCGGATTTGGAAAAGCGGAACTGTCATCTCCGGCCTTGAGAGAACGTCTGGCCAAAATACTTTCTGGCTAAGAAGATTTCGTTCCGCCGTTCCCTTTGTCCGAACGGTTTAGCAGTCGTAGTACATCGTGAATTCAAACGGATGGGGACGCTGTCTAATGGCATCTACTTCGTCGATCCGTTTTTGCTGAATCCAGGTCTCAAGGACATCCGACGTAAAGACGTCACCCTGCAAAAGATAGTCCTGGTCCTGCTCCAGCGCCAGCAGTGATTCACTAAGTGAACAAGGGATCTGAGGCAATCCCTGTTGCTCCTGGGGCTCCAGATCGTACAGGTCCTTGTCCAGTGGCCGTCCCGGTTCAATCCGATTCTGAATTCCGTCGAGCATCGCCATCAATACCGCTGCCCCAGCCAGGTAAGGATTGGAAGCCGAGTCGGGACAACGGAACTCCAGAGAACGCCGACTGTCGTCACCACAGTTCACCGGAATTCGTACCGCAGCGGAACGATTACGGTAGCTGTAGGAAACATTAACCGGAGCATCGAAACCTGAGACCAGTCTTCTGTAGCTGTTGGTTGTTGGACAGCAAAATGCCAACAACGACCTGGTGTGCTGCAAAATGCCGCCAAGTGCAAACATTGCCATTTGACTCAGCCCGCCATAACCATTTCCGGCAAACAGTGGCGTTTCGTCTTTCCACAGAGTCATCCGCAGGTGCAGGCCGGAACCATTGTCGTTCCACAATGGCTTCGGCATAAAGGTAGCCGATTTGTCGTGACTGGCAGCAACGTTTCGCACGAGGTATTTCAGGCGCATCAGGTGATCGGCCGTGCGAACCAGTGAGTCAAAGTCGAGATCCACCTGACACTGCCCTGCTGTCGCAACCTCTCGGTGTTGTGCCTCGGCGGGAACACCTCCCGCCTTCAGAGCCAGCATGATTTCTGTTCTGAGTGGTGCCAGTGAATCAGCCGGTGGCATCGGCAGATATCCTTCCCGATATCGCACCTGATATCCTTTTGCACCCGCACGACCACGATTCCACTCTCCTTCATTGCTTTCGACGTGGTAGAATGCCTCGTGCTGCGACTGATCGAACCGCACATCATCAAATACGAAGAATTCCACCTCCGGCCCCAGTCCCAGTCGATCTGCAATTCCGGTGGAAACCATGTAGTTCTCGGCCTTGCGGGCGATGTTGCGGGGATCGCGAGCATAACTTTGGTGCGTAACCGGATCTTTAACATTGCCTATAATTGCGAGCGTCGATGGCATAAACGGATCGACAAACGCCGTCTTGGGATCCGGTATGATCAACATGTCGCTTTCATGAATGACCTGCCAGCCACTCATAGATGATCCATCGAATCCGAATCCATCGTCAAAGCGATGTTCTGTCAGTTGAGCGGCTGGAATCGTAAAGTGCCGCTGATAGCCTCGAAAATCTGTGAACCGCAGATCAGCAGCCTGGATCTCACGCTGCCGACACAGGGCGATCACTTCCCGTGGCGAATATTCATTCGTTGTCATGCTCAGCTCTGACAAAGATCCCGGTTCATGATTTTATAGACTGGAGCGCACGTCGCTCGTTTCTTCCCGAGTCGCATCGACCTAGCCTGCAATTTATCTGCTTCCCACGATCTCGCGAGTGAACACTTTTGGGAACAAAGTTCCAGTCACCGTGAGTCTACCGGAAGTCTGCAGTCATAGCGATGCACCACCTCGACACATGGCAGGATCACTTATTGTCCTGATTCTCACCTTCAACTCGACGTTAAGAAAAACCGACCGAATCGCAACTGCAAACCACGTCCAAAGGAAAAGACGCCGATCAGCGGACAGTGGTCGGATTGTTTGAGCACGTTGGACGTTTTGGGATAAATCGTCGAAAACATGAACCACTTCGGGCTGTTTTTTTCGCGTACTGACAACCGGGCCTCGTTCCTGTCGGAAACAGACGGATTGTGCTTGTGAGTCGTTTTTCCTGAGAAACCAGTATTCCGCCGGGCGTGTCGATTTCGATATTGAGCACTTCCTGGCAGTGAACCTCCTTCGGCACCCCGGTTCTGCGGTCCACAACGCAGGTTCCGGAGGTGCTCCCACCATTAATACGCACCGAACCTGCCGATTTCACGTGTTTGGTGATGTATGTCTGTCCAGAACTGATCCGGCCTTCAATCTCAATTTCGCTGGACGTCGGAGTTACGCGAATCAAATGACAGGTTGACTTCAGACTGACCGGAACCGGCTGCATCAGCCGGCGTTCGTACTTCCAGGAATCCCACTCCTGTACGCAACATGCAAGTTCCGGACCGGCTCCTTTGTCAAACGGCAGAAGACCAACGGTGTCCAGGATGAACTCCACAACGGCTTCGTCGCCAAAACGGACTGCGACCTCGTTCATTAATGTCTCACGACGATCACACGGAACATCGAACATGAACCGTTCCGGAAATTCATCATAACCAATGATTTTTCGGACCCTGTGATCCGGACCGACAATCAGCGAGTAGCCATTTCCAGGCAGGCCGGCGTAGGGAACGGCATCCACGTAAATTCTACCGACTGAATTCGAAGAGTCGTAAGCACAGTGGTGACTGTCTACGTTGTGAGCATAATGAACACGCTAATATTTTACACCGAATCCCACGAAGCCATCATCAACATTCTCGACGGTCAGGATCAGCTGCAATCGGGTGACAGCGTTCACTGAAATCTCAGTCGATTGCTGAGCAACCTGCAGTTCAACGGTTTTAATCATCGGAAATCGATCCCCCGGACGGACATGCACTCACATATCGACACGGTCCGCAGGTTGTGTATCAGCAACAGCGTTTTCCGGGAGATTGGTTGCGGACGGTGAAGCTGTCAGTGAGGAGTCGGAATGGACGTCTGACCGTTGACACCCACAGACAGCAGTACAGACAATCAGCGCAGAAAAGTGCTGAATCTTCATCAATACTGACTCCCTTCGAGGGAATTCATCAAACCACCGCAGCAGCCGCTGGTCTTTTCCAGTCGAGGCGCAAGAATAACGAGCACTGTCCACTGCGGTAACGACAAATTGAAGGTAACCGGCGCCATGGCTCCGCCCCCGAATCCGGAATCATTCAGGATTCTCAACACATCTGCAGAAACCGCCGACCGTCAGGCAGGCGTTTTCCGTCAACACAGCCGGAAATTCGAAGAAAATAAGTTCGTCTATCCGGTGGTGTCACGTCGCAGCGAGGGACTTTCGATCGGGATCAATCTGAATCCTGACAGGATTTGTAATTTCGACTGTATCTATTGCCAAGTGGATCGTCGTTCTGATGCTGATACAAAGTTTGTCAACATGGATCAGCTGCTGAACGAACTCCAGAACGTGCTGGAACTGGCAGTCTCCGGTGATATCTACGCTTCGCCCCGCTTCCAGGACACTCCGCTGAACCTAAGGCGACTCAATGACATCGCCTTCAGTGGAGATGGTGAACCAACATCATTTGTCAACTTCGATGAGATCGTTTCTCGTACAGCAGAGGTCCGGGGGCCCCTGGCGCCCGCGGAAACAAAAATGGTACTCATCACAAATGCGTCCATGTTTCATCGAGAACATGTCAAACGCGGATTGCGGATACTGGACCGGAATCACGGCCAGATCTGGGCCAAGCTGGATGCAGGAACTGAAGACTATTACCACCTCATTGAGCGGACGACAATTCCCTTCCAACAGATTCTGGACAATATCACCGCTGCAGCTCAGATTCGTCCGCTCGTCATCCAAAGCCTGTTCATGAACGTCCACGAGGAAGCCCCCTCGTATGTAGAGATCTCAGAATACTGCAATCGACTCAACGAAGTGAAATCAGCCGGGGGACGGATCGAACTGGTACAGATCTACACAGTCGCACGTCAACCCGCAGAATCATTTGTGTCTCCTCTGACCGCCGAGCAACTGGACAATATTTCAAACAGAATCCGTTCCGAATGTGGTCTCAAAGCAAAGACATTTGCATGATTGTTTCGGGCGCCGTCAGCCGTACCACCAGCATTCGTGTCCAGCGAACTGCTGGTTCATGATTCTGAAGACCTCGTTCCCGGAAGAAGGACGTCTGCCACGAATTCGAGAAATCCCTCGATTCACACTGTGTGTTCTTCCCATCAGACCACAGCCAACCGGTAGCCTTGATGATCAGATGCCCTCCAGCGCGACCAATTGTTATCAGCCGAATTCGGATGGATATCGATGAAGATCGGAGTCATTGCAGACATTCATGACAACGTCGACAACGCTCGCCATGCAGTTAATCTGCTAAATGCATTACAGGTCGATGTTGTTCTGATTGCCGGCGATTTTGTATCACCTCTTGTCGTACCGTCGCTGCGGAAACTGCGGGGTAAGGTCGTCGCCTGCCTTGGGGACAACGACGGCAACGAGGTTGGTATTGCCGGAGGAATGAAAATCGTTGGCACACTCGCCCACGGGCCGGTTTGCTTTCGCACTGACGACGGCCTGCATATCCTGATGGCTCATCAGCTCACTGAGATCCGCGACTGTATTGATGGCGCAGACGTCATTGTGTTCGCCCACAGCCACCGTTCCAGTATCGCGAAAGATCGACACGGACGTGTTTTCATTAACCCGGGAGAAATCGGTGGCTGGATGTATCGGAAACCATCTTTGGCTGTCCTGGAAACAACGACCCGGGAGGCCGAAATCCTTGAACTTCCACAAATGCCTGAATCGGTGTACGTAGATGGTTAGATCCTGACAGATTCGGAATTCCCCGAACGAACTAACAATGAACCCCAAACCGGAAATGCAATGACTGGAACCACAAACAATCTGTTTGATTTATCGAATGATACAGCCGTGATCATTGGAGGTACTGGTGTCCTGGGCGGTGCTATGGCTGACGCCCTGGCAGCGTACGGGGCGCGCGTTGCTGTGTTAGGACGCAGTGAGAAACGAGGTAACGCGAGGGTTGAACAGATTCAGGCCGCGGGAGGAACGGCCTTGTTTCAAAGCGCCGACGCGTTGAACTCAGAATCTCTTTTGACAGCACGAGACGCTGTCAATGAAGCATTTGGCGCTGTTTCAATACTGGTCAGTGCTGCCGGCGGCAATCATCCTGATGCCACTCTTCCTCCCGGACATGATTTTTGCGAGCTGTCGCGGGATGCATGGAATCACGTATTTGACCTCAATCTGGTTGGTGGTTCATTGCTGCCGGCTCAGGTGTTTGGTGAAACGATGCTGGAGAAGGGACGAGGCAGCATTATCAATATCGCCTCAATGGCTGGCATGGTGCCCCTGTCTCGCGTTGTCGCATACTCAGCGGCGAAGGCCGCTGTCCTGAATCTGACCCAATTCTTATCACGAGAATGGGCCACGCAGGGTGTTCGAGTGAACGCAATCAGCCCAGGATTCTTCCCCGCCGAACAAAACCGTGCTCTTTTGTACAACGAGGACGGTGGATACAGTGATCGTGGAAAGCAAATCATCGGTCACACACCGATGGCTCGGTTCGGCCAGGCCGAAGAACTTGCCGGAGCAGTCGTGTGGCTGGCATCGCAACGAGCGTCCAGCTTTGTGACCGGCCAAAACATCGTCGTCGATGGTGGATTCATCTCTACAACTATTTAATCCCAAAACACCATGCCCAGGATCGCAGCCTTGCCTTCAGACAAACTTCACAATGCCGGAAACTTTACTGACCGTCTGAAAGCATGATTACAAACACTTGAGCGCTGCCGTATCATGCAGGTCCCGCGGTTGTTGATCGCGGGTCTGAACTGCAGCGTCATGTATCGGTTGCCGGGTAATTACTGCAGGGAAAGCTGAACTCTGACGACTAACGACGACATCCTCAATGCACTCGGTGGGCTCATATCCGATGAGCAACAGCGTCAGAGTGCTGCGCGCCTGATTCAGGGATTCCTCTCATCACCACAAGCTTCTGCCCGGACCACAGATGTGAGTGCTGACGTGGACCTTGACCGTGCTGCACGCTGTGGGTTTCCTGAAGTCATTTATGGCGAAGGAAAGCCGGCGGCACTGATTGTCGAGATTCTGCATCGGCAGGACGAAGTCAGTCAGCACGGATTTGTCACACGTGTTGATCCGGAATCTGCAAAAGAAATCTGTGCGGCTTTTCCGGATGCCGCGTACAACGCGGTCGCGAAGACGATCATTTCCCATGGGTATCCACCCGCCGATAAAACAGCTGGATCGACTGCGGTTGTGTCAGCCGGGAGCTGTGACGCCCCTGTGGCGCAGGAAGCGCTGGAAACACTGCGGTGGATGGGAATCGACTGCCGGATGATCGAAGATGTCGGTGTCGCGGGGCCTCATCGACTTCTTCGCCACATCCCCGTTCTGCAGACGATGTCCGCGATCGTTGTGGTTGCCGGAATGGAAGCGGCACTCCCGTCCGTCATTGGCGGGCATGTTGGCTGTCCGATCGTCGGTGTACCAACGTCGGTTGGATATGGTGCTTCACTCGGTGGCGTGACTGCTTTGCTGTCAATGCTCACATCATGTGCAAGTAACGTTGTAACTGTGAATGTGGATGCAGGATTTCGAGGAGGCTACACAGCCGGATTAATTGCCCGTCAAATCGTTCGGCCGAAGGAGTGAACAATTTATGGTGGATGTTCATACTCCCGAACAGCGATCGTTTAACATGTCACGAATTCGGGGACGCGACACCAAACCAGAATTGGTCGTCCGGTCGATTGTTCATCAAATGGGCTACCGCTTCCGTCTGCACCGCGCGGACCTTCCAGGCAGGCCGGATCTGGTGCTGCCTGGGAGAAATAAAGTCATATTTGTCCACGGATGTTTCTGGCACCGACACCGATGCCGATTTGGCCGAGTCGTTCCAAAAACCAACGCACGGTTTTGGCGGGACAAACGCGACTGCACAGTAGAACGTGATCGAAAAAATCGTCGCAAACTTCGAGCAGCCGGCTGGGAAATTTTGACACTGTGGGAATGCTGGACCCGGAAACCGGAAGAGAGAATTGTTCCCAGACTGACTACATTCCTCCGGCAATAGTCCGAAGTTTACTCGGGGTCATCCCGCACAGTGATATTTGGATCATGCTGAAGTATCTCGGCCGTCTGAGGATCTATGTCTTCGACGACTTTGTAACTTCCATTAAACCAGCGGAACAGATCAATGCTTCGGCATCGGTCGCTGCAAAATGGGAACAACGATTCCGACTTCTCTGCATTCGGCTCAAACTCTCTGTCGCAGACGGGACATCGATGTGGCACGATCATGATCAGCGAAGCCTTCTGACAGTGCTGGAGGATTTACGGGACAGCCTGTCTCCGAGCCGGCAAAATGTCAAGCCGTTACCAGATGCGACTGATCTGATTGTGGCGATCATTGTTGCCGTTAAGGATGAATCGGTGTAGAACCGTGAAATCACTTCAGGCGGCAGGTGAGAATTTAACAATTTGTTGGCATCTACTGCACCCTGGCGAGAATCGACAGGGTAAATTCTCGCGTGCCACACGGCCAGGCAGCACAGGTCCTCGTGACAGCCGGACATTCGAAAGAGATGGCAGATCAACTTCACTTTATGATGGGAAAGTTTCGGGCTGATATTCCCTGTGATCGTGACTATTCCCCACGCCACCTCTGGTTGAAATCACTGGATGATCAGATACTGCGCGTCGGGCTCACCGCCTATTCCGTCCGACTGCTGCAGGATGTCTATTTTTTGGAATGGTCGATTGATCCGGGAACTTATGTTGTCGACCGTCAGGAAATCGGTGAAATCGAAAGCTCTAAAGCAGTCTCGTCGCTGTTTACTCCGTGTGCCGGTCTCTTGATTGACTTCAATGAAACACTGCTCAACGACCCCTCCGCAATCAATACGGATAATTACGGCAACGGGTGGCTGTTTGACATGAAAACAGAAGATAGACTACTGACGCCTGAAGAGTATATTGAGTTGCTAGCCGACGGCTGGGAAAAGACACAGCGCACCATCAAGGGCCAGTTGCACTGACGCCTTTCCCATTTCATTCGGATTTGTGATGACGTGGTATCGGCCTGGTCTGTCCGTCTGGATTCACTCGTGAAAATCAAATCCAGCCGACAAGCAGAGACCTCGTATATTTTCGTTATTGAATGGAATGGTTTCTAACTTCAACACACGTGCAGAAAGACCGGCAGCGAACGGGTGTGAGGCAATTGAGCAGACTCTTGTGGAACAGACGAAATGGCAAAAAACGTACTTGGGGGAGATTTGATTGTATGTTCATCCGATCCGATGACAGGGTTCTTCCGCACCGGCACGTGTGATACATGCGGGGACGATGAGGGCATGCATACAGTCTGTGCTGTGATGACCGCGGAGTTCCTCAAATTCTCAAAATCGGCCGGTAATGATCTGTCGACTCCGCGACCCGAATTCGAATTTCCGGGCCTTGAACCAGGCGATCGGTGGTGTTTGTGTCTGCCGAGATGGATTGAAGCGCTGGAAGCGGGAGCGGCTCCTCAGATCGTTCTCCAGGCCACACATATGTCGGCAATCGAGTTTCTGTCGATGGAGACACTGATTGATTACGCCGTTGACGCAGACGTCGTTGAGTAAAGACCGCGCCCCAGGAACGGAAGATCCGGCAAATTGTCAGAATCCCGCATCTATCTTGACAATAATGCGACGACGCGCATTCTGCCGTGTGTCGCCGAGGCAATGTCCGAGGCATGGAATCAAGCCTTCGCCAATCCCGGCAGCCAGCATAGCTTCGGTCGTGACG